>NZ_JBIVBW010000008.1:173916-243739 GCF_044746255.1 Curtobacterium sp. NPDC086286
CACGCACACGCCCGGGTACCCGGGGGCCCCCCCGCGGGGGGGGGGGGCCCCCCGGCGGGGGGCCCCCCGCGGCGCGGGCCCGCCCCCCGCCCCCCCCCCCCCCCCGGGCGGGGGGGGGGGGGGGGGGCCCCCCCCCCCCCCCGCCTCCTGTCTGTCCGTGCGTTCTCCTACGATGGGAGCCAACGGAACAACAGATGCGGAATCCAGGCTGCGGCCTGTTCCACGAGGGGGAGTCATGGAAGTCCTGTTCGCGCTCGGAGCCGTCCCGCTGATCGTCGTGGGGGTCGTCGTCCTGGCGGTCATCGTGCTGATCTACGCGAAGCTCGTCTACCGCAACGCCGGCGCCGACGAAGCGCTCATCATCACCGGCAAGCGCTCCCGCAAGGTGAAGAACCCCGACGGCACCGAGACGGTCGAGTCCGGGATCAAGGTCGTCCTCGGCGCCGGTGTCCTGGTCCGGCCGTTCTTCGAGCGCGTCGCCAAGATCTCGCTGAGCTCGCGCGCGATCGACATCAACGTGAACGCGCAGGACTCCCGCGGCGTGACCATCGACGTCGAGGCCGTGGCGCTCGTCAAGGTGGGCGAGGCCGACGCGTCGATCCGGGCCGCCGCGCAGCGGTTCCTCGGCCAGGAGAAGAAGATCGACGACTTCGCGCGCGAGGTCCTGTCCGGTTCCCTCCGTGCCTCGATCGGTGCGACCGACGTGTCGACCATCATCCGCAACCGCGACCAGCTCACCGTCGCCGTGCTCGACGTCGCGAAGGACGCCCTGCACAGCCAGGGACTCGACGTCGACTCGTTCGAGATCAAGGGCATCTCGGACCGCAACGACTACATCAGCGACCTCGGACGTGCCGAGCGCGCGCGGGTCCGGCTCGAGGCCGAGAACGCCGAGGCCCAGGCCGACCGCGAAGCGCGTGAAGCCCGTGCCACGGCCGACCAGGCCATCGCCGAGGCGGAGAACACCCTCGCGATCCGTCGGGCCGCGCTGCAGCTCGACGCCGACCGTGCCTCCGCCGAAGCCGCCGCCGCTGGCCCGCTCGCCCAGGCCCGCGCGGCGCAGGGCGTCGTCGAGCAGGAGCAGCTGACCGCGCAGAAGCGTGCCGAACTCCGCCGTGCCGAGCTCGAGTCCGAGGTCTCCGCGGTGGCCGAGGCGCAGGCGCGCAAGACCCGCGTCGAGGCCGAGGCGGCCGCCGCTGCCCAGGTCGAGACCGCACGTGCCCAGGCAGAGGCCCGACGCATCTCGGCCGAGGCGATCGCCGCCGAGGCCCAGGCCGAGTCCGAGGCGCGCAAGCTCGCGGCCGACGCCTCCCGCGCCGAGGGTGAAGCCGCCGCCGACGCGATCCGCGCCAAGGGCAAGGCCGAGGCCGACGCCACGAAGGCACAGGCGGACGCACTCGCCCAGCACTCCGAGGCCGTCCTCCGGGTGAAGGCGATCGAGACGCTGCCGAGCATCGCCCGCGAGCTCGCGGCCCCGATGGGCAACATCGACAAGCTGACCGTCGTGTCCTCCGACGGCGCCGGAGCGCTCTCGAAGAGCGTGGTCAGTCAGTTCAGCGAAGTCGACGCCCTGCTCGGGACGACGGCCGGCTTCACGCTGAGCGACATCGTCAAGAGCACCACGACGGGGCAGGCCGCAGCCCGCGCCGTCGTGCGTGAGCAGGAGTCCGCGGCGGCCGAGTAGCCGAACCGTCGTCCGGTGCGGGCGCGGCGGGGGTCAGTCCTCGTCGCGCCCGTCGTCGTCGCGGCGGTCGCGCTGCTGCCCGCCGGCGTCCTCGCGCTCACCGAAGCCGTCGTGTCCGTCCCGGCGCTGGTCCGCCAGACGCTGCTGCCAGACGACGCTGCGGGCGGCTCCCTCGAGGACGTCGTCGACGCTCCGGCCGGTCTGCGCGGCGAGGGCACCGCTGAGGCCCGCGGTGAGCGTGCCCCCGGCCGACGCCAGTCGTTCGACCACCTGCTCCTGCCGTTCGGTCAACGGTTCGTCGATCATCTCGTCGATGGTGTCGCGGATGTTCTGTTCGCTCGCGTCCAGGGCCGCCTCGTCGCCCGAGTGCAGTGCTGCTGCCTCGCCGACGACGACGAGTCCGAGCCGCGCAGCGTCGTCTTCCGGACGCTGGCCTTCGTGCTCGTCAGTCATGTGCGGGACGGTACGCTCGACCGGGTCACGCTTCCTGGACAGCGGGGTACGTGGGTTCTTCCCCCGGCGGCAGTCCTCCCCACCGTCGCAGCAGCCACTCGGCGGCCGCCAGCCCCTCGCGTCGTTGGAAGTCCCGGAGCGTCGGCATGTGCGGGATCGCCGGGCGGGACGCCTTCTCGAAGAACGTCCCGGCGAGCCCGGCGAGGACCGCGTCCACGCTCGACGCCGGCACCCCCGCGAACACCCGGTGGGTGGCGAGGTGGTGCTCGACGTCGGCGTCCTCGCCGCGCACCAGCACGTCGAGCAGGTAGGTGAGCGGGTCGAGCCAGTGCGCGCCGACGGCCGCCCACGGCCAGTCGATGACCCAGACGACACCGTCCGCGTCGACGAGCAGGTTGTCGGCGCGGCAGTCGACGTGCGCCAGGGAACCTCCGTCGACGGCCGCCGCGGCGTCGCGTGCCGCCCGCGCCATCGCAGGGGCAGCGGCGACCACGTGCGCCGGGACGACGTCGGGGAAGCCTGAAGCGGCCATCCGGTCCCAGGCGCCGAAGTCCTCGACGAGGTCGTCCGCGACGCGCGGGAGCTGTGCGAGCGTCCCGGTGGCGGTCGGCAGCGTGTCGAGTGCGTCGAGCACTGCGGTGACGTCGGACCCGTCGCCCGCCGTGCCGGGGTGGTGTCCGTCCACGTCCTCGATGACGAGGGCAATCCAGTCGTCGCCGTCGACGGTCTCGCGCACGGTGTCGATCAGCCGAGGCGCCTGCACGGCACCGGGCAGGTGGCCCATGACCTCGGCCTCGCGCTCGTGCATCCCGAAGCCGTCCGGGTTCCGCGACCGCGAGAGCGTCTTCACGAACGCTCGTCGACCGTCCCCGGTGACCACCCGGTCGGCGCCACCGGGGGAGTACCCACCCGCCTGTGACTCGGCCTGTGCCACCGCGCCCCCGAGCACCGTCTCGATGCGCTCCCGCAGGACTGCCGGCACATCGCTCCACGTCGTCCGCCCCATCCGGCCCACGGTACCTGAGGAGGCGTTCACAAACATGCACAATGGGAAAGATTGCGTTGGTAGCAAAGGTGCTCGTGGTGTAAAGTTGCAGCGTCTGCAAGGTTGACCCGCCGTCACCGGCCCGCCACGACGCCCTGGCGTCCCTCGCGACCACGACCACCACACGCACCCCTGAAGGACCCCCATGTCTACTGCCACCGCACCCGTCGAGGTGTCGCGCGGACGACCGAGCTCCCCGGCCGGCCAGCCGGGGAAGCCGATCATGTCGCACCGCCAGATCCTCCTCGTCATCTACGGCCTCATGGCCGGCATGTTCCTCTCGTCGCTCGACCAGACGATCGTCGGCACGGCCATCCGCACCATCGGCGACGACCTGCACGGTCTCGACCAGCAGGCCTGGGTCACCACGGCGTACCTGATCGCGTCGACGATCACCACGCCGATCTACGGCAAGCTCTCCGACGTCTTCGGCCGTCGTCCCCTCTACATCTTCGGCATCGCGGTCTTCATCATCGGCTCGCTGCTCTCGACCATGTCGATGTCGATGATCATGCTCGCCGCGTTCCGTGCCTTCCAGGGCATCGGTGCCGGTGCGCTGATGTCCCTGCCGCTCGCGATCATGGGTGACATCCTCGCTCCCCGCGAGCGCGCGAAGTACCAGGGGTACTTCCTGGCCGTCTTCGGCATCTCCTCGGTCATCGGTCCGCTCATCGGCGGGCTCTTCTCCGGCGCGTCGACCATCCTCGGCGTCACCGGCTGGCGCTGGGTCTTCCTGATCAACGTCCCGATCGGCATCGCGGCGCTCCTCATGGTCATCGCGTTCCTGCACCTGCCGAAGTTCGGCGACGCCAAGGCGAAGCCGCGCATCGACTGGTGGGGCGCGACCTCGGTCATCGTGACCCTCGTCCCGCTCCTGCTCGTGGCCGAACAGGGCCGCACCTGGGGCTGGGGCTCGGCCGCCGCGATCGCCTGCTACGTCATCGGTGCCCTCGGCCTGGTCGCCTTCCTCGTCATCGAGACGCTCATGAAGGACGACGCGATCATCCCGCTGAAGCTCTTCCGCTCGGGCGTCTTCTCGATGGCCACGATCCTCGGCTTCCTCGTGGGCTTCGCGATGTTCGGCGCCATGCTGACCATCCCGCTGTACCTGCAGATCGTCACGGGTCTCACCCCGACCGAGTCCGGCTTCGCGACCCTGCCGATGATCGGTGGGCTCATGATCGCCTCGATCGCCTCCGGCCAGATCGTCGCCCGCACCGGCAAGTACCGGATCTTCCCGGTGATCGGCACCGCGCTCGTCTCGCTCGGCTACGTCGTCCTGACGTTCATGACCATCGACAAGCCGCTCTGGTTCCTGATGATCGGCATGTTCCTCATCGGGCTCGGCCTCGGCCAGCTCATGCAGAGCATCACCCTCGCCTCGCAGAACTCCGTGCAGCCGCGTGACATGGGTGTGGCGACCAGCTCGGCGACGTTCTTCCGCCAGATCGGTGGAACGCTCGGCACCGCGGTGCTCCTGAGCGTCCTGTTCTCGATCATGCCGGCGAACATCCTGCACGCCACGGCCGACCAGAAGAACCTGACCGGCGCGCTCGACGCCGCGCTCAACCCGACGGTCGCCAGTGCCAAGGCGAACCAGGGCGTCATGGACCAGATCTGGAACCCGATCGTCACCCCGATCAAGCAGCAGGTCCAGTCCGGGCTCGACCAGGCCACCGCGCAGGTGACCCAGGCCACGGCCGGCGCTCCCGAGGCCGTGCAGCAGCAGGCGCTCACCGCCGCCGCCGACAAGGCCCACGCGTCCGTGCAGGACGGCAAGCTCGTCGTCGACTGGTCCGACTCGGCCCAGCGCACGTACTGGGTGGACGACCTCGCCCCGGCGCTGTCGAAGCAGATCGACAAGGGCACGAGCGACAAGGGCGCGTCGAGCAGCGAGACGAGCGACACGTCCTACCTGAACGGTGCGGACGCCGCGCTCACCAGGCCCTTCATGACCGGGTTCAACTCGTCGGCCGTCACGGTCTACTGGGTCGGCTTCGCGGTCATCCTGCTCGCCTTCGTCCTGAGCTGGTTCTTCAAGGCGCCGCCGCTCCGCAAGAGCTCGGCCCTGCAGGAGCAGGCGGACAACGAGGGCACGGCTGACGGCCTCGAGGTCCAGGCGGTCAAGGCCGCCGACACCATGGGCTCGCCGACCGCTCCCGTCACCGGTTCGATCCCCGTCCAGCGGGGCGCGTCGGACCGCTAGGCCGCACGGGGCCTCCCGCCACCGCGGGAGGCCCCGTCGTCCGTCCGAGGAGCCACCACGTGACCACCACCGAAGCCCCCGCCCCCGCCCCCGGCGACAGCGGCCTGCGGGAGCGCAAGAAGCAGCAGACCCGGGCCGCCATCCACCGGTCCGCGCTCGAGCTCGTCACCGATCGCGGGCTCGCCGGCGTCACGGTCGAGGAGATCTGCGCCGCCGCCGGCGTCTCGCCCCGCACGTTCTTCAACTACTTCCCGTCCAAGGGCAATGCCGCCCTCGGCCTCCCCGCGACCACCGTCCCGGACCCCGCCCGCGCGACCTTCCTCGCCGGTGCGGGCACGCTCGTGTCCGACCTCTGCGACCTCGTCGCGCAGACCGTGACCCTGCCCGAGGACCGCCGCCGGATGAAGTCGCTCGTGCAGGCGCGGCCCGAGATGGTCCCGACGATGCTGCAGTGGATGGCCGAGGCCCGGTCGGCGATCGTCGAGGTCGCCGCCGAACGCACCGACGCCGAGTCGGCGCGGACCGCCGTCACGCTCGTCATGGCCGCCGTCATCGAGGTCGCGCACCGGTTCTCGGTCGCGTCCCGCGACGAGCTGGCGGACCGGCTCCGCGGCGTGGTCGCGGAGATGGGGCGGCTCGCCGCCGTCTGAGCAGCGCGACCACGTCCAGGAGGGGGCCCCACCGGCCGGTGCCGGCGCGACACGCCAGCGGTGTGGCGGCCGTGTCCGGAGTGACGGTGCGGGTCCGACCCGCACCGCGCCTCCTGTCTGTCTGCCTGCCGTCGCGTGCTGTCATCCGATCACTCACCGCGCATCGTGGCTGAAACATCCAGAAATTGGACCTTGACAGCGGAGACATAGGATGTTTCGATGAGTCCGTTCGGCCGACGGAGACCGAACGGGTAGGAGACACGATGAGCCGCATCACCGGTCTGCGCGTCCGCGACGTCCGGTTCCCGACCTCCCGGGACCACGACGGATCCGACGCCATGAACCCGGCGCCCGACTACTCCGCCGCCTACGTCGAGATCGCGACCGACGCCCTGGACGGGCACGTCGGCACCGCCTTCGTCTTCACGATCGGCCGCGGCAACGAGGTGCAGGAAGCAGCGATCGCCGCCCTCCGCGAGCACGTCGTCGGCGCGGACGCCGAATCGGTCCTCTCGGACATGGGCGGGACGTGGCGCACGCTCGTCCACGACTCGCAGCTCCGGTGGCTCGGGCCCGAGAAGGGCGTGATGCACATGGCGATCGGCGCCGTGGTGAACGCCCTCTGGGACCTCCGGGCGAAGCGCGCCGGGCAGCCGCTCTGGGCGCTGCTCGCCGAGCTCAGCCCTGACGAGCTCGTCGACCTGGTGGACTTCCGGTACCTCTCCGACGCCATCACCCCGGCCGACGCACGGGAACTGTTCGAGGCCGCTGTGCCGCTCCGTGCCGAGCGCCGACGCCGCCTCGAGCACGAGGGCTACCCGGCGTACACCACCACCCCCGGCTGGCTCGGCTACGACGACGAGAAGCTCGCCCGCCTCTGCCGCGAGGCCGTCGACGAGGGCTTCACCCAGATCAAGCTCAAGGTCGGCGGGGACATCGACGAGGACGTCCGACGGCTCGGGATCGCCCGCGCCACGGTCGGTCCGGACATCCGGATCGCGATCGACGCCAACCAGCGCTGGGACGTCGACGAGGCGGTCACGTGGATCGAGCGGCTCCGCCCGTTCGACATCGCGTGGGTCGAGGAGCCCACGAGCCCCGACGACGTCCTCGGACACGCCGAGATCGCCCGCCGCATCGCACCGATCCCGGTGGCGACGGGGGAGCACATGGCGAACCGCGTGATCGCGAAGCAGCTCATCCAGGCGGACGCGATGTCGGTGCTCCAGATCGACGCCACGCGGGTCGCCGGGGTGAACGAGAACCTCGCGATCCTGCTCCTCGCCGCCAAGTACGGCGTCCGCGTCTGCCCGCACGCCGGCGGGGTCGGTCTGTGCGAGGCGGTGCAGCACCTCTCGATGTTCGACGCCGTCGCGCTCACCGGCGACCTCGACACCCGCTGCATCGAGTTCGTCGACCACCTGCACGAGCACTTCGTGACACCGGTCGACGTGCACGACGGCCGCTACTGGCCGCCCACCGCTCCCGGCGCGGGCACCGAGATGCACGCCGCCACGCTCGAGGACCACGCGTTCCCCGACGGCCCGGTCTGGGCCGCCGTCGACGCGAGCGTCCCGGACGCCGTCCGCGTCGCCTGACGCACACCGACCCCGTCCGCGTCGCCTGACGCACCCCGACCCCGTCCGCGTGGCCTGACGCACCCCGACCCCGTCCGCGTCGCCTGACGCACACCGACCCCGTCCGCGTCGCCTGACGCACCCCGATCGCGACGCCCGACGCCCCTGACCCGCACCACGTTCCTCCCGAACCGAACCCCCCACCCTGATCACCACGACGAAGTGGAGACTCCGATGCACCGACGCCGAATCGTCGCGGGGCTGGCGGCAGCCGCCGCCACCGCGCTCGTCCTCGCTGGTTGTTCCTCCGGCAGCAGTGCCGGCGGCAGCCAGTCCAAGGACGCCATGACCTGGTCCATGTGGATCGCCGGGAAGGAGGACAAGGCCGCCTGGCAGAAGGTCGCCGACACCGTGAAGAGCGAGGACGGCATCACCCTGACGATCCAGGGCGCCCCGTTCGAGAACTACTTCACGAAGCTCAGCACGCAGCTCAGCGCCGGCAGCGCCCAGTGCATCGTGAGCATGCAGTCGCTCCGCGCGGCGAACTACACGTCATCGCTCCTGTCGCTCGACGACCTCGCGAAGAAAGACGGCCTCGACCTGTCGGCGTACGACAGCACGGCGCTCGACGGCATGAAGGTCGACGGCAAGCTCTACGGTCTGCCGTACGACACCGGGCCCATCCTGATGTTCTACAACAAGGACCTCTTCAAGCAGGCCGGCGTGGCCGACCCCGAGCCCGGGTGGACCACCGACGACTTCGAGCAGGCCGGCGAGGCGCTCAAGGCGAAGGGCATCACCGAGTTCGGCTCGACCGTGGGCGACCTCAACATCGAGTCGATGATCTACGGCTACAACGGCGGCCGGGTGATCACGAAGGCCGGCAAGATCGACGCCACCGACACGAAGTTCGCGGACGGCCTGGACTGGCTCGCGAGCCTGGTGAAGAAGGGCTACGCGACGCAGGCCTCGTCCGACACCTCGACGCCCGGCAACGACTTCGCCGCCGGCAAGGTCGCGATGTACACGGACGGTCCGTGGTCGCTGATCAGCCAGAAGGCCAAGGTGAAGTTCGACCTCGGCGTCACGACGCTGCCGGCCGGGACCTCGGGCCCGTCGACCTTCGCCGCCGGTTCCGGCTTCGGTGTCTCGAAGCAGTGCAAGTACCCGGAGCAGGCGTTCAAGGCCGTCCAGACGATGACGAGCGAGAAGGTCCTGACGTCCCTCGCCGAGCAGGGGCGTGCCTTCCCGGCCCGCACCGCGGCGCAGGACGCGTGGTACTCCAGCGCCGGCATCGACGGGGCCGAGACCGCGCTCAAGGCGGCCCTCGCCAAGTCCTCGCCGCTCCCGGGCAACAAGCAGAGCGACCAGCTGGGCCAGCTCTTCACGCAGTACGCGCTCCAGGCGGTCAACGGACAGACGTCCGGCAAGGACACGATGTCCTCGATCGCCGGCCAGCTCGGCACGCAGTGACCGACGCGACCGACTGACGGACTGGAGGCGCGGGTCGACCCCGCCCCGCGCCTCCAGTCCGCCACCCCGACAGCAAGCACCCGCGAACGACGAGGAGGTCGTCGCATGACCACCATCCAGGATCCACCGGCGGTCCCCGCCGTCGCGACCGCGGTCGCGACGGGCACGGCCACGCCCCGCCCCAAGGGCGGTGACGCCGACGGCGTCGTCGGTCGGCGCTCGTGGTGGGGCGCCGCCTTCGCCGCGCCGCACTCCATCGGGCTGGTCGTCTTCACGGCGTTCCCGATCATCGCCTCCCTCGTCGTCAGCTTCATGAACTGGCCGATGCTCGGCGAGCGCAGCTTCGCCGGCATCGAGAACTACGCCAGGCTCTTCGCCGACCCGGTGTTCCGGACGGTGACGCTCAACACGGCCCTGTTCGTCGTGCTGTACGTGCCGCTCAACCTCGTCGTGTCGCTCGGGCTCGCCGCCTGGCTGACGCCGCGGATCGCCGGTCGACACGTCTTCCGCGTGCTGTTCTTCATCCCGACCATCACGCCGATCGTCGCGAACGTCGTGGTCTGGCGGATGCTCTACCAGCCGGGTGGCGCGATCGACGCCTCCCTGCAGTCGACGGTCGGCGTGCACGCGCCGAACTTCCTCGCCGACGAGCACTGGGCGATGCTCGCCATCGTCGCCATGAGCGTCTGGCAGGGCTTCGGGTACAACATGCTCATCTTCTCGGCGGCCCTCGACGCCGTGCCCGAGAACCAGATCGAGGCGTCGCAGCTCGACGGCGCGAACGCGTGGCAGACGTTCTGGGCGATCAAGTTCCCGCTCATCTCGCCGTCGGTGTTCTTCGCCACGATGATGACGCTGATCACCTCGTTCCAGGTGTTCGTGCAGCCGTTCGTCCTCACCAAGGGCGGACCGGGCACGGCGACGGAGACCCTCGTGCAGTACATCTACAACACGGGCTTCCAGAACCAGCAGCTCGGGCTGGCCTCCGCCGGTGCCTGGGTGCTGTTCGTCATCATCCTCGGGATCACGGCCGTCCAGTTCCTCGGGCAGAAGCGGTGGGTGCACTATGAGTGAGCTGACCAAGCCCCGCACGAGCGGGTTCACCACGTCGAACCGCACGGTCAACCCGCGGTCCGTGCCCCGGACCGCCTCGGCACCCCGGCCCGGACGGCTCCGGCACGCGATCGGCTACGCGCTCCTCTGCCTCGTCGCGCTGCTCTTCGTCTCGCCGCTCATCTACATGGTGGCGACGAGCCTCAAGCCGGCGGACCAGGTGTTCACCACGCCGCCGACGCTCTGGGGACGCTCGCTCGAGTGGGACAACTACGTCCAGGCGTTCACCTACCTGCCGTTCGCCCGCTTCATCCTGAACGGGATCTTCGTGGCGGCCGCCGGCACCGTGATCAACGTCGTCGTGGCCGTGCTCTCCGGGTACGCGTTCTCGCGGCTGCGCTGGCGGGGGCGGAACACCGTGTTCCTGCTCTTCCTCGTGACGCTGATGATCCCGCAGGACGTCCTCGTCATCCCGATGTACGTGATGATGCAGGGCTTCGGGTGGGTGGACACCTTCCAGGCGCTCATCGTCCCGTGGGCGTTCACGGCGCTCGGCGCGTTCCTGATCCGGCAGTTCTTCCTCACCGTGCCGCAGGAGCTCGACGACGCAGCACGCGTCGACGGCGCCGGCGCCATCCGGACCTTCGTCTCGGTGATGCTGCCGCTCGCCCGGCCGACGATGGCCGTGCTCGCGGTGTTCTCGTTCATCTCCTACTGGAACTCGTTCCTCTGGCCGCTCGTCGTGGTCAACGACGTCGAGGCCCACGGCACGATCCCGCTCGGCCTGCAGCAGTTCTTCGGGCAGCAGGGGTCCGAGTGGAACCTCGTGATGGCGGCCTCGGTGATCTCGATGCTCCCCACCGTGATCCTCCTCGTCCTGCTGCAGAAGCACCTCGTCAAGGGCATCGTCACCAGCGGCCTCGGCGGCCGGTGACGTGCTGTACTCGTGAAAGGAACACTGGCCACATGACCATCACCGCACCTGCAGAGCCGCAGACCGCGACCGATCGCTCCGGCCTGCCCGCGTGGTTCACCCACGACCGGTTCGGCATGTTCATCCACTGGGGGCTCTACGCCCTGCCGGCACGGCACGAGTGGGTGAAGAACCGCGAGCGGATCACCGACGCCGACTACCAGAAGTACTTCGACCACTTCGACCCGGACCTGTTCGACGCCGCCGACTGGGCGCGACGAGCACGTGAGGCGGGCATGAAGTACGTCGTCCTCACCACGAAGCACCACGAGGGCTTCGCGCTCTGGGACAGCGCACTGACCGACTACAAGTCCACCAACACCCCGTTCGGCCGCGACATCGTGCGCGAGTTCGTCGACGCCGTCCGCGCCGAGGGACTGCGGGTCGGGTTCTACCACTCGCTCATCGACTGGCACCACCCGGACTTCACGATCGACGGCGTGCACCCGAGGCGGGACGACGGCGACGAGGCGATCGCCGCGCTGAACGAGGGCCGGGACATGGCGCGCTACCGGGACTACCTGCACGGGCAGGTGACGGAGCTGTTGTCCGACTACGGGCGGATCGACTACCTGTTCTACGACTTCTCGTACCGCGACAACGACCACGAGGACATCTGGGGCGGCAAGGGCCGCGACGACTGGGGGTCCGAGGAGCTGTTGGCGCTGACCAAGCGGCTCCAGCCCGGCATCATCGTCAACGACCGGCTCGACCTGCCCGGGGACATCGTCACGCCGGAGCAGTACCAGCCGGACAAGCCGATGGAGGTCGACGGCGTCCAGGTGCCGTGGGAGGCCTGCCAGACCCTCAACGGCTCGTGGGGGTACGACCGCGACAACCTGAACGTCAAGAGCACCGACCTGCTCGTGCGCATGCTCGTCGACGGGGTCTCGAACAACGGGAACATGCTCCTCAACGTCGGGCCGACCGGTCGCGGCGAGTTCGACGGGGTCGCACGGACGGCGCTCGCCGGGATCGGCACGTGGATGCACCAGCACGCGCGGTCGGTGTACGGCGCCGGACCGTCGTCGTTCCGGGCGCCGGCGGGCACCGTCTACACGCAGAACGGGAACCGGCTGTACCTGCACCTCTTCACGTGGCCGTTCGAGCACGTGCACCTCGCCGACCTCGCCGGCCGGGTCGAGTACGCCCAGCTCCTGAACGACGCGTCGGAGATCCACTACCGCGAGATCGCGCCCGGCACCCGGGCGCAGAACACCGGCCTCGGTGGACAGCCCGCGGGGACGCTGACGCTCACCCTGCCGATCGTCCGGCCGGACGTGGCGGTGCCCGTGGTCGAGCTCTTCCTGCGCGACTGATGCAGCGCATCCTGACGAGGACCCGGCTGCGGGCGGGGAGCGAGGCGGCGTACGAACGCGTGCACGCCTCGGTCCCGCCCGCGCTGGCGGCACGGCTCCGCGCGGCCGGGGTGCAGGACTGGACGATCTGGCGGGACGGGCAGGACCTCGTGCACCTCGTCGAGGTCGACGACTACCGGGCGATGCGGAAGGCGCTCGCCGACGACCCCGTGAACGCCGAGTGGCAGGCGGTCGTGAACCCGTTGCTCGAGGCGGACGACGACTACTCCGGCGGCGACGACGGCATCCCCCGGGTGTGGTCGCTCGCGGACCAGGTGGACGCGTGACGGCCCCGGACCTCGACCGCGGACCGTTCTGGTTCGGCGGTGCGGGGATCGGCAACCTCTTGCGCGAGGTGTCCGACGACGAGGCGCGGGCCACGGTCGACGCCGCGTGGGAGGCCGGGGTCCGCGGGTTCGACACCGCGCCGCACTACGGACTCGGGCTGTCCGAGCGGCGACTCGGAGCGGCACTCGCCGAACGGCCGCGGTCCGACTACCTGGTGTCGACGAAGGTCGGACGCCTGCTCGTGCCCGGGCGGGGCGACGGGGACGACCTGGACTCCGGCGGGTTCGCGGTGCCGGACGACCTGGTCCGGCAGTGGGATCCCTCGCCGTCGGGCGTGCGGCGGTCCCTCGACGAGTCCCTCGGGCGGCTCGGGCTCGACCACGTGGACATCGCCTACCTGCACGACCCGGACGTGTACGCGCTGCGGGACGGGTTGACCCAGGCGCTGCCGACGCTCGTCGAGCTCCGGGACGAGGGAGTGGTGCGTGCGGTGGGCGTCGGGTCGAACTCCGTCGAGGCCCTCGAGGCAGCGGTCTCCACCGGCATGTGCGACGTGGTCATGCTCGCCGGCCGGTACACGCTGCTCGAGCAGCCCGCGGCGGCGCTGGTCGCACGGTGCGAGGACCTCGGGGTCGCCGTGGTCGCGGTCGGCGTCTACAACTCGGGGCTGCTCGGCCGGGACCGGCCGGACGCCTCGGCGACGTACGACTACGCGGCGGCGCCGGCGTCGCTCGTCGAACGGGCGAACGCGATCGCCGACGTGTGCGAACGGCACGGCGTCACGCTGCCGGAGGCCGCGCTCGCGTTCCCGCGCCGGGCGGCTGCGGTCCGGGCGATCGCCCTCGGTGCGCAGTCGGCGGAGCAGGTGCGCTCGAACGTCGCTCGGGCGGCCGCGACGGTGCCCGAGGCGCTCTGGGACGACCTGCGCGCGGCGGGCCTGCTCGCCGCCTGACGCGGGCGCCGCTCCGCGCGGCGGCCGGCCGGGCGCCCCGGCGCCGATCGCCGGCGCACAACGAAAGTCACCCCGAACCACGCGGATGCGCGGTTCGGGGTGACTTCGGTTGTGCGCCGGGTCGTGCCCGGCCACGTCCGACTAGCGGGTGCGGGCGCTCCGGCCGGCGAACCGCGTGTAGATGAACAGCACGATGACGGCGCCGATGATCGAGCCGATGATGCCTGCGGGCTGGAAGAAGCCGTCCATCGGGTCGTGCTGGAAGATCAGGAACCCGAGGAACCCGCCCACGAACGACCCGATGATGCCGAGCAGGATGGTCATGGGGATCGAGATGTGCTGCTTGCCGGGGACGATGAGCCGAGCGAGGGCGCCGGCGATGAGTCCGATGATGATCAAGCTGATGATGAGACCGATCACGGTTTCCTCCTCGTGGGTGCGGTTGCCGCGGCATGGTTGCCGGAGTCAGGGCCGACAACCGACCCAACTCGCACCTGCCTGGGAGGACTGCCGGGTTCAGTCGAGCGAGCGCCGCAGCCAGCGCTCCACACCCTCGACGTGCGCCACGACGAGCGCCTGCACGAGCTGCGGGTCGCGACGACGGATGGCGTCCACGATCGCCGCGTGCTCGTCGAGCGTGCGCTGCACGGAGCCGTTCTGCGTCAGGCCGCGCCAGACCCGCACCCGGACGGTCTTGCTCGACAGGGCGTCGAGCAGGCCGGACAGGTACTGGTTGCCGCCGATGCCCGCGATCGTCGAGTGGAACTGCAGGTCGTGGGCGACGAGGTCCTCGACGCCGGTGTCCTCGCCGACGGACTGCATGAGCGCGTGCAGGTCGTCGATCTGCTGCTCCGAGGCGCGGGCGGTCGCGAGGACGGCGGACGCGGGCTCGAGGATCCGCCGGACCTCGAGCAGGTCCACGAGCGAGCGGTCGTGGTGCATGTCGACGACGAAGGAGACCGCCTCGAGCAGGACGGTCGGCTCGAGCGACGTCACGTACGTGCCGTCGCCGCGCCGGACGTCGAGCACGCGGATGAGTTCGAGGGCCTTCACCGCTTCGCGGAGGCTGTTCCGCGACAGCCCGAGGGACTCGCTGAGCTCCTTCTCGGGCGGGAGGCGCTGCCCGGGTTGGAGCTCGCCGCTCACGATCATCTGCTGGATGCGTGCGATCGCATCGTCCGTCAGCGACGCCACGTCACCACCTCCTGCTCGGCCACTCGCCCACGCGAGCCGACACGACGACGATAGTCGCGCCTCCAGGGCCCATCAGGCGGGCCGGAGCCGGAGCGCCTGCATCCCGCCGTCGACCGCGAGGTCGACACCCGTCGTCGACCGGGCGAGCGGGCTGGTGAGGTAGGCGACGGCCTCGGCCACCTCCTCGGGGGCGACGAGGCGTCCGTGCGGTTGGCGTGCCTCCAGGGCCGCCCGTTCCGCTGCCGGGTCGTCGGCGCGCTCGAGCAGCCGCGCGACCCAGGGGGTGTCCGCGGTGCCGGGGTTGACGGCGTTGACGCGGATGCCCTCCCGGAGGTGGTCGGCAGCCATGGCGCGGGTGAGGGCGGCGATCGCGCCCTTCGTCGCGGAGTACAGCGCGCGCTGGGGCAGCCCGGCGGTGGCGGCGATCGAGCAGGTGTTCACGATGCTCGCGGCGTCGGAGTCGCGGAGGTGCGGCAGGCACGCGCGCGAGAGCCGGACCGCGCCGAGCACGTTCACCTCGTACACGCGGCGCCACTCGTTGTCGGGGTTGTCCTCGACGGTGCCCTGTGCGCCGATGCCGGCGTTGTTGACCAGGACGTCGAGGCCGCCGAGCTGCTCGACGGCGTCGGCGACCGCTGCCCGGACGGACGTGTCGTCACCGACGTCGCAGCGGAACGACAGGGCGTCGTCCGCGGGCTGCAGGTCGAGTACCGCGACGGTCGCACCTCGGTCACGGAGCGCGACGACGATCGCGGCGCCGATCCCCGAGGCGCCCCCGGTGACGACGGCCCGCAGGCCCTCGTGGGTCCCGGCGGTCATGCTGCGCCCATCGTCTGGCGCTGCGAGCCGAGGCCCTCGGCGGTGAGTTCGACGACGTCGCCGGCCTGCAGGTACGGCGCACCGCTGCCGAGGGCGACCCCCGCGGGTGTCCCGGTGCTGATCACGTCACCCGGGTACAGGACCATGAACTGCGACAGGTACCGGACGATCTCGGCCGGCCGGAAGATCATGTCCCGGGTGCTGCCGTCCTGCCGGAGCTCGCCGTTCACCCGGAGCTGCAGCGACAGGGCGTTCGGGTCGAGACCATCCGCCTCGAGCGCGGACGGCGTGACGAGCCACGGGCCGAGCGGGTTGAACGTCTCGCAGGACTTCCCCTTGTCCCACTGCCCGCCGCGTTCGAGCTGGAAGGCGCGCTCCGAGACGTCGTTGGCGATGGCGTAGCCGGCGATGTGCGTCGCGGCCTCGTCCTCGGACGCGCAGTAGCGCGCGGTGGTGCCGATCACGATCGCGAGCTCGATCTCCCAGTCGGTCTTCGTGCTGCCGCGGGGGACGAGCACCTCGTCGTCGGGGCCGATCACCGTCATCGGGTCCTTCATGAACACGATCGGCTCGGTGGGGATGTCGGCGCCGGTCTCGGCGGCGTGGTCGCGGTAGTTCAGGCCGATGCAGACGACCTTGCCGGGGCGGGCGACGGGCGACCCACGCCGGAGACCGTCGGCCCGGTCGATCACGGGAAGGTCGCCGGCGGCGCGGGCGTGCCGGACGAGGGCGTCGGGGCCGGGGTCGGACGCCAGGAAGCCACCGCTGATGTCACCGGTGAGGCTCCGGAGGTCGAGCACCTCGCCGTCGTCGTCGATCGCGACGGGGATCTCGTCGCCTGCCGGGCCAAGTCGTGCGAACCGCATCGTTCCTCGCTCTCCTGCTGCGCCGGTGCAGCGGAAACATCCTATGTCTGAGTCGAGGCTCCGGCAAGGTAGATCCGCTCGGCCGTCCCGCGGAGCACAGCGTCGCGCTCGGTCGGCGACAGGTCCGCGAGGGCGTCGCTCGTCGTGTGCAGGACCTCGGCGTAGTCGGCGGCGAGCGTCGACACCGGCCAGTCGGAGCCGAACAGCGAGCGCTCCGGGCCGAAGTGCTCGACGACCGCGCGGGCGTACCGGGCGACGGGGCGCTCCCGCCAGTCAGCACCCGCCTCGGTGAGCAGCCCGGAGACCTTGCACGCCACGTTGGGCCTGGCGGCGACGTCCCGCATCCGGTCCGGCCACGAGGGGTCCCCGGTGTCGATCGACGGCTTGCCGGCGTGGTCGAGGACGAACGACGCCTCGGGCGCCGCGTCGACGAGGGCAAGGGCAGCGTCGTGCTCCCGCTCGCGCACGAGCAGGTCGAACACGAGGCCGGCACGCGCGACGGCACGGACGCCGCGCACGACCTCCGGCCGGGCGAGCCACCCGGGGTCGGGCTCGTCCTGTGCCTGGTGGCGGATGCCGACGAGCCGCTCGCCGCCCGGACCGGTCGACGCCGACGCCACGCGCTCGGCCACGTCGGGCGCGGTCAGGTCCACCCAGCCGACGACGCCCGCGACCGGCGCGGGCTGCGCGAGGAGCCAGGCGGTCTCGCCCGGGTCGTGCACCGCCTGCACCGCGATCGTCCGCGTGACGGAGGTCCCGGTGGTCGCCGCACGCAGGTCGTCCACGTCGAACCGTCGCCGGATCGGGGCGACCGAGTCGTCCATCCAGGGGTAGGGACGGTCTGCCGGGTCCCAGAGGTGGTGGTGAGCGTCGATGATCACGCCGCCATCATGCCCGATTCATCCGATGTCCGGGCGGGGGAGGCAGCGCGAGCGCGCCCGAGCGTCAGACGACGCCGGCGGCCTCGAGCTCCGAGCGCAGTTCGGCGTCCGACGGCTCGACGAAGTGCTTCCCGTTCGGCAGCACGACGACGGGGATGTTCTTCCGCCCGCTGATCTCCTCGGCGCGGTCCGCCGCGGTCAGGTCCGCCTCCACGTCGACGTACTCGTAGTCCACCCCGAGGGTGTCGAGCAGCGCCTTGGAACGGCGGCAGTCGCGGCACCAGTCCGCGCCGAACATCGTGACCTTGTCGAAGGATGCATCGCTCATGCCCAGAGAGTACGTCCGACGGGCCCCGCGCATTCCCGTGACCCCCGGCGCGGCCGCGGAGCACCATGGCCCTATGAGCCTGTCCACGGACGTCCGCGCCGCTCACCCGCACCACCGTCACGGCTGGTGGTGGAAGACCCTCCTCGTCGGGTTCCTGCTCTGGGCGGTCACGATCGTCGTCACGATCACGACGCTGAACACGAACCTGGTCCCGACGATCATCCTGCTCGGCAGCTTCCTCGTGCCCTTCACGGTGGTGCTGTTCGTCATCGAGCGGGTGACCGGAACGGTGAGCACGATGCAGCTCATCGTCGCGTTCTTCGTCGGCGGGATCCTCGGCGTCCTCGGGGCGTCCCTGCTCGAGGCGAACCTCCAGCAGGACGCCCTCGTGTACATCGTCGTCGGGTTCGTCGAGGAGTTCGTCAAGGGCGTCCTGCTGCTGTTCGTCGGGTGGCGGGTCCGTCCGAAGACGGCTCGGCAGGGAGCGCTCCTCGGGGCGACGGTCGGTGCCGGGTTCGCCGCGTTCGAGTCGGCGGGGTACGCGTTCAACGCGGCGATCACCGCGCGGGGCATCGACCTGGTGTCCCTGCTGCAGACCGAGGTCGTCCGTGCGGTGCTGTCCCCGGTCGGGCACGTGCTGTGGACGTCGATCCTCGGAGCCGTCCTGTTCGGCGCCGCCCGTGGTCGCGACCGGTTCCGGTGGTCGTTGGCCCCGGTCGTCGCCTACGTGGGGGTCTCCCTGCTGCACGGGCTGTGGGACTCGAACTCGACGATCTCGACCCTGCTGGCGTTCGTCGTGACGGGGACGCCGTTCTCGGCAGCGCGGAACGGGGTCGTCCCGGCGTCGATCGCCGGCGTCGCGACGACCCTGTACGTGATCGGGCTCGCGATCGTGTCGGCCGTGGGGGTCGTGGTCCTCGTCACGGTGCTGCGCCGGCACCGGCGGCTCGACCGGAGCGCGAACGCGCTCGCCGGCTGGCCGGCACCCTGGTCGTCGTCGCCGTCGCCGTCCGGCGGGGGATGGGACGGCACGCCCCCGCCGCACGTCCCGCGCTGACGAGGCCCCCGGCGACCCGCCGGCCACGGGTACGCCACCCGCTCGCCCTACGATTGGGGCATGCCGCCAGGAGCCGACCCCGAGACCCGCGCCTGGGCCTCGGCGGCCGTCCGGCGCTTCGCGGGCGCGACGAACCTCCTCGTCGCCGCGCGCCGCTTCCGCATCGTCGGCGGCGACCCCCGCGACACCGCGGCGCTGCGCTCCCTGCTGACGGGGCTCGGCGCCCGCGAGGCGCTGCCCCACGAACCCGTCGACCAGCTCTGGTGCGCCGGATCGCCGGAGGACTCCACGCCGGTCATCGAGCGCGAAGCCGACCGCCCCCGGGGTGCGACCCTCGTCGTGGTCGACGCCGGACGACACCTCCCCGCCGTCGACGAGGACGCCTTCGGCCCGGTCACGATCGCCCACCCCGGTGTCCTCGCGGTGCCGATGACCTCGGACGACGTCTTCCTCGTCTCCACCGGCCGCGACCCCGAGGACGACCCCGCCGCCGAGGCCCGCCTGCGCTGGGCCCGCCGGTCGATGCCCGTGTCGCGAGCGGTCGCCGCCGAGCTCCGCGACGGGGGACTCCTCCGTGGCACCCGGATCGGCGTCGCGATGTTCCTCGAGCCGAAGACCGCCGTGCTGAGCCTGCTCCTCCGGGACGCCGGCGCCGAGGTCGTCGTCTACGCCCACGCCGACGAGACCGACGACGCCGTGGCCGACGCGCTCCGGGCAGCCGGGCTGACCGTGTACGCGAGCAGTGCCGCCTCGCTCCCCGAGCAGCGGGCCCTCGCCCTCGCGATGCTCGACACCCGGCCGCACATCCTGCTGGACGACGGCTCGCACGTGATCCGTCTCGCGCACCAGGAGCGCCCGGACCTGGTGCCCACGATGCTCGGCGCGGCAGAGGAGACGACGAGCGGCCTCCGCCCGCTCCGCACCATGGCGGCGCGCGGCGAGCTCGGCATCCCCGTCGTCGCGGTGAACGACGCCCGCACCAAGACCTTCTTCGACAACCGGTACGGCACCGGGCAGTCGACGGTGTTCGCGGTGCTCGACCTGCTCGACCGGCTCCCGTCCGGTACGCACCGCGTGGTCCCGGGAGGCGCGGCGGTCGTCGCCGGGTTCGGCCACGTCGGCGAGGGGGTCGCCCTGGTGCTCACGGCACTCGGTCTGCGGGTGACGGTCGCCGAGACGGACCCGGTCCGCGCCCTGCAGGCGCTCTTCGCCGGCTACGCCGTCGCACCCCTCGCCGAGGCGGTGCAGGACGCCGACCTCGTGATGAGCGCCACGGGGGTCGCCGACACGGTCGACCTCCGCGCGCTGCGGTCGTGCGCGGACGGCGCGGTCGTCGCGGTCGCGGGCGGCGTCGACCACGAGGTGGCGCTCGACGACGCCCGAGCAGCCGGCGCCGAGCGGGTCCCGGTGGGTCCGAAGGCCGAGCGACTCGTGTTCTCCGGTGCGGACGGCGGCCCGATCGTGCTCGACGGCGGCGGCTGCATCAACATCACCGCTGCCGAGGGCAACCCGATCGAGATCATGGACCTGTCCTTCGCCGCGCAGCTCGGCGCCGTCCGGATGCTCCTCGAACGGGGCGACGAACTCGACCGTGCCGTCGTGCCGATCGACCCCGCGGTGGACGAGGCGACCGCCCGCGCGGCGCTCGCCGCGTTCGGAGCGCCAGCCGCGCCTCCTGGACCGCTCGCCGAGCACCCTGCCGACCGTGAGCCCGACGTCCGGACCCGCCGTTTCGGAGACCCGTCGTGACCGCCGGGCACCCCGTCACCGTCCACTCGGCGCGCATCGTCGTGCCGATGACCGCGCCGCCCATCGCCGACGGCGCCGTCGCGGTGCAGGACGGTCGCATCCTGCACGTCGGCGACCGGTCGTGGGTCGTCGACCAGCTCGCCAGCTCGGGCGTGCCCTTCACCGAACGGCCGTGGCGAGGTGCCCTCCTCCCCGGTCTCGTGAACGCGCACTCGCACCTGCAGTACACCGGCATGGCCAGTGTCGGGCAGCGGCAGTACAGCGGTTTCGAGGACTGGGCCCGCGCGTTCAACGAGGACTACGCCGAGCCGCACGACTGGCACGCCGAGGCGGCAGCCGGCGCGACGTCGTCGATCCTCGCCGGTGTGACGAGCATCGCCGACGTCGTCACGGACATCGAGGCGTCGACCGTGCTCGCCGAAGCGGGCCTCGGTGGCATCGCCTACTGGGAGGTCATGGACTGGGAGAACGCGGCCTGGCAGTCCCACGGCCGCGACCAGGTCCTCGCCGAACTCGAGCGGATCCCGACGGACCCGGGCGCCGGGCTCTCCCCGCACGCGCCGTACTCGCTCGAGGTCGCCCCACTGCTCGAGCTCCCCGACATCGTGCGCCAGCGCGGTCTCCGGCTGCACCTGCACCTCGGCGAGGCCGCGTTCGAGGGCGAGCGCGTCGCCCTCGGGCCGGTGCCCGGGCTCGAGGGCGTCGACGGCGTCGGCCACGGCAACGACTGGCACCTCGCGAACGTGCCGTCGTTCCGGGCCATGCGCGCGCTCGGCTTCGGTGCGAGCGCGACCGCGTTCGTCGACCGGCTGGGCGTGCTCGGCCCCGACTGCCACATCGCGCACGGCGTGTACATGACCGCCGCCGACCGGGCACTGCTGCGCGCGCGGGGGACCGCCGTCGCGCTCTGCCCGCGCTCGAACGCCGTCATCGGGCTCGATCCGCCACCCGTCGCCGACTACCTGCGCGAGGGCAGCCCGATCGCGATCGGCACGGACTCGCTGTCGTCGTCGCCGTCCCTCGACCTGATGGCCGACGTCACCGCGCTGCACCGGATCGCCCGGTCGCAGGGCTACGGGCACCGCGACCTGCACGAACGACTGCTCGCCGCGGCGACCCTCGGCGGCGCGCACGCCATGGGGCTCGCCGTCGGGCCGGACCGGATCGGGCACCTCGCCGTCGGGGCACGCGCCGACCTGGCCGTCTTCGACGTCGACGCCCGGACCGTGCCGGACGCCCTCGCCGAACTCGTCGAGGACGGTGCCGGCCGTGCCGTCGCGACCGTGGTCCGCGGTGTCGTCCGGGCCGTCGACGGTGCGCTGACCGGCCCGCCCGCCCCACCTGATCGTTCCTTGGAGGAATCATGACCGAGACCGCACCCCGCCCGGGCATGGCCGCCCGTCGCACCGTCGACGGAACCCTGATCGAGTGGCTCGACGTGCCGAAGCGCGCCGTCGCCCTCGGCATGGAGCCGCACCCCGAGGGCGGCTGGTACGTCCGCACCTGGACCTCGCCCGCGACCGTGTCGACGCCGGCGGGCGACCGGCCTGCCGCGACCCTGATCCACTTCCTGCTGCCCCCGGGTGAGGCCTCGGCCTGGCACCGGGTCACGAGCGACGAGATCTGGATGTGGCACGGGCCGGACAGCGTCGACCTGCAGCTCGGTGGCGAGGGCGAACAGCCCGAGCCCGGTACGACGATCACGCTCGGCCCGGACGCCGGGCGCGACCGGGTGAACGACGCGCAGGCGTTCGTGCGCGGCGGCGTGTGGCAGCGGACCCTGCCGGGCGACGGCGAGGTGCTGCTGAGCTGCCTGGTGTCCCCTGGGTTCTCGTTCGACGACTTCACGCTCGCCGAGTAGTCGCGAGACATCCGTTTCGCGTTGGTATCCCAGCGCGAAGTACACTTCGTCCTGCCCCCACCCCCTCGCACGAAGGCCCGACCGTGACCCGATCCCTCCGTCTCACCATCGCCGTCGCGACCGCTGCGGTCGCCGCACTCGCGCTCTCGTCCTGCTCGGCGGGCGGCAGCGGCAACGCCGACGGCACCGTCACCGACGGCAAGCTCACCATCGCGACCGGGCAGCCCGCGTACTCGCCCTGGGTCGAGGACAACAAGCCGCAGTCCGGCAAGGGCTTCGAAGCCGCCGTGGCCTACGCCGTCGCGAAGGAGATGGGCTACGACGAGTCCGACGTCGTCTGGAAGCGGAGCACCTTCGACAGCGCCATCGCACCCGGCCCGAAGGACTGGGACCTCAACGTCCAGCAGTTCTCCATCGACGCCAAGCGCAAGAAGGCCGTCGACATGTCGAGCGCGTACTACACGACGACCCAGGCGGTCGTGACGACGCAGTCCTCGAAGGCCGCCGACGACACCACCATCGCGGCGCTGAAGCAGGACGCGATCGGTGTCGCGACCGGGTCGACGAGCATCCAGAGCGTGAAGGACGTCCTCGGGGTCACCCCGCAGGTCTTCAACTCGAACGACGACGCCGTCCTCGCGCTCAAGTCCGGCCAGATCGACGCGATCGTGACCGACCTGCCGACCGCCTTCTACATGTCCGGAGCGCAGCTCGACGGCAAGGGCACGGTCTCGGCGCAGTTCCCGTCCGACGGCACGGGCGACCAGTTCGGCTTCGTGCTGCCGAAGGACTCCGAACTGACGAGCAAGGTCGACAAGGCGATCAAGTCCCTCAAGGCGGACGGCACGCTCGAGGACCTGCAGACCAAGTGGCTCTCCTCGGAGACCGACACCCCCGTCCTGAAGTAGCCGCATGACCGTTCCAGCAGGCGCCGGCACCCCGGTGGCCGCAGCCGCGCCGAGCCAGGTCGAGCTGGAGCGTCGGCTCTACCGTCGGCAGCGCGGACGCCGGTCGATCGTGGTGTCCGTCGCGTCGACGCTCGTCGTGATCGCCGTCGTCTACTTCGGCGTCGTGAACACCCCCGGGTGGGCCGCGGTCCAGCAGTCGTTCTTCGACCCGCAGACCGCGATCGACTCGTTCCCGTCGATCCTCGAGGGCCTCTGGCTGAACATCCGGATCCTGTTCTTCAGCGCCATCGGTGTCGCGGTGTTCGGCACACTGCTGGCGGTCGTCCGGGGCCTGCGGAGCCCGGTGTTCTTCCCCCTGCGGATGCTCGCCACCGGCTACACCGACCTGTTCCGCGGCCTGCCGCTCATCATCGTGCTGTACCTGGTGGGCTACGGGATCCCCGGGCTCGGGGTCTTCCCGCGCCTCCCCGCCGAGGTCTGGGGCACCATCGCGATCGTGCTCACGTACTCGTCGTACATCGCCGAGGTGCTCCGCGCCGGCATGGAGGCCGTGCACCCCTCGCAGCGCCTCGCCGCCCGGTCGCTCGGGCTGTCGCACGCGAAGACCCTGCGCCTCGTCGTGCTGCCGCAGGCGATCCGCAAGGTCACGCCCGCGCTCATGAACGACTTCGTGTCGATGCAGAAGGACGTCGGTCTCGTGTCGATCCTGGGCGCGGTGGACGCGGTCCGCTCCGCGCAGATCGCCCAGGCCGAGACCTACAACTTCACGCCCTACTTCGTCGCCGGACTGCTCTTCGTCGTGATCAGCCTGCCGCTGATCCGCGTCACGGACGCGATCGCGCGTCGCCAGCAGCGGCGCGAGCAGATCGGAGGGACCGTATGACGGGCCAGGAGGCGCGGATCACCCCCGACACGTCGGCCGCCGTCCTCGAGCTGCGCGGGTTGCGCAAGGCGTTCGGCGAGCACGAGGTCCTCCGCGGGATCGACCTGACGGTGCACCGCCACGAGGTCATCTGCGTCATCGGGGCCTCGGGCTCCGGCAAGTCGACGCTCCTCAAGACGGTGAACCTGCTCGAGGGCATCGACGACGGCGAGATCCTGCTGCAGGGCACGGACATCGCCGATCCCCGCATCGACGTCGACGCCACCCGGGCCCGGATCGGCGTCGTGTTCCAGCAGTTCAACCTGTTCCCGCACATGAGCGTGCTCGACAACGTGACCCTCGCCTCCCGGCAGGTGCACGGCGTCGGCAGGGCGCAGGCAGAGGAGACCGCGCGGCGGCTCCTCGGGCGGATCGGCCTCGCGGACTTCGCCGGTGCCTACCCGGACCGGCTCTCCGGCGGGCAGCAGCAGCGCGTGGCGATCGTGCGCGCGATCGCGTCCGACCCCGAGCTCCTGCTGCTCGACGAGGTCACGAGTGCCCTCGACCCGCAGCTCGTCGGCGAGGTGCTCGACCTGGTGACCGAGCTGAAGCGGCAGGGCTCGACGATCCTGATGACCACGCACGAGATGCACTTCGCGCGGAACGTGGCCGACCGGATCGTGTTCCTGCACCAGGGCGAGGTCGTCGAGCAGGGTGCCCCGGCCGAGGTCCTCGACGCCCCGCAGCACCCCGCGCTCGTCGAGTTCCTCGCCCGCGTCCACGCCTGACGCGCCCGCCCGGGGCCCGCAGGCCGCGAGCGCGGCCACCTACGCGACGGGGGCCGGTGCGGCGGGGGCGAGCCGCGCCTCCAGGCCGTCGTCGGCGACCGTCTCGGGGACGTGTGCCGAGCGTCCAGCGGGCAGGAACGCCGCGACGACCGCGCTGACCGCGACCACGGCGGCACCGACCAGCACGGCGGGCTGGGCCGCGTCGACGTAGCCGGTGGGGGTGAGCTCGCCGCCGGCCCCGGTGAAGACGGCGGTCAGGACGGCGATCCCGAGCGCGACGCCGATCTCACGCAGCGTCGAGTTCGCGCCGGAGGCCTTCGCGTGGTCGTGTTGCGGCATCCGCGCGAGCACCGCCGTCGAGATCGGACCGAACACGGCGCCCATCCCGATGCCCGCGAGCAGGAAGCCGGGCAGCAGCGTCGTGAAGGTGACGTCGGCGGCCATCGTCCCGGCGATCCAGAACAGCCCGGCGGAGAGGAACACCATGCCGCCGGTGATGAGCAGCCGCGTGCCGACCCGAGGTGCCACGATGCCCGCGAGCGGGGCGACGACCATCGGCGCGAGGGTCCAGGGCATCGTCCAGACGCCGGCCTCGAGCGGGGTCCGACCCTGCACGACCTGCAGGAACTGGATGAGGATGAACACCGAACCGAACGCGCCGAACGAGAACGTCATCGCGACGACGTTGGCGAGGGCGAAGCTCCGGTCGCGGAAGAACCGGAGGGGCAGGAGCGGTGCGGTGGTGCGGGCCTGCCAGAGCACGAACGCGACCAGCAGGACACCGCCGCCGACCAGGCCGGAGAGCACCTCGCCGCTCGTCCAGCCGGCGTCGTTGCCGCGGACGACCCCGAAGACGATGCCGAGCACACCGAGGCCGGCGAGCAGCACGCCCACGACGTCGGCGCGGACACGGGCTCCGCGGGTGTTCGGCAGGGCGAAGAGGGCCAGCGGGATCGCGACGATGCCGACCGGGACGTTGAGCCAGAAGATGGCCTCCCAGCTCCAGCCCTCGACGACGGCGCCCCCGATGAGCGGGCCGAGGGCGACGCCGAGGCCGGAGATGCCGCCCCAGACGCCGATGCCGACGGTGCGGAGCCGGTCGGGCACGCTCCCGACGAGCAGGGTGAGGGAGAGCGGCATGATCGCGGCGGCGCCGGCACCCTCGATCGCACGCCAGACGATGAGCGAGGTCGGGTCGGTGCTCACGGCGGCGAACGCGGAGGAGACGGTGAAGACGGCGATGCCGGCGACGAACAGGTGCCGGCGGCCGAGCCGGTCGCCGAGGCCGACGGCCAGGAGCATCAGCGCGGCGAACGCGAGCGTGTAGGCGTTGGTGATCCACTGCAGCTCCTCGACGGAGGCGCCGAGGTCGGCGTGCACGGCGGGCAGCGCGCTGGTGACGACGAGGTTGTCGAGCGTCGCCATGAACATCGGGAGGGATGCGGCTGCGATGGCGAGCCAGACCGGGATGCGTCGTTCCATGGTGGGGATCCGTTCCGTTTGGTAATCGGATGATTACTTACGAAGGGCGACTGTAGTAATCGACTGATAACCTGTCAACCATGACTTCCCCGGCATCTGCACCGGCACCGGCGACGGCCGTCCGCATGCCCGCTGCGCAGCGTCGCGCGATGATCCTCGAGGCGGCACGCGGGCTCTTCGGCAGCCAGGGCTACAACGGCACGACGACCGACCAGATCGCGGCGGCGGCCGGCATCAGCCAGCCGTACGTCGTGCGGATGTTCGGCTCGAAGGAGGCGCTCTTCCTCGAGGTGTTCCGCGACACCCTCGACATCCTGCTCGACGCCTGGCGCGAGACCCTCGCCCACCTCGGGCCCGACGACACCCCGGCGCACGTCATCGGCGAACAGTTCGTCGACCTCGCCGCCGAGCGCGGACTGCACACGCTCCTGCTGCAGGGCTTCGTCTCCGGGGCCGAACCGGCGATCGGTGCCGCGGCCCGGGCCGGGTTCCTCGAGATCTACCGGTTCCTGCGCGACGAGGCCGGGATCGCCGACGACCAGGTCCAGGGGTTCCTCGGCAGCGGCATGATCTTCGCGATCATGCTGGCGATCGACATGCCCTCGCGGTTCGACGAGGACCTGGACGCGGCCGATCTGCTCCGCGCGACGTTCGGGGCGAAGTGCGGGCAGGTGCTCGACCTCGTCCGGGGCCAGCGGGCCGCGGGCGCCTAGGGCGTCAGCAGCACCTTCCCGACGACCTCGCCGTCCCGGACCCGCCGGTGTGCCTCGGCGGCCTCGGCGAGCGGCAGGACCGAGTCGATGACCGGGCGCACCCGACCGTCCGCCACGAACGGCAAGACGTTGTACCGGACGGCCTCGACGATCGCGGCCTTCTCGTCGAGCGGCCGGGCACGCAGGGTCGTCGCACTGATCGTCGCCCGCTTCCGCATCATCGCGCCGAGGTCGAGTTCGCCGGTGCGGCCGCTGCCCGAGGCGATCACGGCGATGTGCCCGTTCGGCGCGAGGACCTCGATGTTCCGAGCCAGGTAGTCCGGCCCGACGACGTCGAGCACCACGTCCACGCCACGGCCCTCGGTGAACTCGAGCGCCCGTGCGACGAAGTCCTCCGAGCGGTGGTCGACCACGAGGTCCGCGCCGAGCTCCCGGGAGGCCTGCACCTTCCGCTCGCCCCCGGACGTCGCGATCACCGTCGCTCCGAGCGCCTTCGCCCAGAGCACCGCGTGCGACCCCATGCCGCCGGTGCCGCCGTGCACGAGCAGGGTCTGTCCGGGTCGGAGCCCGGCGAGCATGCCGACGTTCGAGTACACCGTGCACGCGGCTTCCGGCAGCCCCGCGGCCTCGACGAGGTCGATCCCCTCCGGCACCGGCAGCACCTGGGTCTCCGGGGCGACGACGAGTGCCGCGTAGCCGCCGCCGGACAGCAGCGCGCAGACCCGGTCTCCGACGGCGAACCCCTCGACGCCGTCGCCGAGTGCGCGGACGGTGCCGGAGACCTCGAGGCCGAGGACGTCCGACGCCCCGGGAGGCGGCGGGTAGTTGCCGGCCGCCTGCTGCAGGTCGGCGTTGTTCACCCCGGCGGCCGCGACCTCGATGAGGACCTCGCCGGCTCCGGGGACCGGGTCGGGGAGGTCGTGCAGGTCGAGGGTGCCGTTCTCGGAGGTGATCGCTCGCATGCCCCGACGCTACGCGTCACGAGCAGGGCGAGGAACCTCTAGCATGTGATATTCTTATGTCACACCTGCGTGGAAGAGAGAGCACATGACGACACCGATCAACGCCTTCTGGTGGTCTCCCCGTCGGGATCTCCGCACGCTGGCGCACGAACTCCGTGACCACGCCCCCGCGTGGTCCAGGCTCGCCCTCGGGCGCGGGCGCGCGTTCACGAACCACGGGGACGAGCTCTCGGAGCTCGTCCTCACAGAGGCCCTCGGACGGCGCGTCCGCTGGGCGCCACTCGGCCGTGAGGACGTCGTCGCGATCGGCAGCGCGATCGTGCCGTACCTCACGCGCGGTGGCGTCGGCCAGATCTGGGGGACCGGCCTGCACACGCCGGACATCCCCGCAGACCGTGCGGCTGCCGTCCGCGACCGCGTCCTCGCGATCCGCGGACCGCTCGCGCGGGCGGCGCTCGGCCTGCCGGAGTCCACCCAGATCGGCGACCCGGGACTCCTCGTCCGGTCGCTCCGTCCGGGCCTGCCCCGGGATCGCCGTCGCGGCACAGTGCTCGTCACGCACTTCACGTCCCACATGACCGCGATCGAGCGGCGGACGATCTCCGCGATCTGCTCGACCGGGGTGCGCCTCCTCCCGGCGACCCTGACGCCCGCCGACATGCTCGCCGAGCTCGGTGCGGCGGAGCACGTGATGAGCTCCGGCATGCACGGCGTGATCCTCGCGCACGCGCTGCGGACGCCCGCGACCCTCGTCTCGCTGAAGTCTCCCGCCGCCACCGAAGCGGCCTTCAAGTACCGCGACTACCACCAGTCCGTCGGCCTCGACGTCCACCCGACCCCGTGGACGAGCGTCCTGGACGCCGACGGGCGTCACGCTGCGAGGGAACGTGGCGAACGAGACCTCGCGATCGCCGACGCCCGGATCGACGAACTCGTCGAGGGGCTCTTCCGTTCGGCCGCGCCGCTCCGCAGCGGGCACTGAGCGACTGCACCGGGAACGCGGCCCACCTGTGGATCTCCCATGTAGCCTCGACGCGGATCCGCACCCCGTCCCGGGGTCGCGGGCACGACTCCGGGGGGACCCACCACCATGCGCACCAAGCTCGTCTCGCTCACCACGGCCGCCATCGCCGTCGCACTCCTCGCCGGCTGCTCCGCCGGTGACTCCGGCTCGGACGCCACGACCGCCGCCAAGTCGACGCCGACCCAGACCAAGGCCGAGGCCTGCAAGCTGTTCACGAACGAGGTCACCGACGCCACGAAGGGCATGCAGATGCAGCTCACCGAGCTGCAGAGCGACCCGCAGGCCGCGATGGCGAAGCTCGACGAGTTCGACGCCACGCTCGAGGACAGCGCCGACAAGGTGACCAACACCGAGGTGAAGCCGAAGACCGACGCGTTCGCGGGCGCCTTCTCGGACTTCGTCGGCATGACGAAGGACCTCGCGGCCTCGAAGGACCCGTCGGCGCTGTCCAGCTCCGGCTTCACCGAGGGGCTCCAGAAGCTGGAGACGACGGGCAAGGACTTCCAGGAGGTCTGCCAGTCCTGACGCGCGCCGACGCGTGATCGCGACCCGCGCCTCCAGGGCAGTCCAGGAGGCGCGGGTCGCGTCGTCTACGCGGCCGCCGGTTGCGACGCGTCCAGTCGGGCCACGTCCTCGGGACGGAGCTTGACGGTCGCGGCCGTCACCGAGTCGAGGATCGACTGCGGGCGCGACGCCCCGGGGATGGGGACGACGACGTCGCTCTTCTGCAGCTCCCACGCCAGCGCGACGACCTGCGGGCTGACGCCGCGGTCGCGGGCGATGTACGCGAAGTCCTCGTACGCGGTGCCGAGCTCCGCGGCGTTCGCGATGCCGCCGAGGGGGCTCCACGGCAGGAACGCGATCCCGAGCTCGTCGCACAGCGCGAGTTCCGGTTCGCTCGAGCGGAACTTCGGCGAGAACTGGTTCTGCACCGAGGCCAGTCGGCCGTCGAGGACCTCGTTCGCCGTCCAGATCTGGTCGGGGTCGGCGTTCGAGATGCCGGCCATCCGGATGACGCCCTCGTCGAGGAGCTCGGCGAGCGCACCGATCGAGTCCGCGTAGGGCACCGCCGGGTCCGGACGGTGGAACTGGTAGAGCCCGACGGCGTCCACGCCGAGGCGCTTCGCGGATGCCTTCGCCGCTTCCTTGAGGTACTCCGGACGGCCGTTCTGCGCCCACGGGCCGGGCTCGGGCCGGAGGTGCCCGCCCTTCGTGGCGATGAGGACGTCCGAGGTGTCGCCGTGGAACTCCCGCACGGCCTTCGCGATGAGCGACTCGTTGTGCCCCACCTCGTCGTGGGCGGCCAGGTGGTACGCGTCGGCGGTGTCGATGAGCGTGACGCCGGCCTCGAGCGCGGCGTGGATCGTCGCGATGGACTGCCGCTCGTCCGGACGCCCCTCGATGGACATGGGCATCCCGCCGAGTCCGATGGCACTGACCGACACGTCTCCGATGACTCGTTGCTTCATGTCCCCAGCATGCGCCGGGAGGGACGGGTCGTGTCCAGGGTCAGCGCCGTGCCCAGGCGGGGGCGTGCTCGGGGAGCGGTCCGAAGGCGATCCCGCGCGCGTAGAGGCCGCGGACCGGCGGCACGTACCGGGCGAGCAGGACGGGGAGCCGCGGCGGGCCGGCCTGCAGGGCCCCGGCGAAGGCCCGCTCGAACACCACGCGGTGCAGGAACGCCTGGGCGGTCTGGACGACCACGGCCGGCGGGGTGCGCCGCCGCTGCACCGCGGCGAGGGCACGGTCGAGGTCCGCGCCGCGGAGCCCCCGTCCGAGCGCCGGCGCCAGGATCGCAGCCGTCGCGACCGCGTCCTGCACCGCCAGGTTGATGCCGACGCCGCCCGCCGGGGACATGGCGTGCGCCGCGTCGCCGATGCAGAGCAGCCCCGGACGCCACCACCGGGTGAGCCGGTCCATCCGGACGTCGAGCACGTGCACGTCGTCCATCGACGCGATCGTGTCCACGCGGCCCGCGAAGTCCGGTCGGAGCCGCGCGACCCGGGCCCGGAAGGCCTCGACCCCGGCGGCGCGGAGGGCCGCGTCCGACCCCTTCGGCGCGAAGTACGCGACCTGGTGGTAGTCGGGCCGCGGGAAGCTGAGCAGGACGTCGGTGCCGGAGAACGCCGGGACGAGCGCGGTCGTCGCGTCGCCGGGCTCGCGGGGGAGCCGGAACCACCACGTGTCGAACGGCACCGGGAACGACCGCGGGTGCAGGCCGGCGGCGCTGCGCAGCACCGAGTCACGGCCGTCGCAGGCGATGACGACGTCGGCGCGGAGTTCCTCGGTGCCGCCGTCCGGATCGCGGTACGGCGCCAGGTGCACGCCCGTCACGACGCCGTTCTCCTCGATCGTGTCGGTGGCCGCGAGACCCATCGTGATCTCGAACGAGGGCTCCTCGCGGGCGGCGGTGACGAGCAGGTCGAGCAGGTCCCACTGCGGCACCATCGCCACGTGGTCGTACGGCGGGCGCAGGCGTGAGAAGTCGCCGAGGAGCGCACGCGAGCCGTCCGGCAGCGGCAGGGAGAAGTCGTCGAGGCGTGACTGCGGCAGGGCGGCGAACCGCTCCCCGAGCCCGAGCTCGTCGAGCAGCCGGATCGTCGAGGCGTGCACGGTGTCACCGCGGAAGTCCCGGTTGAAGTCGTCGTGCTTCTCGATGACCCGGACCGCGATGCCGGCACGGGCGAGGAGCAGGCCGAGGACGACCCCGGCGGGGCCGCCACCGACCACCGCGACCGTCGTCCGCGAGACCGTCACCATGCCCCGGACGCTACCCCGGTCCGGGCCGCAGGCGTCAGGCGGTGGCGGAGACCGACGAGGACGCCGAGCCGCCGTCCGCCGCCCCCGCGAAGACGACGCCGCCCCACGTGATGACCACGATCGCGAGCACGAAGCCGATCGCGGCGATCCACCACGACGTCCGACGGCGGATCCACGCGCCGATCGACAGGACGATCGTGGCGACGCCGATCACGAACGCACCGCCGACGGCGATCGCGGTCCCACCGATGTAGCCACCCGGCGTGCAGCCGGTGGCGGCGTCGCACGTGGCCGTCGCCGAGATGACGGCGATGATCCCGACGACCGCGGTGCCGACCGTCATGACGGCGCCGAACGCCAGGAGCAGCACGGTCGAGATCCGGTCGGCGAGCTTCCCCGGCGGGAACAGCGTCGAGCCGCCCTGCTCCCACGTGGCCCGCTGGGCACCGGTGGGGTCGGAGGGTGAGGACTGCGGCGGACCGCCGGGCACGTTGGACCAGGTCATGGGTGCAGTCCTACCGCGCCTCGACGCCGAACGCCTGTGCGAGGCGCTGGATCTTCTGCGCGCGACCGAGTCGGGGCAGGTCGGAGCCGTCGCGGATGACCCGGCCGCGGGCCTCGAAGTCGTCGAGGAAGTCCTGCGCCCAGGCGACGTCGGTCGGCGTGGGGGAGATGACCTCGTTGATGACGGGAAGCTGCTCGGTGTCGAGGCACAGCTTGCCGGTGAGCCCGAGCGAGACCGCGACCTGCGACTGCTCGCGGAGGATCGGGTGCGACGACCCCACCGTCGGGCCGTCGATCGGGCCGGGCAGGTCGCCCACGCGGGACGCCACGACGAGCTTCGACCGCGGGTACGCCATCGCGAGCGTGTCCGCGCTCGTCCCGGTGTCCCGCCGGTAGTCGCCCGAGCCGAACGCCAGCCGGAACGCCCCCTGGGCCTTCGCGATCGACACCGACTCCTCGATGCCCAGGGCCGACTCGACCAGGGCGATCACCGGGGTCTGGCCGCCGAGCCGGTGCCACGTGTCGGTGACCTGCGCCGGGGACTCGGTCTTCGCGAGCATGACGCCCTGCAGCCCGGGCAGCCCGCGGAGCTCCTCGACGTCGTCCGCCCAGAAGTCCGTCGTCACGTCGTTGATCCGCACCCAGGCCTCGCCGCCACCGGCCAGCCACGCGGCGACGCCCTGGCGGGCCGACGGCTTGGCGGCGGGGTCCACCGCGTCCTCGATGTCCAGGATGATCTGGTCGGCACGGGACCGCTGCGACTTCTCGAACCGATCGGTCGCGGTGCCGGAGACGAGCAGCCACGAACGGGAGATCTCGGCGGGGACCGATCGACGTCGGTTCGGTGCGGGAGCGGACTCCTGCGCGGGGGTGGGGGGAGCGGTGCGGTCGTCGATGGCCATGCCCCGTTGGTACCACACCGGCGCGCCCGGTCGCGCATCGGCGGGGGCCGGAAAGTCCGAAACCTCGGTTCATTGCCAGAGTGCCAGCCCGCTTCCGCCTACAGTGTCGGATGTGTGGCGAGCGGACAGGGTGACCGACGGCGAGGACGACGTGAACGACGACGTCCCCGTCGAGGGCGCCGACGCGCCCGCGGACGGGCGTGACGGACAGCAGGACGGGCGCGACGGACAGCAGGGGGAGCAGGACCGACGGGGGCAGCAGGAAGAGACCGCCGTGACGGACGAACCCGACCGCACCCTGCGCCCGGAACTGCAGCTCACGAGTCCGCAGGCGATCAGCCTGGGTGATCCGCGCCTCCAGGCCGGCAACGCCGCCGAGCCCGCCTGGGACGTCTGGCGCAAGCAGCTGACCGGCGTCGGCGGCACCAGCCCCCTCACGCACTTCGCCGACCACCCCCGGGCCCGCATCGAGCTCTCGACGACGCACCCGGGTGGCCTCGCGCAGTTCATCACCGGCAAGACGACGCTGCTGTCGAGCCTGATCCGTGACGAGGTGGCACTCCGGGCCGCCCGCATCGCCGCCGGTCACGTCGAGGCCAAGGGCACCGAGCTGTCCACCGTGCGCGGCATCGACGCCGTGAAGCTCGGCATCGGCATGGCCGACTGGCAGCACGGCGACGAGCAGTTCCGCGGCCCGGTGCTGCTGCGCCCGCTCGCGATCCGTCGGCACGGCCGCGACTTCGAGGTCCGCCTGCTCGGCGAGCCCGTCCTCAACCCCGGCCTCGCCGACGCGCTGCACGAGCAGTTCGGCGTCATCCTCGACGCCCAGTCCTTCGTGGCGCTCGCGCAGCAGGACGGCTCCTTCACGCCGAACCCGGTGATCGACCGGCTCCGCGGGCTCACCGCGCACATCCCGGGCTTCTCGGTGCACGCACGCCTGGTGGTGTCCACCTTCGCCGAGGTCGCGACCGGGATGGTCGAGGACACCGAGGACCTGTCCCACCCCGTGCTCGACGCCCTCGCCGGCAACCCGAGCGCCAAGTGGCAGGTCGAGCAGTCGTACCACCCGGTCGAGCAGACCCCGTCGGACGAGCGGAGCCCGGAGACCGACACGCTCCTGCTCGACGCCGACGACGAGCAGGAGAACGTGATCGCACAGATCACGGCCGGCAATTCCATCGTGGTGAAGACCCTCCCCGGCACGGGTGGCACGCAGACGATCGTGAACGCGCTCGGCGGCCTCGTCGCGGCGAACAAGCGCGTCCTCGTGGTGAGCCCGCGCCGTGCGACCCTGCGCGGCATCGCGGCGCGGTTCTCCGAGGTGCAGCTCCCCGGCGTCGCCGTGACCCCGGGCACCCTCCGTCGTGACGTCGTCCGTGCGATCGCCCGCAACGAGAAGGCCTCGCGTCCGAACCTGCGCGAGGTCGACGACGCCCTGGTCCGGCTCCGCAAGGTTCTCAAGGACTACCGCGGCTCGCTGACGCGTGTCGACCCCGACTTCCGCGTCTCGGTGCTCGACTGCCTCGTCGAGCTGTCGCGCCTGTCGCTGCTGCCCGTCCCGCCGTCGACGACCGCACGCCTGTCGAAGACCTCGGTGACGAGCATGGTCGAGGGGCGCTCGCGCGTCGCCGAGACGATGGTCAGCGCCGCGAACCTCGGCGAGTTCCGCTACGGCCCGGACGACTCGCCCTGGTACGGCGCGAAGTTCTCCTCGAGCGACGGTGCCCAGCGCGCCCACCGGATCGCGAAGGACCTCGACGCCGACGGCCTGCCGACCCTGCTCCGCCGTGCCCACGACCTGGTCGCGACGACGCACATGCGGCAGTTCACGACGATCAACGAGCTCGGCATCTACCTGCGCCTGCTCACCGAGATCCGCGACACCCTCGACCGCTTCCTGCCCGTCGTCTTCGACCGCTCGGTGTCCGAGCTCGTGGCCGCCACCGCCCCGCGCGGCGAGGGTGCGCCGATGTCGAGCACGAACCGGCGCCGGCTGAAGAAGCTCGCCCGCGAGTACGTCCGCCCCGGTGTGCACGTGTCCGACCTGCACGAGGCGCTGACCCGCGTCCAGCAGCAGCGCGTCCTCTGGCAGCGCTACGTCGCCGCCGGCGTGAACCCCGAGGTGCCCACCGGCATCGCGGACGTCCAGGTCCTGTTCTCGAACGTCGTCGAGGACCTCGCTCGCCTCGACGAGCCGCTGGGTCGCACCGCCCGCGAGACCCAGCTGGCGAACGTCCCGATCGACGAGCTCGTCCCGACGATCGCCCGCCTCGCCGAGGAGTCCGACGTCCTGCACAACCTGCAGGAGCGGACCGAGCTCATGCAGACCCTGCGCGACCTCCAGCTCGAACCGCTCATCACGGACCTGGCGAACCGGCACGTGCCGGACACCCACGTCCCCGCCGAGCTCGAGCTCGCGTGGTGGCAGTCCGCCCTCGAGACGATGCTCGAGTCCGACCGGGCCCTGCTCGGCGCGAACACCGACATGCTCGACCGGGTCGAGGCCGACTTCCGGCTCGTCGACGACGCGCACGCGGCCGGGGTCTCCCAGGGCCTGGCGTGGCAGCTGGCCGAGAACTGGAAGGTCGGACTCGTCGACTGGCCGGACGAGGCCACCGCGCTGAAGACCCAGCTGCGGGACGGCGCGATCACCTCGCGTCTGCTGCAGGACTCCGCGCCGCACCTGTCCCGGTCGATCGCACCGGTGTGGCTCGCGTCGCCGTACGAGGTCTCGCAGATCGCCGACACGATGCCCTTCGACACCGTGATCCTCGTCGACGCGGGCGCCGTCACCATCGCCGAGACCGTCGGGGCCGTCCGCCGTGCCCGTCAGACCGTCGTGTTCGGCGACCCGGTCACGCAGACCCCGTCGCCGTTCCGGATCGCGGTCGACCCGGCGCACCGCGCGCTGCAGGTCGACGAGGGCACGCTCGACGCCTTCCACGCCGACTCCGCGCTCGCGAAGCTCTCCACGCTGCTGCCGACCCTGTCGCTCACCCGCTCGTACCGCGCCGGCGGCGAGGACCTCGCCGAGCTCGTCAACCGTCGCTTCTACGGCGGACGCATCGAGTCGCTGCCCTGGGCCGGCTCGTTCCTCGGGCACGGCTCGATCGCGCTCGACTACGTCAGCGACGGCAAGGCCGTGCCGGACCCCGAGTCGGGGGCGGTCGAGAGCGTCGACGCCGAGGTGGACCGCGTCGTCCGGCTCGTCATGGACCACGCCCGCACCCGTCCGACCGAGTCGCTCATGGTCATCACCGCCTCGGCGAAGCACGCCGTCCGCGTCGAGCAGGCCGTGCTCACCGCGGCCCAGGGGCACAAGGACCTCACCGAGTTCGTCATCGGCGACCGGGCCGAGCCGTTCATCGTCGCGACGCTCGAGCAGTCCGTCGCCCAGAGCCGCGACCGCGTCGTGTTCTCGATCGGCTACGGCCGCACCCCGCACGGCCGTGTCCTGCGCGACTTCGGTCCGCTCGGCAAGCCCGGTGGGGAGCGCCTGCTCGCCGTCGCGATGACCCGGGCACGTCGCTCGATGGTCATCGTCACCTGCTTCCAGCCGTCCGACATCGAGGCCGAGCGGATGGGCCACGGCACCGTCGCCCTCGCCGAGATCCTCGCCGAGGTCCGTGCGCGCACCACGGCCGAGTACGTCCCGGACGACTCGGATCCGCTGCTCGTCGACCTCGCCCGTCGCCTCGAGATGCGCGGCATCCCCGTCGCGCTCGGCCACCGCGGCAAGCTCGGCCTGGTCGCCGCGCACGGTGGGGTGTGCGTCACGATCGAGACCGACGCGACGCTCGTGAAGGGGTCGCTCCGCGAGTCGCTCCGGCTCCGACCCGAGGTGCTCCGCCGACTCGGGTGGCACTACGTGCGCGTGCACGCGTTCCAGCTCTTCTCCGACCCGGACCGCGTCGCGAACACCGTCGCCGCGGTGCTCGGTGTCGATCGCGGTGCCACGCAGGAGATCTCGATCCCCCCGATCCCCGCACGCCGGTGACTCCTCGGCCGAGCCGGCGGGCCTCCCGGCCGGCCGGTCCGGTGACGCCCGAGACGGACCAGCTGGTGGGCACGTGGACGCGGGCCGACGACGCGTCGTCAGCCGCGCCTCCCGTCCCGTCGGCGACCGACGACGGTGAGGCGCATGCGCAGCCGGGAGGCGCGGCTCGCCCCCGCAGGCGCGTCACCACCCAGCCGGTGCCGGGCTACGACCCGGTGGCGCCGCCGGAACCGGCCCGCCACCGCGACGGGGAGAACGACGACCAGCTCCGGCGCGACGTCCCGCCGCACTGGTGAGCAGGTAGCCTGTCCTGCGATGACTGACACCGTGCGGGAGCGCCCCGACTGGCAGACCTGGCCGAACCTGATCTCGCTGTTCCGGCTGCTGCTGATCCCGGTGTTCGTGTGGCTCGTCGTCGCCGGACACCCCGGCTGGGCGCTCGTCGCGCTCGTCGTCATCGGGGTGAGCGACTGGGCGGACGGCTTCATCGCTCGCAAGTTCGACCAGGGCTCGAAGCTCGGCAAGGCGATCGACCCCGTTGCCGACCGACTCGCGATCATCGCGATCGTGCTGTCGCTCGTGCTGACCGGCTTGCTGCCGTGGTGGGTCGTCGCCGTCGTGGTGCTCGTCGACCTGGTGCTCGTCGTGCTCTCGAGCGTGCTGTTCCACGGCAACCCGGACCTCGACGTCACGTGGACCGGCAAGATCCGGTCGGCGCTGCTCTTCGTCGGGCTGCCGGTGCTGCTGTTCTCCGCCGTGCACACCGTCGACGAGAACGCGCCGTGGGTCCGTGTCGTCGCCCTCGTGTTCGTCTACCTCGGGACCGCCGGGCACGTGCTGGCGGGCGTCCAGTACGCGATCGCGATGTTCGCGAAGCGGCGCGAGGTGTCGGCCGCGCGTTGACGCCGGCCCCGCGCTGGCGCCGGCCGCGCGTTGACGCCGGCCGTTCGCACAAGCAAAACCCGCCCGAGCCACGTGATCGCGTGGTTCGGGCGGGTTTCGGTTGTGCGGGAGCAGCTAGAGCTTCGTCGTGCCGCCGATACCGGGACCCTCGGGAGCGGTCGACGGCGCCACGTGTGCACCGCCACCGGTGTTCGCGGCCACGCCGTTCTGCGAGCGGAGCAGGTCGCGGATCTCGAGCAGCACCTCGACGTCGGTCGGCGGGACGTCCTGCGGCGTCTGCTCCTCGTCGTTCTTGACCCGCTCGAACGCGACCTTCTTGAGGTGGTTCACGGGGAGCACGAGGGCGAAGTACACGACGGCCGCGACGATGACGAAGTTGATCACCGCGCCGATCACCGAGCCGAACATGAGGGTCGCCGGCTTGCCGCCCGCCACGGTCGGGATGTCGACCTTGAGCGCGTCGTCGAGGCTCGACGCGTTGAACACCGCGCCGATCGCCGGGTTGATGATCGCGTTCACGATGACGGTCACGATGGCGGTGAACGCTGCACCGATGACGACTGCGACGGCCAGGTCGATGACGTTGCCGCGGAGCAGGAACTCCTTGAAGCCCTTCACGGGACTCCTTCCGGGTCGAGGACGGCCGCCGGACGGCGACCCCATCAACCTACCGAGGAGTCCGGACCCCGGTCAGGACCCGGCGGGCTTCGGCGTGGTCGAGGCAGCGGGCTTCGCGGCTGCGGGCTTCGACTCGGTCTTCGCCGGCGTCGAGGACGACGACTCCGACGAGCCGGACGAGCCCGACGACTCCGACGAGCCCTTCGGCGCCGCCCGGGAATCGGTCCGGTAGAAGCCGCCCCCGTTGAACGTCACCCCGACCGGCGAGAAGACCTTGCGCAGCACCCCGCCGCACGCCGGGCACTCGGTGAGCGTGGCGTCGGAGAACGACTGCTTGATGTCGAAGGCGTTGCCGCACTCCGTGCAGCGGTACGAGTAGGTGGGCACCCTAGCTCCGGAAGGTGATGATGCGCGACGGCGTGATGATGCCGTCGACGGGTTCGTCGTGGGTCTCGCGCGGGACCTCGTCGAGGTACTCCGCGTCGAAGATCACAGCATAGACGGGCGGGCGGTTCGCCATCGACCCGAGCGTCTTGTCGTAGTAGCCGCGTCCCCAGCCCATCCGGACGCCGTCGTGTCCCACCGCGGCGGCGGGGGCGAGGATCGCGTCGACGTCGTTGATCGCGAGGGGGGAGAGCACCTCGCCGACGACCTCAGGCACGCCGGCCAGCCCCTCGGCCTCGGAGGCGCCGTCGCCGACCGCCCAGTCGAGCAGGCCGTCCTCGCGGGTGATCGGCAGGAGCACCCGGATGCCGCGCTCGAACGCCCAGTTCAGGAACGGGCGGACGTCGGGTTCCTCGGGTGCGGAGAGGTACAGCGCGATCGACTCGACCTGGCGCTCCTCGGCGAAGCGCTGCAGGGTCGCGGTGAGCGCCGCGGTGTCGGTCTCGCGTTCGGTCGTGGTCCGGGTGCGCCGCCGCTGCCGGAGCTCGGCTCGCAGGGCGCGCTTCTCGTTCCCGAGATCGGCGATCATGCCGAGGAGTCTACCGAGGGCACGTCTTGCGGCTTTCCGCCGCCGAGCGCGAGAAGCCGTGTCCTCCGTAGCGACGACATGCCCCCTCCAGGGGTCATCCGATACCGTCCAGGCATGGGCTTCCAGATTTCGAAGGCCGTGATCCCCGCCGCAGGCCTGGGCACGCGCTTCCTCCCCGCCACCAAGGCGATGCCGAAGGAGATGCTCCCCGTCGTCGACAAGCCGGCCATCCAGTACGTGGTGGAAGAGGCCGTCGGCGCAGGGCTCACCGACGTGCTGATGATCACGGGCCGCAACAAGAACGCGCTCGAGAACCACTTCGACCACGTGTCCGAGCTCGAGGAGACCCTCAAGAAGAAGGGCGACCACGAGAAGCTGCAGAAGGTGAACCAGTCCACGGACCTCGCCGACATGCACTACGTCCGCCAGGGCGACCCGCTGGGCCTCGGCCACGCCGTGCTCCGCGCCAAGATGCACGTCGGCCGCGAGCCGTTCGCCGTGCTCCTCGGTGACGACATCATCGACGCCCGCGACCCGCTGCTCAAGCGCATGATCGAGGTCCAGGGCGAGAAGAACGCCACCGTCGTCGCCCTGCTCGAGGTCCCGGAGTCGCAGACCCACCTCTACGGCATCGCCACGGTCGAGGAGACCGACACCGACGACGTCGTGAAGATCACCGGCCTCGTCGAGAAGCCCCCGCAGGGCGAGGCGCCCTCGAACCTGGCCATCATCGGCCGCTACGTCATCCGTCCCGAGGTCTTCGACGTCCTCGAGAAGCAGGAGCCGGGCAAGGGCGGCGAGATCCAGCTGACCGACGCGCTCATGAAGATGGCGAACGCCGAGGAGTGGACCGGCGGCGTGTACGGCGTCGTGTTCCGTGGACGCCGGTACGACACCGGTGACAAACTCGACTACATCAAGGCGATCGTCCAGCTCGCCTCGGACCGCGAAGACCTCGGCCCCGACCTCAAGTCGTGGCTCAAGGAGTTCAACGCGGGCGAATAGACGACCCGTCGCCGAACGGGTCCGGGGAACACCCCCGGGCCCGTTCGACGCTCCCGGAGGAACCAGCGCGATGACGACGATCCCGACCCTGTCCCACGGGCGGGTCACCATCCGGCCCCTCCGACTCCGCGACACCCGCGACCTCGACGTCGCCCTCGCGAGCAACCGCTCGTGGCTCCGCACGTGGGAGGCCACGAACCCCTCCGGTCACGTCTCCACCGACATCCGTGGCAGCATCCGCGCGCTCCAGGCCAACGCCCGCGCGGGGCTCGGACTCCCGTTCGCGATGGAGCTCGACGGCCGCTTCGTCGGGCAGCTCAACGTCTCCGGCATCACGTACGGCTCCCTCGCCAGTGCTTCGATCGGCTACTGGGTCGTCGAGGACGCCGCCGGCCACAACGTCACGCCGATCGCCGTCGCGATGGCGGTGGACCACTGCTTCCGCGTCGTCGGCATCCACCGCATCGAGATCTGCATCCGTCCCGAGAACGCCCCGTCGCTGCGGGTGGTCGAGAAGCTCGGCTTCCGGTACGAGGGGCTCCGCCGCCGCTACATCCACATCAACGGCGACTGGCGCGACCACTTCTGCTTCGCCCTCGTCGCGGAAGAGGTCCGCGAGGGCGTCCTCGAACGCTGGGTCCGCGGCCAGGTCCCGCCCGGCGTCGGTTCGGTCCCCCTCGCGGCACGCGACGAGGCCGCGATGCCGCTGCACACGACGCCCCGCGTCTGACCCGCGGGTCCGGTCCGTCCGAGCGGCCCGGGAGGCGCGGCTCGACCCCGGCGATTTCGTCGCGACACGCGCAACACGCGTCCGGCAATCACCGGCCGGGGGAACGCCCACCCCTACCGTGTCCCCATGGCAGGTATCGGCTCCTGGGGCGGCGGCATCGTCCTGCTCATCGCGGCCGTGCTCTGGCTCGTCTACCTCATGCCGTCCTGGGCGGCCCGTCGGCAGTACCTCGCCACCGAGCGGAACGCGATCCGGCTGCAGCAGACCCTCCGCATCCTCGCGCAGACCGCCGAGCTGCCGGACGAGGTCCGCATCGAGATGAACGCGAAGTCCCTCGCCGAGGCCCAGCGGGTCGCGAAGTCGGAGGAGGCGAAGCGCACCGCGATCGTCCGCGCCCACGAGGCCGCCCGGCAGCGGGAGATCACCCGTCGACTGGCCGAGCAGGCACCCGTGCTCGAGCGGGCCTCGGCGGTCCCGGCACTCACCGCGATGCGCATGCGTCGGTCCCGACTGGGGGCGACCCTGCTCGGCACGCTCGGCCTCGTCGTCGCGGTCGTCGTGTTCGTCGCGGCCCCCGCCGCCTGGCTCGTCGGTGTCGCCGGCCTCGTCGCCGCCGGTGGGTCCGCAGCGGTCCTCGCCCAGCTGCACCAGGTGGCGAAGGCGCGGAAGGCCCGGACCGCGACGGTCGTGCCGGAGTCGAGCCGCGCCTCCAGGCCCGCGAGCGAGTGGACGGACCCGGCGCCGCCGCTGTCGACCGAGCAGCCCGCCCAGCCCGCTCGTGACCGCAGCTGGACGCCGAACCGCGTCCCGAAGCCGCTGTACGTCGAACGCCCGAAGGTCCCGGCGGCCACGCCGGAGTCCTCGGCGGAGCTCGCCGCCCGCCTGAAGGAGCGGGTCGCCGCGGCCAAGGCGGAAGCCGAGGCCGAGGCGGCCGCGATCCGTGCCGCCGAGACCGACCCGTCGCTCGCGCGGGTGTCGCCCATGCGCCCGGACGTCGAGGAGGCCGTCGCGTCGCTCTCCGCCCACGACCAGGGGCGGCTCGCCGAACGGCTGGGTCTGCGCGCGCCGGCCGGGCCGGGAGCCCCGGTTGCGCAGGCCGCTCCCGCTCCGGAACCCGCTGCTCCCGCCGCTCCCGCCGCGCCCTCGGCGCCGCCGAGCAAGTGGGCCGGCATGGGTGTCCTCGGCGAGGACGCGTACGAGCAGGCGGACCTCGACGCCATCATGCGTCGCCGCCGCGCCGTCTGATCGCTCGATTTCGGATCGGGCCGACGCGGGTGCTAGTGTGGACGCGTTCTCGGGGCTATGGCGCAGTTGGTAGCGCGTCTCGTTCGCAATGAGAAGGTCAGGGGTTCGAATCCCCTTAGCTCCACTCCGAGACAGAAGGCCACCCGATCGGGTGGCCTTCGTCGTTCCCGGGGCGGGCCCGCGTCAGCCGGGGACGCTCTCCGTCAGGATCCCGGCCTGGGCGAGCTCGCCGTGGATCGCGTTGGCGGCCTGCTCGAAGGCGCGGTTGCCGCGCGAGATGCCGAGCGCGCCGCCCTTGAGCGCCGACTTGCCGGCACCGCGCAGGAGCCGCGCGACCGTCCGACCGTCCGGCGTGACCATGATCTGCACGTCGAGGCGGGTGTGGAAGGTCCGGTCGTTCGCCATGCCGCCGATGAGCAGCGTGAGGCCCATGCTGCCGCGGGTGGCGCGGAGGGCTCCCTGGTCGCCGTCGTCGACGGTGTAGCCCTCGCGGACGAGTGCGCCGCGGACGAGTGCGCGGACGTGGTCGGGGGCGGCTGCGACGAAGAAGTCGTGGCTCTCGGGCATGGGTGGTCTGATCCTCTCGACGGTGGTTCCTGCCAGAGATCATGCCGTGTCGTCGCCTACCCTGGGAAGCACCATGACTGCTTCCCTGACGCGCCGCTCCCTGCTGTCCCTCGCCGGCGTGACCGGCATCGGGCTCGCCGTCGCCGCGTGCTCGTCGGGGGACGGCGGAACGGGCAAGGGGTCCGGTGGGGACACGAGCAACGGTGGCGGTTCGTCCACGCCCACCGCGAAGCCGGTCGCGAAGTCGCTCAGCCCTGCGCAGGTCCCGCTCGCCGGCGGTGTGACGATCACCGTCGGCGGCTCCGGGCTGGCAGCGGTCGCGGGCGTCACGGTCGGGGGCATCGCCGCGCGGGACGTCCGGGCGACCGCCACGAAGGTGACCTTCACGGCACCGCACCAGGCGATGTACACGGCGGGTTCGGCGGACGTCGCGCTGTTCACGACCGCGATCGAGCCGTCACCGTCCGCCAACCAGTCCTCGGACGGCAACGGCAGCGCCGCGAACGACGGGCAGACCGGGGCGACGCAGGACTCCGCGACGGCCACGCCGACACCGACCACCGCGCCCGTCCCGGACGCCTCGACGGCGGTCGCGACCTCGACCCTGGCCTACGCGGCACTGACCGACGTCGACCGGCAGCTCGAGTACGCGATGGCGCACTGGAAGGACTACAACCTCGCCGAGTACGGCACCATGAACCCCATCGGCGGCGACTGCGCGAACTACGTGTCGCAGACCTTGATCGCCCGAGGCTGGCAGCAGCGCTCCGACTGGTACAACCGCTCGGCCGGGGCGGAGCACTCGGCGACGTGGACCTACTGCCCGACGATGGACCCGTGGCTGACCGCGAACGCCGCGGAGTTCGGGCTCACCCGCCGCTCCCTCGACGAACGCGACAAGGTCAAGGTCGGCGACATCGTGTTCTACGACTGGAACGACAACGACTCGCCGGACCACACCACGATCGTGTCCGAGGTGTTCACCGAGCCGGACGGCACGGTCCGCATCAAGTCGGCGAGCCACAACCAGGACGGGCCGTACCGCGACCTCGACGAGATGATCACCGTGCAGCACCCGGGCGGGACCGCCTGGTTCCACACGTTCGACGCGTAGCGCCGGCGCGCGCCGGCGGCGCGCCGCGGGGCCGCGTTCGCGTTCGCGTCGAACCACGAAGGCGACACCGAACCACCGACCCGCGCTGGTTCGGTGTCGGTTCCGTGGTTCGACGTCGGCCCGCCGCGCCGGGCCGCGCCGCTCCGCGCCGGGCCGCGCCGCTCGTCAGGGGTACCCGAGGAACCAGAGCAGCACGACGGCGACCGGCTGCAGGCACACGCCCACGACGAGCCACACGACCGCCCGCCGCCGCGTCCGCACGAACACGTCCGACCCGAGCAGCGGCGCCGTCGGCATGAGCAACCGGGGCAGGGACTGCTGGGGCAGGAACACCGCCACGAGGTACAGCGCGTACGCCGCCGTGAACGCCCACACGTCCACCCCGAGGGCCCGGACCGACCTCCGCGTCCAGAACCACACCGCCCCCGCGAGCACGGCGACCACGAGCACGATCCCGAGCGGCCCGAGCCACGTCCCCGCCATCGTGAACCACGGCGTGAGCGGCGCGAAGTGCTGCCGCCCCACGAACCCCACCCACCACGACAGTTCGGTGTCGAGGTAGGCGTTCGGACGACCCGTCACGGCCGAGGCGATCACCGGCCACGCCAGCCCCGCCGCAGCCACCACCAGCCCCGACACGACGATCGCCACGGCGTCCCGCACCGGGAGCGCCCGACGCTCCTGCACCCACCGTACGACGAGGTGCACCGCGAGCGCCACGGCCAACGCCAGCACGCCCGGCTTCGTGAACGCGGCCACGAGCCCGAGCGGCGCGACCAGCCAGTAGCGCCGACGGACGAGCGCCAGCAGCGCCCCGAACAGCAGCAGCAGGAACGTGCTCTCGGCGTAGGCCACCTGCAGCAGGAACGCGGTGGGACCGAACGCGAACAGCGCCGTCGCCCACCGCGCACGGTGCGAGCAGCCCACGGCGAGCACCAGCCGGTAGAGCAGCACGCACGCCCCGGCCCCGGCGAGCGTGGCGACGAGCACGCCCGCGACCCAGAACGACCCGCCCGTCAGCGGCATGACCGCGCGCACGAGCGTCGGGAACACCGGCAGGAACGCCCAGGCGTTCGGGAGGACGTGCCCCGAGTCATCGAGCGGCAGCGTCGTCGGGTACCCGTGCTCCGCGATGATCCGGTAGAAGGACGCGTCCCACGACCCCGAGAACGTGAAGAAGGACGGATCGCGTCGGGACGACGCGAACGGCCAGCCGTTCGCCGTCGCCACGAGGTAGACCGTCGCGAGCAGGACCGTGCTGACCACGCGCGAGGCCAGCCACAGGAGCAGGGGAGTGGTCCAGCCGCTGTGGCGCGCCTCCAGGGCCGGCCTGGAGGCGCGGCTCGTCTCCCCGGCGCTCGTCACCGCCCGATCCTCGCACGTCCACGGCACGTCACCGGTGTCCGCAAGGCGTACGGTTCCAGCCTCGGTGAGGGCCCACGGCGTTGCATGGTCGGCGTTCCCTGGAAGACGCAACCACCGGAGGCACCATGCCGTTCATCACCGTCGGAGCCGAGAACGGGCACGACATCGACCTGCACTACGACGACTTCGGATCGGGCGACCCGGTCGTCCTCATCCACGGCTGGCCCCTGTCCGGCCGCTCGTGGGAGGGCCAGATCCCGGCCCTCGTCGAGGCCGGGCACCGTGTCGTCGCGTACGACCGTCGTGGCTTCGGGCAGTCGTCGCAGCCGTGGGGCGGGTACGACTACGACACGTTCGCCGCCGACCTCGACACCCTGCTCGACCAGCTCGGGCTGACCGAGGTCACGCTGATCGGGTTCTCGATGGGTGGCGGTGAGCTCGCGCGCTACGTGTCCACCTACGGCACGGGCCGGGTGAAGAAGCTCGTGTTCGCGAGCGCGGTGCCGCCGTACCTCTGGAAGTCGGACGACAACCCCGACGGCGGGGTCGACCAGGACCTCGCCGACTGGTTCTCGAACGGGATCACCGGGGACCGCCCCGCGTTCCTGCACGAGTTCGTCGACTTGTTCTACACAGCGGGCAAGCCCTCGCTCGTGAACAAGCCCCTGGTGTCGGACGACCAGCGCGCGTACGACCTCGCGATCGCCGAGCTCGCATCGCCGAAGGGCACGCTCGACTGCACCGTCGCGTTCGCCACGACGGACTTCCGCGACGACCTCACCAAGGTCGACGTGCCGACGCTCGTGATCCACGGCGACTCCGACGGCATCGTGCCGTTCGAGGTGTCCGGCAAGCGGACCGCTGCGGCGATCCCGAACGCGCAGACCCACGTGATCGAGGGCGGGCCGCACGGGGTGCTGGCATCGCACAAGGACGAGTGGAACGAGGCGGTCCTGCGGTTCCTCGCCTCCTGATCGGCGCCTCCTGATCCGCGCCGAGACGCCGCGTCGGTCGCGCACCGATCTCCGCGTCTCGTGAGCAGCAATGGTCGGGTCCGTTCGTCGGACCCGACCATTCCTGCTCACCGAGGACGTGCCTCCCGGCTCCTGCGTCGCGTCAGCGACCGGTGACCGCGCGCCGGATCTGCTCGATCGGCACCTTCGGGGTGCGGTCCGCGTTCAGCAGGCCGTTCGTCTCCTGCATCGTGTCCGTGAGCTGCGTGTAGCAGGACCCGGCGAGGAACGAACTCGCGCGGATCGCGTCGTACAGCGCCGTGATCCGGGCGATCCAGTCGTCGCCGTCGGCCGCGGTCGTGTAGCCCCAGCCGTCCTCGCGCTGGGCGCCGGGCTGGTAGTTCACACCGCCGAACTCGGTGAGCATGACCGGCTGCCCGCGGTCGACCGCTCCACCGACCAGCACCCAGCGGTCGGACGGGCCCATGCCGTGGAACAGTGCCGTGCGCGCTGCGTCGTCTGCGTAGGTCGCCGCGAGCCGGGGCCCGTCGCCCTCGTAGTCGTGGATCGTGATGATGTCCGATTCCGGGTGCTCCCACCCGTCGTTCGAGATCACCGGGCGCGTCGGGTCGATCGCCCGCGTGACGTCGGCCAACGACCGCGCGTAGGCCTGCTGCGCGGGGTCGGTCGCGATGTGCTGCACGCCCCAGCTCTCGTTCGCCGGGACCCACGTGACGATCGACGGGTGCGAGGCGTCGCGCTCGACGGCGTCCATCCACTCGCGCATCAGCCGCTGCACGGCCCGCGGCGAGAACGCGTACGCACCCGGCGCCTCACCCCACACGAGGATGCCGAGCCGGTCCGCCCAGTAGAGGAAGCGCGGGTCCTCGATCTTCTGGTGGTTGCGTGCGGCGTTGAAGCCGAGCTCCTTGATGAGCTCGACCTCGCGGCGGAGCGCCTCGCGGGAGGGGGCTGCGATGTGCGAGTCCGGCCAGTACCCCTGGTTGAGGACGCTGCGGACGTCGTAGCTCCGGCCGTTGAGGAGGAACGCGCCACCGTCGACGCCGACGGTGCGCACGCCGAAGTAGGACGCGACGGCGTCGATCGGGGTCGGGTCGCTACCTGATCCCAGCAGGGTGACCGTGGCGTCGACGAGCCGCGGTGCCTCCGGCGACCAGTGCAGTTCGTCCTCGGCCTGCCCGTTCGCCTGCCGGGCGATCGGGACGAGCACGTCGAACTCGTTCGCCGTCGCACCGAGCATGGTCTCGATCGTCGCGAGGTGTTCGTCGCGCTCGTCCCAGCGGGCGTCGACGCGGAGGCGCTCGCCGCCGGTCCGGACCCCGGCGAGCCGGACGGTCAGGCGGAGCGTCTGGTGGTCGAGGTTGGTCCAGCGGAGGTACTCGATCGACGTGGTCGGCACTGCCTCGAGCCAGACGGTCTGCCAGATGCCGGTGGTGCGGCGGTACCAGATGGCGTGCGGGTCCTCGTGCCAGTCCTGCTTGCCGCGGGGCTGGGTGAGGTCGTGCGGGTCGTCCTCGGCGCGGACGACGAGGGTGTGCACGGCGTCGGAGGCGGTCAGGACGTCGGTCACGTCGAACGAGAACGGCGTGTGGCCGCCCTCGTGCTCGCCGATGAACTGCCCGTCGATCCAGACCCGGGCGCGGTGGTCCACCGCGCCGAAGTGCAGCAGGAGCCGGGGTGCTGCGTCGCCGTGTCCGGCGGCCTCGAGCTCGGCGCGGCCGATGGTGCGGGAGTACCAGACGACGGGGTGGAAGCCCGGCTCGTCGATGCCCGACGCGACGGACTCGGGCGGGAACGGGACGACGATGTCCCGTGCGTCGGGGAAGCCGGTCCGCCAGGCGGGGTCGTCGCCGTCGTTGCGGAAGGACCACGTGCCGTCGAGGTCGGCCCACTGCGGGCGGAGCATCTGCGGCCGGGGGTACGTGCCGTCCTGCCGGGAGGCGAGCGGGAGGGCCTGCGGGGAAGCGGTGTCAGGTGCGGCGACGATGCCGTCGAGCGTGCTCATGCCTCCATGCTGGCGCGGCTGGTACATCGTTGTAAAGAGCGCGGCAACGATTCCGGGCGAGTGCCTGCCCGGCCTGTCAGGCGATCGCGGCGTCCCGCGTCAGGACCATGACGTCCATGCGCCCCTGCTGCACGGTCTCGCCCCGCTGGTTCCGGAGCGACACCGTCCGCTCGACGATGCCCGTTGTCCCGGAGCTCGTCAGCCGCGTCGACAGGATCTCGACCTCGCACGTCAGGGTGTCCCCGATGAACACCGGCGCCGTGAAGCGCCACTGGTCGATGCCGAGCAGCGCGACGGCCGAGCCCTCGAACACCCCGGTGCGGGCGATCAGCCCGAGGCAGAGCGAGGTGCCGAGCAGCCCGTGCACGACCCGCTGGCCGTAGCGGGTCCTGGCGGCGAACTCGACGTCGGTGTGGACCTGGTTGTTGTCGTTCGTCCACGAGGCGAACGACACGACGTCCGCCTCGGTGATGGTCCGGCCCGGGGTCGTGAAGGTCTGTCCGGCGGCGAGGTCTTCGAGGTAGTGCGGCACCCGGTCATCCTCGCAGACCGGTCGCCACGCGCGACCGCAGGTGGGCGACGAGGTGCTCGGCCCGGTCCCGCTCGCGCTCGACGACGGCGTGCTCGGTCGTGGCGAGGACCCCGGCGCCGAACGTGTCCGCCCCGCTCCTCGCCGCGAGGGTCGCCAGCTCCCGGTGGGCCGCGGTGGCGTGCGCCGCGTCGAGTACCTCGCCGAGGCCGTCCTGGACCCGCCGCAGCAACCCGAGGCGCCGCTTCCCGAGGTCCGTCGCCCCGTCGGCGGCCTGCAGGGCGTAGCGCAGCCGCCGCGCCGCCTTCCGGACCTCGTGCAGGTCGTCGAGCGTCTCGGTGCCGCCGTCGATCGCCTTCGCGACCCGCTTCCACTCGCGCGCGATCCGGCGGACGGTGAACGCCTGGGCGTCGTCGTCGGCGTGCGGTCCCCGCGGCACCCGGGCGACGAGGTCGTCGAGGCGGTCCAGTGCCCGGAACCACGTCGCCGAGCGCAGGGTGTGCCGGAGGTCGGCGGCCGCCGCCGCGCGGGACTCGGCGACGTGCGCACCGATCCGGTCGAGGGTCTCGGCGTCGACGAAGCCCTCGGGAGCGCGGCCGGCCGTGCGGAGCAACCGGTCGCGCAGGACCTCGGCGTCGCGGGCGACACCGGCCACCCGCGAGACCTCGGCCAGTTCGGCGCGCAGGGGTTCGGTGGCGTCGCGGTCGAGGGCACCGCGGTACGCGGCCAGCACGCTCCGCAGCCGACGCAGGACCTTCCGGAGGTCGTGCACCGACCCGTGCTCGTCGGCACGCACCCTCGGGTCGACCGCGACGAGGTCCGCGCGCAACGACCGGAGGACCGCTCGCAGGGCAGCGGCCGCGGAGCCCCGTCGTGGGCGTGCCGCCGACCCCTTCCGACGCTCGGGTGCGGCACGGAGCGCAGGGCGCCCGGCTCCGCCACCAGCGCGCCCGGCCCCACCCCGGGCGCCACCACCCGCCCCGGGTTCCGCCGCGTCCGCCAGCGCCCGCTCCGCAGCCCGGGACGCCGTCCCGCCCCGCCCGTCGTCGCTCAGCGCCCACCACCGAGCCGACCGGAGCACCGCGGCGTCGGGCTCGCCCTCGTCCACACGGACGTCGGCCACCTCGGCGCGGAGCCGCCCGTCCCGCCCGCGCAGCTCGACGAGGGTCGTCGCCGTGTCCCGCACCCGGACGACCCGGACCGGGCGGCCGCGCAGGAAGACCTCGACCACGGCGCGCGGAACGTGGTCCGCATCCTGGTCGTCGCCGCCGTCGAGGTCCGGGGGCACCTCGACCGGTCCGTCACCGCGGTCGACGCTCCACCCGGCGTCCGACCGGAGGAGCTCGACGCCCTCGGCCGCGAGGACCCGGTCGTCGGTGTCCCACAGGTGCTCGCGCAGCACCACGGGACCGTGCCGGTGGACGCGGTCGGCGAAGGGTTCGAGGGCGGGCAGCCGCCGGTCGTCGGCGATGCGCCACGTGCGACGGGGGTCGGTGCGGCCGAGCGGCTCCGGGTGCGGGGTCTGCATGCCGTCAGTGTCGTCCGCCGCGGGGCCCTCGTCACCGGGCCTGCCGCGTTCTGTGGATGCCCCACCCGGAACGACGCCCTGTGGAGGACAGCGGACGACCCGAACCCAGCGCCCCACGCCCCCAGCGCCCAGCGCCCCACGCCCCACGACCCAGCGCACCACCCTCAGCCCCCGGCGCGTACGGTTCGCCCCATGAGCGACGAGGCACCCGTCCCCGCCCCCGGCGAGCCCACCGACCGCACCCTCGAGGGCTGGATCGCCCACCAGCGCTGGTACACGGCGAAGGGCACCACCCCGCGGCTCCGCACCCTCGCGCAGCCCGCCGGTACCCGCCTCGTCCTCGACGACGCCCCGACCGGCCCCGTCCTCTACCAGGCGCCGGTCAGCCCCGACGCGACCGGGACCGTGCACGACGCGACCGCCGATCCGGACTGGATCCGGTCCCTCGCCGCGCGCATCGACGCTGACGACGAGAGTCTCGTCCCGATCGGCACCGTCCGGCGGTCCCGGGTGCTCAGCGGCGAACAGTCGAACACGTCGGTGATCTGCGAGACGGACACCGGCGCCGAGGTCATCGTGAAGGTCTTCCGCGTACTGCACCACGGCGACAACCCGGACGTCACCACGCAGCTCGCCCTCTCGGCCGCCGGCAGCGCCCGGGTGCCGCGCGTGTACGGCGCGCTCCGCGGGAGCTGGCCGGACCCGGGGCGCTCCGACGGCACCGCGAGCGGGCACCTCGCCTTCGCCCAGGAGTTCCTGCCGGGGCTGCAGGACGCCTGGCGCGTGGCGCTCGGCGACGCCCGCGAGGGCATCCCCTTCGCATCCGACGCCGAGCGGCTCGGGCTCGCGCTCGCCGAGGTGCACCGCACCCTCGCCGAGGCCCTGCCGACCGAGCCCGCCGACGACGACCGCCGTGCCGCCGCGATCGCGACGATGCACGGCCGGCTCGACGCCGCGGCACGCGAGGCCCCGGCGATCGGGCCGCACGTCGACGCCGTCCGTGCGGTCTACGCCCGGGCCGCCGACGCCGACTGGCCCGACCTCCAGCGCATCCACGGGGACCTGCACCTCGGGCAGGTGCTCGCCGCTCCGGAACCCCGCGGCTGGGTCTTCCTCGACTTCGAGGGCGAGCCGCTCCGGCCGCTCACCGAGCGCTCCCTGCCGGACGTCACGCTCCGGGACGTCGCCGGCATGCTGCGCTCGTTCGACTACGTCCAGGGCTCGCTCGCCCAGGACGCCGAGCCCGTCGACGCGGGGGAGTGGGCGCAGGAGGCCCGGTCGGCGTTCCTCGACGGCTACCAGCAGGGGACGGGATCGGACCTGCGTGCCCACCGGGAGCTGCTCGACGCGTTCGAACTCGACAAGGCCGTCTACGAGGTCGTCTACGAGACCCGGAACCGTCCCGACTGGGTCGGCATCCCGCTCGCCGCGGTCACGCGTCTGGTCGCGCGCAGCACGGCCTGACCGACGAGCCGAGGGCTGTGGCCCTGGACCGGACCGGATGACGGACGGGAGGCGCGGTGCCAGCCGGCACCGCGCCTCCCGTCCGTCATCGGGTGACGCCCGTCAGTTGACGGGTCCGGTGTACTTCTCACCCGGTCCGGCACCCGGCGCGTCCTGGATGCTCGACGCCTCGCGGAACGCGAGCTGCACCGAACGGAGCCCGTCGCGCAGCGGGCGGGCGTGGTGGTCCCCGATCTCCGTCGCCGCGGCGGTGACGAGCCCCGCGAGCGCCGTGATGAGCTTGCGCGCCTCGTCGAGGTCCGTCTGCTGCTCGGGGTCGTCCGCGAGACCCACCTTGACGGCGGCCGCGCTGAGGAGGTGCACCGCCACGGTGTTGATGAGTTCGACGGCCGGCACCTCCGAGATGTCGCGGGCGGCCTCGTCGGGCTCGGGGGAAGGGGTGTCGGTCACGGTGCTCCTCTGCTAGACTCGTCCGCGGCAGATGCTGTCAGTGTGCCCGGACTCGTGCGAACGATGCCGATCACTCCCGCAGCGTCACGAAAGAGGAGTCTCTCCCACCCGCGGCCGCGCACCACAGGCTACCGGGTCCACACCGCTCCACCGGCGTCCGCGTCGGTCGGCCGTCCCGCAGGGGTCGGCGTCGGGCGGCTGCCGAACGGGTCACGATCCGTGCGTCAGATCTCCTCTCTCGTGCCGTCGTCCAGGGCAAACGCCCCGGACGGCCACCACCTGATTGAAGGAGCTCCGCATTCCCGATCCCCGTACCAACGACCGAATCCGCGTCCCCGAGGTCCGACTCGTCGGCCCCCAGGGCGAGCAGGTCGGCGTTGTCCCCATCGCCGTCGCACTGCGCCTCGCGCAGGAAGCCGAGCTGGATCTGGTCGAGGTCGCGCCGAACTCGAAGCCGCCCGTGGCGAAGATCATGGACTACGGCAAGTTCAAGTACGAGGCCGCTCAGAAGGCCAAGGAAGCGCGTCGCAACCAGGTGAACACGGACCTCAAGGAAGTCCGTTTCCGCCTGAAGATCGACGTGCACGACTACGAGACGAAGCGCAAGCGCGCCGAGGGCTTCCTCCTCGGTGGCGACAAGGTGAAGGCGATGATCCTCTTCCGTGGCCGCGAGCAGTCGCGTCCGGAGCAGGGTGTCCGTCTCCTCCAGAAGTTCGCCGAGGAGATCGCCGAGTTCGGTGTCGTCGAGTCGCGTCCGACCCAGGACGGCCGCAACATGACGATGATCATCGCCCCGCTCAAGAACAAGTCCGACGTCAAGGGCGAGCAGAACGCCAAGCGCGCTGCTCAGAAGGCCGAGCGTCGTGCGTCGGAGCACGCTGCGAAGGGCAAGGAGGAGACCACCGACGTGGCTCCCGAGCCCGCGCAGGCCGAAGCTCCCGCTGAATAGGTCCCACCGACCGATCCCGCAACGACGCGGCTCCCCATCCATCCCACGGAAAGGCACCACCATGCCCAAGCAGAAGACCCACTCCGGGTCGAAGAAGCGCTTCAAGGTCACCGGCAGCGGCAAGATCATGAAGCAGCAGGCCGGTATGCGTCACAACCTCGAGGTCAAGAGCGCCAAGCGCAAGGCCCGCCTCAACGAGGACCAGGTCCTCGCCAAGGCTGACGCGAAGAACGTCAAGAAGCTCCTCGGCCACTGAGCCCCGCAGAACGTAAAGGAATAGATCAATGGCACGAGTAAAGAGAGCGGTCAACGCCGCCAAGAAGCGCCGCGTCATCCTCGAGCGCGCCGAGGGCTACCGCGGTCAGCGTTCGCGTCTGTACCGCAAGGCCAAGGAGCAGGTCACCCACTCCCTCGTCTACGCGTACCGCGACCGTCACGCGAAGAAGGGCGAGTTCCGTCGCCTCTGGATCCAGCGCATCAACGCCGCGTCGCGTGCGAACGGCCTGACCTACAACCGCCTCATCCAGGGCCTCGGCCTTGCCGGCGTCGAGGTCGACCGTCGCATCCTCGCGGACCTCGCGGTGAACAACCCCGAGACCTTCGCGGCGCTCGTCGAGACCGCCAAGAAGGCGCTCCCGGCCGACACCTCGGCCCCGAAGGCTGCGTAGTCAGTTCTTCTGCTCGCGAAACCCCCGCCGGTCCGGCGGGGGTTTCGTCGTTCCTAGACTTGTCCCGTGAGCGATCTCCTCGAGAACCCCAAGGCCGGCCGTGTCCGTGCCGTCGCAGCGCTGTCGAAGAAGGACGTGCGCGCCGACACGGGCCTGTTCCTGCTCGAAGGGCCGCAGGCGGTGCGCGAGGCGATCGAGTACCGCCCGGAGCTCCTCCGCGAGCTCTACGTGACCCCGACCGCGGCCGCGCGCTACGGTCTCGACGACGCGCCGGTCGACACGTGGTTCGTGACCGAACAGGTCCTCGACGCGATGGCGGACACGGTGACGCCGCAGGGCGTCGTCGCGGTGTGCCAGCAGTTCCCGACGTCGGTGAAGGACGTCTTCCCCGACGCCGGTGCCGCCCAGGAGGCGCGTGGCGGCCTGCCGGGGATCGTCGCGATCCTCGAAGAGGTGCGTGATCCGGGCAACGCCGGCACCATCATCCGTGCGGCCGACGCCGCCGGCGCCGACGCGGTGGTCCTCACCGGGCGCAGCGTCGACCCGTACAACCCGAAGGTCGTGCGGTCGACCACGGGCTCGCTCTTCCACGTGCCGGTGTCGGTCGGCGTGACGCTCGCCGACGCGGTGTCCCGTGCCCGGGGCCTCGGGTACACGATCCTGGCCGCCGACGTCTCGGGCGACGACCTGCCCGAGGTCCGCGCCGACGGCATGCTCGACGGTCCGACCGCGTGGGTGTTCGGCAACGAGGCACGTGGTCTCACCACCGAGGACCTCGCCCTCGTCGACCGCGCCGTGAAGGTGCCGATCTACGGCAAGGCGGAGTCGATGAACCTCGCGACCGCGGCGTCCGTCTGCCTGTACGAGTCGGCGTTCGCGCAGCGCACGGCTCGTCCCTCCACAGGCGACTGATCAGGGGACTCCTCCCCAGACCGTCCGGTACCGGACGGCGGTATCCCACGGGCCGGTAGGCTTGGGTCTCGTGTCAGAACCTCTCGAGATCAGCGAATCGGCCGTCGCCGACGCCGTGGACCGGGCCCTCGCGGCGGTCCGCGCCACGACGACCGTCGCCGAGCTGAAGCAGGCCAGGGCCGAGCACACCGGCGAACAGTCCGCGCTGGCGCGGATGAACGCGTCGATGCGCAGCGTGCCGAAGGAGCAGAAGGCGGCCGCGGGCAAGCTCGTCGGACAGGCCCGTGGGCAGGTGAACGCGGCGATCGCCGAGCAGGAGTCCGTGCTCGCCGAAGCCGAGGAACGTGCACGCCTCGACGCCGAGCGCGTCGACGTCACCGCGCTCCCGGTCCGCCGCGCGCCCGGCTCGCGGCACCCGCTGTCGCTCCTCAACGAGACCGTGGCCGACATCTTCGTCGGCATGGGGTGGGAAGTCGCGGAAGGCCCCGAGCTCGAGCACGAGTGGTTCAACTTCGACGCGCTGAACTTCGACCCGGACCACCCGGCCCGGGCCATGGCCGACACGATCTTCGTCGAGCCGGTCGAGCGCCACCTCGTCATGCGCACCCACACCTCCCCGGTGCAGGTGCGGTCGCTGCTCTCGCGCGATCTGCCGCTCTACGTCATCGCGCCGGGCCGGGTGTACCGCGCCGACGAACTCGACGCCACGCACCTGCCGGTCTTCACCCAGGTCGAGGGCATCGCGATCGACAAGGGCCTGACGATGGCGCACCTGCGCGGCACGCTCGAGCACTTCGCGCGCCAGATGTTCGGGGCCGAGGCGCAGATCCGGCTCCGCCCGAACTACTTCCCGTTCACCGAACCCAGTGCCGAGATGGACGTCTGGCAGCCGAACGCCAAGGGCGGCGCTCGGTGGGTCGAGTGGGGCGGCTGCGGCATGGTCAACCCGAACGTCCTGCGCGCCGCCGGCATCGACCCGGCCGAGTACCAGGGCTTCGCGTTCGGCATGGGCATCGAGCGGACGCTGCAGTTCCGCAACGGCCTGAACGACATGCGTGACTTCCTCGAGGGCGACATCCGCTTCTCGCAGCAGTTCGGAACGGTGGTCTGATGCGCGTCCCACTCCGTTGGCTCGGCGAGTCCGTCGACCTGCCCGACGACGTCACCCTCGAGCACGTCCACGCGGCGCTCGTGTCGGTGGGCTTCGAGGAAGAGGACGTCCACACCTACGACCTCACGGGCCCGATCGTCGTCGGCCGCGTGCTCGAGCGCGAGCCCGAGCCGCAGAAGAACGGCAAGACGATCAACTGGTGCCAGGTGGACGTCGGCGAGCCCGAGCCCCGCGGCATCGTCTGCGGCGCGCACAACTTCGACGTCGGCGACCTCGTCGTCGTCACGCTCCCCGGCGCCGTCCTGCCCGGGCCGTTCCCGATCGCGGCACGCAAGACCTACGGGCACGTGTCCGACGGCATGATCGCCTCGGCACGCGAGCTCGGTCTCGGCGACGAGCACGACGGCATCCTCCGCTTCGCGGACCTCGGCATGGAGCCCGAGGTCGGCGCGGACGCCATCGCCCTCCTCGGTCTCGACGACGCCGCGGTGGAGATCAACGTGACCCCGGACCGCGGGTACGTGCTGAGCATGCGCGGCGTCGCTCGCGAGTACGCCCACGCCACCGGCGCGACCTTCCACGACCCGGTCGAGCGGGTCGCCCCCCGCAGCGCCGAGGGCTTCCCGGTCGTGATCGACGACCAGGCCCCGGTGCGTGGCCGGGTCGGCGCGCACACGTTCGTCACCCGTGTCGTCCGTGGCATCGACCCGACCGCGAAGACCCCGGCGTGGATGGTCTCGCGCCTCGCCCTCGCCGGTGTCCGGTCGATCTCGCTGCCCGTCGACATCACGAACTACGTCATGTTCGAGCTCGGTCAGCCGCTGCACGGGTACGACCTCCGGACGCTGCAGGGCGGGCTCGGTGTCCGTCGTGCTGCTGCCGGCGAGACCCTGACGACCCTCGACCACGTCGAACGGACGCTCGACCCGGAAGACCTCGTCATCACCGACGACTCCGGTCCCGTCGGCCTCGCCGGCGTGATGGGCGGCGCCCGGACCGAGATCTCCGACGCGACCACCGACGTCCTGATCGAGGCCGCCGGCTTCGACCAGACCTCCATCGCCCGGACCGCGCGTCGGCACAAGCTCCCGAGCGAGGCGTCCCGACGCTTCGAGCGCGGCGTCGACCCGCTCGTGGCCGAGGCCGCTGCGAACCGTGCGGTCGAGCTCCTCGTCGAGCTCGCGGGCGGCACCGCGGACCCCCTCGGCTCGACGCTCGTCGACACCGAGCCCCGTCCGACGGTCACGATGCGCATCGCCCGTCCGGCCGAGCTCGTCGGCGTCGACTACACCGACGCCGAGGTCATCGACACCCTGCGCGCGATCGGTGCGTCGGTCGACGTCGACGGGGACACGCTCGCCGTGGTGCCGCCGACCTGGCGCCCCGACCTCACCGACGACACCACCCTCGTCGAAGAGGTCGCGCGCATCGTCGGCTACGACCGCATCCCGAGCGTCCTCCCCGTCGCGCCGCCCGGCCGTGGCCTGACCGGTCACCAGCAGGCCCGTCGCCGCGTCGCCGCCGCACTCGCCGCCGACGGCCTGGTCGAGGTCGTCACCGCACCCTTCGTGTCGCAGGCCACGCAGGACGCCTACCCGGGCATCGACGGCGCCGGCGGGCCGAGCGTGGTCCTCGCGAACGCCCTCGACAGCGAGCAGAGCCTCCTCCGTCGCAGCGGGGTGCCGGCACTCGTCGACGCCGCCCGCCGCAACGTGTCGCGCGGCCTCGTCGACGTCGCGCTCTACGAGACCTCGCGGGTGTTCCTGCCGGTCGTGGGCGAGACGCTCGGTACCGACACGGTCCCGGCCGGCGCCGTGCTCCCGGACCGCGACACCCTCGCCGCGCTCGACGCGTCCCTGCCGCCGCAGCCGTTCCACGTGTCCGCGCTGCTCACCGGCAACCGGGTCGTGAAGCAGCCCGGCGTGCAGCCCGAGCCGTACGGCATCGCGGACGCACTCGACGTCGCGCGCGCCGTCGCGTGGGCGGTCGGCGTGGAGCTCACGGTGGCGCAGACGACGCACCCGTCCCTGCACCCGGGCCGCGCGGCATCGCTCCTCGTGGACGGAACCGTCGTCGGCGTCGCGGGTGAACTCCTGCCCGAGCTGACCGAGGCAGCGGTCCTGCCGCGCGTCGTCGCGGTCGTCGAACTCGACCTCGACGCCATGGTCCGGGCGGCACCCGAACTGGTGTCGGTGGCACCGATCGTGTCCTACCCGGCGGCGACGCAGGACCTGTCCCTCGTGGTGGGTGCCGACGTACCGGCGGGTGACGTACTGGATGCGGTGCGCACTGGTGCCGGAGAGCTGTTGGAGTATGCTCGCCTCGTGGATGACTACCGGGGCACCGGCGTGGACGAGGGACAGAAGTCCCTGACGTTCGCGCTGCGCTTCCGCGCCACGGACCGCACGCTGACCGCTGCCGAGGCCACTGAGGCCCGTGACAGCGCCGTCCGACGTGCCGGCGAGCGATTCGGGGCGACCCTGCGCGACTGATCCCATCGGGACCAGCACCGCCCGGGGCCGCCGCCTCCGACTCTCTCGACGACCAGTCCGACCAAAGGTGGAATCCCATGTCCGTATCCGTCGCCGTGGCGGGAGCCTCCGGCTACGCGGGCGGTGAGCTCCTGCGCGTGCTCTCCGCCCATCCCGAGTTCGACGTCAGGACGGTGACGGCGTTCTCGAACGCCGGACAGCCGCTCATCGCGACGCAGCCGCACCTCCGCTCGCTGTCGCACCTGACCCTCGAGCCGACGACGGCGGACAACCTGCGCGGACACGACGTCGTGTTCCTCGCGCTGCCGCACGGCCAGTCCGGGGCCATCACCGCGGAGCTCGGCGACGACGCCCTCGTCGTGGACTGCGGCGCGGACCACCGGCTGACGGACCCGGCGGCGTGGGAAGCGTTCTACGGCGGCGACTACCACGGAGCGTGGACCTACGGGCTGCCGGAGCTGCTGCACGCGGCGCCGACGCCCGGGTCGGCGGACGAGTGGCGTGACGTGGACGACATCCAGACGCAGAGCCGGCAGCGGGCGGCGCTCGTGGGGACGAAGCGGATCGCCGTCCCCGGGTGCAACGTGACCGCCGTCACGCTCGGCATCCAGCCGGGCATCCAGGCCGGGTTGATCGAGTCGGACGACCTCGTGGCCGTGCTGAGCGTCGGCCCGAGCGGTGCCGGCAAGAAGCTCGCGAACACGTACCTGGCGTCCGAGATCATGGGCTCCGCGAGCGCGTACGCGGTCGGCGGGAAGCACCGCCACATCCCGGAGATCCAGCAGAACCTCGTGGTCGCCGGCGCGTCCGACGTGACGATCTCGTTCACGCCGGTCCTCGTCCCGATGTCCCGCGGCATCCTGGCGACGACGACCGCGAAGCTCGCGCCCGGTGTGAGCGCCCGTGACGTCCGGCTCGCCTGGGAGCAGGCCTACGCCGACGAGCCCTTCGTGCACCTCCTGCCCGAGGGCGAGTTCCCCCGGGTCGCCGACACCATCGGCGCGAACACCGCACTGATCGGGCTGGCGGTCGACGAGGCCGCCGGTCGCGTCGTCGCGGTGAGCGCACTGGACAACCTGGCCAAGGGCACCGCCGGTGCCGCGGTCCAGTCGACGAACCTCGCCCTGGGCTTCCCGGAGACCCTCGGCCTCAGCGTGGACGGAGTCGCACCGTGACCGACGCAAGCCAGTCCACCCACACCGACCCGGGCCTCCAGGGCGTCACCGCGGCAGCGGGCTTCCGCGCGGCCGGCGTGACGGCCGGTCTCAAGTCGAGCGGCAAGCCCGACGTGGCCCTCGTCGTCAACGACGGGCCGGACGCCGCAGTGGCCGCGGTCTTCACCAGCAACCGTGCCCAGGCGCACCCCGTGATCTGGTCGCGCCAGGCGGTCGGTGACGGCACCGCCCGAGCGGTCGTCCTGAACTCCGGCGGCGCGAACTGCTTCACCGGTCCGTTCGGCTTCCAGACCACCCACATGACCGCCGAAGCCGTGGGCGAGGCGCTCGGCATCGGCGCCGGCGACGTCGTCGTCTGCTCGACCGGCCTCATCGGGGTCGGCGACCAGACGTTCCGCGACAACGTCCTCAGGGGCGTCGACCTCGCGAGTGCGGCACTGTCGGCCGACGGCGGTCCGGACGCCGCGACCGCCATCATGACCACCGACACGAAGCCGAAGCAGTCGGTCGTCACCGAGGACGGCTGGACCGTCGGCGGCATGGCCAAGGGCGCGGGCATGCTCGCACCCGGGCTCGCGACGATGCTCGTCGTGATCACCACGGACGCCGTCGTCGGCTCGGACGAGCTCGACCAGGCGCTCCGGGCCGCCACCCGCGTCACCTTCGACCGGGTCGACTCGGACGGCTGCATGTCGACGAACGACACCGTGGTGCTGCTGTCCTCCGGCGCGAGCGGCGTCACTCCCGAGGTCGGCGACTTCCAAGAAGCCCTGACCGCGGTCTGCGCCGACCTCGCACGGCAGCTGCAGCAGGACGCCGAGGGCGCGAGCCACGACATCGCGATCCACGTCGTGAACGCCGCGACCGAGGACGACGCCGTCACGGTCGGCCGGAGCGTCGCCCGGAACAACCTGTTCAAGGCCGCGGTGTTCGGCAACGACCCGAACTGGGGCCGGGTGCTCGCGGCGATCGGCACCACCGACGCCGAGTTCGACCCGTACGCCGTCGACGTCTCGATGAACGGGGTCCGTGTCTGCCACGCCGGCGCCCCGGACGAGCCGAGCGACCGCGTCGACCTGACGCCGCGCGACACCGACGTCCTCATCGACCTCGGCGTCGGACCGTTCTCGGCGACGATCCTGACGAACGACCTCACGCACGACTACGTCCACGAGAACAGCGCGTACTCCAGCTGATGGCCGACGACAGCATCCTCTCGAAGGAAGAAGAGCACGAGCTCGCGACCGTCAAGGCCGCGACCCTCATCGAGTCCCTGCCGTGGCTGAAGCGGTTCTCGGGCAAGATCGTCGTCGTCAAGTTCGGCGGCAACGCCATGGTGAACGAGGACCTCAAGCGCGCGTTCGCCGAGGACATGGTCTACCTCCGGTACGCCGGCCTCCACCCGGTGGTCGTGCACGGCGGCGGCCCGCAGATCTCGGCGGCGCTGAAGGAACAGGGCATCGCGTCCGAGTTCCGCGGCGGCTACCGCGTCACCACGACCGAGGCGATCACGGTCGTCCGTGACGTGCTCGCCGGCGAGGTCAACCGCGAGATCGTCGACCTGATGAACGAGCACGGCGAGGGCCTGGCCGTCGGCGTGTTCGGCGACGGCGGCTCGCTGTTCACCGGCGAGAAGAAGGGCGTCGTCGTCGACGGCGAGCACTTCGATCTCGGGCACGTCGGCGACATCACGCACGTCGACCCCTCCGGTGTGCTCGCCGCGATCGAGGCCGGCCGCATCCCCGTGGTGTCGAGCATCGCCATCGACGACGCCCACCCGGACCAAGCGCTCAACGTGAACGCCGACGCCGCGGCGGGCGCACTCGCGATCGCCCTCAAGGCGTCGAAGCTCATGATGCTCACCGACGTCCCCGGCCTGTACCGCAACTGGCCGGACCGCGACTCGATCGTCGACCTCATCGCGGTCGAGGAACTCCGCGCGCTCCTGCCGTCGCTCGAGTCGGGCATGATCCCGAAGATGACCGCATGCCTCGACGCCGTGGTCGGCGGGGTCGGCGGCGCGACGATCATCGACGGGCGGATCCCGCACTCGATCCTGCTCGAGGTGTTCACCCTGCGCGGCGCGGGCACCGAGGTGATCCCGGACCCGAGCCGACGCACCGAGAACCAGATGACCCACGCCGAGATCGGCCGACGCGTCGCAGCACCGTCGACGAGCAGCACCACCGGCCAACACGTGGCCAGCACGACCGAGAAGGGACAGCCGCAGTGAGCACCGAGACGCAGACCGAGACCTGGAACGACCGGTTCGGGGCGTCGCTCATGCGATCCCTGACCCCGCCGAAGATCATGCTCGAGCGCGGCGAGGGCTGTCGCGTCTGGGACGTCGACGGCAACGAGTACCTCGACTTCCTCGCCGGCATCGCCGTCAACTCGCTCGGCCACGCGCACCCCGCGCTGGTCGAGGCGATCAGCGACCAGGCCGCCAAGCTCGTGCACGTCTCGAACTACTTCGCGACCCCGCCGCAGCTCGAGCTCGCCGAGCGGCTCAAGCGCATCACGGGCGCAGGTGAGGCCGGCCGCGTGTACTTCGGCAACTCCGGTGCCGAAGCCAACGAGGCCGCGTTCAAGCTCGCACGGCTGAACAAGGGCGCCGACGGGCAGAAGACCCGCATCCTCGCGCTGAAGCAGGGCTTCCACGGCCGCACGATGGGCGCGCTCGCGCTCACCGGCAAGCCCGCCCTGCAAGAGGACTTCCTGCCGATGGTCCCCGGGGTCGAGCACATCGACTCCACGGTCGCCGCGCTCGAGGAGTCGATCGACGACACCGTCGCCGCGCTCATCGTCGAACCGATCAAGGGCGAGGCCGGCGTGGTCGACCTGCCCGAGGGGTTCCTGCTCGCCGCTCGCCGCCTGACCGCGGAACACGGCGCGCTGCTGATCCTCGACGAGATCCAGACGGGCGTCGGCCGGACCGGCAACTGGTTCACCTACCAGGGCCACGGTTTCGAGCCGGACGCCATCACGATCGCGAAGGGCATCGCGGGCGGGTTCCCGATCGGCGCCCTCGTCACCTTCGGCTGGGCGTCCGAACTGTTCTCGGCCGGACAGCACGGCTCGACGTTCGGTGGCAACCCGCTCGGCACCCGGGTGGCGAACGCCGTCCTCGCCGAGATCGAGCGGGCTGACCTCGTGTCCGGTGCGGTGACGAAGGGGGAGCGGATCCGTGCGGGCATCGCGAGCATCGGCTCGCCCCTCGTCGAAGAGGTCCGTGGCACCGGCCTCCTCATCGGGGTCGGCCTGACCGGCCCGGTCGCCGCCGCCGTCAACGCCGCCGCGCTCGAGCGCGGCCTGATCATCAACGCCCCGAACGAGTCGAGCCTGCGCATCGCGCCGCCGCTCGTCGTGTCCGACGCCGAGATCGACGAGTTCGTGTCGATCCTCCGCGAGAGCCTGGCCGCAGTCGCCGCCGACCAGGGCACCACCACCCAGGAGACCTCCGCATGACCCGCCACTTCCTCCGCGACGACGACCTCAGCCAGGCGGAGCAGTCCGCGATCCTCGACCTCGCCGAGCAGATGAAGGCCGACCGGTGGGGTGCCAAGCCCCTCGCCGGACCGCAGAGCGTCGCCGTGATCTTCGACAAGTCGTCCACCCGCACGCGGGTGTCCTTCCACGTCGGCATCTCCGACCTCGGCGGCAGCCCGCTCATCATCTCGACGGCGAACAGCCAGCTGGGCGGCAAGGAGACGCCGTCCGACACCGCACGCGTCCTCGAGCGCATGGTGTCGGCGATCGTGTGGCGCACCTACGGCCAGGCCGGGCTCGAGGAGATGGCGGCGAACACGAGCGTCCCCGTCGTCAACGCCCTGTCGGACGACTTCCACCCGTGCCAGCTGCTCGCTGACCTGCTGACCATCCGCGAGCACCGCGGGACCCTGGCGGGGCAGACCGTGGCCTTCATCGGCGACGGCGCGAGCAACATGGCGCAGTCCTACCTGCTCGCCGGGGCCACCGCGGGCATGCACGTCCGCGTCGCGGCACCGGCCGAGTTCTCCCCGGCAGCCGAGGTCGTCACGGACGCCGAGCGTCGCGCTGCCGTGACCGGCGGTTCCGTGCTCGTCGTGACCGACCCGGTCGCCGCCGTCGCCGGAGCGGACGTCGTCGTGACCGACACCTGGGTGTCGATGGGCAAGGAGGACGAGAAGCAGGCGCGGCTCGACACCTTCAACGGGTACCGCGTGGACGACGCGATGATGGCGCACGCCGCCGACGACGCCGTGTTCATGCACTGCCTGCCCGCCGACCGAGGGTTCGAGGTCACGGCCGAGGTCATCGACGGTCCGCGGAGCATCATCTGGGACGAGGCGGAGAACCGTCTCCACGCCCAGAAGGCGCTGCTCGCGTGGCTCCTCGCAGCGAACGCGACCGGCGCTCCCACCGCGACCAGCGCTCCCGCCGCGACCGGCGCCCACGCGACGACCGGCGCCCCCGCGACCGCCTGACCCAGGGAGACCACCGTGGCAGACCGCGTCGTCCTCGCGTACTCCGGCGGATTCGACACGTCCGTCGGCATCGGCTGGCTGCGTGACGCCACCGGCAAGGACGTCGTCGCCCTCGCGGTCGACGTCGGCCAGGGCGGCGAGGACATGGCGGCGATCCGGCAGCGCGCGCTCGACTGCGGCGCCGTCGAGTCGATCGTCATCGACGCGAAGGACGAGTTCGCCGACGACTACCTCGTCCCCGCGCTGCAGGCCAATGCCCTGTACCAGAAGCGCTACCCGCTCGTCTCCGCGCTGAGTCGTCCCCTCATCGCGAAGCACCTGGCGCTCACAGCGAAGCAGCTCGGTGCCGACAGCGTGGCGCACGGGTGCACGGGCAAGGGCAACGACCAGGTCCGCTTCGAGGCGGCGGTCGCGGCCCTCGCCCCGGACCTGACGAGCGTCGCACCGGTGCGGGACCTCGCGCTCACCCGCGACCGAGCGATCGCCTACGCCCAGCAGCACGGCCTGCCCGTCGAACAGTCGGAACGCTCGCCCTGGTCGATCGACCAGAACGTGTGGGGTCGAGCGGTCGAGACCGGTCACCTCGAGGACCCGTGGAACGCCCCGGCGGAGGAGCTCTACGCCTACACGCAGGACCCGACCGTCCCGCGCGCTCCGGACGAGGTGACGATCACCTTCGAGCAGGGCGTCCCCGTCGCCATCGACGGACAGCGGTTCAGCGTGCTGCGCGTCGTGCAGGAGCTCAACGCACTCGCCGGCAAGCACGGTGTCGGTCGGATCGACGTGGTCGAGGACCGGCTCGTCGGCATCAAGTCGCGCGAGGTGTACGAGGCGCCGGCCGCCGTCGCCCTGATCGCCGCGCACGAGGAGCTCGAGAACCTGACCCTCGAACGCGACGTCAACCGGTACAAGCGGCAGGTCGAGTCGGACTGGGCCGACCTGGTCTACGACGGGCTGTGGTTCAGCGGCCTGAAGCGGAGCCTCGACGCCTTCATCGCCCACACCCAGCAGCACGTCTCCGGCGACGTCCGACTCCGGCTCCACGCGGGCCGAGCCGTCGTGACCGGACGCCGCTCCAGCCAGAGCCTCTACGACTTCGACCTGGCGACCTACGACACGGGCGACGCCTTCGACCAGTCGCACGCGAAGGGGTTCATCGACATCTGGTCGTTGCCGAGCAAGATCTCCGCCCGCCGCGACCTGGCCAACTGAGCGCCCAGGCACCCCGCCCCCAAACCCACGACCGGACGACGAGAGAACCATGACCGACGCGAACCAGCCCGCCGCCAAGACCGACGCCACCAACACCGGCGCCCTCTGGGGTGGCCGCTTCGCGGACGGCCCGAGCGCCGAGCTCGCCGCCCTCTCCCGATCGACCCACTTCGACTGGCAGCTCGCCCCCTACGACATCGCCGGCTCCCGCGCCCACGCCCGCGCCCTCAACACCGCCGGGTACCTGACGGCCGACGAGCTCGAGCGGATGCTCGCCGGCCTCGACCGCCTCGAGTCCGCGCACGCCGACGGCGCGCTGCAGCCCGCCGACAGCGACGAGGACGTGCACGGCGCCCTCGAACGACTCCTCATCGCCGACCTCGGCCCCGAGCTCGGCGGGAAGCTGCGCGCCGGCCGGAGCCGCAACGACCAGATCGCGACGCTCGGTCGGATGCACATGCTCGACCACGGTCGCCGCATCGGGCACCTCGTCATCGACCTCGTCGACGCGATCTCCCAGCAGGCCAACGAGCACCCCGGCGCGATCATGCCGGGTCGCACGCACCTGCAGCACGCGCAGCCGGTCCTCCTCGCACACCACCTGCTCGCGCACGCGTGGCCCCTGGTCCGTGACCTCGAGCGGCTCCGCGACTGGTCGGACCGCGCGAGTGTGAGCCCGTACGGCGCCGGCGCCCTCGCGGGGAGCTCGCTCGGCCTCGACCCCTCGGCGATCGCCCACGAGCTCGGGTTCGCCCGCCCCGCGGACAACTCGATCGACGCCACGGCGGCTCGTGACGTGGTCGCCGAGTTCGCCTTCGTCCTCGCGCAGATCGGCATCGACGTCTCCCGCCTGGCGGAGGAGATCATCCTCTGGAACACGAAGGAGTTCGGCTTCGTCCGGCTGCACGACGCGTTCTCCACGGGGTCGAGCATCATGCCCCAGAAGAAGAACCCGGACATCGCCGAGCTCGCCCGGGGCAAGTCCGGCCGGCTCATCGGCAACCTGACCGGCCTGCTCGCAACCCTCAAGGGCCTGCCGCTGGCGTACAACCGCGACCTGCAGGAGGACAAGGAGCCCGTCTTCGACTCGGTCGCCACCCTCGAGGTCCTGCTCCCCGCCTTCACCGGCATGGTCGCGACCCTCTCGTTCGACACCGACCGCATGGCCGAGCTCGCGCCGCAGGGATTCTCGCTCGCGACGGACGTCGCCGAGTGGCTCGTCCGCCAGGGGGTGCCGTTCCGTGACGCGCACGAGGTCTCCGGCGCGCTGGTCCGGTACTGCGAGGAGCGCGGGATCGAACTCGACGACCCCACCGACGACGAGTACCGGACGGTGTCCGAACACCTCACGCCCGAGGTCCGCGGCGTCCTCACCATCGAGGGTTCCGTCGCGTCGCGTGCCGGAATCGGCGGCACCGCGCCGGACCGCGTCGCCGAACAGCTCGTGTCGCTCACCCGTCGCGTCCGCGACCTCGCGGAGGGCGTGCCCTTCACCCGATGACCGACCCCACGCTCGCGCTGCTGTCCGAACCGGCGCCGGTCTCGGCGCCGGCGTTGCTCGGTGCGACGATCGCGGGCAAGGGCGTGACCCTGCGCATCACCGAGGTCGAGGGCTACTTCGGCCCCACCGACCCCGGCTCGCACGGCCACCGCGGCCCGACGCCGCGCAACCGTCACCTGTTCGGACCGCCCGGGACGCTCTACGCCTACCGCTCCTACGGCATCCACACGTGCGTCAACGTCGTCAGTGCGCCGGAGGGCACGTCGTCGGGATCGCTGCTGCGGGGCGCGCAGGTCGTCGAGGGCCTCGAGACCGCCCGTTCCCGCCGTGGCGGCTCCGTCACGGACGTCGCGCTCGCGCGCGGTCCCGGCAACCTCGGCGGCGCGCTCGGTGCGGTGCTCGGTGAGGACGACGGCAGCAGACTCCTCGACGGCTCCGGCCCGTACGTGCTGACGTTGGCTCCCGGCCTGGAGGCGCGGCTCGCCGCCGTCGGACCGACCCGCGTCGTCGAGGAACTCCTGTCCGAGACCGTGCCTGGCCCGGCGGCGACCGGTCCGGTCCCGCGGATCTCCCGAGGGCCGCGCACCGGCGTCGGCGGCATCGCCGGCGGCGCGCGCTTCCCCTGGCGCTTCTGGCTCACCGGTGACCCGACGGTGTCGGCGTACCGGCGGCACAAGGGCGCCCTCGATTGACGGAGCCGCGCGGCGCCTCCTGGACCGCGCGCGCCGCTACGATGGCTGGGTGTCCAGTGAATCCGCTCACGATGTCCTGACGCGCCAGCAGAACGACCCGACCTTCGCCTCGGTCTGGGACGAACTGCGCTGGCGTGATCTGGTGCACGTCTCCACCGACGAGACGGCACTCAAGGAGGCCCTCGACGGCGAGCCGATCACGTACTACTGCGGTTTCGACCCGACGGCGCCGTCCCTGCACTGCGGGAACCTGCTGCAGCTGCTCACCATGCGCCGGATCCAGCTCGCCGGGCACAAGCCGCTCGCCCTGGTCGGTGGTTCCACCGGGTTGATCGGCGATCCGCGGCCGACAGCCGAACGGACGCTCAACACCCGCGAGACCGTGCAGGAGTGGGTCACGCGGTTGCAGGGCCAGGTGTCGCGGTTCCTCAGCCCCGACGGCGCGAACGGCGTGCGGCTGGTGAACAACCTCGACTGGACGGCACCGCTGTCCGCGATCGACTTCCTGCGCGACATCGGCAAGTACTTCCGCGTGAACTCGATGCTCAAGAAGGACGCCGTCGCCGCGCGCCTGAACTCCGACTCGGGCATCAGCTACACCGAGTTCAGCTACCAGATCCTGCAGGGCCTCGACTACCGCGAGCTCTTCCGCCAGTACGGGTGCACCCTGCAGACGGGCGGCTCGGACCAGTGGGGCAACCTGACCTCGGGGACGGAACTCATCCGTCGTGCCGAGGGGGCGACGGTGCACGCGCTGGGGACGCCCCTCATCACGAACTCCGACGGCACGAAGTTCGGCAAGAGCGAGGGCAACGCGATCTGGCTGGACCCGGACATGACCTCGCCGTACGCGTTCTACCAGTTCTGGCTCAACACGACGGACGCCGACGTGATTGCCCGGCTCCGCCAGTTCACGTTCCTGTCCCGCGCCGAGATCGAGCGGCTCGAGCAGGCCGTTGCCGACGAGCCGTTCCGGCGCGAGGCGCAACGGACCCTCGCGTTCGAGGTGACAGCGGTCGTGCACGGGGTCGCGGCGACGCAGGCGGCGATCGATGCCTCCGCGGCGTTGTTCGGCAACGGCGACCTGGGCGCGCTCGACGCCACCACCCTGCGGTCGGCGATCGCGGAGCTCCCGGGGTCGGTGGCGCTGCCCGGTGATGCCGACGTGGCCCGAGCGCTCGTCGACACCGAGTTGGTGAAGTCCCTCGGCGAAGCCCGTCGCGCCATCGACCAGGGTGGTGTGTACGTGAACAACACGCGCGTCGAGGACCCGACCGCGCCGCTGTCCGACCTCGCCCTGCCCGGGGGAGTGCTCGTCCTCCGTCGTGGCAAGAAGACCCTGGCCGGCGTGACGCTCTCCTGATCGTCGCCGCTCGTCGATGCCCGGTTCCCCTGGTGGGAGCCGGGCATCGCTGCGTCCGGGCCGCACGTGTTGCACAACGCGACACGCCCGGGATGTGGCCCGTCTTGGCGCACCCGCTGAACGCTGCGTATAGTTCCTACTCGTCACCCCAAAGGTGCGGCGGAGCGGCTGGAGCGAAAGCCCAGAGCACGCCGGCCCTCAAGCGGGACCATCCTCCACTGAAGTTCAGATCTGGCCTTGCGCTGGGTCGCTTCGACGCCTAGGATGACTACTCCACCGGTTCTCTCCTACGGGATGAGCCACTGGGCCTCAGGGTCCGACGACACACCGGTGGTCAAACCAAGAACGAAAGCCTCTCTGGCGGAACCTCTTTCGGGGTCGAGTGGGGAGTGCGTCTGGTCCTTGAGAACTCAACAGCGTGCACATTGTCAATGCCAATTTAT
>NZ_JBIVBW010000009.1:0-216840 GCF_044746255.1 Curtobacterium sp. NPDC086286
CGCCCGCGCCCCCACCCGCTAGGCGGTCGTGGTGGGCTACACCCCGGCAAAAATTTCCCCGCCCCCCGCGGGGGGGGGGGGGGGGGCCCCCCCCCCCCCCGCGGGGGGGGCGGGGGCCCCGCGGCCCCCCCGCCTCCAGTCCGTCAGGCGGTCACGCGATCAGACGGACGCACCCGTCCACTCGTCCTCGGCGGCGACGTGGTCGCTGCCCAGGGTGCCGGCGGCCATCGCCGCGGCCACGCGGTCGGCGTGCGACGGCGGGTTCGAGGGGACGCCTTCCGGGCGGCCCTCCTCGTTGATCTTGCGCAGCTCGGGGACGATGTCCTCGGCCAGGATGTCGATCTGCTCGAGCACCGTCTTGAGCGGCAGCCCGGCGTGGTCGACGAGGAACAGCTGGCGCTGGTAGTGCCCGACGTGGTCCTTCATGGCGGCGTACCGGTCGATCACCTGCTGCGGCGAACCGACCGTGAGCGGGGTCTGCTCGGTGAAGTCCTCCATCGAGGGGCCGTGCCCGTAGACCGGCGCGTTGTCGAAGTACGGGCGGAACTCGTCGATCGCGTCCTGCGAGTTCTTCCGCGCGAAGAACTGGCCACCGAGGCCCACGATCGCCTGGTCGGCGCGGCCGTGCCCGTAGTGCTCGAAGCGCTGGCGGTACAGACCCACCATCTGCTCGGTGTGCTGGATCGGCCAGAAGATGTTGTTGTGGAGGAATCCGTCGCCGTAGTAGGCGGCCTGCTCCGCGATCTCCGGCGTGCGGATCGACCCGTGCCACACGAAGGGCGCGACACCGTCGAGCGGACGCGGGGTCGAGGTGAAGCCCTGCAGCGGCGTGCGGAACTTCCCCTGCCAGTTGACGACGTCGTTCTCCCAGAGCTGGCGGACGAGCGCGTACTTCTCGATCGCGAGGTTGACGCCCTGGCGGATGTCCTGCCCGAACCACGGGTAGACCGGCCCGGTGTTGCCGCGGCCCATCATGAGGTCCATGCGGCCGTCGGAGATGACCTGGAGCATCGCGTACTCCTCGGCGATGCGCACCGGGTCGTTCGTGGTGATGAGGGTCGTCGACGTCGAGAGCGTGATGTGCTTCGTGCGTCCGGCGAGGTAGCCGAGCATCGTCGTCGGGCTCGACGCGACGAACGGCGGGTTGTGGTGCTCACCGGTGGCGAAGACGTCGAGTCCGGCCTGGTCGGCGTGCTCGGCGATCGTCAGGATGTCGCGGACCCGCTGGGTGTCGTCGGGGGTCCGGCCGGTGACCGGGTCGGTCGTGACGTCACTGACCGTGAAGATGCCGAACTGCATGATGCGCCGCCTTCCGCGGAGTCCCTCCGCCTGCGATTTCGATGCGTTTGCATCGACTTGCTCGGTACAACGTAGCGCAGGCCGAGGCATTCCCGCCAGCGGCGACTACGCGGCGTCGTCGTCCAGCACGCGGTTCCGCAGCACCTTCGACTCCCGCCACAGCATGTACGCGCCGGTCCACACGAACATGATCGCCACCAGCGCCAGACAGGGGAAGAGGAAGACGAAGTCGAGCGTCGTCCCGATCGGCGGGGCGCCGGGCATCGCCGACCGGAGCGCCGGGAACGACAGCAGCGTGGCGCTCAGCCAGATCACGTTCGCGAACTCGAGCTTCCGCCGGAGGATCGCGCTGCCGATCGTCACGACGGCCATCAGCGTCGTGAAGAGGATCGCCATGATGTAGAACGACACGATCACGACGCTCAGGGTGTCCCGGTGCCCGTCGATCTGCATCGGGACGAGGGTGCGGTCGCTCTGCACCTCGGCGGCGCTCCGCTCGGCGTTCATCACCCACGGCCGGGCGGAGTTCGACATGTCGACCTCGAACGGCACGGCGTCCCCGGAGTCGTCGTCCTGCACGCTCAGCTGGAAGTTCGCGAACGGCTGGTCGAACGGGTACGAGGTGTCGCCGCGGTCGAGCGTCAACGTCAACGAGGTCGCGTCCACCACCGACTGCCCCGGGAACGTCACGACGCTCGTCGTCACCCCGCCGCTCGATACCTCGATGCGGAGCGGCTGCGAGATCTCGCCGGCCTTCTCGCCCTCGAACGAGCCGTGCGGGATCGGCAGGACGTTCGCCTGCATCACCCGGTTCGAGAGGTCGACGTCCTGCACGCTCATCCGCAGCGTCATGTAGTCGCCGGACTGACTGTTCGACCCGCTCACCGGGACGGCGGTCGTCGTCTTGAGCGCTCCGGAGAGGCCGATCACGACGTAGTACACGGCCAGGAGCACCACCGCCACGAGCAGGATGACCGGCGCGGGGTTCCTGCGGGTGCGCTTCGCGGTCGGGGTACCTGGGGCGCCGGGTGCGTCGGTCGGGGCGTCGGTCGTGTGGGTCATCGGTTGCTCCCGGACGGTGGGTCGGTGGTGGGTCGGCTCGGGTCGGTGGTGGGGCCGTTCGGTGCGGCGGTCGGACCGTTCGTTGCGGCGGTCGGACTGTTCGGTGCGGCGGTCGGACCGTTCGTTGCGGCGGTCGGACTGGAGGCGCGGCTCGGGTCCGACGGACCGGCCCCGGTCGGCGAGGCGGTCGCCGCTGCGGCGGGGCCGCTCGTCGCCCGCCGGCCGACGACGGTCGCGGCGAGCGCGAAGAGCAGCATCGCGAGGAGTGGCACCATCGCACCGGGGAACTCCGTCGCGTTGAAGGTCGTGATCTGGTCGGCCAGCTGCGACGCCTCGGTCTCGCCCTTCGCCACGGCCGTGGTCACCGTCATCGCGTTGGACTGCGACGCCCGGTTCGACGCGAGCGAGATCTGCTGGACGGCGGTGTCCGGCGCGTTCACCGGGTCGGCGAACACCCGGACGTCAACGTCCGCCTGCTGCCCGGGGTCGAGCGGGATCATGCACGAGAACGAGCTCGTGGCGACGGTGCAGTCGAGCGGGGAGTCGTCGACCTCGACGTTCACGTTCCGGTAGACCATGCCGGTGGTGATCCGGGCCTCGAACGTGATCGCGACGGTCGCCCCGGAGGCGTTCGGGCCGAGCGTGCCCCGCATGTCGGCCGCGGTGCCGGGCACGATGCGCTGCGTGCCGAAGCGGAGGTCCATCGCGAGGGGACCGTCGTCCGTGCCGCCGCTGCCCGCGCCAGCACCGCCGCTGCCGCCCCCGCTGCCGTTGCCGTTGCCGTTGCCGGCGCTCTCCCCCGGCGCGGGCGGTGTGGCCGAGGGCGACGACGACGGGCCGGTGCTGCCGCCCGCGTCTCCCGACCCGACCCCCTGGCCGGCGCCGGAACCGCTCCCGGCTCCCGTGCTCGGGCTGCCGGGCGTGCTCGGCGCGGTCGGCGCGGTCCCGCCACCGGCGCCGCCGGGACCGCCCGTGGAACCTCCGCCCGTGCCGGGGAGGCCACCCGCGCCTCCTGGAGGGGCCGGTGTCGCGACCGTCACCGTGAAGGCGGTCGACGCGCGCGCGGACTCGACGCCCCCGTACGTCTGGGTCGCCGTCAGGGCGACCGCGCCGAGGGCGAATGCGCGCTCCGGCGTGCAGGCGAAGGAGGTGGCCCGCGTCGCGGTGGCCGTGCAGACCACGGTCTCGCCCTGCCGGACGGTCACGACCGCGTTCGGAATGACGCCGCGGCCGCGGACCTCGGGTGTGCGGTCCGTCGTCGACGTGCGGTTGCCCGGAGCGGTGATCACCGGCGCTCCGGGAGCGATCGTGCGGAGGGTGCTGCCGGACTCCACGGGCGAGACGGCCGCGGTGGTGGAGGACGCCCGCGCCGTGATGGTGAACGCCGACGCGGGGGCGGTCCCGGACCGGGCGGCGACCGTCAGCCGGAGGACGTGCCGGTCGCCGGGAGCGATCGTGCCGAGGTCGACCCCGGCGGCGAGGCCGGCGCAGTCGATCGTGGCGCCGTCGAGCTCGCACACGGGGACCTGCAGGCCGCCGGTGTCGGCGGTGAGGAGGACGCCTCGCGCCTCGCCCTCGCCGGTGTTGGCCAGTGTGACCGTCCGGATCGCCGGGAAGCCCGCGTAGAGCTGCGTCGCACCGGCCTGGGTCACGCTGAGGCCGGCGGGCGCCAGGACCGTGAACGTGCTCGTCGCCGCCGGGGAGACCTGCCCGAAGCGGTCCGTCTGCGTCGCACTGACGGTGTGCTGTCCGACCGCGAGCGGTTCGGTCGGCGTACACGACCAGTCCGGGGTCGCCGCCGGGTCGACCGTGCACAGCGGCTCGCCGTCGATCGTGGCCGTGAGGGTCGTTCCCGTCGTGTCCGCCGCACCGGCCACCTTCGTGCCGGTGATCGTCGGCTGGGTCGCGATCGACTCGTCGCCCGCGGGCGGGGCGGTGATGGTGGGGGCAGCGGGGGCCGGGGGTGCGACGACCGTGATCGAGTAGGGCGCGGCGGCCTCGAACGGGCTGATCTCGGACGAACCGGCGACGGTCCCGAGCGGCGAAGCCGGATCGATCGTCATCGTGATGGCGACCTGGTTGCCGGTCCCCCACGTGCTGGCGCCGCACGCCGCCTGCGTCCCGCCGTTCGTGGGCACGCAGGTGAACTGTCCGAGCCCGGGTGCCGGGACCGACTGCGCAGCCGTGATCGTCGTGTTGGGCGGCGCGGTGATCGTCCAGGTCCCGGTGCCGGCGGCCTGGTTCTGCACGACGGCTTGCACGGAGCTCCCGGGGACGCCGGTCGGTGGCGCGCCGACCTGGGTCATGGCGGATGCGGAGGTCGCGGGGACGAGCACCCCGGTGGCGACGAGGAGCGCCCCGAGGGCAGCGGCCACGGTGCCACGGACCCGACGTGCCCGCGTCGGGGTGTGCTCCACCCGCATGTGTTCCCCGTCCACGCCGGCTCCCGAGGCCGGCGTGTGGACGACGCTAGTCGGCCAACGGCCGTCGGGTCCGGAGGCGTTACAGGCCTGTAACCCTTGAGGATGCGATGGCTACCGGCCCGGGAGCGCCTCGGAGTCCGTCCGCGCCGCGTGGTGCATGCCGTCGGCGATCCACACGATCGTCACGACGGCCAGCACGCTCGCGCTCGACGCCATCCGGCCCGCGACGAGGATCGCACCGTGGTCGTGTGCCCCGCCCGAGATGCCGTACACGAGCGCCGCGACACCGACCAGGAACGTCACCCCGGTGGCGACGAGGAGGACCCAGGTCACCAACCGACGCGGACCACGGTGTCCGTCGCGGTCGCCGCGCGCGCCACGGTCGACCCGTGGTCCGAACGCCCGGACGGCCCCGACCCAGAAGAGCGCGATCGCGCACGCGCCGATGATGTCGCTGACCCGGTGCCAGCCGTAGACCACGGTCTGGTTCGCGACGAAGACCGCGTAGGCGGCGCCGACGATCACGACGAGCGGGCGGAACCGACGCGGCGTGACCATGAGCACGGCGAACAGGGCGGCGAGGGCGATCGTGGCGTGACCGGACGGGAACGAGTTCGGCGTGGTCGACTGGGCGATCTCCGGGCGCTCGGCGATACGCTTGACGAGCGTCGAGGTGGCCGCCGAAGCGAGCACGACGACACCGGCTCCGAGCCCCACTGCGAGCCGGCGCCGAGCGAGCGCGACGGCCGCGATCACGACCACGAGCAACAAGATCACCGGTACCGAGATGACGTTCAGGGCAGTGTCCGACGAGAACAGGTCGGATTCCCGGACCCCGCCGAGTGCGGCGTCCTCGACCCGCTGCCCCACCGGCGTCAGCACCGCCACCGCGTAGACGAGAGGCACGATCACGAACCCCAGAGCCGACAACAGTCCCCACCGCAACCGCCGTGAGACGCTCGGTCCACGCGACTCGGGTGCGCTGCGTTCGGGCGTTCGGGTCACCGGGCTGGTCCTCCTCGGGGTGCTGGTCGTCGGTGTCGTCGCACGCCTGTTCACGCGCGTGCGATTCGGACGGTCGGGGTCCGACACGATACCGTTGGGACGCCGGTCGGAGCCTGGGAACCGCGGGACAGCGACCTTCGGATCCGGCAACGCACCGACCGGCCGCGCGCGGGCGAACGCACCGGCGCGCATCGCCGGACCGACGTACACGGCGTCGGCTGCGTACGAGGAGGAAACCGAAGTGGCCATCAAGGAACCGAGCATCACCGCTTCCCCGAACCGCGGTCTCGCGCTCACCGTGGGCGCGCTGCTCCTCATCTGGGGCATCCTCGGGTTCTTCTTCGCCGCCGACGGCGACCCCGGCTTCTTCAGCCGCAAGGGCGGCATGCTCTGGAACGCGTTCGGCGTCAACCCGCCGCTGGCACTGCTGTGGGTCCTGCTCGCGGCCGTGCTGCTCATCGTCGGGCTCGGCAACACGATCGGGTCGCGGAACGCGAACGTCCTCGTGGGCGCCGTCCTCGTCGTGCTCGCGGTCTACGGCTTCGTGTTCGTGAACACCTCGGCGAACGTGTTCGCGCTCAACACGACCGACAACGTCTTCCACGCGATCGTCGGTGTCATCCTGCTCCTCACGGCGTTCGGCGCCGACAAAGAGAACCTCCGCGCGCTCCGTGCGGACACCGCTCGCGCCTGATCCAGCGCATCCCGACGCCCCGCCCGCCCCTCGTGGCCGGCGGGGCGTCGTGCGTCCGGGCCGCCGCACGCCTCGCCGTCGCGCGTCCCGGGCGTCGTGCGTCCGAGCCGGCGCACGTACTGGCCGGCGCGCGCCCTGGCCGTCGCACGCCCGGGCCGTCGCACGCCCGCGCCGTCGCGCGGGGGCGGGTCAGTCGCCGTCGTCGGCGTCCGGGGCGGGAGCGGGAGCCGCCTCGAGCTCCGTCGCCACCACCCGCGGCGCCTCGGACATGAACCGCCGGACGTCGAGATCAACGATGATGTCCTGCGGCCGCAGCGGACGCGTGAGGTACAGCCCCTCGAGCGAGGTCAGCCGTGACAGCGCCACGTACGTCTGCCCGGCGCTGAACACCCGGTTGCCGAGGTCGACCACCGCCCGGTCGTAGGTGCTGCCCTGCGACTTGTGGATCGTCACCGCCCACGCGAGCCGGAGCGGGAACTGCTGGAACTCGCCGACGGTGTCCTTCTTGAGTTCCTTCTTGTCGGCGTCGTAGGAGTACTTGAACTTCTCCCACACCGACGGCTGGACCTCGAACGACTCCCCGTCGACGTCCACCCACACGGTGTCGCGGATCGTCTGCACGACCCCCAGGGTGCCGTTCACCCAGCGCTGGTCGGGGTCATTGCGCAGGAACATCACGTGCGCGCCGGGCTTCAGCTCGAGGGCTTCGTCCGCCGGGAAGTTCCGTCCGCCGAAGTCGCCGTTGACGTCGGCCCGCGCGGTCCGCACCTTGCCGGGCAGCCGGTCGAGCGCGGCCTTGTTGATGCGCGCCACGGTGTCGTTCCGGGTCGCCAGGGTGATCGCGTCGTCCGGGGCGGGTCGGGCGCCCGCCGCGTTGAGCTGCCCGGCGACGTCGGCCGTCACGCGCCCGTGCCGCACGGCCGTCAGCATCGCGGCGAAGGCGTCGTCGCGCTGCCGGTGGACGGTCGCGAGCTCGACGATGTTGAGCTCCGCCTCGAGCCAGACCTTGGCGTCGAAGAACCACATCGAGCGGTAGTGGTCGGTGAAGTACGCGCGCTCGTCCCCGTCGCCCGGCACCGGCGGCAGCTGGTACGGGTCGCCGAACATGACCACCTGCACGCCGCCGAACGCCTCGAACTGACGCCCGCGGGCCTTGCGCAGCGAGCGGTCCATCGCGTCGAGGAGGTCGGCGTTCACCATCGAGACCTCGTCGATCACGAGGGTGTCGATCGTGTTGAGGAGCTTGCGGGTGTCCGGCCCCTGCCGGAGTTCGGCGTCGGCGATGAGCCCGATCGGCAGGCGGAAGAGCGAGTGGATCGTCTGCCCACCGACGTTCAGCGCCGCGACACCGGTCGGCGCGCAGATCACGACCTGCTTCTCGGTGTTCCACGACAGGTGGTTCAGGAGCGTCGACTTGCCCGTCCCCGCACGACCGGTGATGAACACGTGGTCGCGGGTGTGCTCGATGTACTCGAAGACGGCCCGCTGCTCGGCACTGAGCTCGACGCTCATCGGGTCGCCACCCGGTCGTCGCTGCGCGGTCCGTCGACGGCGGGCTCCGCCACGGCGCGGCGCACGCGGACCAGCACCACCACGACGACGGTCACGACGACGACGACACCGGCGACCACGAGCAGCGTGCCCGCGCGGGCCTGGTCGACGAGCGGATCCGGTCCCCACGTCCGGCCCATCGCACCGAACCACGACGCCTGCAGGAGCCCGAGCGGCCCGCGCATCGCGATGCCGAGCGACACCAGACCGGCCGCGACGACGACCGCCCCGGCGATCCGGACGAGCGCCGCGGGCATCGAAGCGCGCCGGGCACCGACCGCGATCGGTGTGAGCAGGGTGGGGACGGCGAGGAGCCCGACGAGCAGGAACCCGACGTCGATGACGGTGCGGCCCGTCGAGTCGCTGACCGACCACCGGAGTGCGTCGGTCACGAAGAACGCCCACCACGCCGCCGCCAGGAACAGGAACGCCGGGAACGGCTGCACGAGGTACCGCACCGCCTGGTTGTCGACCAGGACGCCCGTCCACTCGCGGACACCGGTGCTGCCGTCGTCGCGGGGGTGCACGGCGGCACGGATGAGCTGCACGGGTGCCGACGCCCAGACGAGCGCCGGCACGACGAGCCCGAGGAGCACGTGCGACCCGACGTTGGCGGACACGAGGAAGCGGTCGTAGGTGTGCAGCGAGCCCGAGGTCGCGACGACGAGCGAGACGATCGCGATGCCGGCGGCGACCGTCCGGCGCACGGGCCAGCGCACACCGGCGCGACGCAGGCGCACGATGCCGGCGGTGTAGGTCGCTGCGAGCAGGACAGCGGCCATCAGCCAGAACAGGTCGATGTTCCACGCCGTCAGCCATCCCCAGGCACCCGGAGCGTGCGGCAAGGCGTCGTCGGTCAGCAACTCGGCCGGCGACGGGTTCGTGGTCTTGCTCAGCGCGACCTGGTCGACGGGGGTCGCGGTGCGGCCGAGCGCCGCGGCGAACCCGCTGGCGACGCCCATCACGGCGAGCTCCGCCACGATCAGGAACCAGAACGGACGACGGCGCTCGGGGGCGGTGCCGAGCGCGCGGATCGCCCGTCGACGCTGCACGACCCCGAGCACACCCATCGCGACGATGGCCGCGATCTTCACGAGCACCAGGACCCCGTACGCGGTGAAGAGGTTCGAGAGCGCCCCGACCCGGATCTGCGCCGAGGCCACACCGGACACGGCGACGAGCACGAAGCACCCGAGCGCGATGCTCGAGTAGCGCCCGACGACGACGGCCAGGCGGTCGCCGTCGATCACAGCGCGCAGCAGCACGAGCATCACGAGTCCGCCGACCCAGAGTGCGGCGCCGACCAGGTGCAGCCCGAGTGCGGTGACGGCCGCGTCGTGGCTCGCCGTGCCCGCGGCGTGCCCCTGCTGAGCGAGCGGGACGAGCCCGATCATCGCGACGCCCGCGGTCAGTGCGACCATCCCGCGGGAGCGCACGGCGAAGCACAGCACCGTGACGGCCGCGGCGACGAGGACGGTGACGAGCCACGCGAGGCCGAGGTCCGTCCCGGTGAGGAACACCCCCATCGACTGCCCGAACTGCTCGTCGATGCTGATCCTCGAGCCGGCGACGCTGAGGAAGGTGAAGAACGTCGTCACGGCCGACGACACGGTCCAGACGCCCGCTGCACCGGCGGCCACGTCGATCGCGCGGTTCCACTCGGGCGCGGTGCGGGACAGCCCGACGGTCGCGAGTGCCAGACCACCGATCGCGGCCGCGGCGGAGAGGTCGACCACCAGTCGGGCGATCGGCAAGCCGAACCGGACGACGGCGCCGGGGTCGGCGATGAGCGCGGCGTTCGCGCCGCCCCCGATGACGAGGGCGACGAGGAGTGACACGAACCCGACGAGCAGCAGCACGGCGGGGCCGGCGATGCGCGCGATCCGATTCACCCGTCAAGCCTAGGCGCTGCCCCACCCGGCCACGGAATCGAGCGGGGCGACCTGTGGAGGGCGATCCGCGCCTCCTGGATGTGGAGGACCGACCACGGACCCATCGCAGGCCGGGAACGACGAAAGGGACGGCCGAAGCCGTCCCTTTCGTGGCGCGGGAGCAGTCTTACTTGACGGCAGCCTTGAGCTTCGAGCCGGCGCTGACCTTGACCGAGTCGCTCGCGGCGATCTCGATGGCCTCGCCGGTCTGCGGGTTGCGGCCGGTGCGGGCGGCACGGTGGGTCTTCTCGAAGGCGATCCAACCGGGGATCGTGACCTTGGTGCCGTCGGCGACCGAGCCGGAGACGACGGAGAAGAGCGCGTCGACGACGCCGTTGACGGTGGCCTGGCTCTGGCCGGACTCAGCGGCGACGGCAGCGACGAGCTCGGTGCGGTTCAGGGACTTGTCAGCCATGGATGTCCTCCTCGGACTTCTTGCAGTATCGGTCGGACGACTTCTCGTCCGGCGCCCGGAGCGGGTGCTCCGTGCCACGGTGCCGGTGGGCGCGAGACCCTGCGGAACCGGAGTCGAACGTACCAGCCACCAGGGACGAAACCTGCCGACTCGCCCGGATTTCCGGGGTTGTCGGGGTACTGGAGGGGTGGAAGTGACCGATGTGACGAAGATGTCCCCCGAAACGGCCCGGGAACGGCGAACGCCCCGCCACCACTGGGGTGACGGGGCGTCTGCGGAAGCTGGTGCTTACCAGGAGCTCTTCGTGATGCCCGGCAGCTCGCCACGGTGGGCCATGTCGCGGAAGCGGACACGGCTGATGCCGAACTCACCGAGGTGGCCACGGGGGCGACCGTCGATGGCGTCGCGGTTGCGGTAGCGGACCGGCGACGCGTCGCGCGGGAGCTTCTGCAGGCCGACGCGGGCGGCCTCACGCGACTCGTCGGAGCCGTTCGGGTCCACGAGGGCCTTCTTCAGCTCGAGACGACGCTCGGCGTAGCGCGCGATGATCTCGGCGCGCTGGTTGTTCTTCGCGATCTTGCTCTTCTTCGCCATGCTTAGCGCTCCTCACGGAAGTCGACGTGCTTGCGGATCACCGGGTCGTACTTCTTGAGCACGAGGCGGTCCGGGTTGTTGCGACGGTTCTTCTTGGTCACGTAGGTGAACCCGGTGCCCGCCGTGGAGCGGAGCTTGATGATCGGACGAACGTCCTGACCCTTCTTGGCCATCAGATCTTCTCCCCACGGGCGAGGAGATCCTTGACGACGGACTCGATGCCGCGTGCGTCGATCACCTTGATGCCCTTCGCGCTGAGCGTGAGCGTGACGTTACGACGAAGCGAGGGCACGTAGTACGTCTTCTTCTGCACGTTCGGGTCGAAGCGACGCTTCGTCCGGCGGTGCGAGTGCGAGATGTTGTGTCCGAAGCCGGGGGTGGCTCCGGTCACCTGGCACACTGCTGCCATGGTTTCCTCCTGAGGTACCGTGCGACCGGACGGCCGCACCCAAGGTCACTTGCCTGGCGCGCACGCGCTGCGTCGCCGAGCGACGGAGCGAGGGGGTTGTGCGCACCGCCCAGGCCCGCGATCCCTGTCAAAGGGGCCGTGGACACCGCGCGACCGCGGCGTACGCGACGGTCGGAGGGCTTGGAACAACTGGGCTCGCCGCGCGGACGCGGAGAACCAAGGGTCAAGAGTACGCGACGACCGGGCGTGTCGCAAACTGCCGCAGCTGCGTGGGTCGCCCTGGAGGCGCGCCCCACCTCCGGCGGGCGCGTTCGTGAGCAGAAATGGTCGGGTCACGGTCGGCCACCCGACACCTTCTGCTCACCAAGTGAGCGCGAGCGCGCCGGCGCGCGGGCGCCCCGGCCCGGGCGCCCGCCCGCCCCGCGCTACGGCGCCTCGGCCGGCCTCGGCGCCAGCGCCTGCACCATGAGCTCGCCGAGCTCCCGCGGCGCCGTGAACATCGGCCAGTGCCCCGTCTCGAGCCCGAGGATCGCGAGCTCCTCCGTCGCCACGAGCTCCGCTGCCCAGGCCTGGTGGTCGGCCACCATCGTCGCGAGGTCCGCCGCCGGGATCTCGCACGTGATCACCGTCGCCGGGATCGTGTGCCGCGCGGCGTCGGCGTAGTGGAACCGGTCGGACGGCACCGCAGCGGGCTCCGGGATCGCGCGGTGCTCGAACTCCGACCGCAGTGCCGGTGTCATCCCCCGCACGGTCGCCGGCTCCCACACGTCCCACGAGGGCAGCGGCACGACTCCGTCCACCACGGGCAGCTCGTCGTTGACGCAGCCGCCCTCGGGCCCCGGGAAAGTGTCGACGTAGAGCAGGTGCGCGACGAGCGAGGGCCGCTGGTCGGCGGCCATGTACGCGATCGGCCCCGCGCCGGAGTGTCCCGCCAGCACCACGGGCTCGTCCGGCGTCGCGACGTCGTCGAGCTTCTCGACCAGGGCGGCCACCTGCTCGTCGAGCGTGTCGCCGTCGCGGGTGACCGCCTCGACCGAGTGGCCCGCTGCTCGGAGCACCGGGGCCACCTCGTCCCAGGCGCTCGCGTCGAGCCAGAAGCCGGGCACCAGGATCACGTGCATGACGCGGAGACTACGCGCCGGTGCGCGCGGCCGTGCAGGACGCGCACTCCCCGAAGATGTCCACCACGTGGCTGGCGTTCGTGAACCCGTTCGCCGCCGCGACCTCCTGCGCCCACCGCTCCACCGGGTCCGCCTCGATCTCGACCGTGCGGCCGCAGTTCCGGCAGATCAGGTGGTGGTGGTGCGCGTCGGTCGTGCACGCGCGGTACAGCGATTCGCCGTCCTGCTGCAGCGAGTCGGCGTCACCCTCGGTCGCCAGGTCGGAGAGCGCCCGGTAGACGGTCGCGAGTCCGATCGTCGAGCCGTCGTCCCGCAGGTGCTGGTGCAACGCCTGCGCGCTGACGAACCCCTCGGTGCTGGACAACGCGGTGCGCACCGCTTCGCGCTGCCACGTGTTCCGCTTCGGCTTCTGCACGGCGTTCATGCGGTCGCTCCTTCCTTCCGGCCGGCGGCGGACCGGTGGTCCGCATCGTCGGCCTGGAGGCGCGGTGCGCCTCCGTCACGCTGGTCGCGGCGCACGATCCGGTCGCGTCCGCGCTTGTCCTTGCGTCCGCCGACGATCCGGCAGACCACCCAGATCACGAACGAGATCGTCGTGACGTACGGGCTGATGGGGAGCCCCCCGCCGAGGGCGAGCAGGATGCCGCCGACGACCGAGACGACGGCGAACACCGTCGACAGGACCGGGACGACGACCGGGTGTGAGCTGAGGCGCAGGGCAGCTGCCGCGGGGGTGACGAGCAGCGAGAGCACGAGCAGCGCGCCGACGATCTGCACCGACACCGCGGTCGCGAGTCCGAGCACGAGCATGAACACGAGCGCCAGCGTCCGGACCGGCACCCCGGCGGCAGCGGCCACGTCGGGGTCGACCGACGAGAACATCAGCGGGCGCCAGATCACGAGCAGCGTCACGACGACGATCGCCGCGACGACGACGAGGAACGTCAGCTGGGGGTTGTCGACCGAGACGATCTGCCCGGTGAGCAGGCCGAACTTGTTCGCGGCGCGGCCCTTGTAGAGCGCGAGGCAGAGGATGCCGAGGCCGAGGCCGAACGGCATGAGCACGGCGATGATCGAGTTGCGGTCCCGCGCCCTCGACCCGAGCAGCCCGATGAGCAGCGCCGCGATCACCGACCCGACGAGCGACCCGGTCACCACGTTCACCCCGAGCAGCAGCGATGCCGAGGCGCCGGCGAACGAGAGCTCCGAGATGCCGTGCACGGCGAAGGGCATGTTCCGGGCGACGACGAACGGCCCGATGAGCCCGCCGACGATGCCGAGCACCGCGCCGGCCCAGATCGAGTTCTGCACGAGCACGACGAGCTCGCCGTAGTCCTGGAAGGAGAAGACCTGCGACCAGATGTCCATCAGATCCGCCCGTCGTCCGGCGTCACGGCGTTCGGGTCCGCGTCGCAGTGGTGGTCGTGCGCGTCGTTCGCGCCGACGATGACGATCCGCCCCATCGTGCGGACGACGTCGACGGGGGTGCCGTACAGGTCGGAGAGCACGTCCGTGCGGAGGACCTCGTCGGGGGATCCGATCCGGAACCGCCCGCCGGCGATGTAGAGCACCCGGTCGACGACGTCGAGGATCGGGTTCACGTCGTGGGTGACGAACAGCACGGCAGCGTCCTGCTGCCGACGCTGCCGGTCGATGAGCTCGGTGACGCCGCGCTGGTGCCGGAGGTCGAGCGAGATGAGCGGCTCGTCACAGAGGAGCAGCGCGGGGTCGGCGGCGATGGCCTGCCCGACGCGGGTGCGCTGCTGCTCGCCGCCGGACAGCTCGGCGACCGGGGCGTCCGCGAACGCGGTGGCCCCGACCTCGTCGAGGATGCGATCGACCCGGGACCGTTCGGCACGGCTCGCGGGCTTGATGCCCCACCGGGAGCCGGTCACGCCCTGGGCGATCATGTCCCGCGCCCGGAGCGGGGTCCCCGCGTCCATCAGGCGCTGCTGCGGGATGTACCCGATCTTGCGGTGCCCGCGCCGGACGGGCTGGCCGAGGAACGACATCGTGCCGCTCGTCAGCCGCTGCTGCCCGAGGACCGTGCGGAGGAGCGAGGTCTTGCCCGCTCCGTTCGGCCCGAGCACCGCGACGAACTCGCCCGGCGCCAGGTCGAGGTCGAGGTGCGACCAGAGTGCACGGGAGCCGTACGACAGCCCGGCGCCGCGGAGTTCGAGCACGGCGGAACCGCCACTGCCCGGGGCAGTGGCGGTCCGCTCGGTCGTCGGGTGGGAGACGGTCGTCACTTCTGGAGCGCCGCCTGCACCTGGTCGATGTTCGCCTGCTGCCACGAGACGTAATCCTCCCCCTTCGGGAGCGTCTCCGTGACACCGACGACCGGGACGCCGTTCTCGTCGGCGGCCTTCTTGACCTCCTCCGTCTCCGGGCTGGAGGTCTGGTCGTTGTAGGCGAGGAGCTTCACGGTCTTGTTCGTGAACAGCTTCAGCGTGTCGTTGAGCGCCGCCGGCGGCACGTCGTCGCCTTCCTCGATCGCCTCGGAGAAAGCGTCGGGCGTGACGTTGTCGAGGCCGATCGCGTCGAAGAGGTACCCCGGGACCGGCTCGGTGTACGCGACCTTCTCGCCGCCGTACGTCTTCTCGAGCTCGGCCGTCTTCGCCTCGAGCCCCTCGAGCTTCGTCGTCAGGGCGTCGGCGTTCTTCGTGAAGGTGTCCGCGTCCGCCCGGTCGAGGTCGCCGAGGCGCTTCGCCACGTCGTCGGCGAGCTTCACCATCGTCGGGTAGCTGTAGAACACGTGCTCGTTGAACTCGGCGTCGCCACCCTTGTCGAGACCGGAGAGCTCGACGACGTTGATCGTGTCCGCCTTCGTGCTGGACGCGTCGGCGAGGGTCGTCATGAAGTCGTCGTACCCGCCGCCGTTCTCGATGAGGAGGTCGGCCTTGGACACGGCGAGCTGTGTCGTGGCGCTCGACTCGAACGAGTGGGGGTCCTGCGACGGGTCGTCCAGGATGCTCGTGACGGAGACGTGGTCGCCGCCGATCGCCTCGACGATCGAGCCGTAGACGTTGGTGGAGGCGACGACCCGGACGGTGCCGTCGCCCGAGGCGTCGCCGGAGGCGGAGGACGTCGCGCAGCCCGTCAGGGCGAGCGCGGCGGCGCCGACGACGAGCGGCAGGGCGAGGAGACGGTTGTGCATGTCGACGAGCGTAGGGCTAGTTGATAACGGTTGTCAAAACCAGTATCAGCCGGATGACGGACGGGAGGCGCGGTGCCAGCCGGCACCGCGCCTCCAGTCCGTCACATGGTGACGGCTACGGCTTCGTGGCCGCCTCGATCGTGTTCTCCGCGATCGTGTCGTCCTCACGCCCGGGCGTGCGGAGGTTCCACTTCTTGATCACGAAACTGAACAGGAAGTAGTAGATCACCGCGTAGCCGAGGCCGATCGGGATGAGCCAGATGGCCCCGTCCGCCTTGCCGAAGTTCAGCACGAAGTCGATCGCGCCGGCCGAGAACGAGAAGCCGTCGTGGATCCCGAGCGCGTTCACCAGCGCCAGCGAGGTGCCCGTGAGGACCGCGTGGATGATGTAGAGCGGGAACGCGACGAACATGAACGAGTACTCGAGGGGCTCGGTGATGCCGGTCACGAACGAGGTGAGCGCGGCCGAGAGCATGATGCCGCCGACGAGCTTGCGGTTCTGCGGCTTGGCGTTGCGCCAGATCGCCAGGGCACCGGCCGGCAGGGCGAACATCATGATCGGGAAGAAGCCGGTCTGGAAGATGCCGGCGGTCGGGTCGCCGGCGAGGAAGCGGGCGATGTCGCCGTGGTAGGTCGTGCCGCCGGTGGTGAAGCTGCCGAGCTGGAACCACGGGAAGAAGTTCAGCAGCTGGTGCAGCCCGATCGGGATGAGCATGCGGTTGACGAACCCGAAGATGCCGCCGCCGATGACGGCGTTGTCCGCCACGGCCTGGCCGGCAGCGGTCAGGGCGATGTCGAAGTACCGGTAGAAGAACGACATCACGACGGCGATGAGGAGACCGGCGACCGCGGTGAGGATCGGCACCAGGCGGCGCCCGGAGAAGAAGCCGAGGAAGTCGGGCATCTTCGTCCGGTGGAACTTCTCCCACAGGAACGCCGACACGAGCCCCATCACGATGCCGCCGAGGACACCGAAGTTGATCGTGGCCTGGTTGCCGTTCGCGTCCTTCACCCCGTCGAGCACGATCGGGGACATGGCCGCGAACACCTGGTACATGACCATGTAGCCGACGACCGCGGCGAGCGCCGTGGTGCCGTCCGACTTCTTCGCCCAGCCGATCGCGATGCCGACGGCGAAGAGCAGCGGCAGCCAGGTGAAGACACCGTTGCCGGCGGCGGCGATGATCGTCGCGCCCTGCTCGAAGCCGGGGATCGCTCCGAGCATGTCGGCCTGGCCGAGGCGGAGCAGGATGCCCGCCGCCGGCATGACCGCGATCGGCAGGAGCAGGCTCCGGCCGAGGCGCTGGGCGTTGGCGAAGACGCGCGACTGCTTCTTCGGGGTCTTCTTCTCCGGCACATCCGTGGCAGTGGTGGTGCTCATCGGAGGTCCTCTCGTCGTTGGGTGGAGCTGTCGGGGTGAGTTGAGTCGTACAGTCAGCGCAGGTAACCTCGGCGGTGTCGCCAGGTCCGGTCCTGTCCGGTCATGACCAGTTCCGTAGTCTGAACCGCGACCACACGCCTGTCAACCCGGCACGCGTTTTCGTAACGAGGAGGAAACGATGGCTGACATCAAGGCCGCTGACATCATCGCCGCGCTGGGTGGCGCCGAGAACATCGACGAGGTCGAGGGCTGCATCACGCGCCTGCGCGTCGAGGTCGAGGACGGGGACCTCGTCGACAAGGACGCACTGAAGGCCGCCGGCGCGCAGGCCGTCGTCGGTGGCGGCACGGGCTGGCAGGTCATCGTCGGCCCGATCGCCGACAACCTCGCGCAGGACATCCAGGACGAGCTGTGACCGCCGTCCGGACCCCGTTCCAGGGCCCGGTCGTCTCGCTGGCCGACGTGCCGGACCCGGTCTTCGCCGGGCAGCTCGTCGGCGCCGGCGTCGCGGTGGACCCGACCGGGGTCGAGGGTGCCGTCACGGCGGTCGCGCCGGTCGACGGCACGATCGTGAAGCTGCACCCGCACGCGTTCGCGCTGCAGGGCGCCGCTGGCACCGACGTGCTCGTGCACGTGGGCATCGACACCGTGAAGCTCTCGGGCGAGGGCTTCGAGCTCGTCGCGGCCGAGGGTGACACCGTCGTCGCGGGCGACCCGGTCGTCCGGTTCACCCCCTCGGTGATCTCGGCCGCCGGCTACTCGCCGATCTGCCCCGTGGTCGTGCTCGGCTCCGCGCCGGACTCGATCGCGCAGGACGCGGTCGGCACCACGGTGCGCGACGGCGACACCCTGTTCGAGGCGTAGCACGCAGCACCCTGCCGCGAGACTCGGCTCCGCGGACACTTTCCGGCCCGATCGGTCGCGAATGCGTCCGCCGGGCCGAGTCTCGGCGAGCGGCTACGCGACCGCGTGCGCCGCCGTCGCCGTGACCTCCATCTGCACCCGGTACCGGTCCGAGCGGTACCAGCTCCGCGTGTGTTCGACGGGGCGCTCCCCCGCGTACGACACCCGGTCGAACTCCAGCAGCGGCGCCCCGGTCTTCGTGCCGAGCAGCGTCGCCACGTCGTCCGCCGCCGGGTTCGCCGCGACGGTCTGCTGCGCGCGGTCGATCGGCGTGCCGTACTCGGTCGCGATGATCGAGTAGACCGACCCGGACAGGTCGTGCTCGAGCAACCCGGGGAACGCGTCCGCGACGAGCCAGGCGTCGTCGATCGACACCGGCGCCCCGTCGGCCATCCGCAGGCGCTTCACGTGGAAGGCTGCGACGTCGGGGTCGAGTCGCAGGGCCGCGGCGGTGTCGGACGGCGGGACCCGCTCCTCGCGCACGAGCACGACGGTCGTCGGCACGTGCCCCATCGCCCGCATCTCCTCGGTGAAGGACGCCAGGTGCAGCGTCGACTGCACGGGGCGGTGCGCCACGAAGGTGCCCTTGCCGCGCACGCGTTCGAGGTAGCCCTCGTTCACGAGCTGGCCGAGGGCCTCGCGCACGGTGATCCGGGACACCCCGTACTCGGCGATGAGCTGGCGTTCCGAGGGGATCGCCGCCCCGGGTGCGAGCCGGACCGTAGCGAGCTCGAGGAGGATGCGCCGCAGCTGCTGGTGCTTCGGTTCGGCACCCTCGGTGATCCGGCTCGTCATGCGGTCCTCGTGCTCCGTCGCTGGTCGTGCGGGTGGTCATGCGCGGACATGACCAGTGCCTGCCACAGTAGCGAGTCCCCCTCGGAACGCCAACGTGCATGACAAGATGACGCGCGTGACAACCGTGGTGATCGTCGACGACGAGACGCTCGTCCGCTACGGCTTCGAGCTGATCCTCGGCGCCGCACCGGACATCGACGTCGTCGCCACCACCGGGGACGTGGACGCCGTGCAGGTCATCCGGTCGCACGCGCCCGACGTCGTGCTCCTCGACGTGCGGATGCCGCGGGTGAACGGCCTCGAGGTCCTCCGCGAGCTGCAGGCCTTCCCCGAACCACCGGCGGTCGCGATGCTCACGACCTTCGACACCGACGAGTACGTCGGCCGGGCGATGGAGCTGGGCGCCGCCGGGTTCCTGCTCAAGGACACCGACCCCGAGGGCCTCGCCGAGTACGTCCGGGTCCTCGCCCGCGGCGGGGTCGTCCTGGCACCGGGCGTCGACCGGACCCGGCTGTTCGCGGCACGTCCGGCAGCCCCCGCGCCGTCCGTCAGCGACCGGGAGCACGCGGTGCTCCGGCTCGTCGCGGACGGCGTGAGCAACCCGGACATCGGCCGACGGCTCGGCGTGAGCACCGGGACCGTCAAGGAGGACATCCGGTCGCTGCTCGCCGCGTTCGGCGTCCCGACGCGCGTCCAGCTCGCGCTGCGTGCGGCCGAGGCAGGACTGCTGGATGGCTGACACACAGCGGTCGGGGCGCGTCCGGCGGGTGCTCGCGGCGACCGACGGGAGGCTCGACCGCCTCGTCGACGTCGGCCTGCGGTGGGCGCGCACCCACCGTGCACCGTGGTGGCTGGTCGACGCCCTGTTCATCGCCGCCGCCGTCGCCGACGCCGTGCTCGACATCTCCGGGGCGACCGCTCTCGAGACCTGGTTGTCGCTGCTCGCGGCGGCCGCCCTGTTGCTCCGACGTCGCTTCCCCGTGCTCGCGTTCGCCCTGACGGTGCCCGGGTTGTTCGTCGGTTCCGCGGTGGTGGCGGCGAGCGTGGCGCTGTTCACCCTCGGGGAGCGCACGAGCCGCCGGTGGCTGATGCTCCTCGCCGCGCTGGTGCAGTTCGTCGGCTTCAGCGGGTTCGTCGGGCCGCCGCAGACCCTCGACGAGATCGTCGTCTCCGTCGTCTACGCGCTCATCTTCGCGCTCGGACCGCTCGCCGTCGGGCTGCTCGTGCAGACCCGTGCGCGGCTGACCGACCAGCTCGTCGAGTCCCGACGGGCCCGCGAGGACGAACGCCGGCAGGCCGCGGCCGTCGCCCTGTCCCGCGAGCGGGCGCTGCTCGCGCGGGAGATGCACGACGTCGTCTCGCACCAGGTGACCCTGATCGCGGTGCAGGCCGGCGCGATGCAGATGGCCGGCCGCGACGAGGCCGAGCGCGGGTTCGCCCGGACGATCCGGCAGCTGTGCGTGATCACCCTGCAGGAGCTCCGCGAGATGGTGCAGGTGCTCCGCGCCTCCGGCGGCACCGACCGCGAGATCGCGCCCCAGCCGGTGCTCACCGACCTCCCCCGGCTCATCGCCGAGAGCGGGCTCGAGACGAGCACGACCGTCGACCTGCCGGACACCCTCGCCCAGCCACTCCAGCGCGCGGTCTACCGGTTCGTGCAGGAGGGGCTGACGAACGTCCGCAAGCACGCCCCCGACGCGACCGTGCGGGTGAGTGGTCGGATCCACGGCGAGCACGTCCTCGTCGACGTCGTGAACGGCCCGGCGCGATCCGAACGCCTCGAACTGCCGGGGTCCGGGCTCGGGCTGATCGGGCTCGGGGAGCGGGCGTCGCTCCTCGGCGGGAGCATGGAGTCGGGCCCGCAGCCGGACGACGGGTTCGCGCTGCACCTGCGGCTGCCGGTGGAGCACGTGCCGGCTGCCCGGGCGGTCTGACGGTCATCCTCGGAGCCAGCCCGGCCTGGCCGATCGGCCATCGCGGTTCACGCCGTGGAGCGATGCCCCGGCGGGGGCGATCGGCTGGGATGGGACCGTGGCACCAGCAGCGCTCCTCGGACGACTCCGTCGATCCCCCGTCTCCGTCGCCGTGGCGGTGGTCGCGGTCGCGCTCGTCGTGACCGCACGGATGGCGCACTCCGAGCCGGACTTCCCGCACCACCCGCCCGTCGCGTGTCTCGCCCTCGTGGCGGTGGTCCTGACGACCGTCCTCGCCGAGCGCTCCCTCGGATCGATCCGGACCCTCGTGATCGGGGTCGGCGCGCCGCTGTTCGGGGTCCTCGCGACCCTCCTCACCGTCACGATCGGTTCGGCGCTGGGCGAGGCACACGCCGAGTTCGCCGTCGGACAGCCGCTCTTCGCCCCCTCCGTCGTCGCCGCCGCGTTGCTCGGGGCCGCATCGGCGGCGATGCCCGCGCAGCGACGCTGGCGGACGCGCGCCGCCCTCTGGACCGTGGTGCTGACCCTCGTGCTCTTCGCGGGCCACGGGTCGGACCTGGCCCGCGCCCTGGCGACCCTGCTCGGGACCGCAGCCGGCGCGTGGATCGTGCGCCGCGCCTCCAGGCCCCAGAGCCGCACCACCCGCGTCACCGCACGGACGGTCGTGGTGAGCGCCCTCATCGCGCTCGGTGCCGGCACCCTGGTGACCCCGATCGTGCCGGACCCGGACGGCGTGCTCTCGCCGTTCGCCGACGCGATGCCGGACCGTTCCGTGGTCGTCGTCGGGGTGCTGCTGCTCCTGGCCGCCTGGCTCGTGCACCGCGGTCGCCGGACGGGCATCGCGCTGGCGATCGGCGTGCTCCTGACGCTCACGGCCGTGCTCGCCGACGTGTTCCTCATCGAGCCGGTCAAGGACGACGCGGTGCAGTGGCAGGGGCTCGGACTCGACGCGATCGAGTGGCAGGTCACCCTGCTCGGCGCGTGGATCGTGCCAGCCGCCGTGCTGCTCGCCGTACTCCTCCTCCGACCGCGGCTCGTCCGGGCGCGGTTCCGGGCCGCCGGTACCCGCCGTGACGACCTCGTCGAGATGCTCCGCGACGGCGACGCCGGGACCCTCGGGCACATGGGCACCTGGCGCGGGAACGCGACCTGGACCCACCCGGACGGACGCGGCGCCGTGGCCTACCGGGTGCGCGGCGAGGTCGCCCTCGCCGTCTCGGACCCGGCGTGCGCCACCGCCGACCGTGCCGAGGTCCTCGCCGGCTTCACCGCGTTCTGCGAGCGCAACGGCTGGGTGCCCGCCTTCACGAGCGTGCACGAACCCGTCCGCGCGATCCTCGGTGCGGAGGGGTGGACCGCGCTGCCGGTGGGCGTCGAGTGCGTGCTCGACGTGACGACGTTCGACCTGCGCGGCAAGAAGCGGCAGGACCTCCGGACCGCGTCGAACCGGGCCGACCGCGAGGGCGTCCGCGACGAGTGGACCACCCTGGACGCGCTCGACGCCGGCCGTCGTGCCGAGGTCGAGGCGATCTGCACGCGGTGGGCCGCCGATCGGCGCCTGCCGGAGATGGGCTTCACGCTCGGCGGGTTCCGCGAGCTCGACGACCCGGACGTCCGGCTCATGCTCGCCGTCGACGCCGACGGGCACGTCACCGCGGTCACGAGCTGGCTGCCCGTCCACGAGCGGGGAGCGCTGACCGGCTACACGCTCGACGTCATGCGCCGCGGTGACGACGGGATGCCCGGGGTGATGGAGTTCCTCATCGCACGGACCGCGCTCCGTGCCCGCGAGGCCGGCCTCACCACGATCAGCCTCTCCGGCACGCCGCTGGCCGCCCACGCCGGGGCCCGGTCGCTGGTCGTCCGTGGGTCGGTGCTCCTCGCCCGCGTGCTCGAGCCGGTGTACGGGTTCCGGTCGCTGCAACGCTTCAAGGAGAAGTTCGGCGCGCGGCACGAGCCCCTGTGGTTGGTCGTCCCGACGCCGTTGCACGTGCCGCGGGTCGCCCGGGCCCTGGCGTCGGCGTACGTGCCGGGCCTGCGGCCGAAGCACCTGTGGGCGCTCCGGCAGGCGCACCGTGCGGCGGCGGACGCCCGAGCGGTGGCCGAGGCCCGTGCCGCGGGTGCGGCACGCTCGTGAGCCCGACCGAGTGGCTGCTCGCCACCCAGCTGCAGGCGCCGTCGAAGCTCGTCCCGGTGGACATCGCGTTCGCGGTGCTCGCCGTCGCGGTGCTGCTTCCCGGTCTCAGGCACACCCGGTCCGGGTCCGCCTGGCGGGCCGTCCGGCTGCGCGCCGTGGTCGCCGTCGGGGCCGCCGTCGCCGTGCTCCTCGTCTGCTGGGTCCTGAGCGACGTCCTGAACCTGTTCGGCGTCGCCCTGAGTCCGGTCACGCGGATGTGGGTCGCGATCGCCACCGCCGCACTCGCCCTGGCGGTCACCGGCATCGTGCAGGGCGGTCGCGGACGCCGGGTGCTCGCCGCCGTGCTCGTCCCGGCGGCGCTGCTCGTCCCCGCGCTCGGGGTGAACGTCGAGTTCGCCAAGTACCCGACCCTCGGCACCGTGGTGCAGAGCGACCCGTACCCGGCGCTCGACCTGCACGCGGCCCCAGCAGCCGCGCTCCCGGCGCACGGCGAGGTCCGGACGGTGGACATCCCCGGGACCCGCTCCGGCTTCCCGGCCCGCCCCGCGGTCGTCTACCTCCCGCCGGCCGCGCTCGTCCGGGACCCGGCACGCCTGCCGGTCGTCCTCGCGTTCGCCGGGCAGCCCGGTGCGCCGAGCGACATGTTCACCGCCGGGCAGATGGGGACCGTGCTCGACGCCTACGCGGCCGCGCACCACGGATCGGCACCGATCGTCGTGTCCGTCGACCAGCTGTCGTCTCCCGGTCGGAACCCGATGTGCGTCGACTCGACGCTCGGGAAGTCCGCGACCTACGTCACCGAGGACGTGCCCGCCTGGATCGCAGCACACCTCCCCGCGACGCCGGACCGGCACGCCTGGGGCCTCGTCGGGTTCTCGCAGGGGGCGACCTGCGCGATGCAGTTCGTCACCGCCCACCCGGGGTCGTTCGGCGCCGCGCTGGCGATCTCCAGCGAACTGCAGCCGATCGACCAGAACCCACGGCACAGTGCTGACCAGGCGTTCGGTGGGTCGGTGGCCCGGTGGAAGGCCGCCGCCCCGATCGCGCAGATGCGGGCGAACGGGCTCGGCGGTCACGCGCTCTGGCTCACGGCCGGGTCCGCCGACCACCAGTTCAGTCGGAACGCCCGGGCACTCGGCAGTGCGGCCCGAACGGCGGGCGCGGACACCGAGGTCGCGTTCGCGCCCGGGAGCGGGCACGACTGGAACACCGTGCAGTGGTCGCTGCGCACGGAGCTGCCGCACGAGGCCGACACCCTGTTCGGGGCCCTCGGGTGAGGCCCGTCGTGCTGGCGGTGGTCGCCCTCGTGGCTGTCCTGCTGCTGACGGTGGGGCCGGTCGCCGTGGCGCCGGTCGCCGCCGTGCTCCTGCTGCTCTGCGTGGGTGCGGCTGCACTCGCGACCGGGGACGATGGCTCGGGTGATCGTCGTGGCAAATATTGACATGTTGGGTGTTTGACATTGCCGTTCGGTCGCTGTCACGATGTGGCCTGCTCCATGGAGGGGCAGAGACAAGGGGAACGATGCAGAACACGAAGACGAAGATCCTCGTCGGCCTCGGGCTGTCGATCGGCCTGGTCACCGGGACCGCCTCGACGGCGTCGGCCACGCCGTTCGAGGTCATGGGATCGGGGCCCGTGGCCGGCGGGGTGAGCATCGCCGACTCCGGAGACGGTTCGACCGGAGCGACCACGGGTGTCGGCACCCGGAACGACGGCGGGGGCGGGAGCTTCTGGCAGTGGGGTGTCGGCAAGGACGACACGTGGTCGAACTACTTCCGCGAGAAGCGGTGCCACGGCGCGACGGCTGTCGGGAAGAAGTCCAAACGAGTGTCGAACGTCCCGGGCGGCAAGTACGCGATGGCGAAGACGCCGAAGGCGAGCAGCGGGAACAAGGCGTACTACCACAACTGCTGATCGTGCCGTTCCCGGGAGGTGCGGCATGACGATCCGATCGGTGACGCTCGCCTACGTCGTCCCGCCGGTCCTCGCTCTGGTCCTGGCGTTCATCGGGGTGACGCAGGTCAGCGAAGCAGGACTCATCGGCGCGTCGTCGACGGTCACCGCCACCGCCGGTCCCGAGACCGGCTCGAACCAGCGTGTCGCTGCGGCACTCGACCGCGTGGCACGCGTTGCGGACGCGACCATCGTCCGCGTCGTGGCAGACCGGGCGGCACCCACCACACGACGCGTGGCGCTCGTCACCGATGCTCCGGAGAGTCGCGGTGAACGGTGGCTCCAGGACGGCTACGCGGACTTCTCGAGGTCGATGACCACGCACGTGCGGCCGATGCAGGACCTCGACCAGTTCGACCCGACCGGGACCTACGACGTCTTCGGCGACGACCGAGCTCGACGAGCGGCCGTGCAAGCGCTCACCGAGGTCGGCTACGCGGTGACGTCCGAACGGGTCCCCCTGCTCCAGCGGGTCGGGGTCGTCGACGGTGTCGATCGGACAGCCGGACTCATCGTCACCCTGACGCTCGGGTGCTCGACGCTGTGCGTGATGGGGACCAGCGGGTCTCCCCGTCGGAGCGCAGTCCGGAGGTTGCACGGTCGCAGCACGGCGTCGATCCTGCGCTCAGAGCTCGCGGAAGCCCGAACGTCCGTGCTCGCCATCGTGATCGCGGCCCCCTGCGCGGCGATCTGGCTCGGGATGCACAACGGGCTGGCGGACGTGACGACGTTCGGTACGGCGTTCGTCATCCTCTGCGGAGCACTCCTCGCTCCGGTCGCGGTCGCCCACGCACTCGGCACGATCGGAGCCTGTCGGGTGCCGATGGTCGATGCGCTCCGGGGTGCCCGGCCCGCCGGGGCGCTGCTGGTCATGGTGCACGCTGCACGGCTCCCGGCGCTCCTCGTCCTGGTCGCTGCATCATTCGACCTCGTCGGCGCCGTCGCGGTCGTCCGATCGGGCAGCGCCGAACGCGACCTCCGAGCGGCAGGAGAGACGGTGCAACTCTGGGTCACTCCGGACCCGCGCCCGGTGGACACGCAGCCCTACTGGGACCGGATCGGAGCGTTCGCAGGACGGGCGCTCGACCGCGGGGACGCACTGCTCGCGGCGCCGGTCGAGGTGTCCACCGGGCAGGGCGACGCGACCGCACCCGCGCTGTTCGTCGACGCTGGCTACCTGGACCGACAGGACGTGCGCGCGGAGGGCGGCACGCGTCTCACCGCTGATGACCTGGGCGTCTCCGTCTGGCTGCCACCGCGCAGCACCGTGGATGCCAGCAGACTCGTCCAGGCGCTCTCCGAGTGGGAACTCCGCGATGCTCCCGCTGCCGTACGCTCGAACGTCACCGTCGGCCGGCTCGCAGCACAAGAGGTGTACTCCTACCCCGGCGATTCCACGTCGCGCACGTGGCTCGACGACGCGGTCCTGGTCGTCGTACCGGATCCCGCTGCAGCCTTCTCCGCAGACCAACTCGGCTCGTGGTTGTCGAGCGGGGATGTCGTGTTCGGGTCGCGCTCGGCTGCGGAGCGCGCGATCCGGACGTCCGACGTCGGCCGCGAGTTCAGTGCTGTCGTCGACGTCGGCCAGGTGGCCGCGGAAGCAGCTCGGCAGGCAGCGCGCACGGTCGGGATCGGGGTCGCCGGCGTGGTGAGCGCCTTCATCGTCAGCGCGGTGCTCGCCGGACTCGGTGCGGCCGCACACCGACGGCGGTACGGCCGCGCGCACTTCGCGAGGATCACGGCAGGAACGCCCTTCTTGCGGGCGAACGCCAGCCTCTTGGTGATCGAGGTCGTGCTCGTCACTGTCGCCACCGTGGCCGCGATCAACACCTGGTGGGACCTCCACCCGGACGGGGCCGGTATGCGCTCCGCACTCGACCCGGTCGCGCAGACTGCGGGGGTCGCCGTCGCCTTCGCGGCCGGGATGCTCGTGCTGGTCGGCACGGTCAGCGCCACGGCGATCGCGACGACAGCGAAGACCGTTGCACGAACACGAGGGAACGGATCCTGATGATCGAGGTACGCAGTGCCAGCAAGCGCCGTGGGCGACGCGTGCTCTGGCAGGGTCTGACGTTCGACGTCGATCGTGGTGAGATCGTGGCACTGGTGGGACCGAGCGGCTCCGGCAAGTCGACGCTCCTCGACTGCATCGGCCACATCGAAACGTTCGATGCCGGATCGATCCTGATCGACGGCGTCACGGTCGGCGGTGGCGGTCGGAGCGCACGGCTCGTCCGCCGACGACACCTGGGGTACCTCTTCCAGGACTTCGGGCTGGTACCCGACATGACCGTCCAGGCCAACATCGACATCGCACGGGTGCCGGCCCGCGAGCACCGTGGCACACCGGTCCGGACCGCAGCGGCCTTGGAACGGGTCGGACTCGCTGGGCGGGCGACGGATCGTGCGCACGAACTCAGCGGCGGCGAACAGCAGCGCGTGGCCCTTGCACGCCTGCTGGTCAAGCAGCCGGACGTGATCCTGGCCGACGAACCGACGAGTGCGCTCGACGGGACGAACGCGTCGATGGTGCTCGACCTGCTCGACGAGTTCGCGGCTTCGGGTGCCGCGGTGGTCATCGCGACGCATGCGGCCGAGGTGGAGGCACGAGCGACGACGACGCTCTCGCTGTTCGACCCCGACCGGTGACGGGACCGGTGCGGGTCAGGCGTTCGCGACGAGCCAGGCCCGCTGCGTCCGCGACAGCGCCCGGTCGGCCCAGACCTGCCGCTCGACACCGTCCGGCAGCGTCGACGACGTCGAGCCCTGCCACACCAGCTGCAGCCCCGCGCGGTCCAGCACGGCCGCCGAGGCGGGGTTGTTCGTCAGCACCCGCCCGGTGATCGCGACGTCGGGAGCGACGTCCGCCGCGGCAGCCACCGCCGCGAGCGCGATCTCCGTCGCGTAGCCGTTGCCCCACGCCGCCGGTGCCAACCGGTAGCCGAGGTTCCACACCCCGGCCGCGGTCATGTCCACGCCGCCGACGCCGAGGAACGCATGGTCGGCCGCAGCGCGGACCGCCCACGAGCCGAGCCCGTGTCGTGCCCGACCGCCGATCTTGCGCTGGACGAGGTCGACCGTCGAGGCCCGCACCGCGTGCCGTCCCGCGGGGAGGTGGGTCCACGTCCGGGCGTCGGAGAAGACCGCGTGCACGTCGTCGATGTCCGCCGGCGACAGCGGGGTGAGCAGGAGGCGATCCGTTCGGATCTCCTGCGAGGGCATCAGGAGCTGGTGGACCATGCCTCGATCATCCCGCCGCCCACCGACATCCGTGTGAACACCACGCGACGAATGCGGGAGTCCGCAAGCAGGGATTTTCAGCCAAGACGTCTGTTTCACTGTACAGTGAAAACATGCCGATCACTGAAAAGACCCTCGTGCAGGCGCTTCGGCGCGCACTGCCTCCAGGGTCGATCGACATCATCTCGCGTGACGGGGTCGCTCCGGTGGCGGTGCTCCCCGACGGCTCCGAGGTGGCACTCGTGATGCGCTGGGCCGGAGCAGGGTTCCCACGGGACGTCGCCCGGGCGTTCGAGAACGAGCCGCTGTCCCCGTCGGCAGACGCAGGGGTCGACGCACATCACGAGGTCGTCTTCGCGCAGTCCGTCTCCGACGGGTCACGACGGGTCATCGAAGCCGTCGGTGCGTCCTGGGTCGCACTCGACGGGTCGGCGTCCCTGCACATCGGGACCGTCTGGGTGGAGCGAGCTCCGACTCCCGGTCTCGTCGCCGAGGAGGTCGGGTTCCGCTGGTCAGCTGCGCGGGCGGACGTCGCGGAGGCGTTGTTCGCGATCGTGGCGGACGGCAGTCGGTGGGGCGACGGACGGACACGGGTCCCCGAGGTGGAGAGCCTCGCGACGCTCTCAGACCGATCGCTCGGTTCGGTCTCGAACGCCCTGAGGGGCTTCGACCAGAACGGATGGACCGGACCCGGACCGGAACCGAGGAGTCGTGTGCTCGTCGACGGGTCGGGCATGCTCGACTCGTGGTCGGAGTGGAGTCGCCGACAGCCACGGAACTGGATCTCCTTCCACACCCTCGACCGCGACCCCGCGAGGGTCGAGCGGGTCTTGCTCACGACGTTCGGGACGGACCTCGTCCTCACCGGCGCTTCGGGCAGCGAGCGTCTCCGTCCGTTCCTCACCGGGGCGAGGAGCGTGAGCGCGTACGTGGTCGATGCGGACGACGACCACATCCGCGACCTCGGCGAGCGGGCGGCCATGCTGCCTGCTCCGACGGGGCAGGTCCGGGTCGCGGTGGCACCGCGCGCGATCGCGAACACGACGCGGGTCGCTGCGGACGTCCGGATCGCCTCCCCGGCCCGCATCTACGCCGATCTCCTGACCGGGTCGGAGCGGGAGCGGGAAGCTGCGGACATCATCCGCGACTCCGCACTGGGGAAGTTGCCGTGAGCGCCGACGCGTCGCGAGACCACGCCGCGCGGGCGCTCGCTGAGGAGGCGCTCGCCGCGCTCCTCCGGGCAGCCGGTCCCAGATCGACCGAACTGGTCCTCATCGGCGGCCTCGTTCCCGAGTACCTCGTCGAGACCACGGATCCGCACCAGGGAACCAACGACGTCGATCTCCTGCTCGACCTCGGGTTGGAGTACGACCGAGACGAGCACGACTACGGCTGGCTGGAGCGTGCGCTCGTCGCTGCCGGCTTCGTCCCCGCGTCACCGAACGTCGGGTGGCGATGGGTCGCCGAGGTCCGCGGCCACCCCGTGCTCGTGGAGTTCCTCGCCGACGTCGCCGACAACCTCGACCGTGAGATCGCCCTGCCGGGTGCATCCGTCCTCGGCGCGAAGAACCTCCGCGGACCCGGGCCCGCACTCCGAGACGCGCACGATGCCGTCGTGCACGGTCACCCGGTACGGATGACCGACATCGGGGGCTACCTGTCGGCGAAAGGTGCCGCCGCGTACTGGCGGGGCGCGGAGAAGGACCTGTACGACTTCGCGTGGGTGCTGGTGAACGCCGCGAGGATGGACGCCGATCGCGCTGTGAACGCCGTCACAGCGGTGCTCGACGCAGGTGTCGACCGCGATCGGTTCGGCGCCGTGCTGGGAGCATGCGCCTCGTTCGAGACAGCGGCCAGCGTCGGTGCGGTCGTCTTCGCGAACACTTCGATCGCCGCGGGCGACCAACGCGACCACGACGCGCTCGCGCTCGACGCGGTCCTGGCCGTGCGGATGTTCCGAGCGGGCCTGTTGCGCGCTGCGGAGGAGCGTGACGGCTAGTCGAGCAGCAGCGCCGGCTCCTCGAGCACCGAGGCCACGTCGTGCACGAAGCGCGACGCCACGTCGCCGTCGACGACCCGGTGGTCGAACGAGGCGCCGATCGTCGTCACCATGCGTGACCGGACCTCGCCGTCGACGACCCAGGGCTTCGGCTTGATCGTGCCCATCGCCACGATCGCGACCTCGCCCGGGTTGAGGATCGGGGTGCCGGTGTCCATGCCGAACACGCCGATGTTCGTGATCGACACCGTGCCGTTCGCCATCTGCGCCGGGGTGGTCTTGCCGTCGCGGGCGGTCAGGGTGAGCTGCTCGAGGGCCTGGGCGAGCTCGAGCAGGGACATGTCCTGCGCGTCCTTGATGTTCGGCACGATGAGGCCGCGCGGGGTGGCCGCGGCGATGCCGAGGTTCACGAAGTGGTGGACGATGATCTCGCGGTCGGTCCAGGTGGAGTTCACCGAACGGTTGCGGCGGACCGCCCAGATCACGGCCTTCGCCACGAGGAGCAGCGGCGACACCTTCACGCCCGCGAACGTCGGCGAGGACTTCAGCCGCTTGACGAACTCCATCGTGCGGGTGGCGTCGACGTCGACGAACAGCGAGACGTGCGGTGCGGTGAACGCCGACGTGGTCATCGCGGTCGCGATGGCCTTGCGGACGCCCTTGACCGGGATCGTCTCGCTGCGGACGTCGCCCCACTCGGGGGTCTCGATGTTGCGGAAGACGCTGGCCTGCTTCGCGTGCCGGATGACGTCGTCGCGGGTGACCTCGCCCGCGAGGCCGGTCGCGACGATCTCGCTCAGCTCGACGCCGAGGTCCTTCGCGAGCTTCCGGATCGGGGGCTTCGCGAGGACGTTCGTCGCCACACCGTGCTTGCGCGCGGAGCCGGACCCGAGGGCGGAGATCGCCTCGGCGGTGGTCTCCTCGCCGGGGTCGGTGGCGGCTTCGGCCGCTGCAGCGGCGTCGGCACTGGAGGCGCGGCTCGCCTCGGCCGCGAGCGCTGCGGCCCGGCGGGCGCCCGGCTTCCGGCGGGACGGCGACGAGGTCGCGGAGCCGTAGCCGACGAGGACGGCGCCGGAGGACTCGTCCGTGCCGACGACGGAGGCGTCGACGGCGACCGGCTGGGCAGGCGCGGCTGCGGGCTGCGCGGGAGCGGCGGCGGGCGCCGCGGCGGCCATCGGCGGGGTCGGCGCGCTCACCGGCGCGGGTGCGGCGGGGGTCTGCGTGACCGGGGCGGCGGGAGCGGCCGGTGCCGGCGGGGTGGCGGTGACGTCCGGCGAGGTCGGGACGCTCTGGTCGACGTGTGCCGCGCCTCCTGGGCCGGCGACCGGCGCACCGGACGCGACCTGCGCGTCGGACTCCACGCGGATGATCGGCTTGCCGACCTCGACGGTGTCGCCCTCGGAGACGAGCAGGCCGGTGACGGTGCCGGAGAACGGCGACGGGAGCTCGACGAGGGACTTCGCCGTCTCGATCTCGACGAGGACCTGGTCGACGGTGATCTCGTCACCGATCGCGACGCGCCACTGCACGATCTCGGCCTCGGTGAGGCCTTCACCCACGTCGGGCAGGGGGAATTCGGCGACGGCCACTACGGCTCCTTCGGCGTTCTGGTCGAGCTCGGACAGGGAGGTCAGTAGGCGAGGGCGCGGTCGACGGCCTCGAGGACGCGGTCGGCGTCCGGCAGGTGCAGGTGCTCCAGCTTCGACACCGGGAACGGGACGTCGAACCCGGAGACGCGGAGCGGGGGTGCCTGCATCGTGTAGAACGCCTTCTCGGCGACGGTCGCGGCGATCTCGCTGCCGACGCTGACGAAGCCGGAGGCCTCTTGCGCGATGACGAGACGACCGGTCTTCCGGACCGACGCCAGGAGCGGCTCCCAGTCGATCGGCGAGATCGAGCGGAGGTCGATGACCTCGCAGCTCGTGCCCTCGCCCTCGGCGATCTCCGCCGCCTGCATGAGCGTGGCGACCATCGCGCCGTGGCCGACGAGGGTGACCTCGGTGCCGGTGCGGGCGACGCGCGTCGTGTGCATCGGGACGTGCCCGTCGACGAGGTCCACCTGGCCCTTCGGCCAGTAGCGCGACTTCGGCTCGAGGAAGACGACCGGGTCCTTCGAGGCCACTGCTTCCTGGATCATCCAGTAGGCGTCGTTCGGCGTACTCGGGCTGACCACGCGGAGACCCGGGGTGTGCGCGAAGTACGCCTCGGGCGACTCCTGGTGGTGCTCCACGGCGCCGATGTGGCCGCCGTAGGGGATGCGGATGACGACGGGCAGCGACATGTGCGCCGGCAGCCGGTTCGCCATCTTCGCGAGCTGCGAGGTGATCTGGTCGAAGCCCGGCCAGACGAAGCCGTCGAACTGGATCTCGACGACCGGGCGGTAGCCGCGCAGGGCCAGGCCGATCGCGGTGCCGATGATGCCGGCCTCGGCGAGCGGGGTGTCCCGCACGCGCTCGGGGCCGAACTTCTCCTGCAGGCCCTCGGTGATGCGGAACACACCGCCGAGTGCGCCGATGTCCTCGCCCATCAGCAGGACCTTGTCGTCCGCCTGCATCGCGGCGGCGAGCCCGGCGTTGAGCGCCTTGGCCATCGTCAGGGTCGGGGTGGGGTCGCTCGGGACCTCGCCGGCACCCGGGTGGGAGCGCAGGGTGTAGTCGAAGAGCTGCTCGGTGGTGCTCATGCGTGGGCGCCCCCTTCGAAGCCGGCCTCGTACTGTTCGAGCCAGGCCTTCTGCTCGGCGATCAGCGGGTGCGGCTCGCGGTAGACGTTGTCGAACATGACGTCGACGGACGGCGGTGTCAGGGCCACGGTGCGGCGGCGGACGTCGGCGGCGATGTCCTCGCCCTCTTCGTCGAACGCGGCGAACTGCTCGTCGGTCGCGCCCTTGGAGCGCAGGTACGCCTCGGACCGGACGATCGGGTCGCGGCGGACCCAGTCCTCGAGCTCGCCCTCGGCGCGGTAGCGGCTCGGGTCGTCGGAGCTGGTGTGCGCGCCGATGCGGTACGTGTCGGCCTCGATGAACGCCGGGCCCTGGCCGCTGCGGGCGTGGTCGGTGGCGACGACCGAGGCCGTGTAGGAGGCGAGGATGTCGTTGCCGTCGATGAGGACGCTCGGGATCCCGAAGCCGCGCGGACGGTCGACGAGCGGGGTCGGCGACTGGACCGACACCGGTACCGAGATCGCCCAGTGGTTGTTCTGCAGGAAGAAGACGACGGGGGCCTTCGTCGAGGCCGAGAACACGTACGCCTCGTTCACGTCGCCCTGACTCGTCGCGCCGTCGCCGAAGTAGACGATCGAGCACGCGTCGCGGTCGGGGTCACCCGTGCCGACGTCGCCGTCGAGCTTCTGCCCGAGCGCGTAGCCGGTGGCGTGCAGGGTCTGCGAGCCGATCACCAGGGTGGAGATGTGGGTGTTGCCGCGCTCGTCCGGGTCCCACCCGCCGTGCGTCTGGCCGCGGTACATCGCGATGATCTCCATCGGCTCGACGCCGCGGTGCATCGTGACCGCGTGCTCGCGGTAGGACGGGAAGACGTGGTCCTGCGCGCGGAGGGCGAAGGCGGAGCCGGTCTGTGCGGCTTCCTGCCCGTGACTCGGCACCCAGAGGCCGAGCTGACCGGTGCGCTGGAGGTTGTGACCGGCGTGGTCGAACCGACGGGTGAGGACCATGCGACGGTGCATCGCCAGCAGGGTCTCGTCCGGGATCGCCCGCGCGGCGGCGGCGAACTCGGCGTTCTCGTCGGTCTCCACGAACCGGCCCTCGGGGTCGAGGAGCCGGACGGTGGTCGTCGCGGGGGCCGCGGCGCGGAATGACATGCGGGCCAGCGTAGCGGCAGCGACTACTCGGCTGCCTGGAGGTCCCCCACAAGCGACCGTGCTGTTTCGAGGAGCGTTCCCACAGCCTCGTGCTCCCCGATCGAGATGCGGATGCCCTCGTTCCCGAAGGCCCGGACGATGATGCCGGCCTGCTCGAAGCGCTCCGTCGCGTGCGCCGTCAGCTCGCCGGTCGGCAGCCACACGAAGTTGCCCTGGGCGTCGGGTGCGTCCCAGCCCTGCTCGCGGAGCGACGTGACGACGTGGTCCCGCAGGACGGCGATCTCGGACACGCGCTCGAGCAGTTCGGACTCGCGCTCGAGGCTCGCGAGCGCCGCCGCCTGGCCCTGCGCCGTGACCGAGAGCGGGATGGCGCAGGCGCGTACGGCATCGAGCACGTACGCCGGGCCGAGGGCGTACCCGACACGGAGTCCGGCCAGCCCGTACGCCTTCGAGAAGGTGCGGAGCACGACGAGGTTCGGGTACCGCTTGAGCAGCGGGGCGCCACGGACGGCGGTCGGCTCGGTGACGAACTCGGCGTAGGCCTCGTCGAGGACCACGAGCACGGTGGCGGGCACCTGGGCCATGAACGCCTCGAACTCGGTGCCGGTCACGATCGGGCCGGTCGGGTTGTTCGGCGTGCAGACGATCACGAGGCGGGTGCGCTCCGTGACCGCGGCGGCCATCGCGTCGAGGTCGTGACCGCCGTCGGGGCGGTTCGGCACCTGCACGCTCGTGGCACCCGCGACCGTGACGACGCCCGGGTAGGCCTCGAAGGAGCGCCACGCGTAGACGATCTCGTCGCCGGGGCCGGAGGTGGCCTTGGCGAGTTCGTGGAGGATCGCGACGCTGCCGGGGGCGACGTGGACCTCGTCGACGGTGGTGCCGAAGCGGTTCGCGAGCACGGCCCGGACGGCGAGGGCGGTGGCGTCGGGGTAGCGGTTGAACGCGGTCTGCGCCTGCACGGCCTCGACGACGCCGGGCAGCGGCGGGAACGGGTTCTCGTTGCTCGACAGCTTGAAGGCGTCGGCCGCGGCCTGGCGCCCCTGCTTGTAGGCGGGGAGAACGGCGATCTCGGGCCGGATGTGCACGCGCTCGTCAGTCACGGGATCAGGCTACCGGCCCGTCCGCGGGTACCGGAGGGCATCATGGACGCATGCGATTCCTCGTCCGCCTCGTCGTCAACGCCGTCGCCCTCTGGCTCACCACGCTGATCGTCAGCGGCGTCTCCGTCACGCCCTTCGGCGACGGCGGCACCACGGCCACCGTGCTCACCTACCTGCTCGTGGCGTTCGTGTTCGGCCTCGTGAACGCGGTCATCGGCACGCTCATCCGGATCGTGGCCTTCCCGATCTACATCCTCACGCTCGGGCTCATCTCGTTCGTCGTGAACGCGATCCTGCTGCTCATCGTCGCCGGGATCTCGGACGCCTTCGGCTTCGGGCTGCACGTCGACTCGTTCGGCTGGGGCATCGTCGGCGCCTTCGTGCTCGCGGTGTTCGCGTGGCTGATCGGGCTGTTCGTGCGGCCGGTGCTGAACCGCCCGCGCGCGTGACGCTGGCCGACGACCCGTCGGCGAGCACCCCGTCGGGGTGGGCCGACGACCGGACCGGCACCGTGCCTCCCGACAGCAGCAGCGTCGCGGACGGACGCTCCCTGCGCCATGATGTCCCCATGACCCCGGACGCCGACGCCCCCTTCCGGGTCTCGTTCGTCTGCAGCGGCAACATCTGCCGCTCCCCCATGGCCGGCATCGTCTTCGCCCAGCTCGCGGCGGACGCCGGCATGGCCGACCGGTTCCAGGTCGAGTCCGCCGGCACCGGCGACTGGCACGTCGGCGAGCCCGCCGACGAGCGCACGATCGCAGCACTCGCAGCGCGCGGATACGATGGCAGCAGGCATCGCGCCCGTCAGTTCGATCCGGACCGGTTCCCGGACCTCGATCTGGTGGTCGCACTCGACCGCTCCCACGAACGCATCCTGCGCTCGTGGGCACCGACCATGGACGACGCCGCGAAGGTGACGCTCCTGTTGCGGTACGACGACGCCTGGCCCCAGCAGACCGACGTACCGGATCCGTACTACGCGGACCGGCACGAGTTCGACCGAGTGCTCTCGACCGTCGAACGGGCCTGCCGGGCGCTCTTCCGCCAACTCGAGCCGGCAGTCCGTCAGGGAGCCCCATGACCCCCCTTCCCCCGCAGCCGATCAGCCCGCTCGACGGGCGCTACTACCCGATCGTGCACACGGTGGGCGAGCACCTCTCCGAGGCCGGGCTCAACCGCGCGCGCATCGTGGTCGAGGTCGAGTGGCTCATCTTCCTGACCGACCACGCGATGTTCACCACGTCGCCGCTCAGCGTCGACGACAAGGCCGCGCTCCGCCGGGTCGTGGAGACCTTCGGCCAGGAGCAGATCGCCGAGCTCGCCGAGATCGAGGCCACGACGCGGCACGACGTCAAGGCGGTCGAGTACTTCGTCCGTCGTCGCCTGTCCGAGCTCGGGCTCGACGCGATCGCCGAGCTCACGCACTTCGCCGCGACGAGCGAGGACGTCAACAACCTCTCGTACGCGCTGACCGTCCGCGACACCGTCGACCAGGTGTGGCTGCCGGCCTACCGCGCCGTCGTGGCGAGGCTCCGCGAGCTCGCCGACGAGCTGAAGAGCGTCCCGATGCTCTCGCACACGCACGGGCAGCCGGCGACGCCGACGACGCTCGGCAAGGAGCTCGCCGTGGTCGTGTACCGCCTCGAGCGCGTGCTGTCCCAGATCGAGGGCGGCGAGTACCTCGGCAAGTTCTCCGGCGCGACCGGGACGTTCTCGGCGCACCTCGCGGCCGACCCCGAAGCCGACTGGCCCGCACTGTCCCGCGAGTTCGTCGAGGGTCTCGGGCTCACGTGGAACCCGCTCACGACGCAGATCGAGTCGCACGACTGGCAGGCCGAGCTGTACGACCGGGTGCGCCACGCGAACCGGATCCTGCACAACCTCGCGACCGACGTGTGGACCTACATCTCGATGGGGTACTTCACGCAGATCCCGGTGGCGGGTGCCACGGGCTCGTCGACGATGCCGCACAAGATCAACCCGATCCGGTTCGAGAACGCCGAGGCGAACCTCGAGATCTCGTCGGCGCTGTTCTCCACGCTGTCCGAGACGCTCGTGACGTCGCGGCTCCAGCGTGACCTCACCGACTCGACCACGCAGCGGAACATCGGCGTCGCGTTCGGGCACTCGCTGCTCGCGCTCGACAACCTGCGCCGTGGCCTGGGTGAGATCGCCGTGAACGACGTCCGTCTCGCCGAGGACCTCGACCGCAACTGGGAGGTACTGGCCGAGGCCATCCAGACGGTCATCCGCGCCGAGGTCACCGCCGGGCAGTCGAACATCGAGGACCCGTACGCGATGCTCAAGGAGCTCACGCGCGGGAAGCGCATCGGGCAGGCGGAGCTCGTCGCGTTCGTGAACGGCCTGGACATCTCGTCCGGCGCGAAGGCCCGGCTGACGAACCTCACCCCGGCGACCTACACGGGCCTCGCCGACGAGCTCGTCGACCACCTCGACGTGTAGCGCGTCGCGCGCGTCGCGCGCGGCGCTCGGCGCTCGCTTCGTGAGCAGAAATGGTCGGGTCCCGAGTAGGGACCCGACCATTTCTGCTCACCAAGTGCCGGCCTGGAGGCGCGGGGCGGCCCCGCCGGCAGCGTCACCGCCTCAGGTGGTGACGTCCAGGGCCTCGGCGACCAGCGCCTCCAGGACCGTCCGGACCACGGGGCGGACCGCACGGTCCGGCCGGACGAGCGCCTCGATCCGCCGCCCTGCGCGGACGTCGGCGAGCTCGGCGAGGTGGAAGCGCCCGGACGCCCGGGTCCCCGAGGTGTACCGCGGCACGAGCGCCACCCCGTGTCCGGCGGCGACGAGGTTCTCGATGACGGGCAGGTGGATCGTCCGGAAGCCGACGCTCGGCGGCGTGTCCGTCGCCGCCGCCATGGCCGTGAGCACGCGGTCGATCGGGTAGCCCTCCGGCACCCCGATCCAGGACTCCCCGACGACGTCGTCGATGCGGACCCGCTCGCGGGCGGCCAGCCGGTGGTCGAGCGGGAGCGCGACGTCGAGCGGCTCGCGGAGGAGCGGGACGGTCTCGAGCGATTCCCTGCCAGCCGGTGGGGCGCCGTCCGGCCGGTGCCCGATGACGACGTCGTGGTCGGCGGCGAGGGGGCCGAACGCGTCCTCGCTGACGTCGACGTCGACGAGCACCAGGTCGATGCCGGGGTGCTCGCGCATCCGGGTGAGCAGGCCGGGCAGCAGGAGTTCCGCGGCCGACGGGAACACGGCGAGGTCCACCCGCCCGGTCGCGCCGCCGAGGTGCTCCTGCCACGCCGCGTCCACCGTGGCGATCGCCGTCGCGACGCCGCTCGCCAGCCCGGCGAGTACCCGGCCGTGCTCGGTCAGCCGGACCCCGCGTCCGACCCGTTCGACGAGGGGGACGCCGACCTGTCGCTGCAGGGTCTGGAGCTGCTGCGAGACGGCGCTGGGCGTGCGGTGCGTGGCCTCGGCGACGGCGGTGACGCTCCCCCGCTCGGCGAGTTCGCGGAGGACGGCGAGGAGCGGCACGTCGAAGCCGACCATTCAGGGAGCCTACAACGTCGGTACGGAACTCTTCGCTGGTGCTGAACGGTGCGGCTGGGTCACGATCGACCCGTGCGCACCCGTGACCGTCTCCTCGCCGTGGTCGTCGCCGTCGTGTGGGGGCTCAACTTCCCCGCGACGGCCCTCGCCCTCGAGCACTTCCCGCCGTTCCTGCTCGCCGCGCTGCGGTTCACGCTGCTCGCGGTCCCGACCGTGCTGCTCGTCCCGCGCCCGAGGATCCCGTTCGGCCGGCTCCTGCTCGTCGGCTTCGGGCTCGGCGTTCTGCAGTTCGCGTTCCTGTACCTCGGCATGGCCGCGGGGCTCCCGTCCGGGCTGGCGTCGCTCGTCCTGCAGGCGTCGGCGCCGTTCACGGTCGTGCTCGCCGGGGTGTTCCTGCGCGAGCGGCTCACCGGCCGGCAGGTGATCGGGGTCACGATCGCGGTGGCGGCCCTGGCGGCGATCGCCGTGCACCGGGCGCAGGCGGCCGCGCTGCTGCCCGTCGTGCTCGCGCTGTGCGGGGCCCTCGGGTGGGCGATCGGCAACGTCGCGACTCGTCGGGCCGGGGCGGCCAACCCGCTGCACCTGACGCTGTGGTGGTCGATCGTGCCGCCGGTGCCGATGGCCGTCCTGTCGTTCGTCGTCGAGGGGCCGTCGCGCATCGGGAGCGCGCTCGGGACGGCGTTCACCGCGGAGGCGCTGCCGGCGGACCTCGGACTGCTCTACATCGTGCTGGTGGCGACCCTCGTCGGGTACGGCATCTGGTCGCGGCTGCTGGCGGCGTACCCGTCGAGTACCGTCGCGCCGTTCTCGATGCTCGTGCCCGTGGTCGGGGTGTTCGCCTCGTGGGTGGCGTTCGGGGAGGTGCCGGACGCGGTGGAGATCGCGGCCGGGGTCGTCGTGGTGGCCGCCGTGCTGTGGTCGTCCCGGCCCGCGCGGTCCCGCCCGGCACGGGTCCGCCCGGTGCGGGCCCGGCCTGCGCGGGTCCGCCCGGCGTCGTCGCCGGTCGAGGTCGCACCACACGCCGCGGACGCTCCGCCGAGGTCGCACGACGTGCCGCCCGCCGACGGGCTGGGCGGCAGTTCGAGCGACCTCGGCGACCCGCCCCCGCCCCCGCCGACGCCGGCGCCGGCGCCGGCGCTCAGCCTCGGTGCTGCCGACGCTCCGCGATGATCCCGGCGAGTGCGCCGCGCAGGTGCGGGTAGCGGAACTCGTACCCGGCCTCGACCAGGCGCGTCGGCACCACCCACCGGCTCTTCAGCACGAGCTCCGTCTCGGTCCGGATCGCGAACGACCCGAGCTCGAGCATCCACCGCCACGTCGGGATCCCGAAGCGTCGCCCGACGGCGTCCCGGATGGTGGCCATCACGGTGCGGTTGTCCGACGGGTTCGGGCTGGACTCGTTGACCGCGCCGTCGATGTCCTCGTGGTCGCGGACGAAGCGGATCGCCCCGAGGACGTCCGCGATGTGCACCCAGCTGAACCGCTGCCGGCCCCGGGTGTGCCGGTTCACGTGGTAGGTGCCGGCACGGAGCCGGGAGCGCGTCGGGAACCACGGGCCGTCGTACTGCGGCCCGCCGAGTCCCGCCTGCGCCAGCCGGAGCAACGGCACGAGGGCGCTGCCGTCGCCGAACACGATCGCCATCCGGAGCGCCACGCGGCGGGTGCCGGGCAGGTCGACCGCGGACAGGGCGTCCTCCCACGCGGTCGCCACGGACACCGAGAACCCCTCGCCGAGCTCGCCCGTCGCCTCGTCCTGGGGGCGGTCGTCGGCGTGCCGGTAGATCGTCGCCGTCGAGGCGTTCACCCACAGCGGCGGCGGGTGCTCGCTCGTGCGGATCGCCTCGGCCAGTTCGAGCGTGGTGTCGACCCGGGAGCGGATGATCTCCGCCCGGTTCCGGCGCCCGTACCGGCAGTTGACGCTCTTGCCGGCCATGTTCACGACGAGTGCGGCCCCGTCCACGAGCTCGCGGATCCGCATGGTGTTGCCCCACACGGCGTCCCCGGAGCGGCCGATCGTGACGACCTCGTAGCCCTCGTCGCGGAAGGCCTCCTGCAGGTGCTGCCCGACGAAACCGCTCGCCCCCGCGATCACGGCGCGGCCCTTGTGGTCGCTCATCTCATCCCCGTCCTGTGTCCGGCGCGATCTCGTACCGGAACGCCCCCTCGTACCGGTACAGCGTGCCGACCAGCGGGGCCGAGAGCACCAGGGACACGCGCTGCTGGTCGGCATCGTCATCGAATCGTTCCACGAGCGTCACACGCGGTGCGATGCGGCTCGGGAGGCGCACCTCGCGTCCCAGCGCACGGAACGACACACGGGTGGAGACCAGGCGCAGGGCGCCCGCGTCCGGGCCCTGCGCGTCGACCTCCGCCCGGAGCAGGGCACTGACGCGCCCACGGCGACCGAGGTGGTCGACGAGCCCGTCGGGTCCGGCGGTGATGGCGTCGACCATCGTGCGGGTACCGGAGCGGAAGCGGAAGGTGCGGTGCGCGCGGACGGCGACCCGACCCTCCCGGACCGCCTGCCCGCGACCGACGCGAGCCGGGCGGTTCTCGACCGTGAAGGGGACGTCCCGCTCCCAGACCGGGAACATGACGGCGTCTCGGGCGAACCACGCGAGCACCGGCCAGAGCCAGCGGCGGGGTGTGCCGACGACGTCGAAGACGCCCTCGCCACGGCCGACGTGTCCGGGCGGGATCGCACCGAAGTAGGTCGACAGTCGCGGGTGCAACCGGGCCAGCACGTCGGGCGGTGTGGACAGCTCGTAGGGCGACCGGGTCACGTCCCGATCCTGGCATGTCGTCGGTACGGATCCCTACGATGATGCGCATGGGACACGACCACGGAGCAGGGCACTCGCACGGGCACGCGTCCGAGCGCGCACTGCTCATCGCGTTCTGCATCTCGGCGACGATCCTGCTGGCCGAGGTCGTCGGCGCCGTCGTGACCGGATCGCTCGCCCTGCTCGTCGACGCCGGGCACATGGTCGTCGACACCGGCGGGCTCGGCATCGGCCTCGTGGCGACGCGGCTCGCACGACGCTCGCCGACCGCGCAGCGCACGTGGGGCTTCCAGCGTGCCGAGGTGCTCGGGGCCACGGCGCAGGCGGCGATCCTGCTCGCCGTCGGCGTCTACGTGATCATCTCGGCGATCCAGCGGCTGTTCGTGCCGGCCGAGATCCACTCCGGGCCGCTGCTCGTGTTCGGGGTCATCGGACTCGTCGGCAACCTCGTGGCGTACGCCGTGCTGCTCCGGGCCTCCGGCGAGGGGTTCACCTCGCGGGCCGCCCGGCTCGAGGTCCTCAACGACACCCTCGGCTCCGTCGCGGTCATCGGCGCCGCGGTCGTCCTCATGCTGACCGGGTGGGAGCGGGCGGACTCGGTCGCGGCGATCCTGATCGGCCTGCTCATCCTGCCGCGGGCGATCCGGCTGCTGCGCGAGACCGCCAACGTGCTGCTCGAGTCGACGCCCCCGGGGCTCGACCTCGACGACGTCCGGGGGCACATCCTCGAGCTCGACCACGTCATCGCCGTGCACGACCTGCACGCGACCCTCGTGGCGACCGGGGTGCCCAACCTGACCGCGCACGTGGTGGTGGACGACGAGTGCTTCTCGACGGCGCACGCCCCGCGGATCCTCGACGAGCTGCAGCAGTGCGTGGCGGAGCACTTCGACGTCCCCGTGGAGCACTCGACGTTCCAGCTGGAGCCGGCGTCGCACCGGCGGCACGAGCACGAGGTGCACGCCTAGGCGGTGCCGAGCGCACCACCGTCGCCCGGGGACGAGGTCAGCAGCCGCCGTCGCTCGTGGGGAACGCCGTGATCACGCGGTCGGTGGTGGCCGACACGATCACGCGGACGAACGGCTCGGCCGCGGGGCGGGACCCGTCGTCGAACCGCACGGGAGCGGCGAAGCAGACCTTGCCGTCGCCGGCGTCCTGCGGGTACCCGGTCGCCGGTGCCTCGAGGGCGGACTGCACCGCGGTGAGCATCGCGTCGTCCCAGTCCCGGGAGCCGTGGCCGGTCACGACGTCCTCCCAGTCCGCGGTGTGGCGGACGCGGATGTGCTCGTAGCCCTGGCCGGAGTTCCCGCACTGCAGCACGACCGTGCCGAGCGCATCGGTGTCGTACCGGGCCACGGTCTCGCGGGTGCTCCGGTCGCAGCGGTCGAGGACGGCGTCGCCGGGCAGGTCCGGGCCGGTGCGGGTGATCGTCACCGTGCCGTCCTTCGTCGCGTCCCCGCCGGCGGTCGCGCTCGGGACGACGCTGGCCGCCGTGCCCCCGAGCACCGGGTCGTCCGCACCGCGCTGCGCCGTCAGTGCGACGCCACCGGCCACGAGGCCGGCGGCCAGCACGGCGGCGACCCCGGTGATGACGGAACGGTTGCGCTTCTGGGACACGCGCCCAGTATGCCGGACGGGTGTCGCGCCTCCTGGACCGGCCGCGGGAGGCAGTCGAACCACGTTCCCGACATCGCGCCGCGCCCCAGCGGTGGTGCGATGTCGGAAACGTGGTTCGACGTGGCCGAACGCGCAGCATGGCCGAACGCTCAACGCGGACGCGGACCAGCGCTCAGGCCCGCGCCGCCAGGCGGGTGCCGGCGACGACGGCCAGCACGACCACGAACACGACGTACCCGAGCAGCACGGGCAGCGTCGGCAGCACGAGGAGCGCAGCCCCGACCGCCACCACCGGCACGGTCAGCCCGGCGTAGGCGATGAGGAAGGTCGCGGCGAGGACACCGCCGCGACGTTCCGGGCCGACGAGGGCGCCGGCGCTGCCGATCGACGCGCGGAACAGCAGCCCGACGCCGGCTCCCGCGACGACCCCGCCGCCGATGAACCCGGCCACCTGCAGCACCACCGCGGCACCGGCCAGGACGACCAGACCACCGACGAGCAGGACCATCCCGAGGCGGATCTGCGCCCGCTGCGACAGCCGGGCGAAGACGATCTGCGACACCGCGCTCGCGGCGAACACCCCGAACGTCGTGGCTCCGGCGGCGAGCCGGTCGGTCACGTGGAAGGTCGTCCCGAGGAAGGTCGGCGCGACCGAGGTGAAGAGTCCCTGCACCGCGAGCGCGGCGAACGCGGCGGTGCCGGCGGTCCAGAACGCTCCGGCCTGCCCCTCCGGCGCCTGCAGTCGCTGCGGGCGGTAGGGCACGGGCGACGTGGGACGGTCGACGGTCTCCGGGGCGGCGAGCACCACCACGAACGCGACGGCCAGCGCCACGACGAACACGACGTACGGCACCATGAGCGGCTGCCCGACGAACTCCGCGAGCGCTCCTCCGACGAGGGCTCCGAGCGACAGCCCGCCGAGGTTCACGACCCCCGCGACCACGCCCGCCCCGTCGGCCGACGACTGCGAGCCCGTCGCCCGGACCCGCAGCTCGCCGAGGTGCGCGGTCGCCGTCGCCGTCAGGAGCCCGACCCCGAGGCCGGTCACGAGCCGGGCGACGATGAGGCCGCTGACGTCGTTCCAGAGCAGGAAGAGCACCGCTGCGACGAGCTCGAGCGCCACCGACACGAGGATGAGCGGACGCCGTCCGTGCACGTCGCTGAGGTGTCCGGCGAGGTACAGGGACCCGACGACGCCCACGCCGTACGCCGCGAAGACCACGGTCGTCGTGAAGGTCGGGAAGCCGTCGCGTGCCTGGTAGATGACGTAGAGCGGTGCGGGCACGGTCGCGAACGCCATCACCGCGAGGAACGCGAACGCCACGGCCCAGAACCCGACGCCGTGCCGACGGCGCGTGTGCGCTCGTCGTCCACGCGGGGCGGCGACGCGCTCGCTCGCGGTGGCGACGGTCGACGACGTGGGAGCGGATGCGGTGGCGGTTGACATGCTCCGATCGTGCCGCCGAACACCCATCGAGTCCAACGGATGCTCTTGATGTCGTCCATCGACCTGATCGATACTGAGCCGGTGGAGACCCGCCTGCTCGAACAGTTCGTCACCGTCGCCGCCGAGGGCAGCGTCACCCGCGCCGCCGAACGGCTCTGGGCGGCGCAGTCCACGGTGTCCGCGGGGATCGCGTCACTCGAGCGGAGCTTCGGGGTCCGGCTGTTCGACCGCACCGGACGGCACCTCGTGCTGACGACCGCTGGCGAGGACCTGCTCCCCCACGCCCGCGCCGTGCTGGAGTCCCTCGACCGGATGCACGACCTCGCGACCGTCGACGACGCCGACCTGCGGGGACGGGTCCGGCTCGGCATCTTCACGAGCATGGACATCGTCGACCTCACGGGCGTGCTGCGACGGTTCCGGCAGCGGCACCCGCTGGTCGCGGTGGAGCTCATGACCTCGCCCTCCGGGACGACCGGGCTCGTGCAGGACCTGGTCGCCGGGCGGCTCGACATCGCCTACACGGGCCTCCCGGCGGTCCCGGCCGGGGTCGAGATGGCGCCGCTCCGGGAGATGCCGTTCCGGGTCTTCACCGCCGCCGACCACCGGTTCGCCGGTCGTCGTTCGGTCTCGCTCGCGGAGCTCGCCGACGAGCCGTTCATCGACACCGCGCAGGGCTTCGGCAACCGGATCATCCTCGACACCGCGCTGGAGCGGCTCGGGATCCGGCGGCGGATCGTCGCGGAGATGAACGACATGCCCGCAGTGATCCGGTTCGCGTCGGCCGGCCTCGGCGTCGGCGTCGTCCCGGACTCCGGGGTGCGCCACGACGGTGCGGTGCTCGAACTCGAGGACGAGGTCGCCCCCCTGCGCATCGGACTCGCGATGCGGACGAGTCCGGAGCCGAACCGAGCGGTGCGCGCGCTGGCGCGCGACATCGTGGCGGCGCGCGTCGACGTCGCTGCGCAGCCGGGCTGAGCGGCCGGATCCCGGTCGTACCCCACCGACGGACTGGAGGCGCGGGTCGTCCCCGCCACGCGCCTCCAGGCCGTCAGTCCCCCCAGATCTCCCCGACGATCGCACCCAGCAGGTTGTCGGTCGGGAAGTTGGCCTGGTCGATCTCCAACCAGGTGTCGCCGCGGACGTAGCGGGTTCTGCTCCAGTCCGTGCCGTACTGCGGATCGGGCCTGGTCTGCCGGCAGATCCGGATGCCGTCGGACTCCTCGCACGTCGGCGACCACCCCTCGTAGTAGCTGCGCTCTCCGTTCGCGAGCTCCTCCGGCGTGCCGTGGCCCATCGTCACGGCGAGCCCCGTGATGTCCGCAGCCGGATCACGCCACAGGCAGTACAGGTCGGTCTCCGGCAGTCCCGAGCCGGTATCCACCACCGGCGGAGGCGTCGCTTCAGCGGGCAGCCCTTCCGCGACCGGGAGCACCCGCTGCAAGGGGACGTCGCCGAAGAAACGGTCGTAGTCGGACGCCGGGACGAGTGCACGGCAGTCGGTCGGGATCGTCGCTGCTGTGTTGACCGGGGTCGGGCGCGGTGTCGGGCGCTGGGTGATCGGCGCGGACGTCGGGGTCGTCGCGGAGGGCGACGGCTCCGGCTGCTGCGTCCAGGTGGGTGCGGCGACGGGCGTCTCCTGCTGGGACAGCGACAGGGCCACGGCACCGGTCGCGGTCCCGATCGCCAGCAGGCCGATGACGCCGAGCGCGATGCCCGGGCGGAACCGACGCCGCTTCGGACGGGGGGTGGCACGTTCGAGGACGTTCTGCTTCATCGAGACGAGCATGCGTTGCAGGTCGTCTCCCTCGGGGGGCTCAGTGTTCATCGTGCATCACCACCTTCTTGAGTCGGCGTCGGGAGCGGGAGACCCGCTGGGTGACCGCACCGACGCTGAGGCCCAGCATCTCGGCGGCCTCGGCGTAGGAGTGCCCCTCGAGGAGGCACAGTTCGCAGATGCGTCGGTCGGTCTCGGGGAGCGCGGCGATCTCGTCGCGGACCCAGCGGAGGCGCTCACGGGCCTCGGCGTGGTCCTCGGGTGCGGCGAGCTGCTCCGGGAGCTCGTCGGCGCGACGGCGGGCCTGCTTCCGGCCGGTGTTGAACGCGTGGTTCCGGCAGACGACGAGCAGCCACGGGAGCATCGTGTCCGCGGGGAGCTCGAGGGTCTCGGCACGCTGCCAGAGCGTCAGGAAGGCGTCCTGCACGATCTCCTCGACGTCCTGGCGGTCATCGACGAGTGCCCAGGCGTAGCGGGTGAGGGTCGCGGCGTACCGGTCGAACGCCCGGGCGAGCGCGCTCTTGTCGCCCCGTGCCATCGCACGGACGATCGCCTCGTCCGTGTCGGTGCCGGTCGTCACGTCCACATCCCACCTCCTTCACTCCAGAGGTGTCGGCTGCACGCGCGATCGTGACAGGACCGTGGCGAAAACGTGATCCCGGGCGTGTCGGTCGCCCGAGCGGGTCAGGCGTCGAGCAGGTGCGCGATGCCGGCGACCGAGCGCTTCGCCGCAGCCGAGGTCGACAGGTACCCGACGAGGACGATCCCCGCTCCGATCCCGACGACGATCCACCACATCGCGTGCGTGGCCACCGCGAACCCGGCGCCGACGGTCGCGACCGCACTCGCGCCGGTCACGGTGCCGGCGAGTGCGACCCCGAGCAACACCCCGGTCTGCCGGCTCGTGGACGCGACGGCCGCAGCGGACCCGGACTGCGCGCGGGGCATGCCCGAGACGGCCGTGTTCGTGATCGGCGCGTTCACCATGCCGAACCCGAACCCGAACAGCACGAAGGCGACGACGAGCACCCACATCGGTGTCGTGGCGTCGATCGTCGTGAGGATCGCCCCGGCGCCGCCGACGCCGATGCCGGCGAGGACGAGCGGGACCCGGGTGCCGATCGAGCCGACGAGCCGCCCGGACAGCGGCGAGACGAGCATCGTCGCGACCGCCGCGGGCAGCGTCCACAGGCCGGCCTGGAACGGCGACATGCCCCGGACCTCCTGCAGGTAGAGCGCGTTGAGGAAGAGGAACGCCCCGTTGGCGCCGAACGCGCCGATCGCGGTGACGACCGCGGCCGAGAACGGGATGCTCCGGAAGAACCGGACGTCGATGAGCGGTTCGCGGCGACGGCGCTCGACGGCGACGAGCACGACGAGGGACGCCGCGGCGAGGACGAACAGCCCGAGAGCGGCCGGTGACGTCCAGCCGAGCCGCGGCCCCTCGATGAGCCCGCCGACGAGCGTCGCCAGGAGCACGATGACGAGCACCTGGCCGACGGGGTCGAGCCGTCGGGGCTTCGGCGACTTCGACTCGGGGACGAACAGGAACGTCAGCACGATCGCCGCGATGCCGATCGGCACGTTGATCCAGAAGATCGCGCGCCAGCCGACGGTGTCGGTCAGCGCGCCGCCGACCAGCGGACCGAGCCCCATCGACACACCGACGACGGCACCCCAGACGCCGACGGCACGGGCACGCTCCTTCGCGTCGTCGAAGGTGGCCGTGATGATCGACATCGCGACCGGGTTCATCATCGAACCGCCCACCGCCTGGACCATGCGGAAGACGACGAGCCAGCCCACCCCGGGCGCGAGCGAGCAGAGCAGCGATCCGACCGTGAAGAGCGCGAGCCCGATCTGGAAGGTGGCGCGGCGGCCGATGCGGTCGGCGGTGGAGCCGGAGAGCAGCAGCAGGCTGGCGAGGACGAGCGTGTAGGCGTCGATCGTCCACTGCAGCCCGGAGATCGAGCTGCCGAGTTCCCGCCCGATCGAGGGCAGTGCGACGTTCACCACGGTGGCGTCCATCGAGACGATGAAGAGGCTCATGCAGCAGACCGCGAGGATGAGGTACCGGTGCCGGTACCGCTGCGGCAGGCCCGGGTCGCCCTGGAAGGGCCGCCGTGACGGCACCGCGGGGGCGGTCTCCGACTCAGTGGAAGTCGTTGCCGTCTCCTTCACCCGGGGTCTTGTGACCACCGAGCATGTCGTTGTCGTCCTGGTCGCTCGTCGACGCGAGCTGCAGCATCGCGAGGACGACCACGACGACGATGAACGCGATGCCGAGGAAGATCGCGGCGAGCTGGAGCTCACGCGTGGCGAGCAGCACGACGAGCCCGGTGAAGACCGCGACGATCGCGGAGATCCCGAGGAGCTCGACCGGGCGCAGGCGGTCGCGACGGCTGGGGGTGGTCATGCGTGTGGTGCTCCGTCCGGGGTTGCGGCCGGGGCCGCCGTTCCCCACTTGTGCGAGAGGCCGGCGATCACGTGGAAGACCGCGGTGATGGCGAGGTAGGCGCCGAGCAGGCCGACGAGGACGATCGAGGCGTCCAGCGTGCCGGTGACCCGCTCGACACCGCCGAGCTCCTGCGAGTAGTCGGGCGGCGTCACCAGGAAGGCGACGGCGAGCAGCAGCGTCAGGCCGCCGACGGTCGTCCAGTCGCGCGCGAACGGCGAACGCCCACGGGCGCGGAGCCCCTGCGTGAGCTCGAGCGCCCCCGTGAGGACGGCGAAGGCGACGACGACCGCGATGAACGCCGGCAGGCCGAGGCCGTTGCACGCGAACGCGGCGCCCGCGGCGACGAGGGTGATCACCGCCTGCAGGAGGGTCGTCCGGCGCGACCGTCCGTCCGCAGGGAGCCGCGTCGTGCCCGCGAGCAGCAGCACGAGTCCGTCCACCGCCGCGAACCCACCGAACAGCAGCAGGCCGTAGCCCGCCGCGTGGTTGGACGAGAAGGTGATGACGATGGCCACGATCGCGGCTGGCACGGCCCGGAGGACGGGGATCGGCCAGTACCGCGCGCGCTGGCCGGAGTCGTCCACGGAGTCGGACACGAGACCTCTTTCGGGCATGCGGATCGTGGTTCGATCCTACCGCCGCACGGTGCAGCGGCCGACCGCGCGGGGCGATCGGCCGCTGAGGATGCTCGAACCAGCAGGCGTCAGCGAGGGGTCAGCGGGGCGTCGACCCGACCTCGTCCTCCGCCGCACGTCGGCGCGCACGCCGCCGCGCGAGCCACCAGCACGTCGCCCCGGCCGCCACACCGACGGCGGCCACCGCCGCGACCACGCCGAGGTCCTCCGTGCCGGTGTAGGCGAGCGCTCCGGTCCGGGCCGGCCCGGCGTCCCCGCCGTCTCCACCGTTCCCGACGGGACGGGCCCCGCGGTCGTCGGGCGCCCGGTCGCGCGGACCCGTGTCAGCGTCCCCGCCGTCACCCGGCCCGTCGGGGCCGCCGTCGCCGCCGTCACCACCGCCGTCGCCGCCGAGGACCACCACGATCCCGACGCCCGGCGAGGGGTCGCCGCCGTCCGGATCGCTCGGCGACGTCGCGGTCGCGACGTTCACCACGTCCGACCCGTCCCCGGAGTACGCCGGGTCGAGCTGCGCCCGGATCCGGAACGACACGGTCTCCCCCGCGGCGAGCGCGGCACCGGAGCGGCAGGTCACGTCCTGCCCCTCGGCCGTGCAGTCGTCCGGCGACCCGACGAACCGCATCGCGCTCGGCAGCTCGTCGACCGCCCCGACGTCCTCGGCGGTGCCCGGGCCCCGGTTGCGGGCGGTGATCGTGTACTCGACCTCGTCACCGGGCTCGACCGCGGTCGAGGGGGACACGGACTTGTCCGTCTCGACGTGCGCGTCCACCCGGGCGGCGACCGTTGTGCTCGCCGCCGAGGTGTTGTCGTCCTCGTTCGTGTCGGCCGTCCGGGGCGCCGGTCGGACCGTGGCGACGCTCTCGAGCGTGCCCTCGGCGTCGTCGGCGGTGCGGCCGCGGATCGTCACCGTGGCCGTCCCGTCGCGCGGCAGGCCGAGATCGGTGGCGACGTCGCCGGTGCCCGATTCGGTCCCGCACGACGACCCAGCGGCCGCCGAGCAGGTCCACGTGACGTCGCGCAGGGTGTCGGGCACGTCGACCTCGAGCGCGCTCGGGTCCGACGCGTTCACGCCGGCGTTCCGTGCGGTCACCGTGTACTCGACGTCGGCACCCGCCGGGACGCTCGGCGCGAGGTCGTGCGTGACGGCGACGTCCGTCGGGGTCCAGACGCGCAGGGCGTCGACCTCGTGCACGTTGACGTGGCTGCCCGTCGCCCCCGCGAACCCGAGGCGGAGCGTGCTCGGCAGCGGTGCCTGGCCGTCGCCGTGCAGGGGGACCCGGTCGAGCACGGTCCGCATCCGGTCCCCGTCCTGCAGCCGGACGGTGACCGCGAGTTCCCCGGCGTCCCCGGGGAGCAGGGTCACACGGACCTTCCGGAGCGCTGCCCCGGCGGTCTCCGTGCCACCGGGCGCCGGGGCGGCACCGACCCAGCGGTAGCCGAGCACCCCGTCGCCGGAGCCGCGGATCGACACGGTGTCCGGCCGCGCCCCGGGACCGGAGTAGTTGATCGGCGTCGAGAAGTTGCCGTAGTGGTCGACCGCGATGCCCGCGAAGCCGCCGGGCACCCCGGGCAGGTCGCAGGAGAGGCCACCGCCCTGGGACGTCTCGCGTCGGCACGCGTACCCGAGCCCGGCCCCGAACGACCCGACGCCCTGCTCGGCGGCGCCGTCCGCGAGGAACAGCAGCAGGCCGTCGGCACCCGGGTCGTCCACGTCGCGGTACATCGCGTAGCTGAACTCGATCTCGAGCCCGAGGTCGGACGGGAACGTGTCCTGCATCGACCACGCCCCCGCCTGGTCCTTGACGTCGTCGGTCAGCCGGAGCCGCCCGTCGACGATCGCCGCGTCACCGTGCAGGGCGCCGCCGGCAGCGGTGGAGAACTGGTTCTCGTAGGGGAAGGCGAGCTCGTCGGCCGAGGAGGCCGACGGCACGAGGCCGGGTGCCGCGAGGACACCGAGCGCGGTCAGGACGGACGCGACGGCCGCGACGCGGCGGAGCCGGCGTGACCTGGCGGGCGGTCGACCGCCCGGCGGGGTGTTGGGAGCTGTCATGCCCCGATCGTCGCGACCGGAGGGTCCCCGTCAGGCGGGCGTCGGCCGATCTGTGGAACGCGTCCCCGCGCCTCCTGGCTGTGGAGGAAGAGTCCGGCTCAGCGCAACCAGACGGTGGTCTCCCCGGGGAGCACCCCGTGGCCGAGCGGACCGGACGAGACGACGACCTCGCCGGCGGGCAGCTCCACCGGCTCGGTCCCGAAGTTCGTGACGGAACGCCACCCGTCGTGCCGCGCGAACGCCACGACCCCGTCCGGCGTCTCGATCCACGCGAGGTCCTCGCCCCGCTGCAGGTCCCGTCGGGCGGCGGTCGCCGTGCGGTACAGGGAGAGGGTCGACCCGGGGTCGCCGTCCTCCGCCTCGACCGAGGACGCCCCGAAGTCGGCCGGTTGCGGCAGGTGCGGTGCGACCGCCCCGAACCCGAACGACGGCCCGGACGTGGTCCACGGGATCGGCACGCGACACCCGTCCCGCCCCTTCACGGTGTGCCCGGTGCGGATCCACTTCGGGTCCTGCAGCGCCTCGTGCGGGATCGCCGCCGCTTCTTGCAGCCCGAGCTCCTCGCCCTGGTAGACGTACGACGAACCGGGCAGCGCCAGCATCAGCAGCGTCGCCGCCCGCGCCCGCCGGAGCCCCCGTGCACGATCGAGCGACGGTGTCGTGCCGTCGGTCATGAGCCACGCGTCGGTGTCCGTGCCGTCCGGCAGGCCGTACCGGGTCGCGTGCCGGACGACGTCGTGGTTCGACAGCACCCACGTGCTCGATGCCCCGGACTGCGCCGACGCCGACAGGTTCCGGTCGATGATGCCCCGGAACGCCGCGGCGTCGAACGGCGCCTCGAGCAGGTCGAAGTTGAACGCCTGCCCGAGCTCGGTCGGCCGGGCGTAGAGCACGCGGCGCGGCGCGGGCGCCCAGGCCTCCGCCACGGCGGCTCGCGGCGGGTCGTACTCGTCGAGCACCCGGCGCCACGCCGCGAAGATCTCGTGCACCTCGTCGCGGTCGTAGAGCGGGTCGGAGCCGTCCAGCGGCAGGTGGTGCTCGTCGGACGGACGGTACGGGGTCGACAGGTCCTTCGCCAGGCCGTGCGCGACGTCCACCCGGAAGCCGTCGACCCCGCGGTCGGACCAGAAGCGCAGCGTGTCCTCGAAGTCGCCACGGACCTCCGGGTTCGACCAGTCGAGGTCCGGCTGCTCGGGCGCGAACAGGTGCAGGTACCACTGGCCGTCGGGCACGCGGGTCCAGGCGCTGCCGCCGAAGTTCGACACCCAGTCGCTCGGCGGGAGCGAACCGTCGGCACCGGCACCGTCCCGGAACACGTACCGAGCGCGCTCGGGCGAGCCGGGGCCCGCGGCGAGCGCGGCACGGAACCACGCGTGCTCGTCCGAGGTGTGGTTCGGGACGATGTCCGCGATCAGCCGGATGTCGTGCTCGTGGAGCGCACGGACCAGTGCGTCGAAGTCGTCGAGCGTGCCCAGGCGATCGTCGACGTCCCGGTAGTCGGCGACGTCGTAGCCCCCGTCCGCCAGTGGGGAGGGGAAGAACGGCGACAGCCAGACCGCGTCGACGCCGAGCGACGCCAGGTAGGGCACGCGACTCGTCACGCCCCCGAGGTCGCCGAGCCCGTCGGCGTCCGTGTCCGCGAAGCTCCGCGGGTAGACCTGGTAGACGACGGCGTTCCGCCACCAGTCCGGGTCGGTCGTGCGGGGCGTGCTGGCCGGCGTCCGAAGCGTGCTCACGTCGCCAACGTACCGACGATCCAGCGGACCGGGAATAGGGGTCCACGCGCACGCATTGGTTGTCGATGACACCTTTCCGTCACAGAACCAGTAAGGATCCCCGATGACGAACGTCCTCGCCCTCGTCGGCAGCCTCCGCGCCGAGTCCATCAACCGCAAGCTCGCCGAGGCGGCTGCGCACCACGCCCCGGAGGGCATCGAGCTGTCGACCTTCGACGGCATCGTCGACCTGCCCTTCTACAACGAGGACATCGACGGCGACACCCCGCCCGCCTCGGCCGTCGCCTTCCGCGACGCCATCGCCGCCGCCGACGCCGTCCTGCTCGTCACCCCCGAGTACAACGGCACCATCCCGGCCGTCCTGAAGAACGCACTGGACTGGGGTTCGCGTCCGTTCGGCGCCTCGCCGCTGTCCGGCAAGCCGCTCGCCGTCATCGGCTCGGCCTTCGGCCAGTTCGGCGGCGTCTGGGCGCACGACGACGCCCGCAAGGTCGCCGGGATCGCCGGCGCGAAGGTCCTCGAGGACGTCAAGGTCGCCATCCCGCAGTCGGTGGTCCGGTTCGCCGAGACCCACCCGCGCGAGGACGCCGAGGTCACCACGCTCGTCCAGGGCGCCCTCACCGCGCTCGCCGAGGCGACCGAGGAGCAGGCCGCAGCCTGACGACGTCACGCGCGTGACGACGGACGGGAGGCGCGGTGCGGGCCCGCACCGCGCCTCCCGTCCGTCCACGGGTGCGGGAGACCGCATCCCGTGAGATCCCTAGACGCTCTAGCAACGAGACGGGCTACCCTGAACGCCATGTCCACGCAGGAGATCACGGAAGCGTCCGGGTACTGGTTCCCCGATGACGACGCGACCCAGCGGGGCGTCACCGTCCTGAACGCCCTCCGCCGCTACCGCGCCGCCGAGACCGCGATGCGTCGACGCACCCGCGACTCGATGGGCATGGGCGAGACCGACCTGCTCGCGGTGCGCTTCCTGCTGCAGGCGCAGCGCGCCGGGCGCACCGTGAAGCCGAAGGACCTGGCGGCGTACCTCAAGATCTCGTCGGCCTCGACCACGATCCTCATCGACCGCCTCGTGAAGTCGAACCACGTCCGCCGCGACCCGCACCCGACCGACCGCCGCGCGCTCGTGATCACCCCGACCACCGAGACCGACGAAGAGGTCCGCGCGACCCTCGGCATCATGCACCGTCGGATGATGGGCATCGCCGAGGGGCTCTCCCCCGAGGACGCCCGCGTCGTCGCCGTGTTCCTCGAGCAGATGCGCTCCGCCGTCGACCAGGTCGACCCCGCCGTCACGCACTGATCGGACCACGGGGGACGCGTCCTCTGAGCGGACGTCCTGCCGCACCGCGTAGACCGGTCTGGTACCGGTCACCAACGCGGAAGGAACCGATCATGCACGCATCGGACAAGCTCGCCAAGAACCTCCAGGCGGTCCTCGTGGACCTCATCGACCTGCACCTGCAGGGCAAGCAGGCCCACTGGAACATCCTCGGGACCAACTTCCGGGACCTCCACCTCCAGCTCGACGAGATCGTCGACGCCGCACGTGAGTTCGCCGACGACACCGCCGAGCGCATGCGCGCCCTGTACGCGGTCCCGGACGGCCGCTCGAGCACCGTCGCGGCGTCGAGCCACCTCGACCAGTTCCCCGAGGGCGAGATCACCACGCACGACGCCATCGACCAGGTGACGCTCCGCCTCTACCAGGCGACCGGCACCATGCGCGACGTCCACGACGAGGTCGACGAGGAAGACCCGACGACGGCCGACCTGCTGCACGGCTTCATCGAGCGCCTCGAGCAGCTCGCGTGGATGGTCTCGGCCGAGAACCGCGCACCGAGCACGCCGCTCGCCTCGGCCACCACGCCCGCGGTCGCGGACGCCTCGGCGCACGCGTAGCGGCCACCAGGTGGACCTCGGGATCCAGGGCAAGACCGCCCTGGTCTTCGGCGCGGACTCCGGCATCGGCTGGAACACGGCTCGCATCCTCCTCGCGGAGGGTGCGACCGTGGTCGTGTCGGACCTCGACCAGTCGCAGCTCGACAACAGCGCCGACCAGCTCGAGGCGCCGTACGGCAGGCTGCACGCCTTCGCCGCGGACGTCACGAGCGCCGCGAGCCTGGCCGACCTGCACACCAGGGTGCGCGACGCCGTCGGCGAGATAGACGTCCTCGTGCAGTCCTCCGGCGTCACGGGCGCCCAGGGCCTGTTCCACGAGATCGACGAACAGGGATGGCTCGACACCATCGACGTCGACCTGATGGGGCCGGTGCGGATCACGCGTGAGTTCATCGGCGACCTGCGCCAGGGCGGCTGGGGTCGCATCGTCTACCTCGTGTCCGAGGACGCGTCGCAGCCGTACGACGACGAGCTCCCCTACTGCGCGGCCAAGGCCGGGGTGCTGTCCTTCGCGAAGGGCCTCTCCCGCACCTACGCGAAGGAGGGCCTGCTCGTGAACACCGTGTCGCCGGCGTTCATCCACACGCCGATGACCGACGCGATGATGAAGAAGCGCGCTGAGGAGACCGGCCAGACCTTCGACGAGGCGATCGCGTCGTTCCTCGACGACGAGCGCCCGTACATGGAGCTGCAACGTCGCGGCGAGCCGGAGGAGGTCGCGAACGTCATCGCGTTCCTCTGCTCCGACCTCGCCAGCTTCGTGAACGGCTCGAACTACCGGGTCGACTCCGGCTCGGTCGCAACGATCTAGGAGACGCCATGACCGACTTCCGCTACCTCGTCGTCGGCGGCGGGATGGTCGCCGACGCCGCTGCCCGCGGTGTCCGCGAACTCGATGCCGACGGCTCGATCGGCATCATCAGCGAGGACGTCGACCGGCCGTACGCCCGGCCGGCGCTCTCGAAGAAGCTGTGGACCGACCCGGACTTCAGCTGGGACGAGAAGGTCGACCTGCACACCGAGGAGACCGGCGCGACGTTCGTGCTCGGCACCGCGGTGACGGCGATCGACCGCGCGGCGAAGACCGTCACGACCTCGGACGGGCACACCCACGGCTACGAGCGACTGCTCCTCGCGACCGGCGGCAAGCCCCGCGGGCTCCCCGGGCTGTCGCCGTCCGACCGGGTGCTCGACTACCGGAGCGCCACCGACTACCGACGCCTCCGTGAGCTCGCCGACGCCGGGGCCCACGTTGCCGTCGTCGGTGGCGGGTACATCGGCACCGAGATCGCAGCCGGCGTCGTGCAGAACGGCGCCCGGGTGACGCTCGTCGACCCGGACGAGGTCGTCGGCGGCCGGATGTTCCCGGAGGACCTCGCCCGGGCGTTCCAGCAGCGCTTCGTCGACCACGGCGTGGAGCTCCGGCTCGGGCGCCGGGTGGACCACGGGTCCGAGCACGAGGGTGGCGTCACGCTGACCCTCGACGACGGGTCCGAGGTGTCCGCCGACGCGGTCGTGGTCGGACTCGGCATCGAACCGGCGACCCGGCTCGCCGCCGACGCCGGGCTCACCGTCCGGGACGGCATCGTCGTCTCCTCGACGCTCCTCACCGACGACGACTCGGTGTTCGCCGCCGGCGACGTCGCCGAGTACCCCGACCGGATCCTCGGCACGCGCCGGGTCGAGCACGTCGACAACGCGCAGCAGCAGGGCCGGCAGGCGGGGCGCAACCTCGCCGACGCCGACGAGACCTACGACCACACGCCGATGTTCTACTCCGACGTCTTCGACATGGGGTACGAGGCCGTCGGGCAGGTCACCACGAAGCTGCGCACGGTCGAGGACTGGCAGGAACCGACCGTCACCGGTGTCGTCTACTACCTCGACGACGACGACCTCGTGCGCGGCGTCCTGCTCTGGAACGTCTGGGACAAGACCGACGAGGCCCGCAAGGTCCTCGCCGAGGCCCACGCGCTCACGCCGGACATGCTGATCGGGCGCATCACGCCGTAGCGTCGCGTCCACCCTGGAGGCGCGGTGCCGGTCCACGAGACCGGCACCGCGCCTCCAGTCGGTCGCGTCCGTCCGCGGGCCGATCCGCGGGATCAGCCCGCTTTGCGGGTCTCCGGAGCCACCTCGTCGACGATCTCGCGGCGATCCGCCGGGTCGACCGGCAGGTCGTCGCCGTCCGCCATGGCGACCGCGTGCGCGGACTTCGCCGCCTCGAGCGTCTCGTCGTCGTTCTTCGCCATGCCGAGCAGTTCGACGAAGCGCGACTTGACGAGCATCCAGGCCTCGCGCGGGCCGAGCCGCGACAGGTCCGACGCCGTCGAGTCGTCGCGGACGCGCTGCAGCGAGGACACGCCGCGGTCGGGGAGCCGGCCGGCGACGTGGTCCACCGCGAGCCGCGCAACCGCGTCTGCCTGTGCGTGCATCACCGAGTGCGCGCCGTCGACGACCTCACGCAGCACCGCGTACGGGAACACCCGGGCGAGCCGACGCACCCAGTCCCGCGGGACCATCGCGTCGTGCTCCCCGCGCACGATGAGCGTCCGTGCCTGCACGTGGGCGGCGCGCTCCTCGATCGGGAAGGCGATCATCCGCGGCAGCACCTTCGAGAACCAGTGCCAGCCGCACAGGGCGTACGCCGTGATGCCGTGCCAGCGGACGGCCGCCGGCTCGTGCAGCGTGGACCGGAGGAACCGGAACGCCGACTGCCGGACCGTGCGCGCGTGCGAGTCGACGACCGGGCTGATGAGCACCAGGTCGGAGATGTCCGGACGACGCGCTGCCACCTCGGTCACGACCTGGGTGCCCATCGAGTGACCGACGAGCACCGGGTCGACGAGTCGGAGGTCGTCGATGACCTTCTCGACCGCGTCGGCGTACCGCTCGATCGAGACCTTCCCGCGGAAGCGCGGGACACCGGCGAACCCGGGCAGGTCGAGGGCGTGCACGGGGCCGTTCTCGTTGAGGTGCGGGGCGAGCCGCTCGTAGTACGTGGCGGCGATGCCGAGCCCCGCGACGAGCAGGAAGGCACGGTCGCCGGGTTCACCGACGGAGCTGACGCGCACGTACGTGCCGTCGACCGCGACCCGGTCGACCTCGACCGTGACGTCGGCGTTCTCGGCCTCGCCCAGTCGCTTCGCGGGGTCCGGTGTCGCGTCCGTGTGCTCGTCGTCCACTTCGGTCTCCTCGGGTCGGGCGTCGCTCCTCGGTTCGGGCGATCGCCCAGGATACCCGCGGCGCCGCCGATCCCGCCGTCGGCGCCCCGTCAGCCGCTGAAGGTGTTCGCGGGGAACCCGTGCACCCGCGTCGGCACCGCGAGGACGGCACCGGAGTGCGGGTGCGCGACGAGCTGCTCCTCGGTGAGGTTCTCCCGCGCCGACGCGACGAACAACGTCGACATGTCCGGGCCGCCGAACGCCACCGACGTCACGTTCGGCACCGGGAGCTCGACGGTCTCGAGGTGCGACCCGTCCGGACCGTACCGCTCGACCCGACCGCCGCCGTAGACCGCGCTCCACGAGCAGCCCTCGTCGTCGCGGACGAGTCCGTCGTGGGCGGACCCGACGACGAACGGCTCCAGCTCGCCGAGCTCCCCGTCGGGGCCGTACGACCCGCGGTAGATCGTCGACGCGCTCGTGTCCGTGACGTACATGACCGTGCCGTCCTCCGACCACTCGATGCCGTTCGTCACGCCGAAGCCGCCGCGGAGGAGTCTCGTGGTGCCGTCCGGCTCGATCGAGTACAGGGCACCGTCAGGCTCCCCCGTGGTGAGGTTCATGCTGCCCACGAGGAACCGGCCGAACGGGTCGCACTTGCCCTCGTTGAACCGGAGGCCGGCCGTGGCGTGCTCGACCCGGGCGATCTCACGCTCGACGACGCCCTGGGCGTCCGTCACGACGACGGAGTCGCCGAGGGCCGCGACGAACCCACCGCCCGCGCGGGGCTGGAAGCTCGCCAGCGGGGGCGGCAGCTGCACGGTGGACGTGGTCGTGCCGTGGGCGTCCGCGGTGGTGAGGGTGCCGAGCGTGATGTCGACCCACCGCAGCTCGTTCGTCCCGGGGTCCCACACGATGCTCTCCGCGAGGACGGCTCCGGCGTCGGAGAAGACGGTCACGGGTCCGGTCGTCGCGCTGCTGCTCATGACACCGGTCTACCGGTGCCGCCTCCGCGCGCGTCCACCGTGTCCGTGTCAGAGGCGGGCGTAGCGGGCGCGGAAGAAGCTGAAGACGCCGAACGCGAGGAACCCGATGCCGATCGCGACGAGCACGAACACCCCGCCCGGCATCGAGCGCAGCGCGTCGAACGCACCGTCGAGCCCGGTCGCCTGGTCGGGGTCGCTCCGGAAGCCCGCGACCGCGATGAGCACGCCGACGACCACCACGGCGATCCCCTTCAGCACGTACCCCACGACGCCGAGCACGGTGACGACACGGTCGAGGGGCTGCCGCGGGCGCACCAACTGCTTCCAGAACGAGCGCCGGCAGCCGATCACCACGAGGCCGACGCCGATCGCGACGGCGACCGCGGCGACGAGCAGCAGGAGGAACACGCCGCCGGGGGTCGCGAGGGCCTTCGCCGCAGCGCTCCGCGACGACCCGCTCGAACTCGTGCCTGCTCCGACCGCGTAGGACGCTGCCGAGTACGCGATGAGCCCGTAGACCACGGCCTTGCCGACGTTCTTCACCCGGTTGCCCCAGGCACGGGCGCTGTCCGTCCGCCCGCCGACCACGGCCTCGACCACGAGCCGGAGCGTCAGCGCCGCGCAGCCGACGGCCACGATCCACAGGAGGACGACCCCGCCGGGGACCGCGGCGAGCTGCTGCAGCGCACCCGACTGGTCGGTCTCACTGCCCGAGGACGCGTTGCCGACACCGAGCAGGATCGCCAGGTAGCCGATCAGCAGGTGCACGATGCCGCTGCCGACGAACCCGGCGCGCGCCGTCAGCTCGAACCACCGGCTGTCGGCCACGCGCTTCGCTCCACGACCGGTCTTCCGGGCCGCCTGTTCCGCCTGTTCACTCACGCCATCGAGCGTGCCCGACGGAACGGGCCCTGTCCGGCAGGGGCGGTGACACCCGGCCGTCTGGCAGACGGGAGGCGCGGTGCGGGCCCGCACCGCGCCTCCCGTCCCTGCGTGGCGGCGACGTCAGTCGCCCTTCACGTTGACGACCTGCCGCAGCGTGTGCCGGATCGACACGAGCTCCGAGGCGTCGGCCATGACCTGGTCGATCGGCTTGTACGCCGCCGGGATCTCGTCGAGGAACGCGTCCGTGTCGCGGTACTCGATGCCGACCATCGCCTCGCGCAGCTGGTCGTGCGTGAACGTCCGCCGGGCGGCGCTCCGCGAGAACAGCCGACCGGCACCGTGCGGCGACGACTCGAGCGACGGCTTGTTGCCGAGGCCCTCGACGACGTACGACGCGGTGCCCATCGACCCCGGGATCAGACCGGGCTGCCCCGCCCTCGCCTGGATCGCACCCTTCCGGGACACCCACACCGACTTCCCCCAGTGCGTCTCGCGCTGTGTGAAGTTGTGGTGGCAGTTGATCCGCTCCCGCTCGTCGACCGGCGTGCCGACGACCTCGGACAGCTGCCGCACGACGCGGTCCATCATCTCCTCGCGGTTGAGGAGCGCGAAGTGCTGCGCCCACCGCAGCTCGGCGATGTACCGGTCGAACTCCGGGGTCCCCTCGACCAGGTACGCCAGGTCGGGGTCGGGCAGCTCGATCCACCAGCGCTGCATGGCCTTCTTGGCGACCGCGATGTGCCGCTGGGCGATCTTGTTGCCGACGCCCCGCGACCCGGAGTGCAGGAACAGCCAGACGCGGTCCGCCTCGTCGAGCGACACCTCGATGAAGTGGTTGCCGGACCCGAGCGTGCCGAGCTGGTTGCGCCAGCCGCCGTGTGCCCCTGCGGGGTCGAACCCGGCACCCTCGGCCATCGTCTCGAGCTCCGCGATCCGGGGCTCGGCCGTGGCGACGATCTTCCGGTTCGACGCACCGGCCGACAGCGGGATCGCCCGCTCGATCTGCTCGCGCAGCTCCTGCAGGTCGTCGGGCAGGTCGGCCTCGGTGAACTGGGTCCGGACCGCGATCATGCCGCAGCCGATGTCCACGCCGACGGCTGCCGGCATCACCGCGCCGAGGGTCGGGATGACCGACCCGACGGTGGCGCCGAGGCCCAGGTGGGCGTCCGGCATGAGGGCCAGGTGCGGGAACACGAACGGCATGCGAGCGGTCGTGCGGGCCTGCTGCTCGGTGTTGTCCTCGAGCATCGAGGCCCAGCTCAGCAGCCGGTCGGTGATCTTCTCCATTGCTTCGTCTCGCTTTCGTGACGGTCTTCGGTGACGGTCCGGAGCGGGGTCCTGCTGCCGTCCGGCACCACGAGGCGTGGCGTTCGGAGGGCAGCGTCGTGGAGAGGACGCCCCGGGCCGGGTGGGCACGGGGCGTCGGGTGACGTCGCGTGCCTACGCGGGATAGCGGTCGGACTGCTGCGGGTTGCGCTGTTCGGGCAGCACGAGGAGCGTGTCGAGCTGGAGCTCGACTCGCTGTTCGTGGTGCTGCACGGTGCGCACGCGCGGTCCTTCCGGTGGTGCCCGGGACGGGCGGTCCTGCCGATGGGCAGGAGGACGACAGTAGTGCGACACGCCCGGGGTGCACAAGCGCGACACGCCCGGGATGCGCTGGGCCCGGTGGCCGAGGGGTCAGGCGCCCCCGCGCTCGTCGAGTCGTGCTCGCAGGCACTCGAGTGCCGGCACGGCCGCCACGAGCGCTCGCCGGTCGTCCTCGGAGAGCGTGTCCATCGCGTCGACGAGGACCCGCTCGGCGGATGCGTCGTAGTCCGCGAGGCGGCGTTCGGCGAGGCCGGTCAACCCGACCTCGGTACTCCGCCCGTCACCACGCGCGAGACGACGCTCGACCAGGCCGTCCCGCTCCATCGCCTGGACGAGGTTGCTCACCGTCGAGCGCGCGAGCCCGAGCGAACGGCCGAGTGCGGTGGGACTCGACCAGCCGTCCTCGCCGAGTCGCCGGAGCACCTCGATCTGCGCGTCGGGGATGTCGGGCAGCGCGACCGAGCGGCGGGCCGTGGCGAGCAGGGTCCGGCGGAACGGACCGATCTCCGCGCTCAACCGTCGCGCCACCCGGGCCAGGTCGGGGTCGTCCGGTCGCTCGTCCACGTTCCCAGGGTAGTCACCGGAAAAGCGCTTGCAACAAACGCAGTTCGAGAGCAAACTCGATGGATGGACATCACCACCAGCGTCGAACACCCCGTCCCCGAACAGGACCTCTCCGGCATCGTCGGGCACCGCTTCATCTACACGTACGCCAACGGGTGGCAGTACGAGATGTACGTCAAGAACGCGACGACGATCGACTACCGCATCCACTCCGGCATGGTCGGCGGACGATGGGTGAAGGACCAGCAGGTCGACCTCGTCGCGCTCACCACCGGCGTCTACAAGGTGTCCTGGAACGAACCGACCGGCACCAGCGTCGTCGTCACGGTGGCCCCCGGTGAGCGGGTCCTGCACGGCACGATCTTCTTCCCGCACTGGGTCGAGGAGGACGGCAGCAAGACGGTGCTGTTCCAGAACGACCACCTCGACCGCATGCGCGAGTACCGCGACCAGGGGCCCACCTACCCGATCTACGTCGTGCCCGAGTTCGCGCACATCACCCTGTTCGAGCACGTCGGCGAGGACGACGAGACCGTCGTCGACACCGCGCCCGGCGACCTGCCCGCAGGCTTCGCCGACCGGTCCAACTGATGCGCACGTTCGCCCCGGTGACGCTCGGGCACGGCGGTCGCACCCTCCGCGGCTGGCAGTTCGGCACCGTCGCGCGGAACGGCTCCGCGGCCCTGCTCGTGCACGGCTTCGGCAGCACGGACACCGGCGGACAGCAGCTGTTCGTGCAGACCGCGCGCACCCTGGCCGAGCACGGCTCCGCGGTCCGGTCGTACAGCCGGCTCGGGCACGGGACGAGCGACGGCGACTTCGCCGACATCACCATCGGCGACGAGGTCGACCAGGTCGTCGCGATGATCCGCACGCTCGCGGCGGACGCGGCCGGGCCGGTGCATGTCGTGGCGCACAGCCTCGGGGCGGTGGAGTCCGCCATGGCGGCCGCACGCGTGCCGGAACTCGTCGCGACGCTGACCCTGTGGTCACCGGCCGGTGTCGTCGTGGACGACATCGCACGGCACGACCGGATCCAGGGCCAGCCGCTCGCCCGCGCACGGGAACAGGGCTGGTTCGACTTCGGCGGCATGGCCCTCGGCACGGCGTTCATCGACGAGGTGACGGCCGGCCTCGACGTGTACGCGACGATCGACCGCTACACCGGTCCCGCCGAGGTCCTGCACGGCACCGCGGACCAGATCGTCCCCGTCCGGTACGGGCAGCGCTACGGCGAGGTGCTCCCCGGGGCGACGTTCACCGCGGTGGAGGGCGCCGACCACGGCTGGTCGTCCGTCCCGTGGCGACGGACGTTGCTCGACCACCTGGTCGCCTCGACGGGCGGCGGCGCCCGCTGACGGCTCCTCCACAGCCTGGAGGAACGGCGGGCGTCCTCCACAGCGGGGTACGCCCGCCTGATGGTCGGGCCCAGAGCGCGGGCAGGCTGGGAGCATGACCGAGCGGACCCGAGACACCCCTGACGTGATCGACGACGAGGAGCGCACCGACGGCTACGCACCGCTCCGGTCCTACGGCGCGATCGGCGATGGTCGGACGGTGGCGCTCGTCGCACGGGACGGCCGGATCGACTGGCTGCCCATCCCCTCGATGGACTCGCCGCCGGTCTTCGCGAGCATCCTCGACGCCGAGCACGGCGGACACATCGCCCTCCGGCCGGTCGATGCCGACGCCGAGGTCGCGCGCGAGTACCTGCCGGGCACGAACGTGCTCGTCACCACCTGGACCACGGAGTCGGGCTCCGTGACCGTGACCGACGCGATGGTGACCGGCGTCGCGGGACGCCTGCCCTGGGCCGAGGTCGCCCGGTGCGTGCAGGGTGTCGACGGCACGGTCGAGATGGAGTGGGCGGTGGTGCCGGGGACCCTGCTCAACACGGCCGAGCCAAGACGCCTCGACACCGCGAACGGCGCCGTGATCGGCATCGACGGCATCACGATCGCCATCGTCGAGCAGGGCTTCGAGCCCGTGCACGACGACGGGCCCCGGTTCTCCGGCCGCTTCACCACGGCCGAGGGCTCGAAGCACATCCTGACCATCGTCGGGACCCACGACGAGCCGATCTTCATGCCCCGGCCGGAGAGCGCGCTCCAGGCGATGGACCGGACGATCGACAACTGGGCGACCTGGTCGGAGGAGTTCTCGTACGACGGGCCGTGGGCCGAGCCGGTGCAGCGGAGCGCCCTCGCCCTCAAGCTGCTCATCTTCTCGCCGACCGGCGCGATCGCAGCGGCTCCGACGACGAGCCTTCCCGAGGACCGCACCGGCGGCAAGAACTGGGACTACCGGTTCGCCTGGGTACGCGACCTGTCGTACACGGTGCACGCGCTGACCCGCTTCGGGCTGCGCGAGGAGACCCACGCCGCGGTGTCCTGGGTGATGCGCACGATCGCCGAGCACGACGAGGACATGCCGATCTTCTACGAGCTCGACGGCTCGAAGAGCGACGGCGTCGAGGAGCGCGACGTCCCCGGTTGGAACGGCATCGGCCCCGTGACCATCGGGAACCGCGCCGGCGACCAGCTGCAGCTCGGGGTGTGGGGCGACGTCTTCGAGATCCTGCGCCAGTACGTCCGCGCCGGCAACGTCCTCGACCGGAAGACCGCCGCCGTCCTGCAGGAGCTCGCCGACGACGCCTGCCACCGGTGGGAGGAGCCGGACTCGGGCATGTGGGAACTCCAGGACACGCAGCACTACGTCTCGAGCAAGATCGGCTGCTGGCAGGCGCTCGACGCCGCGGCCGAGCTGCACGAGGCCGGGATGATCGACGGGCCGCGCGACAAGTGGATCGAGAACCGCGAGCTCATCGAGCAGTGGGTCGCCGAGCACGGGTGGGACGAGGAACGCGGGCACTACGTGATGTACCCGGGCTCCGACAAGCTCGACACGTCGATCCTGCTGCACGCGATGAGCGCCTTCGACCGGGGTCCCCGCATGGAGTCGACCATCCGGGCGATCGAGGAGCAGCTGCAGCACGGCCCGCTCGTGTACCGGTACTCGGGCATGGAGTCCGAGGAGTCGCCGTTCGTGGCGTGCTCGTTCTGGCTCGCGGCCGCGATGGCCTGTGTCGGACGGGTCGACGACGCCCGCGACCTCATGGACGAGATGGTGGAGCAGGCGAACGACGTCGGCATGTTCAGCGAGATGATCAGCGAGGACGGCACGTTCATGGGCAACATCCCGCAGGGGCTGTCGCACCTGGCGCTCATCCAGGCAGCGCTCACGATCGAGGAGGTCGCTGGCGAGGAGCGCTCCGGGGAGTGATCATGGAGGGGTCATGAACGGCGTCGATGCACGCATGGACCGGTTGCGACGGGCCGCCCGCTACCGGTACCAGCAGCTCGTGGACAGCGAGATCGAACGCGGCTCCCTCGACCCCGACGAGGTGCGCGAGGAGCGTCGGCTCCTGCAGGCCGCCGACGTCGCGGCGCACGCTCGGGCCCAGATCGAGGAGGCCGAGCGTCGGGGTGTCTTCGAGGGCAACCCGTACCACGGCAAGCGGCTCCCGGGGAACGACGGACGCCACGACCCCGACTGGTGGATCAAGGCGAAGATCGAGCGCGAGGAGATCACCGGGATCGCCCCGCCCGCCCTGGCGCTGCGGAAGGAGGACGCCGAGCTCGACGAGCACCTCGACGCCCTCTCCGCCGAGGCCGACGTCCGTGACGTGCTCGACGACTTCAACGCCCGCGTGAAGGAGGCCCGCCGGCAGCTCCTCGGTGGGCCGCCGGTGGTGACCCCGCTCCGAGACGTCGAGACCGAGGTCGCCGGCTGGCGAGCGCGTCGGCAGGAGCGACTGGCGACCGAGGCGCAGGCGGCCGCGGACCGGGCCGCTGCCGAGGCGGACCGACCCCGGCGGTGGTGGCGCCGACGTCGGTGAGGTGACCCGCGCCTCCTGGACCGCCCCCCGGACACGGGAACGACCGCAGCACCGCGCTCGTGGCGCAGTGCTGCGGTCGTCCCTGGCGTGGAAGCGTTACTTGATCTTGGCGGTGATGGTGGCGGTGCCGACGAGGAGGCCGGACTTCACGGCGTCGGTCTTGAAGGTGCTGTTGAGCAGCTTCGCGGCGTCACCCGAGACGTGCACCGTGGTGCCGGTCAGGATCGCGTTGTCACCCTCGAGCTGCAGCGGCTTGAGCGTGCCACCGTGCAGCGAGAACAGGTACGCGTTGTTCACCGCGACCTTGCCGTTGACCAGCACGTCACCGTAGAGCTTGGACGAGCCCGGGTTCACGACGAAGTTCTCCAGCGTGACCGTCGTCTCACCGGCGGTGAGGGTCAGACCCGAGTCGTCGTGGTTCAGCAGACCCTGCACGTACGGACGGTAGTCACCGTCCGGCGACCAGTACGTGACCGAACCGGACGTGATCGGGAACGACACGGACCCGTCGGCGAGCTTGGCGTCACCGGAGACACCCGGGGTCAGCTTCAGCGCGGTCAGGGCGTCGGTGAAGCCGGAGTCGAGCTTCACGGCGGTGTCGCCACCGAGGACCTCGGGCACCGACGCGACGGGGCCGGGGATCTTCGACGAGGACGACGACACGGTGTGCACCGACGGGGTCGAGGCCTGCGCCGAGGTGATGCCGAACGCGGCACCACCCAGCACGAGCGCACCCGTCGTCGCGAGCGTGATGGAGGTCTTCAGGGACTTGCGCATGGGTTGGGTCCTTTGCTGTCTCGGGGGCTCCGGCCGGTGGCGACGTGCTCCTGTGCACGCGCCGTGCTGTGTGCTTGCTGTGGCCCGGCCGTTCGTGACCGGAGAGCGCCCTGGGCGTTTGCCCTTGTGACATGCATTCGGCACCCCCTGCCGAACGGTTTGGAAGTTTTTCTGGGATTCCCCCGCGACCGCCTCCGTACCGTGGGGGCATGGCCCCCGCATCCCCCTCGAGCACCGACCGGATCCGCGCGATCGACGCCTGGTGGCGCGCCGCGAACTACCTCACCGTCGGGCAGATCTACCTGCTCGACAACCCGCTGCTCGACCGCTCGATCACGCCGGACGACGTGAAGCCCCGGCTGCTCGGACACTGGGGCACCTCGCCGGCGCTCAACCTCGTCTACGCGCACTGCAACGCGCTCATCGCCGAGACGGACCGGCAGCTCCTGTACATCTGCGGGCCCGGTCACGGCGGTCCCGCCATGAACGCGAACGCGCTGCTCGACGGCACGTGGGGCGAGCTCTACCCGGACATCACGCCGGACCCGGACGGGCTGCGGCAGTTCTTCCGGCAGTTCTCCTTCCCCGGTGGGATCCCCTCGCACGCGGCGCCCGAGACCCCGGGGTCGATCAACGAGGGCGGCGAGCTCGGCTACTCCCTCGCCCACGCGTACGGAGCGGCACTCGACAACCCGGACCTCGTCGTCGCCTGCGTCGTCGGCGACGGTGAGGCCGAGACCGGGCCGCTCGCCGGGTCCTGGCAGGCGCACACGTTCCTCGACCCGGTGTCGGACGGCGCCGTGCTGCCGATCCTCAACCTGAACGGGTGGAAGATCGCGAACCCGACGGTCCTCGCACGCATCCCGCACGACGACCTGCACGCCTACTTCCGTGGGCTCGGGTACGAGCCGATCGTGGTCGACTCCGCCCGCGTCGACGACGACCCGTTCGCCGTGCACGCCCTGTTCGACGGTGCGCTCCGGCGTGCACTCGCGACGATCGACGACATCCAGGCCGCGGCCCGCGCCCAGGCGCAGCGAGCGGCCGCCGGGCAGCCGGCCGGTGCTGCGGACCTCCGACCGCGCTGGCCGATGATCATCCTCCGCACGCCCAAGGGCTGGACCGGCCCGAAGGTCGTCGACGGCCAGCAGGTCGAGGGGACCTTCCGCGCCCACCAGGTCCCCCTGCCCGCCGTCCGCGAGGACGACGACCACCGCCGGCAGCTCGAGGAGTGGATGCGGTCCTACCGCCCGGAGGAGCTGTTCGACGACGACGGCCAGCCGATCGGCATCCTCACCACCATCCGGCCCACCGGCGACCTGCGGATGAGTGCGACCCCGCACGCGAACGGCGGCCGGCTCCGCACCGCACTCGACCGCCCCGGGCTCGAGGAGTTCGGCGTCCCCGTGGGCGAGGACGCGAGCGCCACCGGCACGCTCGGCCCCTGGCTCGCCGCACTCATCCAGCGGAACCCCTCGTCCTTCCGGCTCTTCGGCCCGGACGAGACGGTGTCGAACAAGCTCGACGCGGTCTTCGACGTGACGTCGCGCGTCTGGCGTGCCCAGCGTGGCGTCGGAGACGAGCACCTCGGCGCACACGGTCGGGTCACCGAAGTGCTGTCCGAGCACCTGCTCGAGGGGATGCTCGAGGGCTACGTGCTGAGCGGCCGCCACGGTGTCCTCAACACCTACGAGGCGTTCGCGCACATCATCGACTCGATGGTCGGCCAGTACGCGAAGTGGCTCGAGTCCTCGACGGACATCGACTGGCGGGCACCCGTCTCGAACCTGTCGATCCTGCTGTCGTCGCACGTCTGGCGCCAGGACCACAACGGCTTCTCGCACCAGGACCCGGGGTTCCTCGACGTCGTCGCGTCGAAGCAGCAGGACCTCGTCCGCATCAAGCTGCCGGCCGACGCGAACACCCTGCTGGCCGTCGCCGCGCACGCACTGGAGACGACCGACCGCATCGAGGTGATCGTCGCCGGCAAGCACCCCGAGCCGGTGTTCCTGTCGCTGCCCGACGCGGTCGAGCACGTCGCCGCGGGGCTCGGGGTCTGGGACTGGGCCGGCACCGAGGAGACCGTCGGCCGCGTCGACGTCGTGCTCGCCTGTGCCGGTGACGTCCCCACCGTCGAGGCCGTAGCCGCCGCGGACATCATCCGCCAGCACGCTCCCGAGGTCGGCGTCCGTGTCGTGAACGTCGTCGACCTGCTGTCCATCGGCGACCCCCGGAAGCACGAGCACCCGGTCCCCGACGAGCGCTACGACGAACTGTTCCTGCCCGGCACCCCGACCGTCTTCGCGTTCCACGGGTACCCGTCCCTCGTGCACCAACTGACCTACCGCCGGAACGGGCACGACGACCTGCACGTGCACGGGTTCCTCGAGCAGGGCACGACGACGACCCCGTTCGACATGCTCATGCGCAACGAGATGGACCGGTTCGCGCTCGCGCACGACGCCCTGACCCGGGTGGACGCGTCGGCGCACGACGCGCTGCGCACGCGGCTGTCCGAGGCCCGCACGGCGGCCCGCGAGTACGCGTACACGAAGGGCGAGGACCACCCGAGCGTCGGTGCGTGGCGGTTCTCGGGGTGGCCGCAGGACGAGGCGGCATCGGAGGGCACGGGTGGCGACCCGGGCGAGGGGGAGACCGAGGGGGCTGCGCCCGGCAACTGACGCGCGTCCGCGCACTCCTCCACATCCAGGAGGCGCGGATCACGTTCCACAGGACCGGTCACGCTCGGCGCGTGGCCGGTCCTGTCGCGTCAGGGTGGTCGTCATGGATGCAGGCTGGACGAGCGCGAGCGTGTCGTTGCTCAGCGCCCTGGTGGCGGTCGCGAGCGTGGTGGTGACGGTGGTCGAGGGGCGTCGGGCGCGGCGGAATACAGAGTTCTTGGGGCATCGGGACCACTGGTGGCAGCGTTGGTCGTGGGTGGTCGCACGTGCCGTCTCAGAGGACGAACGGCAGCGGGATGCGGCGGCTCTGATGACGGACGCTCTCATGTCCCGGCCCTGGGTCACCGATGACGACGAGTGGGTCCGACGAGCGCTCGACGACCACGAGACGATGACTGCGCGACGGCGCCGATCTGGGAAGGAACGACAGGACGATGATCTCCGACGAGGATGACCGGTCCTTCAAGGCACGGCTCGACCGGATGGAGCGGCGCACGCCCAAGCTCCTCGCGCACCCGCACTACGGGCCGCTCGTCCGTGCGGCCGGTGACCTCGAACGACTCGCGGAGATGCGCATCGAGTGGCGCGAACGACAGGAACGGGCACGAGCACGGAAGCTCCGGTGGGAGGCCTCGATCAGCGAGGGCTGACCGAGCACCGCGCTGCCGGTGGCACGCTGGACGGGTGAGCGACCTCGTCATCCCGGCCCCGACCCTCCCGACCGTCCCCACCACGACCGGCGGACGCTTCCCCGTCCGGCGGGTGTTCTGCGTGGGCCGCAACTACGCCGCGCACGCTCGCGAGATGGGCCACGACCCGGACCGCGAGCCGCCGTTCTTCTTCACGAAGCCGGCGGGCGCGGTGGTGACCGACGACGCGGACACCCCGTACCCGTCCGTCACCGAGCGCCTCGAGCACGAAGTCGAGCTCGTCGTGGCGATCGGTCGCGGCGGAACGGACATCCCGGTCGACACGGCCCTCGACCACGTCTGGGGCTACGCCGTCGGGATCGACCTCACGCGGCGCGACCTGCAGGCCGAGGCGAAGCGGCTCGGCCGCCCGTGGGACACCGCCAAGGGCTTCGATGCCTCGGCCCCGGTCGGCGCGATCGTCCCCGCCGCCGACGTCGACCCGACGTCGGGCACGATCGAGCTGCGGGTGGGCGGTGAGCTCCGACAGTCCGGGGACCTCGCCGACCAGATCTGGTCCGTCGCCGAGACCATCGCGGAGCTCTCGCGGTTCGTGTCCCTCGCGCCGGGCGACCTCCTGTTCACCGGCACCCCGGACGGTGTCGGGGTCCTCGCCCGCGGGGACCTCCTCGAGGGCTCGATCGCCGGCGTGGGCTCGGTCCGGACCGTGATCGTGTGACCCCACGCGTTTCCCCCGTGTGTCGGCGGCCTGGGAGGGCTCGCAGCACCACCGAGTAGCAATGTCTCGACGCCGCTGCGGGGTGCGCGGTGTCGCCACACTGGGGACACCCGACCGCGACGGGGCGGGGCGGCGTGTCCGGAGAACGGAGGTGCCGCCGTGCAGGAACACGACCTGCTCGCGACGTCCTGGACATGGGCCGGGACCGAACCGATCGGCGAGCGCATCGACGCCGTCGGTGCTGCCGGCTTCGCCGGACTCTCGCTGTCGCTCGGTGACCTGCACGAGGTGCGGGCGACGATCGGGTTCGCCGCCCTCCGCCGCATGCTCGACGGTGCGGGGATCGTCTGGGTCCAGCTGGGACCGCTCGAACGCTGGTGGACCTGCGCGAACCACACCACCGACCAGGACGCCGACCGCGGTGTGGTGCTCGAGGCCGCCGCGACCCTGAGCGCCTGGCAGGTCGTCGCGCGTGCGGACGTCACGCTGCCCGGCGTCTCGCCGTCCGCCATGGTCGACGACTGGAACGAACTGGCCGGGCAGGCCGCGAAGGTCGGTGCGCAGCTCGTCCTCGAGCCCGAGCCGTGGTCGAACCTGCCGACGGTGGAGCGCGCGTCCCGGTTCGTCACCGCCGCCGGTCACCCGAACGGCGGGCTCCTGGTGGACGTGATGCACGCACTGCGCGGCGGGTCCACGCTCGCCTCCATCCGCGAGGGCGTCGCGCCGGCGTCGCTGGCCGCGGTCGAGCTGAGCGACGGCCTGCTCCACACCCCGGCGGGCATGACCCTCGCCGAGGAGGCCCGCGAAGCTCGCCACCTGCCCGGAGCCGGCGCCTGGGACGTCCCGGGGTTCGTCCGCACCGTGCGCGACCTCGGGTTCGACGAGCCGTGGGGCGTCGAGGTCCGGACGGCAGCACACCGGGCGATGCCGATCGGGGACGCCCTCCGGACCGCTGCCGCGGCGACCCGGGCGGTGCTCGACGCCGCCGACGCCTTCGGGACGCCCGCCGTCCCCGCGATGCCGACGACCCCGGCGCCGACCTCGGCGGTGGACTTCGAGCCGCCGGCTGCTCCCCCGCCGAGCGACCGTCGCCGCGACGCCGACTCAGGAGCTCCGGCGTAGCGTCACCGGCATGACCGACCAGCCAGCACACGACGACGACCTGCTCCGCCGCTCCCAGGAGTCCATCGACGAGGCGAAGGCGGCTGCGGCCGAGGTGGTCGAACCGGACGAGGACGACCTCATCGACGAGGACCTCCCGGTCGCCGACGACGCCGAGCCCGCCGACGGTCCCGCGCCCGCTCCCTGAGTTCCCCCGGCAGGCGCATCGCCGGCGCTCAGTCGATCTCGACGACCCGCACGGTGACGTCCGATGGTCGACGTCCCAGCAACGCCGCCCCCTCGGCGACCACCGCGTCGCGGACGTTCCGGACGAGCCCGAGCGTCGGGACCCGCCGGTCCGTCGTCACGACCACGCGGATCCGGGCGCCCTCGCGTCGGTCCTGCACGAGGACCGCGCCACCGTCTCGGGGCAGGTCGAGCACCGAGTGGACGTCGCGGACGAGCGTGGCGAGGTTCGGCCCCGGTGGCAGCACCGAGCGGACCCCGGGGACCCCGAGCACGACCGCGGTCAGTCCGCGCGAGACACTGCGCACGTCGTCGGTCACGGTCGTCCTCTCTCGATGAGGTCCGCCACCCGCACCACGAGGGACCGCACCACGAAGGGCGCGTGCGCCGCGAGCGCGTCCTCGATGATCGACCGGAGTGCCTCGGCGCGGAGGTGCACCGGCCCGTCGGCGCTCGCGGCGATCGACACCTCGACGTCGACCGATCCGCCGGCCGTCCCGACGTCGCCCGTGAACCTGGTCCGTCGGACGACCACGCCGGGTACCTCGTCGCCGAGAGCCCGCACGAGTCCGCGGAGTGCGCCTTCGGTCACGACGAGCGTCGACGCGGGGTCGTCGTCCGGGACGGGGATGTCCCGCCCCGCGTGCGCCGTCGTCCGCACCGACGCGAGCACGCTGGCGATCCAACCGGCGTCGGCCCCGGCGGCCTCGGCGGCCTCGGCGTCGAGCAGGTCCCGCGAGGCCGTCCGCAGCGACTCGAGCCGCACCAACGCGGCGGCCGCCTCGGGGTCGCCGTCGATGTCCGGCCGCGCCGGGGTGCGGTCGGTGTCCAGGTAGTCGGAGAGTTCCTCGAGGGTGAACGCGCCGAACCGTTCGTCGTCGGTCATCGCCACCCCTCCATCTGCTCGAGGACACGACGTCGTGCCCGCGCCAGCACCCCGCGCACCGTCGCCTGCGGCATCCCCGTCGCCTCGGCGATCTCGGCGTACGACGCCCCACCGATCTCCCGCATCACCCAGACGGCACGGTGCGCGTCCGGGAGTGCCTGCACGATACGCGCGAGTTCCTGGACCTGCAGCCGAGTGCTGACGACCTCGTCGACAGGGCGGTCGTCGGCCGAGTCGACCACCGCTTCGAGGTCCAGGTGTGGATGCCGACGACGGAGGCGGTCGAGCGCCTTGTTCGCCGCGATCCGGAACAGCCAGTTCCGCACACGGTCGGGGTCGTCCACCCGGTCGATGCGCTGCCAGGCCTGGAGCGCCGCTTCCTGCACGGCGTCCTCGGCCTCGCCGTCGCCGTGTCCGAGGATCCGAGCGGCGTAGGCGCGCATGTGCGGGCCGTAGCGGCGGATCAGCACCCCGAACGCGACCGTGTCGCCGTCGGCGCTGCGCGCGACGAGGGAGGCGTCCGACAGGGACGCCAGGGCGTCAGCGTCGCTCAGGGTCGGCTCCTCGTCGATTTTCTTCGGTTCTCGCGTGACGATCGCGGTCGTCGTCACGTCTTACGTACGGGTCTACCAGGAGCGCGGTGCGTGCCTGGTGCGAAGCGCGTCGTGACCGGTCATCCCTGAACGACCGGTCACGGCGCCCCGACGGCGGCCCGTGCGTCCCCTGATCCGGCGCACGGGCCGTCTTCACCCATCGAAGCCCCCGGGTATGTCGTCGTTCTCCGGGTGCTACTCGTCGACCTCGTCACCGAGGAAGTCCGCGTAGGTCACCTCGGACTCCGTCACCGCGACCCCCGGGTCCACGGGTGTGCGCGCCGATCGGTCCCCTGCGATCGTGACTCGTTCCTCCGCGGTGAACGGGGGCAGGTACTTGCTCGCGCTCATGCTCGCGCCCTTTCGTCCCGGCGAACGTAACAGCCCGCACCGGAATCCCGGGGGATCGCCCCCGATTCGTCCCCCGGTCGAGGGTGGAACGGGGGACGGAAGTTCGCCCCGGGCTGACCCCATGCGGATGCATGCTCACGATTCCCGGACGACGTCCCCGGGGTCCTTGTCCACCCGCCACCCGCGCCACGAGGGCTGTCGCAACCGGCCGTCCGACGTCCACTCGGCGAACTCGACCTCGCCCACGCGTTTCGGCGTCACCCAGTGCGCGTCGCGGACATCGGGCCGAGGGACGTCGACGAACGGCGAGGTCTTCCGCTCGAGCGCGGCGAGCGTCGCACCGATCTCGTCGAGGTCGCGATCGCGGAAGCCGGTGCCGACCTTCCCGACGTACTGGAGCCCGTCCGGCCCGGGGACGCCGAGGAGCAGCGAGCCGACCCCACCCGCACGCCGACCACTCCCCGGTTTCCACCCGCCGACCACGACCTCCTGCGTGGCGTGGTGCTTCAGCTTGAGCCACGCCTCGGATCGCCGACCCTCGGCGTACTTCGACGTCCGCTTCTTCGCGACGACCCCTTCGAGTCCCTGCTCCGCCGAGTCCGCCATCGCCCGGGCGAGGTCGCCCTGGTACGCGGGCGGGACGTCGATCGCACCGCCCGGTTCGACCACCGTCTCGAGCGCCTGGCGACGCGCGTCGTACCCGAGGCGGGTGAGCTCGTGCCCGTCCGCCTCGAGCACGTCGAAGAGCAACAGCCGGACCGGTGTCTCCCGTCGCGCCGCCTCGACCTCGCGCGACTTCGTCAGTCCCATCCGGTTCTGCAGCAGCTGGAACGAGGGCCGCCCCCGATCGTCGAGGGCCACGATCTCGCCGTCGAACACGCCGTCCACCCCGGCGCGGTCGCCGAGTTCCTGGAGCTCGGGGTACTGCACCGTCAGGTCGTTGTCGTTGCGGCTGCGGAGTGTCGCCGAACCGTCTCGGACGGTCGCGAGCGCGCGGATGCCGTCCCACTTCATCTCGAACGCCCAGTCCGACTCGTCCAGCGTCGGCTCGCCCTTCGCGAGGGTCGCCTGCATCGTGCGGCGATCAGCCGGAGCGGTGTCCGACGCGGCCGTCCGGTCGATGCGCGCGGTCGGGTCGCCGCCGGCGGGTGCGGGTCGGGAGGCGCGGCTCGTCCCCGCCCCGTCCCCGCCGTCCGCCAGGCGGTCCGGCTGGTCCTTCGTGCGGTGGATGAGCCAGTTCTTCTCGTCGCCGTCGCGCCCACGACCCCGTCCGCGAGTGTGCAGCAGCGCCAGTCGGCGAGCGCCCCCGGTCCGGCCGTGCAGGGTGACGATGACCTCTTCGCCCTCGCGCCACTTCTCGAGCTCGTACGTGCCGTCGTCCCAGATCGTGACCGTCCCGCCGCCGTACTCGTCCTTCGGGATCGTGCCCTCGAACGCGCCGTACTCGAGCGGGTGGTCCTCGGTCTGCACCGCCAGGTGGTTCTTCCCCGGGTCGGTGGGTTCACCCTTCGGCAGCGCCCAGCTGACCAGGACCCCGTCGTGCTCGAGCCGGAAGTCGTAGTGGTCGCGTGTGGCGTGGTGTTCCTGGATGACGAACGTCGGGGTGCCGTCCTTGCGGACCGTCGGCGCGTCCTCGGGCACGGGTTCCGGGGTCTTCGACGCGTCGCGCTTGGCGCGGTACGCGGCGAGCCGGTCGCGCGCGGGCTGCTCCGCGTCGTTCGCCTGCTGGGTCCGGTCGCTGTCCCAGTGACCGTGGTCGTCCCGTCCGACCGCCAACGAGGCGGAGGCGACCGGGTGCAGGTGGTCGCCCCGTTCCTCCAGGCGTTCGAGGACCTCGTCCAGGGTGAGCTGCGCGAGCCCGCGTTCGGTGAGTTCCTTCCAGGTGCGGGGCGCGGCGACCGTCGGCCGGTCACGGCCGCGCAGCGAGTACGGCGCGATCGTCGTCTTGTTGCCGTTGTTCTGCGACCAGTCGACGAACACCTTGCCCGTCCGCTCCGCCCGGCTCATCGAGGAGAGCACGAGGTCCGGCAGGTCCTGCTCGAGCGCCTTCGCGAGTTCGTGCGCCACCTCGGAGACGTGTGCGGTGGAGGCCCCGCCGTCGAGCGCGGCGTAGAGGTGGATGCCCTTCGACCCGGACGTGACCGGGTACGGGTCGAGCCCCATGCCGTGCAGGATCTCGCGCGCTGCGAGGGCGACCTCGACGCACTCCGGCAGCCCGACGCCGTCACCGGGGTCGAGGTCCAGGACGAGCCGGTCCGGGTTCTGCTGCCCGCCGCGGGGGCCGAACCGCCACTGCGGCACGTGCAGCTCCAGCGCGGCCTGCTGCGCCATCCACACGAGGGTCGGCAGGTCGTCGACGATCGGGTACTCGTTGTCGTGCTCGGCGTGGTGGATGGTGTGGTGCCGCACCCAGTCGGGCGCGGAGTCCGGCAGGTTCTTCTCGAAGAACACCTTGCCGTCGACGCCGTTCGCCCAGCGCTTCCGGGTCACGGGGCGGTCCTTCACGTGCGGGATCATCCACGGCGCGACCCGCTCGTAGTACTCGATCACGCGTCCCTTGGTGGTGCCGGTCTCCGGGTAGAGCACCTTGTCGGTGTTCGTCAGGGCGATGCGGCGGTCCCCCACCAGGACCACGGTCTTGCGCGAGGTCGGACTCACAGCGCCACCCCGGTCGCCCCCGCCACCGTGAGGGTCGTCCCCGACGTGTACGACGACTCGGGGCCGGCCAGGTACACGTACGCGCTGCCGAGCTCGACCGGCTGTGCAGGTCGGCCGAAGGGCGTGTCCTGACCGTAGGCGGCGATCTCGTCGCCCGGGTAGCTGATCGGCTGCAGCGGCGTCCACACCGGGCCCGGGACGACGGTGTTCGCCCGGATCCCCTTCGCCGCGAGCTGCCGCGCCAGCCCGTTCGTGTACGTGATGATGGCGGCCTTCGTCGCCGCGTAGTCGATCATCCGGTCCTGCGGTTGGTACGCGGACACCGAGCTCGTCGTGACGATCGCACTGCCGGGCGCCATGTGTGGAACGGCCGCACGCACCAGCCAGAACAGCGAGTACAGGTTGACCTTCATCGTGCGGTCGAAGTCCTCGGTCGACTGCGCCGTCACGTCGTCGTGCACCTTCTGGTGGCCGGCGACGAGGACCAGCGCGTCGAGCCCCCCGAGCTCGCTGACCGCGTCCCGCACGAGTGTGTCGCAGAACCCCTCGTCGGTCAGGTCACCGGGGAGCAGCACGGCCTTCCGTCCGAGGTCGCCCACGATGTCCCGCACGGCTTCGAGGTCGTCGCGTTCCTCGGGCAGGGCGTTCAGGGCGACGTCCGCGCCCTCCTTCGCCATCGCGATCGCCGCTGCCCGTCCGATGCCCGAATCGGCCCCGGTGACGAGCACGCGGTAGCCGGGCATGCGGCCCGTGCCGAGGTAGCTCGTCTCGCCGTGGTCCGGTGCCGGGTCCATCGCGCTCGCCAGTCCGGATCCCTTCTGCGTCTGGGCCGGGAAGGGCGGACGGGGAAACTGGTCGCGTGGGTCCTGCTTGTCGAGCTGGCTCATGGGCCCATGGTGCTCGCGCCGCGGCCACCGCGGTTCAGCGAAGCGGGATCTGTGGAGAACCCGTCCGCTGCGGGCGCTCCCGTGGAGAGACGGGCATCATGTGCCCATGAGGTCGATCTGGAAGGGCTCCATCGCGTTCGGGCTCGTCAACGTGCCGATCAAGGTCTACGCGGCGACCGAGACGCACGACGTGTCGCTGCACCAGGTCCACGACGAGGACAAGGGCCGCATCCGGTACAAGCGCGTCTGCGAGTTCGGCCACGAGGTCGAGTACGCCGACATCCAGCGCGCCTACGACGACGGCGACAAGACGGTGGTGCTCACCGCCGACGACTTCAAGCAGCTCCCCGAGGAGCAGTCGCACGAGATCGAGGTCCTCGAGTTCGTCCCCGTCGACCAGGTCGACCCGATGATGTTCGAGAAGTCCTACTACCTCGAGCCCGACTCCCGCTCCCCCAAGGCCTACGTGCTCCTGCGCGAGACCCTCGCGAAGACCGACCGGCTGGCGATCGTGCAGTTCACGCTCCGGCAGAAGACCCGGCTCGGCGTCCTGCGGGTGAACGACGACGTGATCCTGCTGCAGGGGCTGCTCTGGGGCGACGAGGTCCGTGCCGCCGACTTCAAGGGGCTGGACGCAGCGGTGAAGGTCAGCGCGAACGAGCTGAAGATGTCGTCGTCGCTCGTCGACAGCATGTCCACGGACTTCGACCCCGACCGCTACACCGACGCCTACCAGGTGGAACTGCAGCAGCTCATCGACGCGAAGCTCGAGTCCGGCGACGACATCGACACCGAGAAGACCTTCGGTGAGCGCTCCGAGGACGACGACGATGACGAGGGTGGCGACGTCATCGACCTGATGGCCGCCCTGCGCGCGTCGGTGGACAAGAAGCGGTCCGGTTCGGGAGGCACGGGGTCGCGTTCCCGGAGCGGGTCCCGTTCCACGAAGCAGGACTCCACGGCCGACGAGTCACCGGAGAAGGCCCCGGCCGAGAAGGCACCCGCGAAGAAGGCCCCCGCGAAGAAGGCACCCGCCAAGAAGCCGGCCGCCAAGAAGCCTGCGGCCAAGAAGCAGGCCAGCTAGCCGGACCGCGCGACACGAGCAGGAAACACGCGTCGGCCAGACTTGACGCATGACTCCAGAAGAGCCTGGGGCCTTGTCGTCGCCACCCGCGACCGATGGCCCGCCCGTCACCGTCTCCATCACCCGACTCGTCGAACCCGAACGGATCCCCGACGTCACCCGCTGGGTGCAGTCCGGCGTGAACCTCGCCAACCGCTACCCGGGCTTCCTCGGCTCGGGCTGGGTCCGCTCGCACGCGACGAGCCGTGAGTGGCACATGCTGTACCGGTTCGCCGACCACGACTCCCTCGCGACGTGGGAGAACTCCGACGACCGGCTGCGGTGGCTCGACCTCGGTCGTGACCTCGTGGTGGAGTCCCGCGTCGAGAAGCGCACCGGGATCGAGGGGTGGTTCGACGCACCGGCCGATGCCCCGGCGTCGAGCGCACCGCCTCGGTGGAAGCAGGCCGTGAGCATCTGGCTCGGGTTCTTCCCGGTCAACCTGGCGTTCACGTACCTCGTCGGCTGGCTGGTCCCCGCGTTCGGCGCACTCCCCGTGCTGCCGCGCGTGCTCGTCACGACGCTCGTGCTCACGCCGATCATGACGTTCTGGGTGCTGCCGTTCGTCACGCGGATGATCCGCCCGTGGCTCCTCGCACCGCCGAGGAACGGCTAGCCGAGCACCGACAGCTGGTCGAGCCGCTCGAGGATCACGCCCTCGCGGAGCGCCCACGGGCAGATCTCGAGCGCCGGCAGGTCGAAGATGTCCAGGCAGGCCTCGGCGACGAGGGCTCCCGGCACCACCTGGTGCGCCCGGCTCGGCGACACCCCGGGGAGCTCGGCCAGCTCGGCGACCGACATCGTCAGGAGCGCCGGCAGCTTCGCGCGGAGCACGTCGCCGTCGAGCGCGCGCGGCACGAGCGGCCCGGCACCCGAGGGCGCCGCGCCGCAGATCCGTGCGATCGACCGGAACGTCTTCGAGGTCGCCACGGCACGGTCCGGCCGCCCGGCGCGCAGCAGCAGCCCGGCGTCGCGGGCGATCTCCACCCGGATCTCGTGGCGAATCCGGCGCACGTCGTCCTCGGTCGGGGTCCCCGCCGCGAAGTACGACCGGGCGAGCCGCGCGGCGCCGATCGGCATCGACCACGCGACGTCGGGCGCTTCGTCCGCTCCGCCGGCGATCTCGAGCGACCCGCCGCCGATGTCGAACACGGCCAGGCGACCGGCGGACCACCCGAACCACCGCCGCACGGCGAGGAACGTCAAGCGCGCTTCGTCCCCGCCGGACAGCACGGCGAGCTCGACGCCGGTCGCCCGTTCGACGTGGGCGAGCACCGCGTCGGAGTTCACGGCGTCGCGGACGGCCGAGGTCGCGAACGCGAGCATGTCCTCGCACCCGCGGTCCTCGGCGACGCGGACGGCGTCGGCGACGAACGAGGTCAGGGCGTCGACGCCCGCCTCCGTCACCGCGCCGGCGTCGTCGAGGTGCTCGGCGAGGCGCAGCGGTTGCTTGAACGACGACGCCGGCAGCGGGGCGGCACCGCCGTGGGCGTCCACCACGAGCAGGTGGCCGGTGTTGGACCCGATGTCGAGGACTCCCACGCGCATGCCACAACGCTAGTGGCCCCGTCGGACGGGCACGGTCCAGGAGGCGCGGTTCAGCCCCGCAGGAACGACTCCAGTTCCGCGGTGGTCGGGTACGACGCCTGCGCGCCCGCCTTCGTCGCGGCGTACGCCCCGACACCGACCGCGAACCGCGCGGCCTCGACCAGCGGGTCCCCGGCGGCGAGGCGGAGCGCCACCGCTCCCATGAACGCGTCGCCGCAGCCCGTGGTGTCCACCGGGTCGACCCGCACGGCGTCGATCGACACCGGCTCGGCGTCACCGTCGTGCACGACGCAGCCCGAGCCACCCCGGGTCACGATCGACCGTCGGACACCGTGCTCCCCGAGCTCGGCGGCCTCGTGCTCGTTGACGAGCAGGACGTCGGTCAGCTCGAGCAGCTCCGCCGGGACGGCACCGAACGGGGACAGGTTCGTGAGCACCGTGACCCCGGCGGCGTGCGCTGCGCGGGCGGCGGCCAGGACGACGTCGATCGAGACCTCGAGGCAGAGACCGAGCACGCCGGCACCGTCGAGGGCACCGGCGGGGACGTCGTCCGGGGTCAGCGTGCCGTTCGCGCCGGCGGAGATCACGATGGTGTTCTCCCCTGCGCGGTCGACGGTGATGACGGCGGTCCCGGTGGCCACGCCCTCCCGGACGGCGACGTGCGTCGTGTCGACACCCGCCGCCGCGACGGAGTCGCGCAGCAGTCGACCGTTCCCGTCGTCGCCGACCGCGCCGATCATGCGCACGGTGCCCCCGAGCCTCCCGGCAGCAACCGCCTGGTTGGCGGACTTGCCGCCTGGCAGGATCGCGAGGTCGGACCCCTGGAGGGTCTCACCGGGCTTCGGGAAGCGCTCCGTGCGGACCACCAGGTCCGCGTTGAGGCTCCCCACGACGACGATGCCGGTCATGCGGCGGCTCCTGTCTCGGCCGAGGCCGGGCGCGGGATGAGGAAGGACGTGGCGAGTGCCGCGCAGGTGATCACGGCACCGAGCAGCATGCCACCGGAGTACCCGGCGGTGCCCGCGGACCCGCCGGTCCCGAGCGCGATCTGCAGGGCCGGCAGGACGGCGAAGCTGATGCCGGCACCGAGGTTGAACGCACCGGCGTTGAGGCCGGGCAGGAAGCCGGGGTTCGACTCCGGCGAGAGCACGATGCCGAGCCCGTTCAGGATGATGTTCGCGATGCCGGCGTACGTGATGCCGATCAGCACGGTCGCGGCGATGAGCACCGGCAGCGAGTGCACGCCGACGAACGCCATGACGAGCGTCGCGACGATGCTCCCGATCAGGCCGACGCGCAGCACGGCGCGGTAGCCGAGGGTCGGCGCGAGCCGGCCGGCGAAGGGTCCGACGACCCAGCCGACCAGCGCGTACGGGGTGAGGAACGCGAGCGAGGCGAGGTCGGCCTCCATGCCGAAGCCCGCGTCCGGGTTCTGCGCGAGGCTCGTGACGAGGCCGTTCACGACCGCGAACACGCCCGTCATCGTGAGCAGGGTCGTGACGAGCAGGGCCCAGGTCGCGCGGCGCTTGAGGAACCGTGTCTCGACGAGGGGCTCGCGCACCCGCGACTCGACCGCCCAGAAGACGCCGAAGGCCACGAGGGCGAGGACGATGCCACCGACCACGAGGCCCCAGTCGGCGGCTGCGAGCTTGCCTGCCTCGTTGAACGCGGTGAGCAGTGCGCCGACGCTGACGACGAGCGGCAGGACACCCCACCAGTCCATGCGGGTGCCGGCCGACGGCTTCGACTCGACGCCCCACGCAGCGACCATCAGCGCCGCGACGACGGTGACGATCGCGATGACCCAGAAGATCCCGCGGAACCCGAAGTGCGTCGCGATCCACCCACCGGCGAGCGCGTCGACGCCCGCGATGCCGCCGTTCACCGCGGTGAGCAGGCCGAGGGCGGCTCCGTAGCGCTTCGGGTCGGCGATCTCGTTGCGGAGGATGAGCAGGCCGATCGGGACGACCGGGCCGGTGACGCCCTGGATCATGCGACCGACGAACAGCATCGGGACGTTGACCGCGAGCGCCGCCACGATGCTGCCGACGAGCATCACCGCAAGCATGCCGAGCAGGACGCGCTTGCGGCCGACGATGTCGGACAGGCGCGGCAGGAACAGCGAGAACAGCGCCGCCAGGGTGAAGAACAGCGTCTGCGACAGGCCGATCGTGGCGTCGTCGGTGCGCAGCTCGCGGGCCATCGTGACCAGGGCGGGGCTGAGCATGCTCGCGTTCAGCTGGAACGCGATGCAGGCTGCGAGGAGTGCGGCGGTGAGGGCGCCGATCGACTTCTTCGTCGATGTGGTGGTCATGGGGGTCAGTGCTCCGTGGTGGTCGTGGTGGCTGCGGTCCGGGGCGTCCAGCCGGTGTCCGGGGTCTCGCCGATGCGCTCGAGGGCGTCGACGACGAGGTCCCAGAACCGGCCGTGGTCGAGCTCCATCGCGGCGCTCGTGCGGCAGTCCTCCGGCGCGGGCGCGCGGAAGTCGGCGACGGTCATGCCGAGGGTCAGGGTGCCCTGCGTCTCGACGTGGATCGGGACCTTCACCGCACGGACGACGGTCGGGTCGATGACGTACGCGACGGCGCAGGGGTCGTGCACGGGCGGGGCGTCGAAGCCCTGGGCGTCCTTGTACGTCTGGCCGAAGAAGTCGAGCAGCTCGCCGACGAACGCGGCGGGGGCGGTGCCGACGGCGGCGATGCGCTCGGCGACCTCGGGCGTCGCGAGCGCCTGGTGCGTCAGGTCGAGGCCGACCATGACGACGTCCCAGCCCGCGTCGAAGACGATCGAGGCGGCCTCGGGGTCGATGACGATGTTGAACTCGGCGACCGGGCTCCAGTTGCCGACGTGCACCCCGCCGCCCATCAGGACGACCTGCTTGACGCGCTCGACGATGCGGGGCTCCTTGCGGGCCGCGAGGGCGATGTTCGTCAGGCCGCCGGTCGGCACCAGGGTGACCGTGCCGGGCTCGTGCGCAATGACGGTCTCGATGATGAGGTCGACCGCGTGCCGCTCGTCCAGCTCGAACGACGGCGAGGGGAGCATCGGCCCGTCGAGACCGCTCTCGCCGTGGATGTCACCGGCGACCTCGATCTCGCGGAGCAGCGGACGGTCGGCGCCGGCGGCGAACGGGACCCCGGTGATCCCGGCGATGCGGGCGACGGCGAGGGCGTTGCGGGTGACCTTCGGGAGCGTCTGGTTGCCGACGACGGTCGTCACGGCGAGGAGCTCGATGTCCGGGTTGCCGTGGGCCAGCAGGATCGCGACGGCGTCGTCGTGGCCGGGGTCGCAGTCGAGGATGATCTTCTCGGGCACGCGGGGCGCTCCACTTCTTCGGGGATCAGGAGGTCGAGGCTCGACGAGGTGGGGATCCGCGGCGAGGATCAGCTCCCGCGGCACGTCAAGCGTTTGACATGGAAACACGTCAAGCGCTTGACGTCAAGTCATCGGCGGCGGACCCGAACTGCGCGGTCCGCGCTCGGTAGCATCGACGCGTGCCATCCTCCGCCGCCCCCGGCCGTCGTGTGACCGCTGCGATGGTGGCCGAGCGCGCGGGGACGAGCATCGCCACGGTGTCGCTCGTCGTGAACGGCAAGGACCGCGGCCGGGTCTCCGTGCCGATCGCCACGAGGGTCCGCGACGCCGTCGACGAGCTCGGCTACGTCGTCGACCACGCTGCCAGCTCACTCGCGCGGGGCAGCGGCGACCTCGTCGTCCTGATCGCCCCCGACCTGTCGAACCCCTTCTTCGCCGAGGTGATCCGCGGCGTGCGCGACACCGTCGGCGACCGCTTCCAGCTCGTGCTCTCCGTCACGGAGCGCGGGGCCCAGCCCGTGGCCGCCGACGTCCGACGGTTCGAGCGGCTCCGACCGGCCGGCATCCTGGTGGACGCGCCCGCCGCCGACGAGACGATGACCGCCACCGTTCCCGTGGTGCTGCTCGACGCCCCCGGCGGACCCGAGGCCGTCAACTACGACCTCTCCCCCGGTGTCCACGAGCTCGTCGCCCACCTGCACGAGCGCGGGCACCGGCGGGTGGGGTACCTCGACGGGACCTCGCGGGCTGCGACGTTCGGCGTCCGTCGGGAGCTCTTCGAACAGGAGTGCACGGCCGTCGGCATCGAGGTCTCCGAGGTCACCGCCCGCGCCGACCTCACGGTGGACGCCGCGGCCTCGGCGACCGAACACGTCCTCGAGGCCTGGCAGGACGACGACGTCACGGCGATCGTCGCGGCTGCCGACACCCTCGCGTACGGGGTGCTCCGGGTCGCCGGGCAGCTCGGCATCGCGGTCCCCGGGGAACTCGCCGTCGCGGGGTTCGACGACCTGCCGTCGTCCTCGGTCACGGCACCGGCCCTGACGAGCGTCGCACTCCCCGGCGCGGACCTCGGCCGGGCCGCGGCGCTGCGGTTGCTCGCGACGCTCGACGGCACCGCGCCCGAGGCTGCGGCGCTCCCCACGCGCCTGGTGCGCCGCGCGAGCACGGGCGCGTAGCGCGCGCCGCGGCTGCGCGCGGGCGCCGCGCGCGGAAACGATCTCACGCGCTCACCGACACCTCACGCGCCGCTCGTGGCGTGAGGTGTCGGTGAGCGCGTGAAGTCGTCACCACAGAGCGGACGGGAGGCGCGGTGCGAGCTGGCACCGCGCCTCCCGTCCTCGTGTGCTGGCGGTCAGCGCTCCGAACGGTCCGGACCGGCATCGGCCGGCTCGGGCTCCGGCTGCGGCTCGGCCGCGCCGGCCGTGTGCCCCGCGCGCTGCGCCCGCTCGAGCTCGTCGGCCTCGGCTCCGCCGACCGCCTCGCCACGGGCGACCATGCCGGCCGTGTCGGAGAGCCTGATCTGCGGGAGGAACAGCGCGAGCAGGAACGCCACCGCGATGAACGGCAGCAGGTACCAGAACACGGGCGCCAGGGAGTCGGCGTACGCGTTCACGATGCCGTCCTGCACCGCCTCCGGCAGCTTCGCCACGGTCGCGGGGTCGATGCTGCCCGCCGACGACGCAGCGTCGGTCGCCGATCCGCCGGCGCCGCGGAACACGTCGGTGAGCGACGTCGTGAGCCGCGCCGTGAAGAGCGCACCGAACACGGCGGTCCCGAGGGAGGCGCCGACCTCGCGGAAGTAGTTGTTCGTCGACGTGGCGGTACCGACCTGCTCGGCGGGCACCGCGTTCTGCGCCACGAGGACGACCACCTGCATGATGAGGCCGAGGCCCGCACCGAAGACGAACAGGTACGCGCAGATGAGCCAGATCGGGGTGTCCGCCGCGAGCTGGGTCATCGCGAGCATCGCCAGGGCGACCAGGATCGTCCCGATGATCGGGAACATCCGGTAGCGACCGGTCTTGGTGATCAGGTTGCCGGACGCGATCGAGGTCCCGATCAGGCCGACCATCATCGGCAGCATCAGGAGACCCGAGACCGCCGCCGAGGTGCCGGACGCCATCTGCAGGAACGTCGGGACGAAGCCGATCGCCGCGAACATGCCGATGCCGAGCACGAGGCCGATGCCGGTCGCGAGCAGGAAGGTGCGGTTCCGGAAGAACGACAGCGGCAGGACGGGGTCCGCCGCACGCGACTCGACGAGCACGAGGAGCGCTGCCGACACGACGAGACCGGCGAACCAGGCCCACGTCTCCGGGGCGTCCCAACCGTGGTCCTTGCTGCCGCCGAACTCCGAGAAGAACACCAGGCACGTCGTCGCGGCGGACATGAAGAGCACGCCGAGGACGTCGATGCGCTTCGTCGCCTTCTTGCTCGGCAGGGTCAGCGCGAACCACGCCACGAAGAACGCGGCGATGCCGACCGGGATGTTGATGTAGAACGCCCAGTTCCAGGTGAGGTGGTCGACGAAGAACCCGCCGAGCAGCGGGCCCCCGATCGCCGAGAGGCCGAAGATCGCACCGAGCGGCCCGAGGTACTTGCCGCGCTGGGACGCCGGCACGATGTCCGCGATGATCGCCTGCGACAGGATCATCAGGCCGCCGCCGCCGAGGCCCTGCATGGCACGGAAGACCACGAGCTGGGTGAAGTCGCCGGCGAAGGCGCACCCGGCCGACGCGATGGTGAACAGTGCGATCGCGATGAGGAACAGGTTGCGGCGGCCGAGGACGTCACCGAACTTGCCGTAGACGGGCATCACGATGGTCGAGGCGAGCAGGTACCCGGTCGTCAGCCACGCCTGGTGCGCGACGCCGCCGAGCTCGCCGACGATGGTGGGCATCGCCGTGGAGACGATGGTCTGGTCGAGGCTGGAGAGCAGCATCCCCGCGATGAGCGCGGAGAAGATGATCCAGATCCGGCGCTGCGTGAGGAGCAGCGGTCCGTCGGAGCCTGGGCGGGCACGCTTGGTCGTGCCCGGCGCGGTGGCGCTCATTCGGTGGTGTCCTGTCCGGTCGTGATGGCCGCCCTCATCAGGCGGAGGTTCTGGGTGAGCAGCTCGTCGAACGCGGGGCCGGTGGCTTCGTCGAACGCGTCGTCGAAGTAGGTCTCCGCCGTCACCTTGAGCAGCCCTGCGGCGGCCTCGGTGACGAGCCGCGCACGGCGGTCGGTGGCGTCGCCCCAACCGAACCGCGCTCGTACCGCGTCGGTGATGCGGCCGAGCTGCACGTCGGTGGCCGAGAGGAACCGGGCGACGAGCGCCGGCTCCCGTTCGAAGACCCCGCGGACGAGGACCTCGTCGGCGCGGTCGATGCCGGCCCGGTGGAACTGGTCGATCGCCAGCGCGACGATGGAGTCCAGCGGCTCGAGGTCGGCCGCGACGACACCGCCGGCGGCGTACGCGTCGATGGCTTCGACGTCCGCGTTGATCTCGATGCCGAGCACGGCGTCGTCCTTCGACGCGAAGTGGTTGAAGAACGTCCGCCGGGACACCCCGACCGTCTCGCAGAGCTGCTCGATCGTGAAGCCGTGCAGCCCGTGCTCGATGGTCGCCCGACGTGCCTCGACGATCATGCGTCGGCGCAGCGCGCGGGTGCGTTCGGTGGTGCTCACCGGACCAGAATTGCACTATCGGACTGAGAGTGCAATGTGGAAGTGGGGTACTGCTAGAGCGCCTTCTCGAAGCAGAACGACCACGGCATCGTCGCGGCGTACGGCTCGTACACGGGGATCGGGGTCCAACCGGTCTTCTCGTAGAGCGCCACGGCCTCGGGTTGCTTGTCGCCGGTCTGCAGGATGAGCCGCGCGGCGCCCTCCTCACGCCCGACGCGCTCCCCCTCGGTGAGCAGCGCGGTGGCCGCACCCTTCCCGCGGGCGGCGGCGAGGACGATGAGGCGCTTCAGTTCGACCTCGTCACCGAGGCGTCGGACGGCGATGTGCCCGAGGGCCTCGCCGTCCTCGTCGATCGCGAGGATCGAGGTGATGACCGTCGCCGGGTCCACGGCGAGCGCCCGGCCACGCTCGGCCGTCACCACCGGGTCCTCGTCGCCGTTCGCGGCGCCGTAGCGCTCGTGCATCTCCTCGTCCATGCGGGCGCGGAGCGCCACACCACGGGGGTCGTCCCACCGAACGCGTTCGATCGTGATCACGACCGACGATCCTGTCACGGATGCCAGCGTCGGCGCGACGTGTGCTCCTCGTAGGGCTGGGGATCGGGGTAGGTCAGGAGCTCGACGGTGCTGCCCCACGGGGTGCGGACGTAGACGAACCGGTTCCGGTCGCCGGCTTCGGGCCCCGGGAGCGGGCGGGGTGCGCCGAGCGCGGTCGCCCCGGCGGCCACGACCCGGTCGAGCGTGGCGTCGAGGTCGTCGACGTACAGCGCGAGGTGCTGCCACCCGAGGTCGGACGGCACCGCCGGGGTGTCCTGCTCGACGTGGTCGAAGGCGAACAGCTCGATGCCGGGGCCGTCGGGCAGCGCGAGCATCCGGATCCGTACCTCACGGGCGTCTCCGGGGACACCGAGGCGCGACGTCGTCGCCGCGCCGCCCTTCGGAGGCTGGTCGGCGGGGAGCGTGTCGTAGAGCACCTCGGCACCGAACGCGTCGACCAGGAACGCGCTGGCCGCGTCGACGTCGGGCACGGTCAGTCCGATGTGGTCGACGCCGCGGACGCTCACGCGCCCGCCCCGCTGCCGGCGGCTCCCTCGGCGCGGCCCGCCAGGTCCGCGATGGGGCCCCTGCCGGCCCGCAGGTCGGCGAGGACCGCTGCCGCGTCGTCGTACACCCGGACCGCCCCGGCCCGGCGCAGCTCGTCGCCGCCGATCCCGCCCGTCATCACGGCGACGCAGGGCACACCGACCCGTCCGGCGGACTCGACGTCCCACATCGCGTCGCCGACCATCACCGCGGCATCGGCGGACACGCCGACCTTCCGGAGTGCGACCTCGATGATCCCCGGGTCCGGCTTGGCCTGTTCGACGTCCTCCGAGCTCGTGACGGCGGTGATCCACGCCTCGGCGTCGAGCAGTTCGCGCAGGCGCACGAGTTCGTCCTCGGGCGCGCTCGTGGCCAGCACGACGGCGTGACCGGCCTCGGCGACGGACCGGAGCAGTTCGCGGGCACCCGGGAGGAGCCGCAACCGCGGCATCTGCTCGGCGTAGTACGCGGTGTGGAACTGCTTGACGGTGTCGCGCTGCTCGTCGGTGGCGTCCGGCAGCAGCTCCTCGAGCAGCTTCGCCGAGTCCATGCCGATCGCGCGGTGGATCCGCCAGGCGTCGACGGACTCGCCCGCTGCCGTGCACGCCCGCCACCAGGCGTCGATGTGCGGGTAGTTCGAGTCGACGAGGGTCCCGTCGATGTCGAAGAGGACGGCGGTGGAGGGTGCGTCGGGCATCCCTCCACCCTGCCCTGGAGGCGCGGATCGCCTCTCAGGGGCGCGTCACGTCCGTCAGACGGTGATCGACTCGCCGGCGGGCAGGATCTGCACCGGCACCGGTCCGAGACCGTCCGGGCCGAGGAACCGCGCGGCGGACTGCTGCCCGAGTTCGCTGAGCATCGCCTCGTGGATCTGCACGGCGTGCTCCGGGGAGACCGCGCGGACGTAGTCGACGGCCTCGGCGGTGCTCGTCCACGGGCCGCTGGTCGGCAGCAGCAGGGTCTGCACCGGGATGCCGGGCACGAGGTAGGCGTCGCCGGGGTGGAACACGGCGCCGTTCACGAGGTAGCCGACGTTCGCGATCGTCGGGATGTCGCCGTGGATGACGGCGTGCTCCTCGCCGAAGACCTGCACCGAGAACGGGCCGACCTCGAACGCGTCACCGGCCGAGACCGCGGCGACGCGGCCGTCGTGCGCGCCGAGCTGGTCGACGATCGCGGCCGGCCCACGCACCACGAGGGCGTCGTTCGCGTCGAGGGCGGCACGGACGGCGTCGACGTCGAAGTGGTCGAAGTGCTCGTGGGTGACGAGGACGGCGACGGCGGCCGTCGCGAGGTCGGCGCCCTCCGGCGTGAACGTGCCCGGGTCGATGACGAGGGTGGCGCCGTCCTGCTCGAGGACGACGGTGGCGTGGTTGTACTTCGTCAGCTCCATGTCGACGAGTCTACAACAGTGTTGTACATCGCCGTGGTCGATCCGGATGAGAGGGCGTTCACCGTTCGAGTCTCGCCGCGATGCGGTCGAACAGTTCCGGCACCCTGGCGAGTGCCGCACGCTCGGCCTCGGACAGCTCGGAACCGATCACCGACGCGAACGCCCCGGCTCGGGCGCTCCGTTCCCGGAGCATGACCGTGCGGCCCGAGTCCGTCAGCCGGATCACCGAGACCCGCCGGTCCCCGTCGGAGACGCCTCGCTCCACGAAGCCGCGCTCCTCGAGCTCCGCGACGGTCCGCGACTGTCCCTGGTGCTTCACGCCGCGGGCCCGCGCGAGCTCGGCGATGGTCTGCGGCCCCTGCCGGTCGAGCAGGCCCAGGCTCGCGCTCTGCGCCTGCGGCAGCTCGTCGGTGAGTGCCCGGGTGGCCCGCACGATCCGGCCGATCGACTCGCGGAGCTCCTCGGCGAGGTCGTCCGGGGTCGTCGTCATGCCCTCGACCGTACCGCCGGATCCCTGCGACGGCGGCCTACCGGAGCGCCACCCAGACGGGGAAGGCGGCGGCGGCACTCCAGGCCTGCGGGCGGCAGGCGGCCGGGTACGGGGCCGGACGTGTGACGGCGGAGGCGTCGTCGCCGGCGTGCAGCTCGGGCATCCGGAAGTCGAACGCCACCGCCGCGGCGAGCAGCTGCTCGGACAGGACCCGGGCCTCGTCGTGGTGTCCGGACCGGATGAGGCCCGTGATCACCACGGCGGTGTCGTGCGCCCAGACGGTGCCCCCGTGGTAGCTGAGCGGCCAGTACCCGGCGGCGGTCGTGGAGAGCGTCCGGAGGCCGAAGCCGCTCGCCAGGTCCGGGCTCACGACGCGTGCTGCGACGACGGCTTCCTCGTCCGGGGTGAGCAGGCCGGTGCCGAGCAGGTGGCCGATGTTGCTCGTGGCGGAGTCGACGGGGCGCTTGCGGGCGTCGAGGGCGATCGCCGGGTACCGACCGATGTCGTCGGCCACCCAGAAGGCGTCGCGGAAGCGATCGGCCAGGCGCGCGGCCCAGGCACGCCACTCGTCGCCGCCGGCACGGCCGAACGCATCGAGCAGGTCGGCACCGTGCACCGCGGCCTCGTGCGCGTAGCCCTGCACTTCGCACAGCGCGATCGGGCCGTCGGCGAGGGTGCCGTCCCGCCACTGCACGCTGTCCCCGGAGTCCTTCCAGCCCTGGTTCGCCAGCCCCCGGCCGGACTCGTCGACGTACTCGAGCAGCCCGTCGCCGTCCGCGTCGCCGTGGTCGCGCATCCACGCCAGGGCGCGTTCGAGCGTCGGCAGGAGCGCCTCGACCTCGGCGTCGGGGAGCCCCGCACGCCAGGCGTCGTGGAGCAGGCACGCCCAGAGCGCCGTCGCGTCGACGGTCCCGTAGTAGAGCGGTGGCAGGGAGATCTCGTCGTTGTCGACCGGCAGGGACGCCTGGCGCAGCTCGTGCATGATCTTGCCGGGCTGCTCGGCGGTCGCGGGGTCGTCCGCGGTGCCCTGCAGCGCGGCGAGGACCCGGAGGGTGCCCCCGGCGGTGCTGGTGTCGACGGGCAGCAGGAAGCGGGCGGCCCAGATCGCGTCGCGGCCGAACAGGGTGAAGAACCAGGGGGCGCCGGCCGCGATGAACTCGCCCTCGGGCCGTGCCAGCCGGAGTGCGTCGAGATCGTCGGTGGCACGCTCCAGCCAGCGCCGGAGCCGGTCGTCCCGCACGCCGGCCGGGACGTCGAACGGGCGCGGGGTCGTCACGCCGGTGACGACGGCGTCGGGCGTCTCCACGGCGCAGTCCCACGCGAGGTCGACCTGGTGCGCGCGCTCCGTCCGCCAGCGCAGCACGACGTCACCGTCCTCGACGCGGACGGATGCTCCGGGGGCGTCGAGCCGGACCCGTACGGAGCCCGAGGTCCACGATGCGGTCTGCTCCGAGGCGTCGGCGGGGACGGGCTGGGGGCCGTGACCGGCCTTCACCGCGTCCATCCCGGCGGCGTCCGGGGTCAGCCTGACGGTCACGACGAGCTCCGCGGTGCTCGCGCCGGGCCCCTGGAGCCGATCGGTGATGCGCAGGCGTTCCGCCACCCCGTCGATGCGCACCGTCCGACGACGGTCGAGGCGGACGTCCGGATCGGCCCCGGTACCGTCGAGGCCGCGCAGGAGTCCGCTGAAGACGACCTCGCGGGCACCGGCGGGCACGACGGCGATCGGTTCCACCGCGGAGTGCTCGACGCTGACGCGCACGGCGGAGACGAACCGCTGGTCGCCGGTCCAGTAGCCGTGCACGGGGTTCGCGCCGATGGCACCGTCCCGACCGGACCATGCCTGCGTCGGTGCCGCGATGACGGCGACCTCGTCGTGGAGCAGGGGCTGCAGCGTGGCGGTTGTGGCAGCGGCGGTGGTGGTGTTCGTGGTGGTGGAGGTCATGGGGCTTCCTCGTCGACGGGTTCGGGGGACGGGGTCCAGGCGCTGGGTGTCCAGCTCGGTACGGATCGGGGTGCGTCCGGCAGACGACGCACGGGCAGGGGCTCGGCACGGATGCCGGTCGGGTCGCCGGGGGCACGGGCGATGCGCACCGCGCCGCCTCCGTCGTGGTCGGTGACGGCTTCGACGAACGTGGCCGAGCGCCCACGGTGGACGACGCCGACGCCCTCGTCGAGCTCGATGCCCGCCGGGAGGTCCCCCGCGGCGACGGCCGCGCGGAAGACCGGCGACCGGTCCGGGTCCGAGTCGGTGTGGACACCGAGCGAGCCGGACACGAAGCCGAGTCCGTCGGCGAGGACCGACGGCTGCGGGCCGTGGCTCTGCGTGACGCCGCCGGTGTGCCAGCAGAGCGCGCCGGCCGATCCACCGGCGAGCACCACCCCGGCTCCCCAGGCCTCACGCAGGACCTCGTCGAGACCGTGGGCACGCCACACGGCGAGGAGGTTGACCACGGAGCCGCCCGAGACCCAGACGACGTCCGCACCGAGGACGGCGTCGCGCAGGGACGGCACGTTCCGTCTCGGGAAGAACCGCAGGTGCGACGCCTCGACACCGGCCGTACGGGCCGCTGCGAGCTCTGCCCCTTCGACGGTCCGCTGGTCGCCGCCGGCGGTGTTCACGTGCAACACGCGTGGCGGCCGACCGGCGGGGACGCGGGCGAGCCGGACGGCCTCGAACAGGAGCGGACCGTAGGCCGAGTCGTCCCACTCGCCGCCGACCAGACCGCCGCAGGTGGCCAGGATCGTGGGTTCGGTGGCGGTCACGTCGGGGTGCTCATTCCTTGACCGCCCCGTCGCTGCCGTTCATGATGCGCTTCTGGAACACGAAGAACGCGACCGCCACGGGGATGGTCATGACGAAGGCCGCCGCGAGCTTGACCGGGAACTGGTTCCCGGCGCTCAGCGCGCCCGACGCCAGTGATGCGACGCCCTTCGTGAGCGTGGTGAGGTCGGGCGACGAGGTCGACACGATGAAGTGCGCGAGCTCGTTCCACGATCCCTGGAACGACAGGATGGTGATCGTCACGACGGCCGGACGCGCCATCGGGAGCACGACCGACCAGAAGGTCCGGAACGTGCCGGCACCGTCGATCTTCGCCTGCTCCTCGACGCTCACCGGGATCGATTCGAAGAAGTTCTTCATGATGAACACCCCGGCGGCATCCACGAGCAACGGCACGATCATGCCCGAGTACGAGTCGTACATGCCGAGCTGGTTGATCACGAGGAACTTCGGGATGAGCAGGACCACGCCCGGCACCGCCATGACGGCGATGAGCAGAGCGAAGACGGTCTGGCGACCCGGGAACCGCAGTCGCGCCAACGCGTACCCGGCGAGGGAGTCGAAGAAGATCCGGCCGAGCGTGACGAAGACCGCGACGATGATCGAGTTCATCGCCCAGATCCCGAAGTCGGAGTTCTCGAAGAGGGTCTGGAACGCCGCGCCGGTCCAGGTGACGGGGAGCGCCAGCGGGTGCAGGGAGGCGTCCTGGTCGGTCTTGAACGCGTTCACGATCGCGACGTAGAACGGCAGCAGGTAGACGACGGCGATCAGGACGCCGAACACCAGCAGCACCATGCTCCGCGGCGTGAGCCGACGTGGCCGCCGGCCGGGGCCGGGTGCCTGCGTGACGGTGGTGGCGCCGAGGTCCGGCACCGCGCCTCCTGGCACTGCCGCCCTGGAGGCGCGGGTCGGCTCGGTCCCGCCGCCTGCGGTCGCCGGGGTGGGTGCGCTGGTCATCGTGTGCTCCCCTTCTCGATCCACCGCATCCGACGGCGGGACACCGGGCGGTCGCGCAGCGCCCACCGCTGCAGCAGCGTGAAGACGACGATGATGCCGAACAGGATGAAGGCGATGGCTGCGCCGACGCCCCACTGCTGGCTCTGGAACGCGGACGTGTACGACAGGAACGCCGGCGTGAGCGTCGTGTTCGCCGGGGCGCCCTTCGTGCCCGTGTAGATCTGGTCGAAGACCTGCCACGTCCCGATCAGCCCGAGCGTCAGCACCGTGAAGAGCGTCGGGCGCAGCTGCGGCAGGGTGACCCGCCAGAACCGCGTCCAGGACCCGGCGCCGTCGATCATCGCCGCCTCGTCGACCTCCGGCGAGAGGTTCTGCAGCGCCGCGATGAACAGCAGCATGAAGGTGCCGCTCGTCGTGAACACCGCGAGCAGGATGAACGCGGTCATCGCGACCGACGGACCCGCGAGCCACTCCCACCACGAGATGCCGAGCATCGTGTGGTCGGCGAGGAAGGCCGGTGGTGTGCCTGCGCCGAGGTGGAACAGGCCGGTGGGCTCGTTGAACCAGTTCGGTCCGTTGATCCCCGCCCAGCTGATGATCTTGTTGACGGCTCCCGTCGACGAGAACAGGAACAGCCAGAGGACGGTGATGGCGACCGAACTCGTCACCGAGGGGAAGTAGAACGCGGTCCGGAAGAACCCGCGCCCGCGCAGTGCCCGACCGCTGACGAGCAGGGCGAGCCCGAGCGCCACCGCGGTCTGCAGCGGGACGACGAACACGACGTACCAGAGGTTGTTCCGCAGCGCGGTGCCGAAGTTCTGCTCGTCGAGGCCCCCGCCGCCGAGGATCTTGGCGTAGTTCTGCCCGCCGACGAAGGAGACGTCGGACGAGAACGGGCTGCCGACACCCCGCCAGTCGGACACGCTGACCCAGGCCGCCATGACCACCGGCACGGCGAGGAACAGGCCGAGGACGATGATCGTCGGCGCGGTGAACAGCCAGCCCGAGACGGCTTCGGCACGGTTCTTCCGGGACACGTCCGTCAGCCCTTCAGCGCGGCGGCCATGTTCTTCTGGACGCCCTCGAGCAGGGTCTTGGTGTCGGTCGTCCTGAGGCTGCCGAGCTTCGAGTCGAAGTCGGCGATCACGTCGGCGGTCCCGGACGCGTTCGGCAGGCCCTGGGCGGCGTCCGCCTGGTCGAGGAACGCGGCGTACTGCGGGTACTCCTGCTTCCAGGTGCCGGCGGCCGACTCGACCGAGGGCATCACACCGAACGCCTTCGCGAAGGCGAGCTGCTGGTCGGTGCTCGTCATCTTCTCGACGAAGGACAGCGCTGCCTTCTGGTTCGGGGAGTCCTTCGCGATGCCCCAGCAGTTCGTGAACTGCAGCGTGCCGGCACCCTTCGGGCCCTTCGGCAGGGCGACGACCTTGTAGTCCACGCTCGGGTAGCTCGACGACATCGCCCCGGTGAGCCAGTTGCCCTCGATGGTCATCGCGGCCTTGTCCTTGCCGAACGCGTCACCTCCCCAGCTCTCGCCGAGGTCGCTCGAGAACTTCATCGAGCCGTCGTCGAGCAGGCCCTTCACGTAGTCGAGGGCCTCGACGTTCGCGGCCGAGTCGACCGTCGCCTTCGTCTGGGCGCTGTTCGTCAGGGCACCGCCGGCCTGGGTCATGAACGCCCCGAGACGCTCGATCTGCGGGCTGGTCGTGAGTCCGACCCGTCCGTCGCGGGTGAGCTCCTCGGAGACCGTCCGCAACTGGTCCCAGGTGGTCGGGACGTCGCTGTCGGTCAGCCCGGCGGCCTTCCAGTCCTTCGTGTTGATGAACAGCGCGAGGGTGGAGAAGTCCTTCGGCGCGCAGTACAGCTGGTCGTCCACGGTGAACGACTTCGTGAGCGTCGGGTAGAAGTCGCTCGTGTCCTCGAGCTGGTCGCCGTAGGCCAACAGCGAGCCGTTCGCGGCGTACCCGGCGAGGGACGACGTGCTGACGTAGAACACGTCGGCGGGCTTGCCGGCCGCGAAGCCCTGAGCGAGCTGCTGGTCGAGGTTGTTCGCCGGCTGCACCGTCGCGTCGGTGCCCGAGGACTTCGACCACGCGGCGGCGGCGCTCTTCACGGCGGCGGTCTCGGCGTCGCCCGACGAGCCGATGAGGACGGTGAGGGGGTCGTCGCTCGAGGTGAGCTTCGCGGCGCCACCGCCGGAACCGTTGCCGCCCGAGCTCGAGAAGCCGGAGCCACAGGCGGAGAGGGTCAGAGCTGCGGTGAGCGCCATCGCTCCCGCGGTCAGCATGCGTGCTGTGCGTCGTTGCATCAGGGGGACTCCTCGTCGAGTGCAGTACTTCGATCGTTCAAATTTGATCGATCAAACGAGTCGACCATACACCTGCGAGGCGCTACGGTGAACCCCATGTCGCATCCCGCCACCGTCGCCGACGTCGCCCTCGCCGCGGGCGTCTCGCGGCAGACGGTGTCGAACGCGTTGAACCGGCCCGAGGTCGTCCGCCCCGCGACGCTCACCAGGGTCCGGGCCGCCATCGACGACCTCGGGTACCGACCGCACGCATCCGCCCGTCGGCTCCGCACCCGCCAGAGCTCCACGCTCGGCGTCCGGCTGGAACCGGTGCACGGCATCTCCGGCGCCGTGCTCGACCGCTTCCTGCACGCGCTCGTCGAGTGTGCCGACCTGCGCGGGATGCGCATCCTGCTCTTCACCGCCACCGACGTCGACGACGAACTCGCACACATCGAACGCCTCGTCGAGGGCTCGGACGTCGACGGGTTCGTCCTCACCTCGACGTTCCACGGCGATCCCCGCGCGGCGTGGCTCGGCGCACGGGACATCCCCTTCGTGACCTTCGGCCGGCCGTGGGGTCTACCGGACATGGACGCCGCGCCGCACCCCTGGGTCGACGTCGACGGGTACGCGGGCGTGCACGACGCGACCGAGCACCTGGTGGCGCAGGGGCACCGCCGGATCGGGTTCCTGGGCTGGCCGAGCCCGTCCGGACAGGGTGACGAGCGCCGACGGGGCTGGCGGGACGCGATGCGCGCGGCCGGGCTGCCCGACGACCCCGGGCTCACGTGCGAGGACGACGTCACCGCGGCCACCGGCACGGTCGCGGCGGCGGTCGAGGGCGGCGCCGGGTTCGACGCGCTCGTCTGTGCGTCGGACACCCTCGCCCTCGGAGCCCGGTTCGCGCTCGGGGCGGCGGTGCCGGTGGTGGGCTACGACGACACCCCGGTGGCCGCGGCGGTGGGCGTCTCCAGCGTGGAGCAGCCCCTGGTCGAGGTCGCCGCGGCCGCGGTCGAGCTGCTCATGGGCGCCGGTCGGACCGTCCTGCCCGCATCGACCGGACACCGCCTGCTGGCTCCGCGGGTGGTCTGGCGGAGCTGAGACCGCGCGTCCACGCCCTGCCTCTGCGCTACCGACCGACGCCGTCGCGCCCGACCGACCCGCTCGACACCGTGCCGACGTGGAGGATGCGCTCGCGGATGACGTCCGCCGCACGATCGTCGGCCGTCACCACGACACGGACCGCCGGCCCGTCCGCAGCGGGGACCGTCCGGCCGTGCTCGACCCCACCGACCACCACGTCGAGCGGCGTGGTCCGGACGGAGGGCTCGACCTCGCCCGCCGCGACGGCCGCCGCCAGCGGGTCGTGGAGCGGTGCGCGACGGACGCGGTCGACCGACTCGTAGAAGTCGACGTAGCTGCGCAGCATCGTGCCGAGCGCGACCCGGAGTGGATCGCCGGCCGCCGTGAACCGGTCGGCATCGGCGTCGTCGAAGCGGTGCTGCCGGGTGACGTCGAGCGGCACGAGCACGAGGTCGAATCCGGCGCGGAGGACCCGCCTGGCGGCCTCGGCGTCGTTGTGGACGTTCGCCTCGGCGGTGGGCGACACGTTGCCCGCGTCCCACACGGCACCGCCCATGATCGTCAGCGTGCCGACGAGCTCCGGCAGACGCGGCTCGGCCTCGAGCGCGACGGCGAGGTTCGTGAGCGGGCCGATGGCCAGGACGTCGAGCTTCCGGTCACCGGCTGCGTGGTCGCGGGCCAGCCGGACGAGGAGCTCGGCGGCGGGGTCCTCCGCGGCCGCGACACCCGGCGGGAGGTCGACCCCGCCGATGCCGTTCGCCCCGTGCACGTGCGGTGCGCCGCCGCCGTACGAGCCGCCGATCGGGTCGTGCGCGCCGACCGCGACGGGCACGGTCCGGCCGCACAGGGCCAGCAGCGCCGCCGTGTTGACGGCCGCCGTCGCCGCGTCGGTGTTGCCGGAGACCGTACCGATGCCGACGAGGTCGACGTGCGGGACGTCGAGCAGGTACGTGAGGGCGAGGGCGTCGTCGACGCCGGTGTCGCAGTCGAGGAAGAGCGGGACGGTGGGCGTGGTCACCCGGTCATCCTCCCATCGCCGGCGGGAACCACCCCGGACACGATCCGATGACGATCGGACCGGTCCGGGGACGCCGACGACTACGGTCGGCTGCGGGGCCGCCGACCGGCCCGTGATCGCGGCACCAGGGGGAGCACATGCGACGGACGACGACCACGGGGAGCACGGCGATCGCGATCGCGCTCGCAGCGCTGGCCCTCACCGGCTGCGCCCAGGGCTCGACCGGCGCCGACCCTGCCCCGACCGGGACGACGTCCGCCGCGGCTCCGAGCGCCTCCCCGACCACGCCGGGCTCGACCCCGCATCCGACCTCGACGATCACCCCGGTGCCCGGGGTCGACGACGACGCCGGCCGGATCCCCGACTCGTGCGAGGCGCTCATCACGGCGGGCAAGTGGGACTCCTCGTTCGCGGGCTCGCCCCTGAACGACCCCACGGTGGTCGGCGACCCGGTGGTGGTGCCGAAGGACGACCTCACCCCGGTGCTCCAGCCGGACGGCAAGCAGCTCTCCTGCGTCTGGAAGGACCCCCGGGCGGACATCTCCTTCCTGTCGATCCGGGTCGCGACCGTCGACTCGACCAGGGCGTACCCGCACCTGAAGACGGCACTGGACGGGTACGACTGCTCCCTCGACGGCTACGGGTACCGCTGCCAGAAGGTCACGCAGAACGCCGAGTACCCGGTCACCGACGGCGACACGTACTACACGCGCGGCGACGTCGGCATCCACGTCCAGCAGTCGAACACGCCGACGTCGGGCCTCCTCGACGACGTCATCGCACACGTCTTCTAGCGGTCGGCGGGCCGCGACCGGATGTGCGCCCGCTCGCCCTGCGGCCCGTACAGGCACAGCACCTCGGTCACCTCGTCCGTGGTGTTCCCGACCCAGTGCGGCGTGTGCGTGTCGAACTCGACGACCTCGCCCGGCCCGAGGTCGAAGTCACGGTCGCCGAGGAGCAGCCGGAGCCGTCCGGACAGCACGTAGAGCCACTCGTAGCCCTCGTGCGTCCGGAGGGATCGATCGGTGTTCGCGGGCTCCGGCGGGATCAGCTGCTTGAAGGAGCGCACGCCGCCGGTCCGTCGGGTGAGCGGCACCACCACTCGGCCGCCGTGCCGCTCCGGCGCGAGGTGCACCCGCGGATCCCCGGTCCGAGGCGCCCCGACCAGGTCGTCGAGCGGCACCTGGTACGCCCGTGCGAGCGGCAACAGGAGCTCGAGCGTGGGCTTCCGCTGGCCCGACTCGAGCCGCGACAGCGTCGACACCGAGATCCCGGTCTCGGCGGCGAGCGCCGCGAGCGTGACGGCACGGCGCGTCCGCAGCGCGCGCAGTCGTGGGCCGACCCCGTCGACGACCTCGGCCGTCGTGCGCGGGGTGATCCGTTCCTCCCGATCCGTCGCCATGCCGACCATGTTGCCAGACCGGCAAGGATGTTTGCCGTCTGCGCGCACGGATCCGCAGGATGCAGGTATGCGTGATCACTACGACGTCATCGTGGTCGGCGGAGCAGCCGCCGGCCTGTCAGCAGCACTCGTCCTCGGCCGGTCGCGACGGTCCGTGCTCGTCGTCGACTCCGGCGAGCCGCGGAACGCCCGCGCCGAGGGGGTCCACAACTACCTGGGGCGCGAGGGCGCCTCGCCAGCGGAGCTCGGCTCGGTCGGCCGCGACGAGGTGGCCGCCTACGGCGTCGAGGTGACGTCCGGGAGGATCGTGGCCGCGTCCGCCACGGACGGTGACGGTGTCGACCCGGTCGGCTTCTCGGTCACGCTGGAGTCGGGCGCGGTCGTCGCGACACGCAGGGTGGTCGTCGCCTCCGGCGCCGTGGACGTCCTGCCGGAGGTCCCGGGCCTCGCCGAGCAGTGGGGGCGCGGTGTGGTGCACTGCCCGTTCTGCCACGGGTGGGAGATCCGCGACCAGCGCATCGGCGTGCTCGTGACGTCGCCGATCGGGGCGCACCAGGTGCTCATGTTCCGCGCGCTGAGCGAGGACGTGACGGCCTTCGTCGCGGACCCGACGCTCGTCGACGACACCACCCTGGCCGGTTTTGCCGCCCGCGGTGTCCGGGTCGTGACGGGACCGGTGCGCGACGTGGCGTCCGACGGTGATCGTCTCGCCGGCGTCTCGCTGGTGTCCGGCGAGTTCGTGGCGCTCGACGCCCTGGCCGCGGCGAGCACGGCGGAGGCGCGCATCGGGTTCCTCGAGGGACTCGGGCTCGAGGCCACCGACCAGTTCATGGGTGACCACCGGTACGCGAGCGCCCTGACGGTGGACGCCGCCGGACAGACGAGCGTGCGGGGCGTGTACGCGGCCGGGAACGTGGCGGCGCCGATGGCGACCGTCATCGCGTCGGCGGCGGCCGGGACGCAGGCGGGCGCGGCGGTGCACGGCGACCTCGTGCAGGCGGACCTGGCGCGCGCGCTGGCGACCGCGTCCGCGCCGGCGGGTCAGTCGACGCGGTAGCCCGCCTGGGCAGCGAGGAGCGGCGCGAGCGTGTACAGCTGGTCGGCGGCGATCGTCGCGCCGCGGAACCCCTCGAGCCGCTCCACCCGGTCGAGGTCGGCGCCCCGGAGGTCGACGTGCTCGATCCGGGTGTTCGAGCCCTCGGCCGCGCGGATCCTCGTCCCCTCGAACGACACCCGCAGCAGTCGGGCGTCGGCGATGTCCAGCTCGTCGACGACGCAGTCGCGGAACACCACGTCGGTGAGCGTCGACCCACGGAGGTTCACGAACCCGAGCTTCATCCCGACGAACTCGACGCCGTTCAGCCCCGCGTCGTACAGCTCGGCGGAACCGATGCGGCCGCCGGCGATCCGGACCTCGCGCCAGGAGCTGCTCGACGCCCGGAGCACCGGCGCGTCGAGCGTCTCGACCACCGAGTCACGCACCCGCAGTCCCCGGAGGTCGGCGCCGTCGACTCGGAGGGTGCCGATCACCGACTCCTCGATCTCGAGGTCCGGCAGCCGCTCCCCCGCGAGGTCGAACACGTCGATGCGCTTCCCCTCGATCCGGTCGCCCGTGAGGACCTCGCCGGGCCCGGGCGTCCAGTCGTCGAGGTCCGTCGGTTCGGTCAGGGTGATGCGCGGGGCGTCGGTACCGGAGCTGCGGGGCATGCGATCAGTCTGCCGCGTGGGACCGACGTCGCAGCGTGCTGTCGAGGACGTAGTCCTTCGCGGGACCGTGTGCCTCCCACCGGACCGTCCACCGATCGGCGTCCCCGGCGAGGACCCCGGAGTAGTCGTCGGGCGCGCACGCGTGCGACACCGCCGATCCCCAGACCCAGTCGTGGAACACCCGGCCGTCGGCGAAGTGCACGGTCCAGCGGCCGTCCGGGCCCCGGCGCACCCGGAGCGTCCGTGCCACGGGGACGGTCCGCCCGTCGAAGGCCATCGTGCCGGTCTCGTCCCAGCGGACCTCGTCCGGGGCCTCGCGCGTCAGCGTGGTCGTCCCGGTCACGAGGCCGTCGACCCCGGCACGCCGGTCGTGGACCGTGCGGCGCAGGGTCCACTCCCCGAGCAGGTCGATGGGCTGCAGCACCCGACCAGGCTAGCCGCGGAGGGCCTCGGTGCGGGCGGTGCGGTGCTCCTCGTCGGAGATGACGCCGCGGGCGAGCAGGTCGTCGAGCTCGGCGAGCCGCTGCTCGAGCGACTTCTCGGGCGCGAGCGTCCGGCTCTGCATGGCCTGGTACGCCAGGTCCTCCTCCATGGTGAACGGGTTCTGGCCCCGCTTCGCCATCCGGGCGCTGCGGAGGACGATCGTCACCACGATCGCGACGAACCCGAAACCGATCACGGCCGAGCCCACGCCGAACAGGACCCCGAACGCGCCGAAGTCGCCGAGCCCGCCGAAACCCCCGAACCCGCCGCTGCCGTCGCTGTACAGATCCCCGAACACGCCGTCCCCCTTCGTCGGAACGATCCGACCGTAGCGCTTCCCCGGCCCGGGCGCTGCCCCGCGAAGGGGCCACCCTCACCCGCTCAACGGCCCCGACCCCGGCACCCGCGCTCCGTCCGCGAACCCGGCCACGAGCTCGCGCAAGGCCTCCTCGGAAGTGTGCCGCGCCTCCCATCCGAGCACCGACCGCGCCCGGTCGGTCCGCATGATCGGCACCTGGGCCGCGATGTCCACCCACCCGGCGTCCGTCGGCTGCAACCGCAGCCGCCACGTGAGCGTGACGAGCCCGCGGATCAGCCACATCGGCGCCCGGATCGCCCCGAGCATGCCGAACGCCCGCGCCATCCTCGGCGGGTTGAGCACGGGTGTGGCAGCGATGTTGAACGCTCCGCCGGCACGTCGGTCGATCGCGCGCCAGAAGGCGTCGGCGACGTCGTCGGCGTGCACGGCCTGGAACACGAACGGCAGCGGCAACGGCAGGACCGCCCAGCGGATCCACCGGACGATCGACATCGGCACGAGTCGTCCGAGGAACAGTCCGCGGAGCTCGGCGGCGGCGCTGCGCTGGAAGACCAGTCCGGGGCGGAGCCGGGTCACGACGACGTCCGGGTGGCGAGCGGCGAAGGCGTCCATCGCCGCCTCGTTCTCGGCCTTGTGGATCGAGTACGTGGCGGTCGGGATGCCGGTGACGGGGAACTCCTCGTCGACGGGCGTCCGCTTGCCGTCCACGTCGACCCCGCGGTACGCCCCCACGGACGACGCGACGACGACCTGGGGGACGCCGACGCGCGCCACGGCCTCGAGGACGTTGGCGGTCCCGGTCACGTTCGTCCGGTACTGCGTCGGGATGTCGTGCGTCGGTTGCAGGGCCCAGCCGAGGTGGACCACCGCGTCGGCACTCCGGAACACCGCGGCCAACTGGTCGACCGCGTCCGGGGCACCGATGTCGACGGCGTGCCAGACGGCCGTCCCGTACGGCTCGGCACGGAGGTCCGGCAGCCGCCGAGCGATCCCGACGACCTCGACGGAGGTGCCCTCGGCACGGACCGCTGCCAGCCGCCGCAGCACGGCGGTCCCCAGGTTGCCGGTCGCGCCGACGACGACGATCCGCATCAGGCGGCGGCCAGTGCGGGGTCGAGCACGACCTTCACGCAGCCGTCCTCCTTCTTCTGGAACACCTCGTACATGTGCGGGGCGTCCTCGAGCGAGACCCGGTGGGTCGTCAGGTCGAGCGTCCCGAGCGGGTCCGACGGGTCCTGCACGAGCGGCATGATGTCGTCGATCCAGCGCTTCACGTTGCACTGTCCCTCGCGGACGGTGATCTGCTTGTCGAACAGCGTGAACATCGGCATCGGGTCCGCTCGACCGCCGTAGACACCGCTCAGCGAGACCGTGCCGCCACGGCGGACCAGGTCGATCGCCGCGTGCACGGCGGCGAGCCGGTCGACACCGGCGACCTCGATGGCCTTCTGCGCGATCGCGTCGGGCAGGAGTCCGGCGGCGCGCTGCGCGAACCCGGCGACCGGGTTGCCGTGCGCCTCCATGCCGACCGCGTCGACGACCCCGTCGGGACCGCGACCGTCGGTCAGGTCGATGAGCTGCGGCACGACGTCCTTCGTCAGGTCGAACACCTCGGCACCGTGCTTCGCCCCCAGGTCGCGGCGGACCTGCTCGGGGTCGACGGCGAGCACCCGGTAGCCGAGGTGCGCGCCGATCCGGGCCGCGAACTGTCCGACCGGACCGAGGCCGAGCACCGCGAGCGTCCCACCCTCGGGCACGTCGGCGTACTGCACGGCCTGCCAGGCGGTCGGCAGGATGTCGCTGAGGAACAGCCAGCGGTCGTCGGGCGTGCCGTCGTCCGGGATGACGATGGGCCCGTAGTCGGCGTGCGGCACGCGGAGGTACTCGGCCTGTCCGCCGGGGACCTGGCCGTACATCTTCGTGTAGCCGAACAGCGAGGCGCCCGTCCCGTACTCGGCGGTCTGGGTGGTCTCGCACTGCGACTGCAGGCCGTTGCGGCACATCCAGCAGTGGCCGCAGGAGATGTTGAACGGGACGACGACGCGGTCGCCCACCTTGAGGTTCGTGACGGCGGAGCCGACCTCCTCGACGATGCCCATCGGCTCGTGGCCGAGGACGTCGCCCTTGTCGATGTAGGCGCCCAGCACCCGGTAGAGGTGCAGGTCGGAGCCGCAGATCGCGGTCGAGGTGATCCGCACGATCGCGTCGGTCGGCTCCTGGATGGTCGGGTCGGGGACGGTCTCGACGGACACCTTCTCGGTGCCCTGCCAGGTCAGTGCGCGCACGTCGCGTTCCTCTCGTGGTCGCTTCGGGCCGGCCAGGAGGCGCGGCTCGTCTCCCCACGTCGGTACCCGCCCGCCCCGTGGTGCGTTCCCAGCCCCGTCCGGTCAGCGCGTTCGGTGGCGGACGCGAGCCGCGCCTCCTGGCCCGCCCGCGGCGACCCCGGGTCCCGCGTCAGCCGCCTGCCGGAGGTGCGCATCGGAACGACGTCTGCGCGCCGTGCACCGTGCGCACTCGTCGTCGCCCTGCGCAGTCCCGTGCTCGCGCCCGGTGGCCGACCGGCCAACCGGATCGTCCCGCCAGCCGATGCGCCCGACCGGCCGGTCGACCGAAGCTGGTGCCGATGGACCACCGCACCACCCGCCGCTCCCTGCTCGCCGGAGCGGGCGCCCTGCTCGCCGCCGGGGCGCTCTCCGCCTGCTCGCCGACCGGACCACGACGGGAGGTCGTCGCGACGCACCCGCCGACCCCGACGCGTTCCCCGACGCCCACTCCCACGCCGGCACCGACACCGACGTGGGTGCAGCCGACGATCTCGAGGACGCCGCTCCCGGCGGGCACCGTGACCGGACTGCCGGCGGGGACGCCCGGGATCGCGTGGACCGTCGACGACGGAGCGTCCTCTGACGTCGTCGGTGCCTACGCCCGCTTCGCCGCCGCGACCGGCACCCGGTTGACCTTCTTCGTGAACGGGGCGCGGCCCTCCTGGACGGAGCACGCCGACGCGCTCCGGCCCCTCGTCGAGTCGGGGCAGGTGCAGATCGGCAACCACACCTGGGACCACCCGGCACTGACGAAGCTCGGCGACCAGGCCATCGAGGACGAGCTGACGCGCAACCACGAGTTCATCGAGCGCACGTTCGGCGTCGACGCGCGCCCGTACTTCCGGCCGCCGTTCGGGTACCACGACGCCCGGGTCGACGCGGTGGCCGCACGCGTCGGCTACACCACGCCGTTGCTCTGGTACGGCACCCTCGCGGACTCCGGCGACATCGGTGCCGGGCAGATCGTCGGGTTCGCGGACCAGTGGTTCACGCCGGGCCGGATCGTGATCGGGCACGCGAACTTCCCGGGGACGATCGACGCGCTCCCCCGGCTGGGCGCGCTCGTCCGGCAGCGTCGGCTCGGGACGTACACGTTGGACGACGTGTTCTCACGCTGACCGCGGACCCCGCGCGGGACCGGGGCCGGGGTCGCCGGGATCGGCGGGGTCGGCGGGGTCGTGCCGGGTGGCCGTGACCCCGGGTCCTGCTTCGGTGCGTGCCAGCGCGCGACGGGCGGCGGCGCGGGCCTCGGCAGCGGTCGGGGCGGGTTCGAGCCCCAGCAGTCGCCGACGGTGTCGCTCCCCGAGGAGCAGCGTGAAGAGCGCTTCCGCCTCGCCCGGGTCCGCACCGGCGCGGACGAGCGCGGCCTGCGCCGTGAGCGGGCCGGCCTCGTGGAAGCCCCGTGCGAGTTCGGGCGAGCTGACGGCCGTGGCGATGACCAGCCGGTGCAGCGCAACCGCGCGGTCCGAGAGCAACGCCTCGACCACGGCGGTCGCGGTCGACTCGAGGTCGGGGTGCGCGTCGTCGCTGTACCCGTGGTGCCGCTGGACGACCGCCCGGAGCAGTGCCGCCTTGTCGCCGAAGGCCGTGTAGATCGTCCGCTTCGTGACCTCGGCCGCTGCGGCGACGCGGTCGAGCGAGACGTCCGCGAAGCCGTGCGCCAGGAAGAGGTCGGTCGCGACGTCGAGCACCCGTTCGTCGCGTGCAGCACGCTCCCCCGCGGTCGGTCGTCCTCGCTTGCCCATGGTCCGAGTGTACCGGTAATGATACGTTGGCGTTTCATTACGAGAGGATGCGCAATGGACGACGTGATCTGCCACGTGGCGATCGCCGACGACTGGGAGATGAGCCGCGGGTTCGGCGTGTACGAGGTCGCGACCCGGAACGTGCCGCTCGAACCCGGCGACCACGTCCGTGTGACCACCCCTGCGGAGGTCGATGCGATCGTGGCCGAGCGCTACGCCGACCTGTCCATCCCACTGCTCCGGATCGACCTGAGCGTCGCCGGACTCCGGGCCGGCGGCGTGGAGGTCGCCTGGCACGAGGGCACACCCCGGGTCCTCGGAGGCATCCCGATGGACCCGGACGTCGTCCTGGCCGAGACACCCATCAGTCCGCGGCGCTGACCGCGGGGACCACGTCGAGTCGCCGACCGAAGCACACCGAGTTCGTCGACCCGGCGTAGGCGCCGAAGAGCGGGATCGCCGTGTACCCCTCGCGCTCGTAGAACCGGATCGCGTCGGGCTGCGCCGTGCCGGTCTCGAGGACCACCGAGCCAGCGCCCGCCCGCACCGCTTCCCGCTCGAGCCGCCGGAGCACCGCCGTCGCCACACCGGTCCCCCGAGCGGACGGCGCCGTGTACATCCGCTTGATCTCCACGACCCCGGCACCGAGGACGTGGTCGGGGAGCGGCCGGAGTCCGCCGCAGGCGATCGCGGAGCCGTGCTCGTCACGGGCCAGGACGAACACCGGAACGTCGGCCGCGGTCGGCGGGACGCCGGGCTCGTGGTCGCTCGTTCCGTACCGCGCGTCGAGCTCCTGCCGCTGCGCTCGGCGGAGCCGGTCGGCGTCCGGGTGGTCGAACGGGACGGTCGTGATGGTCCAGCGCATGACGATCCTTTCTGTAACGACCGTTACGGTAACACCTGTTACGCTTCCGGTGTGCCCCGGACCCGAGACGATGCCGCCCAGCGGACCCGGCTGTCCGAGGCCGTCTTCACCACCCTCGCCGACCTCGGTCCGACGGGCCTGACGCTCCGTGCGGTCGCCGAACGCGCCGGGTGCACGACGGGGCTCGTCCTCCACACGTTCCCCGACAAGCGCGCCCTCCTCCTGCACGCCCGGGACGTCCTGCACGACCGCACGAGGGTCCGTGCCGACGCGCTCGAGGCGGACGCCCCGGATGCGGCATCAGCAGTGCGAGCCGTGGCCGGCGGCGCACTCGCGGTCGATGCCGGACGCCTCGCCGAGGCCCGGGCGTGGGTCGCGTTCCTCGCCGCTGCGCTCGGTGACCCCGTGCTGCGTGATCGGCACGTGACGAACAGCCGCGCCTTCGCCGAGCGACTCGCTCGACTGCTCGCGCTCGCGACCGGCCTCGCGGGTGCGGTGTGTGACGACCGCGCGGCTGCCCTGGCCGCGACCGTCGAGGGGATCACCGCGTTGGCCGCGGGCGACCCGGAGCGGTGGACGCCCGAGCGACAGCTCGCGGCGCTCGACCTCGTGCTGGACGCGGTGCTGACGCCCTAGTCCCGCCGACCCCGGCCCCGGCGGGCGGTCCGACTGCGTGACTCGGAGTTCAGGTCGCGACCGGATCGGCGAGGACCGCCCGCAGCACCGCCTCGTGCTCACTCCGGTCCCCCGGCCCGGCGCTCCCCGCGAGCATGATGAGCGCCTTCCAGAGCGCCCAGCCCCGAGCACGCGCCCACGTGTCCCCGTCGAGACCCACCGCGGCACGGAAGTCCCGGCGGGCATCGCCGTCGAGGAACGTCCACGCGAGGACGAGGTCGCACGCCGGGTCGCCGACGCCGCACGTGCCGAAGTCGATCACCGCGGAGAGCCGACCGTCCGCGCCGACGAGCAGGTTGCCCGGGGCGACGTCGCCGTGGAACCACACGGCGGGCCCGTGCCAGACCGAGGCCGTCGCAGCGTCCCAGACCGCTTCGCAGGCACGGCGGTCGACGGCGTCCCCGAGCGCGTCGAGCGCCGCCACCACCTCGGCCGCGTAGTGCGAGGGGTGCGCTCCCCGGTGGAACGAGTGCGCCCCGGCGACCGGCCCGTCCCCGGCCGGCACGGCCCGGAGCTGCCGGAGCACCGCGCCGACGTCGGCGGCGAAGGCCCGTCGGTCGAGGTCCGTCGCCCGGAGCGCGACCGTGCCGTCGATCCAGCGCCGGACCGACCACGGGAACGGGTACCCGTCGGCGGGGACGCCCAGGCCGACGGGCTCCGGCACCGGGACGTCGAGCCGCGACGCGAGGTACGGCAGCACCCGCTGCTCCTTCTCGACCGCCGCCACGTACCCGGCGGCGCTCGGCAGCCGGACCGCGAGCTCGCTGCCGAGTCGGTAGGTGCGGTTGTCCCATCCCTGCGGATCGACCTCGCGCACGGGCAGCCCGGACCACTGCGGGAACTGCGCGGCCACGAGCCGTTCCACGAGTGCGGCATCGATGCGGGGCCGGGGCACCTCGGTGTGCATGCCCCCAGGCTAGGCTCCGGGCATGGCCACCGTGTCCGAGCTGCTGACCGCGAACCTCCACGACGTCTTCGGGAACCGCGACGCCGCCTCCCGCCGTGCCGCGATCGAGCGGACGTACTCCCCCGACGTGACCTTCACCGACCCGGAGGGCACCGCCGTCGGCTGGGACGCCCTCGAGCAGAAGGCCGCCGAGCTCCTCGAGACCGTGCCCGGCGCCTTCCAGTTCGTCGAGGAGGGGCGTCGCTACGTCTCGGAGACGCACGGCGCACTCGCGTGGGGCTTCGGCCCGGTCGGGGCGCCCGCCGTGCGCGGGATCGACGTCGTCGAGGTCCGCGACGGTGTCGTCGTGTCGCTCACGACGTTCTTCGCGGAGCCCACCGAGTCCGACTGAGGGCACGCGCCGCGTCCGACTGAGGGCACGCGCCGCGTCCGACGGACGGCCGGCGGTCGCCTCAGCCGCGCAACCGGTCGCGTTCGGCCGCCGGCAGGTGCTCCGTCGCCGTCGCCCGTGCCGCCGGGCCCAGGAACCGCGCCTGCCGCTCGAGGAACGCCACGAGCGCGTCCTCCGACGCCCGCTTGCCGGTCTCGCGCAGCACCCACCCGAGTGCCGACTGCACGGTGTCGCTCCGCTCCCGCACGAGTCGCCCCGCGATGGCGAGCGGCACCTCGGCGTCGCCCTGCTTCACGAACGCCAGGGTCGCGACCAGAGCGATCCGCCGGACCATCGCAACGTCGGACTTCACGAGCGCGAACAGCGGTCCGGTCGAGCCGCCGACGAGCGGGGCGCCCACGAGTTCCTCCGCCCCGAGGTCGACCAGCACCGAGTCGTCGAAGCGCTCCGCCTTCGCCGCCGACAGGTACTCGTCGGTCAGCTCCGGGTCCGGGTGCTCCCGCATCGCCTGCACCATCAGGAGGACCGCGACGAGGCGTGCCCCCGCGTCCTCGCTCCAGAGCAGCGCGGACCGCTCGCCCTCGTCGAGGTCGGCGAACTGCCGCGCGACGCGTCGCGCCGCCGGCACGTCACCGCTCGTCCGTGCGAACGCCGCGAGCACGGCCTCCGCATCCGCCGGGTTCCGTCCACCACCGGCCTGGAGGCGCGTCACGCGACCTCCCCGTCCGTCGCCTCGTTCCGCGGCACGGCCCGGCGACCACGGCGCAGGACGATCACCGCGACCACCACGAGGAACGCGGCGAAGAGCCAGGTACCCACCTGCGGATCGACGAGGCGGGCGATCCACGCGCCTCCTGGAGAGCAGATCGCGGCCGTGATGCCGATCGTGAGGCCGACCCGCAGCTCCACCGCACGGCGACGGAGGTTCGCCACCGTGCCGGAGACCGACGTCGGCACCATCGTGAGCAGCGAGGTGCCCTTCGCCAGCAGGTCGCCCGCGCCGAGGACGACCTCGAGCCCCGGCACGATGACGACGCCACCGCCGACCCCGACGAGCCCCGACAGCACGCCCGAGAGCAGCCCGAGCAGCAGGAGCACGATCGCCTCGACGACCCCGAAGTGCACGTCGCCCCCACGCGTCGGCACCGTCGTGAACAGGGAGACGAGCACGACCGCGATGAACCCGACGAAGATCCACGGCAGGACCCGCAGCGGGAGCGCACGGAGGAGCCGCGCGCCGATCGGGGCCCCGACGACGCTGCCGACCGCCAGGGTCAGGGCCGCGAGCCAGTGCACCTCGCCCTGCACGGCGTAGGTGATCGCACCGACGACGGCCGCGGGGGCGATCGCCACGAGGGACGTCGCCGATGCCCGACGTTGGTCGAGTTGGAGGAACGCCATCAGTGCCGGCACGACGATGACCCCGCCGCCGACGCCGAACAGGCCGGAGAGCACCCCCGCGACCACCCCGATCGCCACCAACACGAGCACCCGACCGCCGCGCTTCTCCATCAAAACCGAGCCTAGACGTCCATCCTCACGACAACCGGTCCGTCGGAGTTGAAGGCAGGCCCAAAGCACAAGGCTTCGTATCGCTTCAAGGACGGCACCACCTGGCGCGCAATAGGGCCCACAATAGACTCTAGATACGAGAGAGAGGTGTCGTCCACCACGCGAAATACGATGTAGCTTTCGCATTGACTGAGAACAGACTTCGAAACAACCGCCGTTCTTTGCGAGACAAGAACAAACGAGAGGCCGAATTTTCTAGCCTGCATGACGTAGCGCGCCGACAATGCCGATGCGTCCTGCTCGGGCCGACTCGCAAAGTTCCACTCTGGGACGAGACTGTGCGCTTCCTCTAACAACACCACCCGGCTATTCGGTGAACCCGCCATGTACTCCGCATGCCCAGAGTTCATCATCTCCCGAACAAATACCTCTGTCGCAGCGGCCGGAGCCCCTCGCACATCCTGCACTGAGAACCCGTTCGAGAACGCGGCTCCGGTCGAATATGAAGCAATCGATCTCTTACTTGAGTACTCCCCGGTAACGTCGAGGACCACCACCTGCGCCATCTTGGAGAGTTGCTCCCCAATGTGAGCGACAGTTGTTGTCTTTCCCATTCCTGACATCCCGAGCACCGCGACATGGCCCCTAACAGCAGGATCAGTAGCGACGCCAATCGGCATCGAGGTACCAGGGAGCTCACCGACGCGAAAATGAGTGCTTGGCAGAGCGCTCGTCGAGGGTGCCGCAAGTCGGAGCGGAGCATGAGGCGGCAAAAGGCGCACGGAATGCCTGAGCCAACCGGCCACCTCGGTTCCCAGTTGCGTCGCAACGATGGACGCGCCCACCGCCTTCGAATTAGACCAGTTCATTTCGTTCAACTCGAGGTGAACGACTTGCAGCCACCGATCTGCACCGTCGACGTCAGCGGCCAGCACCTGACCGAGTTCGAGCGCTTCAAGAGAGGTGAAATGGACTAACGAGACGGTCGTACCGGGCCCTGCCACGCCTACAACGTTCGAATGCGCCCCCACCTCGACACCAACACTCCGCTGAAGACCACCGCCCGATACATCACCAGCCTGGGCAAGAGACACGACGGTCTGCCAGCCGGTCTGCCCAGGTAGTTGACCGGTCACCACACCTTCGCCCACGTCGGAGACACGAACGCGGCGTCCTGCTTCGATACGCCCCAATCCGCCGAGGAGCACGACGCCAGGCGCGATCGCGTCTATGAGCGCTCCATTCACCGTTGGCTCTTTACGCCACAGCGCGGCAAGGGGAACGACTTTTGGAGCGAATGCGACCAAGGTCGCAGCTATTACCAACCACACATACCTTGAATCACCAGCCGCAATGCGATTGACGGCGTAGAGCTGAAGCGCGGTAACCCCCAGCGCCACGGCAGTTCCCCACGATGAAACTCGGTAGGATACGCGCTTCAAAGCCGTGTCATCCGCAAGGAATATTGCCAATAATGCCGCTACGACAACGATCAAGCTAAGGCCGAGGTAGGAAACCCACAGCCCCCACAGGGGGCTCCGGTCAACAGTAAAGAACGCCGCGATGGCGCCAATCGCGTTAACCAACGCCGGCCGAGCCGCCGTATAGAACGGTTCGAGCAGTGACGCGGATAGGATTCCGCCAAGTGCCGTGTAGAACCACCAAGCCCCGTAAAATGCTTCACCCGTTAAGGATGCAACCGCCGTGAAAGCGAGGAGTACCACCAGTCCGAATAGTGCGCGGCGGCGTACGGAGTTCACCTGGAGCATCTGCCTTCAATCGCGTAAATAGCTAGTCGGGGCCGGATACCGAATCTCATCAGAGGGGAGACTGCCGGGGTGATCACTTCAGGTAGCTGGCGACACTGGCGCGTATTGCGTTCGCGTGGAGGTAGATGTCGTCGAGCGCCTCGATCGGGTGCTTGGTCTCGACCTTGTTCTCGTCGAACAGCCCGAGGTACTTCTGCTTCTTGCCGTTGAACCACAGACGAGCGATCGGCTTGCGGTTGTTGTCGTCGAGCAGGACGGCGAAGTACGACTTCTGGTCGCGGTGCGCGATGCGGTCCGGCTTCACCTCGCTGCAGGCGATCGCCTTGACGATCTGGTACCCCTCGAGTTCCTCGAGCGTGGTCTCGATCTCGGTGTCCCGGTCGAGATCGTCCTCCGCGACTGCCGCGCTCGTCATGGCCTCCGCAGGTGCTTCCGCTCCGACCGGGGACGTGTAGGAGGCGCCGAGAGCCGTCTTGAGGCGATCGTTGACCTGCTCGTTCAGGAACTGCTTCGACGCCTTCGCGACGAGCGTCGTGAACTGCGTCCGCGCCTCCTGGGTGAAACGGCCGTCGTACACACGAGAGGCGAAGAGTCGGACGAAGTCTTCCTCCGGCTCGCGGAATTGCGCGGCGATCGCTCGCTTGATCGAGCCGACGTACTTGAGCTCTTCCGCCGCGCTGATGACCGAGTCGAGGTCGAAGACGTCCTTCGTGAGCTTGCTCAACTCCGGGAGGAGCGTCTCGTCGATGTCAGCGAGGTCCAGCACCAGGAACGGCCGGTCATCCATCTTGTTCGGCGCATCGAGGTCCGTGTAGAAGTTGTAGACCTCGCCGTTCGTGAGCACCGCGATGCGGGCGTTGGTGACGGAGAAGTAGCGGAACAGCTGGGAGGCGTGCTCGATCTTCAGCGGTTCGGTGGACTTCTTGCACTCGATGAGGATCTGCACCTCGCCGTCGCGCATGATCGCGTAGTCGACCTTCTCGCCGCGCTTCACACCGACGTCGGCGGTGAACTCCGGTACGACCTCGAGCGGGTTGAACACGTCGTAGCCGAGGATCGTTGAGATGAACGGCATGACGAACGCGTTCTTCGTCGCTTCTTCGGTCTGGATGGCCTCGCGCTGGTTCTGCACCTTCGTGGCCAGTGCAGCAAGGCGTTCTTCGAACTCCATCGTTCCTCCCCTGGGTCGATCCAACGTTAGTTGAAGACCTGTCACCAATGCGATCGCTCGCGCCCCCAATTCGCGGGCAGTGACCAAGCTACTGCAGGTGGAACATCACACATCATCACCGTAGGCTGCTGTATGGGGCGGCGGTCGCCGGACGATCGTCCCGGGCAAGATTGAAGCCCACCACCGCTGCAACGGTGATGGGCTTCGAGTTGCTCTCCGAGTGGAGTGCCAGAGGGACACGCGACGTCCCGAGCGTTTCGCTCGGAACTAGCATACGTGACCCCGGTCATGGACGCACCCCTCGGCACCCCGCTCCTCGTGTCCGCCGGCGCTGACACACCGGAGGTGGTCTCGATGTCGAAGGACAACGGGTCCGAGCCCAGGCGTCGGATGTCCTGGCTGCCGGTCGCGAGCTTGCTCGTGGCCGTCACCAGGCTCCTGCTCGACGTCTGGCGGCGGGACTGAGACGGCGGCCCGCACTCGGCACGAGTGCGGGCCGTTCCGACTGGAGGGACGTCGCCGAGGTCCGGGACTGTCGACTGGAGCAAAGCAGTCCGTGCTGGTGTCGCGCGTCGGCCACGAGTCGAGCGAGCGGCGCAGACGAGACGGCGGCAAGGTCCCGCGCTTGCTCGTGGCCGGCCTCTCGGATAGCGTGTGTGCCACACCCCCGGATGTCTCGACTACCGGGCGCGAAGCCCCGCCTCCGGCGGGGCTTCTGTACTTCTGGTCACCCAGCGCTTCGGCCGGGTGACCGTGCCGTGGGCATCCACGATCCGCTCGGGCAGCTGCGCCGCCAGCATCGACGCCGCGCGAACATGCCGCACGTGATCGGGAGCGAGAGCGAGCAAGCTCCGAGCGGGTGCCGCCGTCGGGCTGATCAACCCGATCTCGACATCGGCGCGCTCCCGTGCCAGCCGCAGCGCATCGACGAAGTCCGAGTCGTTCGACAGGACGAACACCGCGTCCACGCTCCCGCTCATCGCGTCGCAGACGAGGTGCGCGGCCAGGCTGACGTCCGACCCCTTCTCCTCGATCTTGCGCACCCGCACGGTTCGAGGAGATCCGTCGGCCTGCAGCTCGAGCGGGCTGACGGCCATCCACCGACGATTCGACCGAAAGGTCCCGAAGTGCAGGGAGACCCCCGGAACGGTTGCGAGTACGCGGTGAAGTACCGGACGTGGACCACCTCGAAGTCCGGGAGCAAGAGCTCGCAGAGCCGTCGGACGTCGAGCCACCGACACTCGGGCCGCTGTTCGAGCGCGCGGCGGTAGAGGTTGAACCCGTCGATGTATATCCCTGCGCGCTTGGCTCCCGTCACATGACGATCGTGACATGTGATGTGCGGGAGTCGATCAGGCTGTGGATTTCCTCGCCCCCGGGGGCGAACGACGACGAACGGCCCGCACCGGTCCAGTGCGGGCCTTTCCCCGGCGTCAGCGGAAGTGCAGCAGCGTCAACGGATCGAAGAGTGACCCCGCCCGCCGCGTCTCCACATGCACGTGCGGCCCCGTCGACTGCCCGGTGTTCCCGGACCGCCCGATCTCGCTCCGCACGGACACGATCTGCCCCTGCTTGACCTCGATCTTGCTGAGGTGCGCCGTGAGCACGGTGACGTTCCCGTAGGTCACGACGATGTAGTTGCCGTACGAGGCGTTGTTCGCGACGGTGCTCGTCACGGTGCCGGTCCCGGAGGCGTACACGGGAGTGCCCACCGCGACCGGGGCATCGGCACCCTGGTGGTAGCGCGGGACGTGTCCGGCCCCGCGGTCGTCGCCGTAGCGCCCGGAGATCTTCGTGCTCGCGACCGGCCACATCATGCCGGTGACGGGCTTGGTCGACCACACCCGGGTGTCCTTGCCGCCGTAGAGCACGACGTTGCCGTCCACCTGCACCATGAGCGTGCCTGCGCCGGCCGTTCCGGTCCGCGAGTTCCAGAGCGTGACCTTCTTCTGGGCGGCGTCGCGGCCGACGACGGCGAAGTTGCCGTCCTTGCGGAGCTCGGCCCACGCGCCCTTGTGGCCGGCGGTGCCGGACTGCCAGACGACCTTGCGGTTCACGGTCTGCACGAGGTTGCCGTCGGCCTGCATGGAGAGGCGACGGGCACCGCTGGTGTCGGAGCTGAGCACGGTGCCCGAGTAGATCGAGTTGCCGGCGGGGACGGTGCCCTGCTGGCTCGTCCAGTTCACGATCGCGGTCTTGCCGGAGTAGAGCCCCATCGTGCCGTCGGCGCGGACGGCGAACGACGTGGACTGCGCGGTGCCGGCCGAGGCCCAGCGGACGATCCGCTTCCCGCCCCGCAGCAGGTCGACGGCTCGGTTGCGGCCGATCGTCACGATCGCGCCGGGCTGGTTCGAGGTGTTCGATGCCCAGAGCACCTGGTTCCCGACGCCGTACTCGACGAGGTTGCCGTCGCCCTGCAGGATCAGCCGGAACTGCCCGTTCGGCGAGGTCACCGAGTCCCCGGGCTGCAGCGTCGTGCCGGCCGGGACGGAGCCCTTGTAGACAACGGCGGCGGACGCCGGTTCGGCGATCCCGACGACACCGCCGGCGACGACGGCGATGGCCACGACCGCGGCGGCGAGTCGAGGGAGTCGGCGTGCGTGCGCGACGGAGGACGGTGTGCTGGTCATGGAACCCCTGATCTGGAACCGGCCGAGCCCCTGCGCGGCCGTTCGGCGACGTGCTCTCGACACGCCGCCGAACGATGGTCACCTTTTCGTGACGAGTCCACAACCCCGTTGCCCGGACCGGACAACCCCAGTTCCGGGGGCAACGGCCGTCGTCACGGGGCCTGGAGGAACTCCTTCGGCGACGCCAGCAGCGCCTCGAGCTTGTGGAACGACTGCGTCCAACCGGCGATGTTCATGTCGCGCATGACCTCGGGGAAGGGGCCCTGGGTGAGCGTGACGATCGTGCCGTCGCCGTCCTCGGCGAACTCGAGCGTGAGGGACAGCGGCGTCCCGTCCTCGATCCCGGGGATCCCCTGGGCGGTCGAGGTGCCGACGATGATCCGGTTCTCCTCGATCTGCTCGAGCGCCGAGCTCACCGGCGACGTCCACTCGGGGTTGTCGTTGCTCACCATCGTCAGGTTCCACGCCCCGCCGGCCCGGGCGTCGACCTCGACGGTGGCTGCCGGGACGTGGAAGCCGAGCGGCCCGAACCACAGTGCGAGCAGGGTGGGGTCGACGAAGGCGCGGTAGACGTCCGCGACGGGGTACGCGAACCGGTGTGTGGCGTGGGCGGTGAACTGTTCGGTCATGACTGCTCCTGTTGGTCGACGGACGTGACGGTCGGTGCGGTGGACGCGCCACCCACCGGGGCGGGCGGTCGCTGGGAGGCGAGCAGCGCCTCCAGGCTGTCGAACCGGCGGTCCCAGTCGGGCCGCAACCGGCCCACCCAGGTGCCGAGCTCGTCGACGGCCTCCTCCCGGAGGCGGCACGTGCGCCAGGTGCCGTGCCGTTCGCGGGTGATGAGGCCGGCGCGTTCGAGGATGCCGAGGTGCCGGGAGATCGCCGGCGCACTGACGTCGAACGGTGCCGAGAGGTCGGTGACGGTGGCTTCGCCCCTGCCGAGTCGTTCGACGATGCGGCGACGGATGGGGTCGGCGAGCGCCGACAGGACGGCGTCGGTGCGGTCGGTCTCCATCGTCGCCCCCTCGGTGAACCCTGCGGTTAATTAACCGCTGGGTTCAGTATGGGTGCGAGCTCGGTCCTGCGCAAGCCCCTCACCGGAACCGCGACGGCGGCGCACCGAACGCCTTCGTGAAGGCGGCGGTGAACGCCGCGGGGGTGGCGTACCCGAGCCGGCCCGCGACGTCCGTCACGCTGGACCGTCGGAGGGCCGGGAGGCTCGACAACAGACGCGCACGGACCCGCCAGCCCGCGGGCCCCACGCCCGTCGCCTCGCGGAAGTGCCGATCGAGGGTGCGCTCGGACACGGAGGCCGCGCGCGCCCAGTCCGCGTTCGTCACGTGGACGTCCGGGGCTGCCAGGTAGGAACGACACAGTTCGCGGAGGACCCCCTGCGGTGGCAGGGACACGGTGAGCGGGATCGGCGCCACCCGCTGCAGCTCGTGCAGGGCGAGCCGGACGAGCACCCCGTCCCGACCGGCCTCGTCGTAGGGGACCTCGAGCGCGTTCGCGGCGCGGAGGACCTCGCGCAGGAGCGGGCCGACCTCGACGACGGTGCAGACGGTCGGCCACCACGGGACGGCGTCGGGCTCGACGTAGAGGCTCCACGTCGTGACGTCGAGCATCCGCACCTCGTGCGCGACGCCCGCGGGGATGAGCACGGCGCGGTCGGTCGGCACCGTCCACGAACCCTCGTCGGTCTCGACGAGCATCACCCCGCTCGCGCCGTAGAGCAGCTGTGCCCGCCGGTGCTCGTGCCGGGCGAGCAGGTGGTCGGGCGGGTAGTCGGTACCGATCGGCAGGACGTCCACGGGGAGGCCGTCGAAGTCGGCCACGGACACGCTGCGCACACGGCAAGGCTAGGTCTCGAAGGAAGTTGCCGCGCATGCGATCGTCCGCCGCTCCCCTTCCGGCTGTGATGGAGGGGTGTCGTTCGTCGTGCTCGTCCTCATCGGTGTCCTCGTCGGGGTCACCACGGTCCTCTTCGGCTTCGGCGGCGGGTTCGTCACCGTGCCGATCATCACGGTGGCGGACGCCGCGCTCGGCGGGGACGCCGTCCGGGTGGCGACGGCGACCTCCGCGCTCGTGATGCTCGTCAACGCCGCGGTGGCGACCGCGTCCGCGCGCCGAGGTGCGCTCGCGCCGCTCCGGGGCCGGTGGACGCTCTTCCTGCTGCTCGGCGGCGGTGGGGTCGTCGGCGTCGCGGCGGCCCGGTTCGCCCCCGACGTGCTCATCCGGTGGGGCTTCGTCGTCTACCTCGCCGTCACGGTCGCGGACCTCGTGCTGCGCCCGGGGTTCCTCCGTCCCGGCCGTGCACGCCCGGGTGCCCCGGACCCGTCCGTGCAGTCGACCGCGGGCCGGGCGACCGCCGCCGACGTCCCGACCGGTGGCGGCCTGCCGACGGTGGCGGGCCTGCCGATCGGCGCCGCCGCGGCGTTCCTCGGGGTCGGCGGCAGCGTGATGACCGTCCCGGTGATGCGCCGAGCGGGTGCGACGATGTCCGCCGCGACGACCCTGGCGAACCCGCTCACCCTCGCGATCGCCCTGCCCGCGACCATCGCGACGCTGCTCGTGCCCGCCGGGGCCCTGCACGCGGCGGGCCTCGTCGGCGCCGTGGACGTCCGGGCGGCGGCAGCGCTGCTCCTCGGCGCCGTGCCGGTCATCGTCCTGCTCCGACGCCGTCCCCCGCACCTGCCCGAAGCCGTGCACGCGTGGGGGTACCTCGTGCTGCTCGTCGCCGCCGGTGTCGCCGTGGCTGCCGCCTGATCGGGACCGCGGGGACAGGATGGGAGCATGCCGAACCCCGCGTTCACGCCGCCCACCGCACACCCCACCCGCCCGGACATCCGCGGCACGTTCGGCACGGCGGCGGCCACGCACTGGATCGCGACCGCCACGGCGCAGTCCGTCCTCGAGCGCGGCGGGAACGCATTCGACGCAGCGGTCGCGGGGGCGTTCGTCCTGCAGGTCGTCGAACCGCACCTGAACGGCCCCGGAGGCGACCTCACCGCGGTGTTCGCCACCGCCACGGACCCGACGCCGACGGTGCTCGTCGGGCAGGGTCCGGCCCCGGCCGGCGCGACGCCGGAGCACTACCGCGCCGAGGGCCTCGACCTCGTCCCCGGTTCCGGTGCCCTCGCCGCCACCGTCCCCGGCGCCGTCGACGCCTGGCTCCTGCTGCTCCGCGACCACGGCACGTGGGAACTCGCGGACGTGCTCGCACCGGCGGTCGGCTACGCACGCGACGGCCACCCCGTCACACCCGCGGTGGTCCGGACGATCACCGCCGTGCAGGACCTGTTCCGGCAGCACTGGCCCACCTCCGCAGCGCAGTGGATGCCAGGAGGCGCGGTGCCCGTCCCCGGGGAACTGGTGCGCAACGAGGCGCTCGCCTCGGTGTTCGAGCGGCTCGTCGCCGCCGGTGCCGACGCCGACAGCCGGACCGCCCGCATCGACGCCGCCCGCGGCGAGTGGGCCGAGGGCTTCGTCGCCGAGTCGATCGACCGGTTCGTCCGCGAACCGCACCGGCACGCGTCCGGGACCGACCACGCCGGGGTGATCCGGGCGTCGGACCTCGCGGCGTTCCGGGCGTCCTACGAACCCGCGACGACGGCGGCGTTCCGCGGCTGCACGATCGCGAAGACCGGCCCGTGGGGTCAGGGCCCGGCGCTCCTGCAGACCCTCCGGCTGCTCGAACCGCTCGACGACGCTCGTCTCGACCCGTCGACCGAGCTCGGCGCGCACACGGTCGCCGAGGCCCTGAAGCTCGCGCTGGCCGACCGGGAGGCGTTCTACGGCGACGGTGACGTCCCCCTCGACGTGCTGCTCTCGGACGCGTACACCGACGCGCGCCGGGCACTGATCGGCGAGCGTGCGTCGGCCGAACTGCGTCCGGGGACGGTCGACGGCGTCGTGCACGCCATGCCGCCGGTCCGGACGTCGTACGCGACCGGTGCCGCGGCGGGGCTCGGCGAACCGACCGTGCAGGTCGCTCGGGACCGGACCCCAGCCGCGGCTGCCGCACCCGCCGCGCCCGCCGCGCCTGCTGCTCCCGCCGCTCCCGTCGAGGACCGCGGCGAGCCGTTCGTCGCACCGGACGGCGAGACCCGCGGCGACACGTGCCACATCGACGTCGTCGACCGCTGGGGCAACATCGTCAGCGCGACCCCGTCCGGTGGCTGGCTGCAGTCGTCCCCGACGATCCCCGAGCTCGGCTTCTGCCTCGGCACCCGGCTGCAGATGACCTGGCTCGAACCGGGCACGGCGTCGACGCTGCGCCCCGGCGAGCGCCCGCGCACCACACTCACCCCGACCCTGGTGCTCCGCGACGGCGAACCGGTCGCCGCGCTCGGCTCACCCGGCGGCGACCAGCAGGACCAGTGGCAGCTGCTGTTCCTGCTGCGGTGGATCGTCGGCGGGTACTCCCCGCAGCAGGCGATCGACGCCCCCGCGCTGCACACGACGTCGTTCCCGGGGTCCTTCTGGCCGCGCACGTGGGAACCGGCGGGGCTCGTGGTCGAGGACCGCCTCGGGGACGACGTGATCGCCGGCCTCGAGGCGCGCGGGCACGTCGTCACCCGGGCGGGCGACTGGGCACTCGGGCGGCTGTCCTGCGTGACGCGGGACCCCGCGACCGGCGTGCTCGGCGCTGCGGCGAACTCGCGGGGCGCGCAGGGCTACGCCGCCGGACGCTGACCGCCCCGAGGCGAGTGGGTCAGCGCGTCGGGACGACCACCGCGCGGCCCGAGAGCTCGCCGGCCTCGAGCTTCCGGTACGCCTCGAGCGCGTCGGACAGGGCGTAGCGCTCGACGTCGGGGACGATCTGCCCCGCCCGGTACATCGCGACGACCTCGTGCAGGTCCTCGATGGTGCCCCAGTACGTGTTCGTGATGGTCGACTCGTACGGCGTCCGGAAGAAGTTCCACTCGGTGGTGCCACCGGCGATCCCGACGACGGTGAACCGGCCACCGACGGCCATGGACGCCTGGGCGACCGTGATCGTCGGCGTCGCCCCGACGAAGTCGAACGCGGCGTCCACACCGCGGCCGCCGGTGATCTCGCGGATCGCAGCGGCCTGGTCCGGGCCGCCCGGCACCGTGATCGCCCCACGAGCAGCGGCGCGGTCCATGGCGTCCTGCTTCATGTCCGTCGCGATGACGGTCGCACCGGTGAGCGCCGTGAGGATCTGCACGGCGATCTGCCCGAGGCCGCCGAGTCCGACGACGAGGGCGTACTTGCCGCCGCCGGCCAGGTTCGGCAGGGAGTTCTTGATCGCGTGGTACGGCGTGAGGGCCGCGTCGCTGAGCGGTGCGGCGGCGACCGGATCGGCGTCGCCGAGCGGCACGAGGTTGCGCGCCGGCACGGTGACGTACTCCGCCATGCCGCCGTCGCGCCCGAGGCCGATGCCCATGTACGGGTTCGTGGCGGCGTTCTCGCAGTAGGTGTCCTGCCCCTTCGAGCAGTACGAGCAGTGCCCGCAGCCGACCGGGCCGTAGACGAGGTAGGCGTCGCCCACCGTGAAGCCGGAGACGCCGTCGCCGAGTTCCTCGACCCAGCCGGAGTTCTCGTGCCCGAGGACGAACGGGGGCTGCTGCGCGCCCGGCTGCCCCGCCTGGAACTCGCGGTAGACGGCGACGTCCGAGTGGCACGCACCGGCACCGGCGACCTTGAGGAGCACCTCCCCCGGACCCGGGGTGGGCTTCGGGACGTCCGTGAGGGACGGGAACGTCTGGAACTGTTCGAACACGACGGCGCGCATGGTGGGTCTCCTTTGAACACCCCCCAGATTACACCCGTCGTTCAGGGCGACACGTGTTGCGCATCCGGCCGGACCGCCGCGCGACCGGCGAAGAGCCCGCGGTCGAAGCGGGCACCGCCCGGACGCGATCGGCCGACCACCACTGTCCCCCATGCGCCCGATCGTCGGGCAGACCTGCGTCTTCCCCGAGAGCCGATGCGAGAACGGTCGTTCTCTGATTGACTCGGCGTCGGCGGTCCCGATCGGGACCGATCCCCCACACGAAAGGAGCGGCCATGCCCACGCGCACCGCACGCACTGCTTGGAACGGCGGCCTCGAGGACGGCACCGGCCAGGTCGAGCTCTCCAGCTCGAAGGTCGGCACGTACGACGTCTCGTTCCCGAAGCGCGCCGCCGAGGACGCCGACGGCACCACCAGCCCCGAGGAGCTCATCGCCGCCGCGCACTCCGCGTGCTACGCCATGCAGTTCTCCGCCGTCCTCGGTGAGGCCGGCGGCACGGTCGAGGCACTCGACGTCAAGGCCGACGTCTCGCTCGGCCCGGACAGCGCGGGCGGGTTCAAGCTCACCGGCATCGTCCTCACCGTGAACGGCGAGGTCTCCGGCATCGACGAGGCGGCCTTCCTCAAGGCCGCCGAGGACGCCAAGGCCACCTGCCCCGTCAGCAAGGCACTCACCGGCGTCGACATCACGCTGCACGCGACGTTCGAGCAGTAGGCGAGCGACGCAGGAGCCGTCACCTGATGACGGACTGGAGGCGCGGTGCCGGCTGGCACCGCGCCTCCCGTCCGTCGGTCACCACGTACGCTGGCCGACGTGATCCGACGTCTCTTCGCCACCCCGACCGGCATCGTGTTCTGGGCGGGACTCGTCGCCGTGGTCGCGGGACTCGTCGTCGCGGCCTCCGCGCCGCCGGCCGCGTTCGGGTGGTTCGCGTACGCCCCACTGTCGGACTACGCCTTCGTCGCGGGGACCAACTCGTGGCAGCGGGTCGTCGGGCAGCTGCTCGTCGTCGTGGGCGCGGTGGTCGCCGCATTCGCCGCCGGTCGGCTGAGCGTCCGTCGCCCGCGCTGAGGCGTTCAGCGCGCGTCCGGACTCGGCGGAGCGCGCCTGGCACGATGGCGTGATGGCCGAGCAGTCCCTCCCCGGAGCCAGACCCGGGCGTCCACCACGGCCACGCGTCCGGAGCCTCGCGCAGCACGACATCCGCGACGCCCGGGCACGCCTCCGCGGCACCATCTACGAAGAGGTCGTCCCCGACACCCGACCGCTCGAGCAGTACTCGCCGGTGCAGATCGTGGACTTCTGCCTCGACCTCGCCGAGGTGATGCTCGCGTCCGGTGCGGACACCCGCAGCGTCGAGACGGCCGTCGTCGCGGTGTCGACGAAGTGGAACCTCGCGCCGCTCGACCTCGACTTCTCCGGTAGCTCGGTGACGATCCAGTACGCACCGGCCGACCACCCGCCGCTCGTGAAGGTCCGCACGGTGCAGTCCGACGGATCCGACCTCGACCGCCTGGCGCGGGCGAACCAGATCGTCGACGACCTCGTCCACGACGAGCGCGACATGACCTCTGCCGTGAGCGCCCTGGTCGCGGTGCTCCGGCTCCCGCCGCGCTGGCCGCGGTGGACGGCCGACGTGGGGCTGTCGATCCTCGGCATCTCGATCGCGATGCAGGCCGGCGGTGGCTGGCGTGCCGGACTCGGCGCCTTCGTGCTCATGCTCGGGATCATCGTCTCGGGCCGGTGGCTGACCGGCCGGGGCTTCCCGCAGTTCTTCGTCTCCGGTGCGCAGGGTGCGGTGGCGTCGGCGATCGGCACCCTCGCGATCTGGGCGGGTGTGCTGCACCCGGGGCAGGCGGCGACGATGGTGGCCGCGCTCGTGGTCCTGCTTCTCCCGCACCCGTCGCTCGTCACCTGGGCGCAGGACGCGATCTCGGGTTTCCGGGCGATGGCGGTGGCCCGGGCGTTCTACATCGGGCTCGTCATCGCCGCGATCGTGGTCGGGGTACCCGCGGGCATCGCCGTGACGAAGTGGCTCCGGATCGAGGTCGACCCGTCCGGCATCGTCACGCAGACGCTGCCGCTGTGGGCGTCACTGCTGCTCACCGTGGTGTCGGCCGCGGCGAACTGCTTCGTGCAGCAGGCCAGCGCGCGGGTGATCCCGGTCGCGGTGGTCTTCTCGGTCGCCGCCGGTGCCGCGCTGCGGGGCCTCCGGGAGCTCGGCATCCCGTTGCTCGGTGCGACGTTCCTCGCCGCCGTGCTGCTGGGCGTCCTCGCGACGATCGCGGCCGCGCGGATGCGGACGGCGGTGGCGGCGATCTCCGTGCCGGCGTTCTGCGGCGCCCTGCTGCCCGGTGTCGCGGTGTCGAACGCGCTGCTCAACTTCATGTCCGGGTCGTCGAGTGCCGCGCTGGACTTCGTCGCGGCGGTCTCGGTCGCGCTGGCGATCGGGGCGGGGCTGGTCCTCGGCGGCCTCGTGGCGACGCCGGGGGCACGGCGGGCGCTCCGGCGGTCCCGACGGGTGGTCGTGCACTCCGTGCACAACGACACGACGGCCATCAAGGTCATCCGTGACTCGGGCTACGACCCCGGCAACGGCTCGGTGCCGCGGGGGCCGCGCCCGCGCTGACGGGCTGGCGCCGGCGCCGCGCCGGCCGGCGAGCCGGCCAGCCGACGACTTCACGGGCTGAGCGACATCTCACGGGCCGCGACGCGCGTGAAGTGTCGCCCAGCCCGTGAGAACGCGCACCGCCGCGTGACGCTGCGCGCCGCGGCGCGGCGTCAGAGCTCCCAGCCGCCGTCGCTCCACGTCGAGAGCCGCCGGGCCGCCTGCGGCTCGTACCGCTCCATCCAGCCCCGCTCGAGCCGCGCGACGGCCCGGTCGAACGCCGGCACGAGATCGAGGTCCGACCGCAGCAACGCCTGCAACTGGAGTCCCTCGTACAGCGCGATGAGCTGCTCGGCCCCTCGGCGCGGGTCCATCGTGTGCGGCGCCCGACCGACCGCGATGTCGTGCTCGAGGCCGCGCTTGATCTGCGCGTAGAAGAGCTGGTAGCGCGACCGGAGGTACGACGCCATGGGGTGCGCCGGGTTGCCCGCGACCGAGAGCAGCGCCACGAGGAGCCGCATGAGCGCCGGGTCCTCGGCGTTCGACGCGACGATCCCGCGCAGGAGCTGCACGGTCGAGCCGTCCCCGACCTCGCGCGCGACCTCGTCCATGCGGCCGCCGTTCCACCGGTCGACTGCGGCGAGCACGAGTCCGTCCCACGAGGGGAAGTGCTGCCGGAGCTCCTCGACGGTGATCCCCAGTCGCTGGGCGACGAGTCCCGCGTCGGCCTCGTGGAAGGGCACGTCCCGCAGCAGGTCGACGGTCGCCCCCACGATCGTGATCCGCAGGTGCAGGGTCGCGGCCGCGGCGGCTGCCGCCTGCGTGTCCGCGCTGGTGTGTTCGAGCATCGTGCCCTCCGTCGGTCCCCGGACGTCCTGTCCGTGTCGCCCCTGGGGGCAGGTCCATCCAAACGGAGATCGGGGGACACCAGAATCCCCGGTCCGGGTGTCGGCATGTCGGGGGACAAGCGATGCGGTTCGCAGCGCGTTCGCGGTCATCCGTGTGACGATGCCGTCATGACCCCGAACGACCCCACCGCGCAGGGACTGGCGACCATGGCCTCGGCCGGCTTCGAGTTCGGCGGCGACCCGGATCAGGTCGCCCACGACCTCCGGACCATGTGGGAGCAACTCGGGCGGCCGACCGGCGCGTTCGACGCCGCAGCCCGGGCGATCGCCGCGCTCCCGCAGCGCCCCGAGGTCCCGATCGCCGACCAGGCCCGGCGCCGCGCGTTCGAACGGGCCGTCGGCATCAACCCGGTCGAGGTCGAGCTGGCCGCGGCGCTGTCCGCGCGCGAACTGCTCGAGCGCCTGGCGCGCACCTGCACCGCGCCCTGCTGACGACCGACTGACGGGAGGGACGGTGCCAGCTGGCACCGTCCCTCCCGTCAGTCGCCGGGTCGCGACTACGGCGTCGGCATGCCCCCGTCGACGTGGAGCGTCTCACCCACGACGTACGACGACTCGCCGCTCGCCAGGAAGACGTACGCCGGCGCGAGCTCGGCCGGCTGCCCCCAGCGGCCGAGGTAGGTCTGCTCACCGGCGGACGGCAGGGCCTCCGGCGGCTGACCACCGGCGGGCTGGAGCGGGGTCCAGATCGGCCCCGGTGCGACGGCGTTCACGCGGATGCCCTTCGGCGCGAGCTGCGCGGCGAGGCCCTTCGCGAGGTTGTTCACGGTCGACTTCGTCGCCGCGTAGTGCACGAGGTGCGGCGACGGCGCGTACGCCTGGATCGAGGTCGTGTTGATGATGGTCGATCCCGGCTGCAGGTGCGGCACGGCCGCCTTCGTGATCCGGAACGTCGCGTAGACGTTCGTCTTGAACGTCTCGTCGAACTCCTCGTCCGAGATGTCCTCGATCGAGGACACGTTCTGCTGCTTGCCCGCGTTGTTCACGAGGATGTCGAGCCCGCCGAGCTGCTCGACGGCGTCCGCCACGAGCTGCTCGCAGGTCGCGAGCGAGGTGATGTCACCGGGCAGGGCGACGGCCTTGCGACCGGCGGCCTCGACGAGGGCGATGATCCGGTCGGCGTCCTCCTGCTCCTCGGGGAGGTACGAGATCGCGACGTCGGCACCCTCTCGTGCGTAGGCGATCGCGACGGCGGCCCCGATGCCCGAGTCACCGCCGGTGATGAGCGCCTTGCGGCCGGTGAGTCGACCGGAGCCGCGGTAGGTGTCCTCGCCGTGGTCGGCCGGGACGTTCTCCGCCATCTCCTCGTCGGTGCCGGCACCCTCGAGGTACTGCTCGTCGGGCTTCTTGTCGGCGTACATCTTCGTCGGGTCCTGCATGCTGTACTGGTCGATCTGCTGGTCCGTCATGCCGCCGACGGTACGCACGCGGCACCCCCGCACCGTCCAGGAGGCTGTCCCCCGTTCGGCCGACAGGCTCCCGTCGGTGGGGGCTGCCGAGGGCTCGTGACGCGTCACCGACGAATGTCACGGTCCGGTGACGACCAGGCCCCGATTCGGTAACACCCGTCGTCCAGACGGGTCGGGCGTCGTACCGTCGAGTGGTGACCTTCCGGACCGTGCTGGCGTTGAGCGCCGCCGTGCTCGCCTTCTCGGCCGGCACGGTCGCCGTCGACGGCACGGTCGGGACCGGGGTCGCAGCGACCCCGGCGAGCGCGGCCGAGCTCGGTCCGGACCCGGTGCACCACGAGCCCGTCCGGGTCACGAACGCGAAGCTCAAGCGGGTCGACTCGATCGAGCTCGACGCCGAATCGCTCGTGTTCCGGCGCGGCGACAAGACCGTGACCGAGGCGTCGATGCGCGACTCCCGCACGACGGTCAGCCTGCTGAACCGCCTGCTCGGCACCGCGTCGCGCACGCAGACGGCCGAGGGGGACGGCGGCGCGTGCTTCCCCGCCGGCACGACCTACACGTGGGGCGGGGCGGTCCGCGTGGCTGCCCTGACGTCCCCCGCCGCTGCCGGCAACGCGGTGGAGATCCGCGTCCTGCGCGAGACGGTGCGGTCCCGCTTCGGCGGCGACGTCGAACTGACCGGACCCGACGGTGTCCAGGTGGGCGACGACATCCGCACGGCGATCCGGGACGCCCCGAAGTCCGACCGGATGTCGTTCGGCTCCGCGGACGCCCGTGCGTTCCAGCTCCTGCTCGAGCCCGGGTGGGCCCCGCAGCACGACACCGCGAGCCCGCCCGACAGCCGCGGCACGGGCACCGAGACGGACACGAGCACGCCGTCCGACACGGACACGGACACGGAGTCCGCTGCCGCCGACCTCGGGACGAACGGCGTCTCCGCCCTGACCGACGACACCACGGTCACGGTGCTTGGGTCGCCGATGCCGGTGCACGCCAAGCGCACCTGCTGACCGACCCCGGTCAGACCCGCAGCGTCGCCACCACCGGGAAGTGATCGCTCGCGAACCACGTCTCCGGGCCGTCGTGGTCGATGACGACGCGGTCGACGCCGGCGATCCCCCGGGTGAACACCCAGTCGATGCGCTCCCCGGAGTCGACCGGCGGCTGCCAGTCGTTGAAGGTCGCCGTCCGGTCCGCCGGGTCGCCACCGACCAGCCAGGCGTCCTCGAACCCGGCCTCGACGAGCACCCGCGACGCAGGTCCCGCTCCGGCCGGCTCGTTGCAGTCCCCCGCCACGATGACCGGGCCGTCCGCCGTGCTCAGGCGTTCGACGATGAGCGCCGCGCTCCGCGCCCGGACGTCGTCCCCGTGCGGTCCGACCTCGTGGTCGAGGTGCGTCGTCAGGAGCGTGAACGCCTCGCCCTCGGCGTCGAGGAACCGCGCGTGGTTCGCCACTCGGGGGAACAGGCTCCCCCAGGTGTTCGACACGGGCTCGTCCGGGGTGTCCGAGAGCCAGAAGGCGCCCTCGTCGATCGGCCGGAGTCGGCTGCGACGGAAGAAGACGGCCGCGTGCTCACCGGCCGTGCCGCCCTCGCGCCCCTGGCCGACGTCGCCGTGGTCGGGCAGACCGGCGCGGAGGTCGTCCAGCTGGTGCGCGAAGGCCTCCTGGACACACACGAGGTCGGGGTCGTGCCGCCGGACCACGTCGAGCAGTACCGGCAACCGGGCGGGCCAGTCGTGGGCCGGATCCGGGTTCTTGACGTTGTAGGTCATCAGGGTGATCGGACGCGCTGCGTTGCTCACCCGTCGAACCTACCGACGGGCACGCTCAGGGCACCATGACCCGCCGCAGTGCGATGACCCCGTCGCGCGCCCGGGTCTTGGCGGTGCTGACCGGGACCCCGAGCCGCGCGGCGACCTCGGGCCCGGTCATCCCCACCAGGTGCCGCAGGACGACGGCGTCGCGCTGGCGCCCGGGGAGCGCGGCGACGGCGCGGCGGAGCTCGGCACGGTCGAGGACGCTCTCGGCCCGTTCCACGCTCGAGTGGTCCACGAGGTCGGCGTCCCTGGTACCGATCCGCAGGTCGCGGTCACGGTCCGCCCGGCTCTTCCGGACCCGGTCGATCGCCCGGCGCTGCGCGATCGTGCGGATCCACGCGATGGCCGAGTGCGCCGGGTCGAACCGGTCGGCGATCTGCCAGATCTCGAGGAAGACGTCCTGCACGACCTCTTCCGCCTGCCACGCATCGACGAGCTGGTGGCGGACGTACCGCTCGACGAGCGGTCGGAAGCGGTCGTGCAGCCGGGTGAAGGCGGCCCGGTCACCGGCGGCCACCGCGAGGAGGAGCATGCGTTCTTCGTCGCGCTTGGCGAGGAGTTCGTCGTTCACGACTCGAATGTCACATACTGCAAATGTACTCGCAAGTACACTCTGAGCATGCGCCCCGAACACACCCCGAAGACCCTTCGACGCACGACGTCGAAAGGACTGGCGACCCGGAGCCGGATCGTCGCCGCCGCGGCCGACCTGATGCTCACGCGCGGCATCTCGGGGACGACGCTCGACGACATCGGCGCCGCCGCCACGGTCGGACGGTCGCAGATGTACCACTACTTCGCCGACAAGCAGGAGCTCGTGCGCGACGTCGTCCGGCAGCAGACCGACGCGATCATCGCGCACCAGGGGCCGGACTACGGCGACCTCACCACGTGGGACGCCTGGCAGCGCTGGCGGGACCGGACGGTCGCCGACGCCGAGGCCGGCGGCTGCGTGGGCGGCTGTCCGCTCGGGTCCCTCGGGACCGAGGTCGCCGAGCGCGACGCCGACACCCGCGACCTCGTCGCCGCCGGCTTCGCCCGCTGGGAGCAGGGGTTCCACGACGGCATCCGCACGATGCGCGAACGCGGGCTGCTCGGGCCGGACGCCGACCCCGCCGCGCTGGCGACGACCGTGATGGTGGCGCTGCAGGGCGGTCTGCTCCTGGCGCAGGTCCAGCGGGACGTCCACCCGCTCGCGATCGGGCTCGACACCGCGATCACGACCATCCGCCGGCACGCGACCGGCTCCGGCGTCAGTTGATGCAGACGCCTGCCTTGCCGTAGCTCTTCACGTCGGTCGACGACGGCTTCGGCTCGGGCGCGGCGGGCTTCGAGGCCGCGGGCTTCGAAGCCGCGGCGCCGGAACCGGTCGAACCGGCATCGGACGAACCGGAGCCGGCTGCGGGGCTCGAGGCGGTCCCACCGGCAGCGGCGACCGGGGTCACCGTCTTGCCGTCCGACCCGAGCACCAGCGTCACGCCGGTGACCGCGTTCGTCCGCACCGCGACGGCACCGGGCACGACGGCCGCGACCGCCTTCGCCTGCTTCTCCATGCCGGCCGGGTACTGCACCTGGGTCGTCTTCGTCAGGTCGGAGGACCCGGGTGCACCGACCTGGAAGCCGCGCGCGGTGAGGACGGTCCCGGCGGCTCCTGCGGCACCCGTGACACCGCTGCCGTTCAGCACGGTGACCGAGGTGCTCGCCGGCTGGGCGCGCCCGGCCTTGCTGTACTCCGCGGGCTCACCGACGAGACCCTGCACGAAGGCCGGCAGCCCGACCGTGTCGACCTCGACGATCGACAGCGGCGAGCCGTTGACGGTGATCGTCGGGGTACCGAGCGTGGGGATCGTCGCCGACTGGATGTTGCCCGGGCGCAGGTTCCGCATCTGGGTCGCCAGGTTGACCAGGTCGGTGTCGGTCTGGATCGAGCCGCCGACCGCCTTGAGGATGTTGCCCATCTTGATCGGGTTGAGCAGCGTCCCCGCGGAGAGCACCTTGCGGGCTTCCTGCGAGAGGAAGTACTGCTGCCGGACGTTGCGGTCGAGGTCCCCGTTGGGCAGCCCGTGCCGCTGTCGGACGAAGGACAGCGCCTGCTTCGCGTCGAGGGTGGACTTGCCCTTCGGCAGGTTCACGCCCGAGTACGGGTCGTTGACGGCGTTGTTGAGGCAGACGTCGACCGGCCCGAGCTCCTTGACCACCTGGTAGAAGCCGAGCAGCGAGACGCGCACGTAGTGGTCGATCGTCAGGCCGCTGAGGTTCTGGATCGTCTTGATGAGCAGCTTCGCGCCCCCGGTGTCCCCGCCGCCGTTGAGGGTGCCGAAGTAGAACGCGCTGTTGAGCTTGCCCTTGCCGACTCCCGGGATGTCGACGTACGAGTCGCGCGGGAACGAGATCATCGTCGCCTGCGAGCCGTCCTCGTTGATGTGCAGGACGATCATCGTGTCGGTGTTCGTCGCACCGCCGTCCGACTCGGTGCTGAGCTCCGCCATCTCCTCCGGCGTCGCGTTGTCCGGGCGGTGGTCGTCGCCGACCAGCAGGATGTTCTGCGCCTGGCCGTCGACGTCGTCCTTCGTCGCAGTGCTCCCGGTGATCGCGTTGATCTTGGTGACGCCGTTCGACAGCGATCCGTAGGCGTACGCGGCGTAGCCGCCGCCGAGCAGGAGCGCCATCGTGAGCACGCCCGCGACGGCGGGGAGGACCACCCCGCCACGTCGCTTCTGGCGGCCGTGCCGCGGTGGCGTGAAGCCGCGGCGGCCACGACCGGTCGTCTGCTCGGGCTCGTTCGTCACCCGGAAACCATAACCGGCGTGTGTGCCGACAACATCAAACCGTCCTGGCAGGTCGCCGCGATCCCGCCGTGACCGACCGGCGGACGGGAGGCGCGGTGCCAGCCGGCACCGCGCCTCCCGTCCGTGTTCGGTCGCGTCTCAGGACGCGAGCTTGCCCTTGTTGGTCTCCCGCGCCCGCAGCACCGTGATCCCGGTGATCGCCGCGGCCGCCATCACGTAGAACGCCGGCGCGAACGTGTTGCCCGTCGCCGTGATCAGCCAGGTGGCGAAGTACGGCGTGATCCCGCCGAAGAGCGCGACGCTGATGTTGTACGCGATGCCCATCGACCCGTAGCGGATCGCGGTCGGGAAGAGCTCGGCCATCGCAGCGCTCACCGCACCGTCGAAGGCCGCCATGAACAGCCCGAGGAGCACCATCGCTCCGGCGGCAGCCCAGAAGTTGCCGGCGTTCATGAGCATGAGCGTCGGGTAGGTGAGCACGAGGAAGCCGCCGCAGCCGGCGAGCATCACGGGCTTCCGGCCGATCTTGTCCGAGAGCAGGCCGAAGAACGGCACGAGTCCGGCGATCACGATGAACCCGATGACGACCACGCCGTACGACACGAGCGGCGAGTAGCCGAGGTCGGCCTGCAGGTACGACGGCATGAACGTCTGCAGGATCCAGTGCCCGACGGCCTTGAGGACGACGAACCCGACGCAGAAGAGCAGTGCCTTCCACCCGGTGCGGAGCGATCGCCGGAGCGGGTTCTTCGCGAGGTCGCCCTTGGCCTTGAGCGCGCGGAACTCCGGGGTGTCCTCGAGCTTCGAGCGGAGGTAGAGCCCGACGAGCCCGAGCGGCAGCGCGATGAGGAACAGCACGCGCCAGCCCCACGACTCGAGGGCGCCGTCGCCCGCGATCGCCGTGAACAGGAAGACCAGTCCGCCACCCACGATGAACGCCGCGAAGCCGAAGACGTCGATGAAGCTCGTGACGAAGCCGCGTCGGTTCGAGGGCGCGGACTCGGCGAGGAGCGTGGTCGCCCCCGCTCCCTCACCACCGGCGGCGAAGCCCTGCACGAGCCGCACCACGACGAGGAGGATCGGCGCCAGCAGCCCGACGCTCTGGTAGGTCGGCAGGATGCCCATCACCGCGGTCGCGCCGCTCGTGATGAGGATGACCGTCGCGAGGGTCGTCTTCCGGCCCACCCGGTCGCCGAGCGAGCCCCAGAAGAGTCCACCGAGCGGACGCATCACGAACCCGGCGCCGAACACGGCGAAGGCCGAGAGCAGCGCGACCTGCGGGTCCCCCTGCTTGAAGAAGTACAGCGAGATGACCGTCGCCAGGGTGCCGTAGAGGCCGAAGTCGAACCACTCCACGAAGTGGCCGACGCCGGCCGCCACGATCACCTTCCGCATGCTCCGGCGGCGGGCGTCGTCGCCGAACACGTCCGGGACGGGGGCGTTGGCGGCGTCGGCGCTGGTGCGCGTCTGGGTTCCGTCGCTCATGGGGAGACCTCACACTTCGTTGTCGAGAGTTGGTTGACGATAGCACTCGCCGGGCACACTTTGCCACACAGTGGGAAAGTGTCGCCAGCAAGTGATACCGTCGCCGCCATGCAGTCCCGTGAACAGCACCACGACGTCGTGGTCGTCGGAGGTGGCCTCGCCGGTGTGAGCGCCGCCGTCGCCGCCGCCCGCCTCGGCTCCAGCGTCGCCCTCGTCACCAACCGCCCGGTCCTCGGCGGGAACTCCTCGAGCGAGATCCGCGTGTGGGTCGTCGGCGCCACCGCCCACGGCACGCAGCGGTTCGCCCGCGAGACCGGGATCATGGGCGAGCTGTTCCTCGAGAACCAGTACCGGAACCCGCAGGGCAACGCGATCTACTGGGACCAGGTCGTGCTCGACCTCGTGCGCGCCGAGCCGAACGTCCACCTGCACCTCAACACCGACGTGCGGACCGTGACGACGGTGGACGACGAGACCGGCGCACCGCGCATCGCATCCGTCACCGGCTGGACGATGGGCTCCGAGATCGAGACGACGTTCACCGCCCCGGTGTTCCTCGACTGCACGGGAGACGGGCTCGTCGGTGCCCTGGCCGGGGCGTCGTACCGGATCGGGCGCGAGGGCCGCGACGAACACGGCGAGGAGTGGGCGCCCGAACAACCGGACGACGAACTCCTCGGCAGCTCGATCTTCTTCTCCACGCACGACACCGGCCGCCCGGAGAAGTTCGTGCCGCCGTCGATCGCGAAGGACCTCAGCACGACGCCGATCCTGGCGAACCGCGCGATCAAGACCGGGGACAACGGCTGCAACTACTGGTGGATCGAGTGGGGCGGCGAGCTCGACACCGTCACCGAGAACGAACGGATCCGCGACGAGCTGTGGGGCGTCGTCTACGGCATCTGGGACCACATCAAGAACTCCGGCGCGTTCGACGCCGACTCGCTCACCCTCGACTGGGTCGGCGCGATCCCGGGCAAGCGGGAGTACCGACGGTTCGTGGGCGACCACACCCTCACCCAGCAGGACCTCCTCTCGCAGCGGACCTTCCCGGACACGGTCGCGTTCGGCGGGTGGTCGATCGACCTGCACCCGGTCGAGGGCGTCTACGCCGAGACCGCTGGGGCGCAGCAGCGGTACACCGACGGCACGTACGACATCCCGTTCCGCTCCCTCTACTCGGCGGACGTCGCCAACCTGCTCTTCGCCGGCCGGAACATCTCCGCGTCGCACGTCGCGTTCGGGTCGACCCGCGTGATGGCCACCTGCGCCACCCAGGGCCAGGCCGCCGGGACCGCCGCGCACCTCGCCGCCCGTCACGGCGTCACGCCGCGCGAGCTCGGCACCGACCACGTCGCGATGCTGCAGCAGACGCTCCTCCGCGAGGACGCGCCGCTCATCGGCGTCCGGGCCCACGACGGGGCGGACCTCGCCCAGCGCGCCCGGATCAGCGCGAGCAGCGAACTCGTCCGGCTCGACACCACCCCGTGGGCGACCGCGGACACCTTCGCGCTCGACCGCGACGCGGCGCTGGTCGTGCCGGTCGACCCCGTGCTCGGTTCCGTCGCGTTCCGGACCGTCGCCGACCACGACACCGACGTCACGATCGAGCTCTGGATCACGGGCCGGCCGCAGAACTACGCCCCGATCGCGCACGTGTCGACGCACACCGCGAGCATCCCCGCCGGGGCGGGCGAGGCGGTCGTCGACCTCGGGTTCCGGCCGGACGAGCCGTGCAACGCCGTCGTCGTGGTCCGCCGGACCCCCGGCGTGCGCCTGGTCCTCACCGACGGGCACCCGTACGGCGTCCTCGCGCTCCGCGCCCGCACGGCCGACGACGAGCAGTTCGACGACCACATCCCCGAGGAGGCCGACCAGCCGGTCACCGACTGGGAGGCCCGGGCCCTGCGCGGACGCTCCTTCGCGTTCACCGCAGCCGACGCGTCGGACGCGTGGCGCGCCTCCCGGGTCACCGACGGCTACCAGCGCCCCTTCGGCGGACCGCACCTGTGGTCGTCGGACCCGGACGACGGCGCGGCGACCCTCACCCTCGACTGGGCGGAGCCCGTCGACGTCCGCGAGGTCCGCATCGTCTGGAACGACGACGTCGATGCCGACCTCATCAACCTGCACCACCACCGCACGCCGTGGGACGCGGTCCCGACCCTGGCCCGCGACTACCGGATCGAGGCGTGCGTCGACGGATCGTGGCAGGGACTCGCGACCGTCACCGACAACCGGCACCGGCACCGCGTGCACGACGTCGCGCCGACGCGGACCGCCTCGCTCCGCGTCGTCGTGACCGCCACGAACGGTTCACCGTTCGTGTCGGCGAGCGCCGTGAAGGTCTACTGACCCACCGCACCACCCGCAGCACCACCACGATCAAGGGAGATCGCCATGCGCCTGCGCGCACTGACCATCGCGACGGCCGTCGCACTGTCGCTCACCACCGTCGGGGTCGTCGGGCCGCCGGCCGTCGCGTCCGGCACCGCGGTCGCCGCCGGCACCGCGAGCATCCAGGCGAACCCGGGGAACCCGACGTCGCCCACCGCCACCGCGCACACGGTGACGGTCAACGGGACCGCCGTGCCGGTCAAGGCCGAGTCCGTGAGCGGCACCTCGCACGACGTCGCGATGTTCGCGAAGGGGACGGGTACCGCGACGATCAGCGTCACGATGCCCGGCCTCGCCGCGTCGGCCACCCCGGTCGTCACGCCCCGGACGCTCGGGATCGCCACGACCCGGGCCGGCGACACCGTGACCTTCACGATCCGCGACGCGCACCCGCTCGTCATCGAGACCCCCGGCGTCCGCGCACTGTTCCTCTTCGTCACGCCGTCGGAGACCGCGGTACCGTCCGCGTCGGACCCCGACGTGCTGTACTTCGGACCCGGCGAGCACCACGCCGGCGTGATCCGCCCGGTGTCGGGCCAGACGGTCTACCTCGCGCCGGGTGCCCTCGTGCACGGGCGCATCGACGGCGACGACGTCACCGGCGTGCACGTGCTCGGGCGCGGGATCCTCGACGCCGGCTCGGACACGTCGCGGACCGACAAGACGATGGCGATCCGCTTCCACGACAGCTCGGACATCACGGTGTCCGGCATCGGCGTCCGCAACGCCCAGTGGTGGCAGACGCTGTACATCCGCTCCTCGGGCATCCACGTGTCATGGCTGAACCTGATGGGCACGCTCATCAACAACGACGGCATCGACACCGACGGCGTGCAGGACATGACGGTCGAGCACAACTTCGTGATGAGCGGTGACGACGGGTTCGGCTGGCACGCCCTCGACGCGGCCACGAACGGCGAACCGGAGACCCGTGGGCTGCACGCGACCGACACCACGTTCTGGAACGTCACCGGCGGCAACCCCGTCCGGTTCGGCTCGTCCATGGAGACCGAGGTCTTCACCGACGTCTCCATCACGCAGTCGTACGTCCTCCGCGCGAAGGAGGTCGCCCTGAAGTTCGACGTCCAGGACTGGGCGACGGTCTCCGACGTCACCATGGACGGTTTCCACGTGGAGTCACAGCCCGTCGGCGGGCAGGCCATCGTGCTGCAGGTGCTCAAGGGCCAGTACTCGAACGACACCGGGTACCGCGACGAGCGGGGCAGGATCACGGGCATCACGATCCGCGACTTCACCGACGTCACGGCCGACACGGTGACGCTGTCCGGGTGGGACGCGACGCACGGGGTGTCGGACGTCGCCTTCGAGGACGTCGTGCTCGGCGGCGCACCCCTCACCACGGCACAGGTGCGGACGAACCAGTTCGTCAGCGGTGTCACGGTGTCCTGATCGACTCCACGGGACAGAATGGGCGGATGGCCACCACCCCTCCGAACCAGAGCATCGAGCGCGCCGCGGCGGTCCTCGGCGCGCTCGGTGCCGCCGACGGGGCGATGCGCGCCTCCGACATCGCACGGGCGATCGGCCTCGGCACGTCGACGACCGGGCGGCTCCTCGCCACGCTCGAGTCGCTCGAGTACGTGCGACGCGACCCCGAGTCGCAGGGGTACTCCGTCGGGCGGGCCGTCCTCGAGCTCGCCAGCCAGGGGCTCAACCACAACCCCGTCCACCGCGAGAGCCGGGCCGCCGCGCAGGAGCTCGCGCACCGCATCGGCCTCACCGCGAACGTCGGGGTGCAGGACGACGCGGCCTGCATCTACCTCTGCCACTTCGAGGGCTCACTCGCCCCGAAGTCGCACACCATGATCGGCATGCGGCAGCCGCTGCACGCCTCGGCGCTCGGCAAGGCGCTCATGCTCGACCTGTCACAGGCCGAGCGGGAGGCGCTGCTCGGCGCGGACCTCGCGCGCTACACGGACCACACGATCACGTCGCACGACGCGCTCACGGCGGACCTCGAGGCCTCCGCGAAGCGCGGCTGGTGCGTCGAGAACCAAGAGGTCGCGCTCGGCCGGTTCTGCATCGCGGCACCGATCCGGAACGCGTCGGGGCGCATCGTCGCGGCGCTGTCGATCTCCGGGCGGGTGACGCAGCTGCGGGACCGCGACACCGCGTCGCTCGCCGAGGACCTCATCGAGGTGGCCGACCGCATCAGCGTCGGCCTCGGCATGATCAGCGCGGTCGCGCACTGACGGACGGGAGGGACGGTGCGGGCCCGCACCGCGCCTCCTGGCCGTCAGGTGGTCGCGCCGGTCGCGTCAGTCGCGCTCGTCGCGTCAGTCGCGCTCGTCGCGTCAGTCGCGCTCGTCGCGTCAGTCGCGCTCGTCGCGTCAGTCGCGCTCGTCGCGTCAGTCGCGCGACGGCAGCAGGTGGATCGCCTCCATGGCGAGCTCGGCGGCGATCGGGTCCTTCGCGACGACGGCGGCCTTGAGCTTCTCGAGCTCCGGCAGCACGACCTCGGCCGGCACCAGCTCGGCCAGCTCCGGCACCCGCAGCTTGAACGCGAGCCCGTCCGTCGTCGCCTTGCAGAGCTGCTCGAGCGACGGGTTGCCGCAGTGGTCGGCCCACATCGCGTAGATGTCCGCGCCGTGCTGGGCGACCTCGCCCTGGTGCCGGGCCTCGACCTGCGCCGTGACGTCGTCGAGGGTCTTCACGACCTTCTTGCGCTGCGCGTCCGTGAAGCGCGGCGTCGCGAGGCGGGCGACACCGCCGTAGATCACGCCGAGCGTGCGGTAGGCGTCGAGGAGCTCGTCCTTGGTCGGGGCAGCGACGCGGGTGTACCGGTTCGGCGCCATCTCGATGAGTCCGGCGCGGGCGAGCTCGGCGAGGGCTTCACGGATGGGGGTGCGGGAGACACCGAGCCAGGCGATGAGGTCGTCGTCGTTGAGCCGTTCGCCCGGCTCGAGGGTGCCGTCCATGATCGCGTCCCGGATCTTGTCCTGCACGGTGTCACGGAGGAGCTTCCGCTCGGCGGCGGGCTGCGTCGAAGGAACTGGCATGCGCCCAGCGTGTCACATGTGATGGGCCGGACGCGACAGGCGCGACGGCCACCAGGCCCGACGCCCGAGGTCGTACGCCAGCGCCGGGACGAGCAGCGAGCGGACGACGATCGTGTCGAGCAGCACGCCGAAGGCGACCACGAACGCGATCTGCACGAGGAACAGGATCGGGATCACGCCGAGCGCCGCGAACGTCGCCGCGAGGACGACCCCGGCCGAGGTGATCACGCCGCCCGTGACCCCGAGCCCGCGCAGGACGCCCTCGTGCGGACCGTGCCGCAGGGCCTCCTCGCGCACCCGGGTCATGAGGAAGATGTTGTAGTCCACGCCGAGCGCCACGAGGAACACGAACGAGTACAGCGGGACGCTCGGGTCGGCCCCGGGGAAGTGGAACACGTGGTCGAACACGAGGGCACCGACGCCGAGCGCCGCGGCGAAGGACACGATGACGCTGCCGATGAGCACGAGCGGCGCCACGATGCTCCGGAGCAGCAGCATCAGGATGAGCAGGATGACCGCGAGCACCACGGGGATGATCAGCGTGCGGTCCCGGATGCCGGTGTCGTTCGTGTCGACGGCGGTCGCGGTCGCGCCACCGACGATCGCGCCGGGGTCCACCCGCTCGACCGCCGTGCGGAGGGCACGCACGGTCTGCTCGGCGGCGTCGGAGTCGGCCGGGTCGGACAGGGTGGCCTCGAGGAGGACGTCGCCGCGGGAGACGGTCGGCGTCGCACCGGTGGTGCCACCCGGGCTGCCGCTCGTCGTCACGGGGACGGTGCCGGACGGTGCGTCCTTCGCGGCCGCCACGACGCTGTCCACGCCGTCCACGCCGGTGATCGCGGCGGCGAGCTCGTCGGTCCTCGACGCGGCGCCGATGACCTGGGCCGGGCTGCCGGACCCGCCCGGGAAGTGGTCCGCGAGCACGTCCTGACCGTCGCGCGCCTGCGAGCTCCCGATGACCAGGTCGCTCTGCGGGACGCCGTCGGCCTTGAGTCCGACGAGGCCGGTACCCATCGCGAGGAGCCCGACGGTGCACACGATCCAGACGATCCGGGAGCGGCGCGCCACGAGGCGGCCCACCCGTGCCCAGAGCCCGCGGGCGTCGGGCCCGGTGAGGACGGGGTGCGCGCTGCCGTACTTCGGGCGGAGCGGCCAGAACGCCGCGCGCCGGAACGCCAGCAGGAGCGCGGGCAGCAGGGTGAGCGCGGCGAGGAGGCTGAACGCGATGCCGATGGCCGCGACGGGACCGAGTGCCTTGTTCGAGTTGAGGTCGGAGAGCAGCAGGCAGAGCACGCCGACGATCACGGTCCCGCCCGAGGCGAGGATCGGCTCGAGGCTCCCCCGCAGAGCGGCCTTCGTCGCGTCCCACCCGGTGCGGTGGTCGCGCAGTGCCTCGCGGAAGCGTGCGGTGTAGAGGAGCGCGTAGTCGGTCGCGGCGCCGATGACGAGGATGGACAGGATGCCCTGCACCTGGCCGTTCACGGTCACGATGTCGGCCTTGGCGAGCCACCACACGACGAGGATCGACGCGCACAGGGCGAACGTCGCGGTACCGAGCACGAGGATCGGCAGGAGCGGTGAGCGGTAGACGATGATGAGGATCACGAAGACCGCGGCGAGCGCCACACCGAGCAGCAGCCCGTCGATGCCCGCGAAGGCCTCGGTGAGGTCGGCGGTGAAGCCCGCCGGACCCGTGACGTAGCCCTGCACCCCCGACGGCAGCGCGTCCTCGACGTCGGCGCGGACGGCCTCGACGGCGTCACCGGTGTCCGCGCTCTGGGTCAGCGTGGCGACGATCTCGACCGCGTCGCCGTCCTCGCTCGGGATCACCGGGCTGACGCCCTGCACGTCGTCGCGGTCCCCGAGCCGGTCTGCCAGGGTGGTCGCGGCGCGCTGGTCCGCAGCCGTCAGGCCGCCGTCGCGCTCGAGCACGATGATCGCCGGGGCGCCCGACGCCTGCCGGAACTCGGACGCGCGTTCCTGCACCTTGGTGGCGTCCGCCGATGCCGGCAGGAACGACGTCTGGTCGTTCGTGGACACCTCGGAGATCTTGCCGAAGAAGGGACCGCCGACGGAGGCGATCGCGAGCCAGACCACGATGACGAGCGCGGGGAGGACGATGCGGAGGAAGCGGGACACGTCCGTGAGCGTACTCCAATCGTCAGCATGCTGATTACTAGAGAGATCGAAGGAACGGGATCCGTAGACTCGGGTCATGGACGACACCCCCGACGCATGGCCGCTGGGGCGTCTCCTCTCCGCCGCTGCCCGGGCGATCGAACGGGACTGGGACGAGCGTCTGCGCGCGATCGGCCTCCCGCACGCGGCGCTCATCGCGATCGACATCCTCGTGCGGACCGGCCCGACGGGCGCGGACACCCTGGCCCGGACGGCACGCGTGCAGCCGCAGACGATGTCCCGCACGCTCGAGCGGATGGAGCGCGACGGCCTCGTCGAACGCTCGCCGCACCCGGACGACCGGCGACGGCGGATCGTCACCGTGACGGAGCACGGGCGCGAGGCGTGGGAGACCGCCCGGCACATCGAGCGTGACGTCCTGCCGGACGATGCCGCACTGCGCGGCGCCCTGACCCTGCTGCTCGAGAAGCACCGTCCGAACCGAACACCTAGCGGTTGATATACCACATACGGTAGACTCGCGGAGTCGGTAGCACGACCGACCCGACCCGCAGGAGACCCGATGTCCGAGCGCCGAGCAGCCCGTCAGGCCGCCGAACGAGCCGAAGCAGCCGATGCGGCCGAACTGGCCGAGGCGGCAGCGCAGGCAGCATCGATCGCCGCCGCCGACGCCGGCACCGAGGCGGGCACCGACGCGGGCACCGACGCCCCCGCACCGCGGGCACCCCGGAGCGGATCGAGCGCCCGCAGGCCCCACAGCAGCGGCTCGAGCCGGAGCGGGAGCCGGGGCAGCAACGGCCGGAAGCGGCGCCGACGCCGCCGGAAGCGCCCGTTCCTCGTCGCCGTCCTCGGCACCGCTGGCTCGCTCGTCGCCGTCGCCACGGTGCTCGCCGTCGTCGCCGGCCTCTTCATCGCGGGCCTCGTCCGCAGCTTCGACGCCGACGTCCTCGCCGACCCGTTCCCGACCGGCGCGCGCCCTGCTCCGACCGAGGGCGCGCAGAACATCCTGCTCATCGGATCGGACTCCCGCCAGGGCGCCGACCCCGACGGCGACCGCGCTGCCGGTGGTCGCTCGGACACCCTGATGCTCGCCCACGTCCCGGCCGACAAGCGGGCCGTGTACCTCATGTCGATCATGCGCGACTCGTGGGTCGAGGTCCCCGGCCACGGCACCGCGAAGATCAACGCGGCGTACTCCTGGGGCGGGGTCCCGCTGACGGTCCAGACGGTCGAACGCCTGCTCGACGTGCGCATCGACCACGTCGCCGAGATCGACTTCGCCGGCTTCTCGGGCATGACCGACGCGCTCGGCGGGGTGACGGTGCAGTCACGGACGGCGTTCTCGGCCCGCGGGCACGAGTTCACCGCCGGCGCGAACCACCTCGACGGCGACGCGGCCCTGGCGTTCGTCCGCGAGCGGTACGCCTTCGCCGACGCCGACCACACCCGCGTCCGGAACCAGCAGGCGTTCATGCGCGGGATCGTCGACGGACTCCTCTCGCGCGACACCCTCACGAACCCCGGGCGCGTGCAGGACTTCGTCCGGGCGACGAGCGAGTACCTGTCGGTGGACGCCGGTCTGACCGTCCGCACGATGGTCGACCTCGGCTGGTCCCTGCGTGACGTCCGGCCGTCGGACCTGCGGACGTTCACGATGCCGACCGCGGGCGGCGGGACCTCGGCGGACGGACAGTCCTACGTCGCGGTGAACTCCATCGCCGTGCAGTCACTGTCCCAGGCGCTCCGCTCGAACGACGTCGCCGGGTGGCTGGCCGACAACCCGCAGTAGCCGGACGCAGCAGGACGCCCGGTGACCACACGGTCACCGGGCGTCCTGTCGATCGGAGGAACGATCAGGCGGGGAGCTGGAGCTCCTGGCCGGCGTAGATCAGGTTCGCGTCGTCGATGGTCGACGTGTTCGCGGCCCAGAGCTTGTTCCAGCCGCCGTCGATGCGCAGCTTCGTCGCGATGCTGTCGAGGGTCTCGCCCGACACGACCGTGTAGGTCTTGCCGCTCGTCTTGACGGCCGCGGGCTTGCTCGGGGCAGCCGGAGCCGCCTCGGTCGCGGGGGCCGGGGTCGACGGCGCGGCCTGCTGCGGGGCGGCCTGCTGCACCGGCGCCTGCTGCTGCGGGGCAGCCTGCTGGGTCGGGGCGGCGGGAGCCGGAGCGGCGGCCTGCGGGGCGGCGCCGGTCGTGCCGCTCAGCCCGAGCTGGGCGGAGCAGGCCGGCCATGCGCCCCAGCCCTGGGAGGCGAGGACGCGCTCGGCGACGGCGATCTGGGTCGCACGGCTCGCGGAGGCCGGGTTGCCCGTGCCGCCGTTCGCCTGCCAGGTGCCGAGGTTGAACTGGAGGCCGCCGTAGTAGCCGTTGCCGGTGTTGATCGCCCAGTTGCCGCCGGACTCGCACTGCGCGAGGGCGTCCCAGGTCGAGCCGGATGCTGCGTTCGCGGGCGCCGCCGCGAGGCCGACACCCGTCGCGGCGATGCCCGCGAAGGCGAGGCCACCGACGATGGTGCGGGTACGAGAAAGCTTCTTCATGGTTGATTGCTCCACCGGGACCACGGATCGAGAGCCGATCGCCACTGCCCGTCCCGACCGATCGCGGTCGTGTCGTGGGGTGCGCCACCGGGGGCAGTGGTCTCGTGCCGGTGGCGCCTCGGTCGGCCACCATAGGAAACTCTTCACCGTTATCAAACCGAGACAAACGGTTCTACCCGTTGGTGCTATGTCTCCGAGAGCGGAACCTGTACGCGTGGATCCCCATGGGCATGGTCATCGCGGCGCGCCTGGGTACGCCACCTTGGCAATTCCCTGGCAATGACGGCCAGGAGGCACGTGGCGGCGCCGACCCGCGCCTCCCGTCCGCCGGTCGGTCACCCTCGGGACAGCAGCGTCACCGCTTCCAGGTGGCCGGTCTGCGGGAACATGTCGAGCACCCGCGCGCGCCGCAGGCGCAGCGACGGCATCCGCGCGAGGTCCTTCGCCAGGGTCACCGGGTTGCAGCTCGAGTAGACGACGTGCCGGACGTCCGACTCCTCGAGCCAGGTCGACAGCGTCTCGCCGATCCCGCGCCGCGGCGGGTTGACGACGACGAGCTCGGGGACGGCGTCGGGACGGGCACGGAGCGCGTGCTCGGTCGCGTCGTCCGCGGCGAAGCGGACGCCCTCGAGGCCGGCCTCGCGCGCCGACTGCCCCGCCGACCGGACGGCCTCGCGGCTGGTCTCGATGCCCGTCACCGCGCGACCGGGGCGGGCAGCGTGCAGGGCGAAGCCGCCGACGCCGCAGTAGAGGTCCCACATCGACGCCGGCGCCACCTCGTCGATCCACGCCGAGGCCTGGGCGTACAGCTCGGTGGCCACGTGCGTGTTCGTCTGGAAGAAGCTCTGCGGGCGGAGGTGCATCGTGACGTCACCGAGTCGCATCGAGAGCGTCTCCCGCTCGGTGAGCACGATCTCCCGCTCCCCCTCGGTGACGGCCTTGTGCTCCGGGAGCAGGTTCACGGTGACGACGACGGCGTTCGGCAGCACCCGGTGGAGCGCGTCGAGGTGCTGCCGGAGGCGCACCAGCTGTCCCTCGGAGCGCAGGACGAACCGCACCATGAGCTCCCCGTCCGGCGACTCCGTCACGAGCACGAACTTCAGCTCGCCCCGGCGGGTGGCGACGTCGTACGGGATGAGCCCGGCGTCCGCGATGAACCCGGCCAGGATCGGGAGCGCGTGCTGGATCCCGGGCGTGCAGATGCCGCAGTGCCGCAGGTCCACCCCGCGCTGCCGGTGGTCGAGGATGCCGACCGTCGGGTGCTGGACGGTCCCGCCGACCACCATCTTCGCCTTGTTGCGGTACGCGGACTCGGGGCTGGTGATCGCGGGCAGCCACTCGACCGAGCCCGGACCCCCGGCGGCCTCGACCGCGTCGTGCAGGAGTTCGCGCGTGCGGAGTTCCTTGTCGAGGACCTGCTCGGCGTACGGCTGCCCCATGAGCGTGCACGAGCGGCACACCCCGCGGTCGAAGTAGTCGCACTGCATGGCCGAGTCAGGATACGGCAGCGGCCGCCTTCCGGACGGTGACGCCGCGGGTCTGCTGCTCGAGGGCGTCTTCGTACGCGCCACAGACGCCCGACCACGTGTACGCCGAGCGGGCCCGGTCACGCACGCTGCCCCGGAGCAGCTCCTGCTCGACGGGGTCGGCGAGCAGGTCGAGGACGGCATCGGCGATCGCGCCGGGGTCGGGCTGGACGAACCGGACGCCGGTGCCGGCGAGGACCTCGCGGTTGTACACGGTGTCGCGGGCCACGGTGGGCGCCCCGCAGTGCATCGCCTGCACGAGGGCCGGGTTCGTGCCGCCGACGCTGTGCCCGTGGAAGTAGGCGCCGGCATGCTGCCACAGTGCGAAGAGCCGGTCGTCGTCGGACACGTGGCCGAGCCAGGACACGCCCGTGTTCCGGTCGGCGAGGTCCTGCGCGGCGGTGTCGAGCTCCCCGCCGTAGCCCGTCGACCCGACGATGACGACCGGGTGGCGCTCGGCGATGCGCTCCGCGGCGACGAGGAACTCGGCCACCGTGTTCTCCGGCACGAACCGCGCCACCACGAGGGCGAACGGTCGCCCGGCGAGGTGCGCGTCGTCGGGGTGCAGCGGCAGGACGTCGGACTCCGTGCCGCCGTAGGGGATCATCACGCCGGAGCGGCCGAACTCGCGACGCCAGTAGTCCCCGATGGCATCGGCGTCGAAGACGAGCCGATCGGCGAACCGTGCGGTGGCCCGGGCGCCGGTCTTGAACACCGCCTTGGCGAGCCGCCCCCACTTCGCGCGCTCCCACTCGATCCCGTCGACGTTGACCACGGTGGGGATGCCGGCGAGCCGCAGGAGCGGGAGCCAGTACCCGTTCGCGCAGTTCATCACGAGCGCGACGTCCGGCCGTCGTCGGATCGTGTCGAGCACGGCGGTCATGCCGTACGTGAGGGTCGAGAGCGACCGCGACTCGAGGCCACGGGTCGTGCGTCGGGTCACCCGGTGGTCGAGGGACGGGTCGTCCACCCGTTCCTGTCCGGGACGGCCGTAGACCGTGACGTCCCAGCCGGCGTCGGCCAGGTGCGGTGCGATGTGCCGCACGGCCGTCTCGAACCCGCCGTAGTAGGACGGGTACCCGCGCGTCCCGATGATCGCCACACGCTTGGACATACCCGCTCCCTCGTTCACCTGATGACTGCAATGATATTCTACATTGCAGTTCCAGGTGACGGAAGAGCGGGTTACTCGGCGGCGGCGTCCCGGGTCGTGGTCGCGATCCGGTACACGGACGTCGTCGCGGCGAGGAACAGCGTCGTGCCGTCGTCGCCGCCGAAGCACAGGTTCGCGGTGACCTCGGGGACGGCGATGTCGCCGAGCCGGGTGCCGTCCGGGTCGAACACGACCACGCCCCGGTGCGACGAGGACCACACGTTGCCGTGCACGTCGACGCGGATGCCGTCCGGGGCGCCCTCGCCGGGCTCCAACCGCGCGAACACCCGACCGTTCTTGAGCAGGTCGCCCCGGCCGCCCCGCCGGTCGTACGCCCGGATGACCGGGTCGTCGCCGGACGAGCTCGCGACGTAGAGCACCTGCTCGGTCGGGTCGAACGCCAACCCGTTCGGTTCGTCGAGGTCGGTGGCGACCGGCCGCAGGTCCGCACCGTCCGGGCCGCACCGGAACACCCAGTGGTCGCCGTACTCCCGCTCGCCCGGGTGCCCCTCGCGCGGCTGGGTGATGCCGTACGCCGGGTCGGTGAACCACACGCTGCCGTCCCGCGCGACCACGACGTCGTTCGGGGAGTTCAACCGGACGCCGTCCCACGCGTCCACGATCGGCGTGACGACCCCGTCCCGGTCGCGCTCGACCCGTCGGTTCCCGTGCGAGCACTGCACGACGCTGCCGTCGCGGTCGAGGGTGCGGCCGTTCGTGAACTCGACCCCCTCGGCGTACACCGACGTCTCACCGGAGCCGGCGTGCCACTGCAGGATGCGGTCGCCCGGGATGTCCGACCACCGCAGGGTCCGGCTCGCGGGGATCCAGCACGGCCCCTCGGCCCAGGTGCTGCCCGTCGCGATGCGCTCGACGGCGCCGGGGTCGGGGACGAGATCGGTGAACGACATGTGCTCTCCTTCGAACACGATCCGCGGTGCGGCGCGGTCGGAGTTCGGCCGCGGATCGACCCTACCCGTCGGCCTCGGGTGCACCGGTTGCCGACGAGGTGCCACCGACGAGCTCGTGCAACCACGCGTCGGCCACGAGTCGTCCGTCACGGTCCGGGAGGGCGGCGCGGACCTCGTCACGATCGAGCGGGTTCCGCAGCGCCCGGACGAGCGCCGTTGCGAGCCGCTCCGGGAGCCCGGACGGATCGACGTCGACGACCTCGTGCCCGTGTGCGACGAGCCAGGGCGCCAGACCGGTCTGGTCCGTCGTGACCACCGTCAGCCCAGCGGCGAGGGCCTCCTTGATCGGGAGGCCGATCTGCTCGATCCACCGACCGTCGGGCACGGACGGGGCCACCAGCACGGAACTCGACGCGAGCAGCGCGCCGGCCTCGCCGTGGGGCAACCGTCCGAGCACCGTCCGGCTGTCCGGACGGCGCGCTGCCCACGCCTCGAGCTCGGCCTGCAGCGGCCCGGGACCGACGATCGAGAGCCGCGCGTCCGGGAGCGCCTCCTCGACGGCACTCCACGCCACCGTCAGCCCGCGCAGCCCCTTGCGTTCCTCGAGCACCCCGAGGAACACGCACGAGAGCGGCTCGGCGGACACCGACGTGTCGTTCGCCCGCGGGAGTTCGAGCGTCGTGCGCTGGTCGACCCCCGACAGGAACGGGAGTCGTGCGTACGCGACCCGGGCGGCGTCGCTCGCGAAGCAGATGCGGTCCAGGGTGAGGCGCGCGACACCGCCGATGAGGAGTGCGACGGCCCGGACGGCCCACCCGGGGACCCGACGCCGCCCGCCGACCAGGGTCGCGAGGGCGTTGTTCTCCATCGCGTAGGTGACGACGCGGTGCCGGCGGCGCCGGAGCACGCCCGCGGCCTTGAAGCCGAGCACGAGCCCGAGGTGCTTCGGCCAGAAGCGCATCCAGTACGGCTCGGGGACCTCGAGCGTGGTGGCGCCGGTGCGCAGGAACCGCCGCAGCGCGCCCGGCATCGTGACGCGTCGGATGCCCGCGACGAGCGGCGTGCCCGCGAGGTCGTAGTTCGTGTCGAGGTAGAGCAGCTCGGCAGGGGTCCCGAGTCGGTGTCGCTCGATGTGCGCGGCCCGGAGTTCCGGGACGATCCGCATGCTCGCGGCCGGAGTGGTTCGGACCCGCGGTTCCTTGTCGACCATCACTTCGTCTCCCTGTCGCGATACCGGCTGATGACATATCTACTGATATACAATACACTGGAACGGAACGAAGGAGCAGAGATGACTGTGTTGATCACCGGAGCCGGCGGCATGATGGGTTCCCACCTCGCCGAACTCCTCATGAGTGCCGGGGACGACGTGGTCGCGACCTCGCTCCACCCGACCATCGACCTCTCGACCGTCGACCCCTCCGTGCGGTTCCGGGAACTCGACGTCCTCGATCGCGATGCCGTGACGGGGTCCATCGCGGCGCACCGGCCCTCCGTCATCCACCACCTCGCTGCGCAGAGCCTGCCAACGGTGTCGTGGACGGACCCGTGGACCACGATGCGGGTCAACTCCGAGGGCACGATCAACGTGTTCGAAGCGGTCCTCGACGTCCGCCGTCTGGATCCCGAGTACGACCCGACCGTCGTGGTGGCGTGCTCGTCGGCGGAGTACGGGGCGAGCCTCACACCCGCGAACGTCCCGGTGACCGAGGAGACCCCGTTGCTCCCGCTGCACCCCTACGGCGTCAGCAAGGTCAGCCAAGACCTCCTCGCGTACCAGTACCACGCGAACCACGGCATCCGAGCCGTCCGTGCGCGCATCTTCAACTGCACGGGCACCCGGAAGCGCAACGACGTGGTCTCGGACTTCGGCCGTGCAGTCGTCCGAGCGCTGCACGAGGGGACACCGGTCCGCCACGGCAACCTCGAGACCCAGCGCGCGATCATCGATGTGCGCGACATGGTCCGGGCGCTCCGTGACCTCTCGCTGACCGGCCGCCCCGGCGAGGTGTACAACATCTGCGCAGACCGCGCCTACCGCATCTCGGAGGTACTGGAGATGTACTTCCGTGCGGCCGGACGTCGCCTGCCGACGGAGGTCGACCCGCTCCTCCTCCGCCCGTCGGACGAGGCGATCATCTTCGGTGACACGTCGAAGATCCGGTCGCACACGGCCTGGCGTCCGGAGATCGGCCTCGAAACGACGATCGCAGACGTCCTCGCGTTCGAGCAGGTCCAGTACGCCCGAGGTGCGCGGTGATCGACCTCCTGTTCTCCGACCCGATCCCGGTCGTGCAGCACCACTACCAGCGACAGCTCCACGACGTCTTCGCGAGCGGCGGGGGCTCAGCGACGCAGGCCCACTGGTCTCGTCCGGTCGAGGGCTTCCCCGGAGCCCTCGACAAGGCGCGGATGTTGGCGAACGCGGTCCACAACCTCCGGCGCCAGCGCGCCGAGCGGCGACCGGTCCTCCAGGCGTGGCCGAGCCTCGGTCTCCTCGAGACCCGGCTCTGGTCGTCGCCGAACGGCCCTCGCTACGTCATGCTGCACGACCCGGCTCCGCTCCGACGCCAGTACGGGCACTCCGAGCGCTCACGTCGCTGGGCAGCCGCCGCCCCCGCGGAGCACCGCCCGACCGTCCTCGTCTCCAACGACCACGCGTTCGCCATCGCGCGCCAGGCACTTCCGCACCACCGGATCGAGAGTGTCCTGCACCCGATGCTGAGCACGCGACGCCACGTCGACAAGACAGCCCGACCGTCGATCCTCGTCGCCGGTCAGTACAAGCCGGCCCGGAACGTCGAATTGCTCGCCGCTCTCGGTCCGCGGCTCCGAGCGCGGGGGTGGGAGACGACGATCGTCGGGAGAGGCTGGCCGGAGATCGAGGGCTGGACCGTCGAGAACCGGTTCGTCGCGGAGCACGAGCTCGAGCACCTCCTGGGCCGCTCGTGGGTGCACCTGCTGACGTACCGGCAGTACTTCCAGTCCGGCGTCTCACTGCGAGCCGTCGAGATGGGGACGCCGACGGTCGGCGAAGACACCGACTTCCTCCGCGGGCTGTTCGGTGCCGGGCACCCCGGTCTCGTCGCGACGGACGGAGACGCCGCCGCGTACGAACGTGCGATCGAGGCCGTCATCGACGGCGAAGGCCCGTCACTCGAAACCGTACAGAGCGACTACTTCGCCCGGTGCACGGAGAGCTGGCGCGTGGTTCGCTGACGCTCACGCTCGGTCGACGATCTGTTGCATGGCGCGAGACGCACCGCTCTCGTCGCCGCTTGCGACCGCGCGCGCGACGGCCGCGTGGAGGCCCACGTCGTGCGCGTCGGGGCGGATGCCCGCACGTTCGTCGAGTGCGCGCGCGACCACGCGGTGCAGCCGTCCGTACATCGCGTTCCCGGACAGCTCCAGCACCAGTCGGTGGACCTCGCGGTCTGCCTGGAGGAACGTGGCCGCGTCGTCCGGACCCGTGGCGGCGGCGAGGCGGTCGGCGGCGGCGAGCAGCGCCTCCAGGTCGGCACGGTGCGACGCGTCGGACGCGCGCCCGGCGGCTGCCGCAGCGGCCACCGGCTCGACCGCGCGGCGCAGCGCGCGCAACTCCCCGAGGACGACCCCACGCTCCGGACCGGCGAGCCGCCAGCCGATGACGCGCGGGTCGAGGACGTCCCACTCCGACGCGGGCAGGACCCGGAGCCCGACGCGACGACCGGCGCTGAGGAGGCCGAGACCGACGAGGACGCGGACGGTCTCGCGGACGATGCTGCGGCTCGAGCCCGTGCGGGTGACGAACCCGTCGATGCTGTCGCGGTGCCCCGTCGGCAGCGATCCGTCGACGATCGCGGCGCCGAGCCCGTCGAGCACCCGGTCGAAGATCACCGCTGGGAGACCGGGCTGACCACGAGCTCGTCGACGCGCATGTACGACGGGGCCTCGAGCACGAACGAGACCGAGCGGGCGATGTCCTCCGGCTGGAGCATGACCGCGCGTGCGGCCGCGTCCGGCACCGAGGGGCGCTGGTCGAGGAAGTCGGTGGCGACGTCGCCGGGGCACAGGTGGGTCGCTCGGACGCCGTGCCCGGCCTCCTGCTGGTTGAGCGTCCGGACGACGGAGCCGAGCGCGGTCTTCGACGCCGAGTAGGCGACCCCGGCCCCGGGTTGGAACGACCAGCCCGCGTACGAGGACACGACGACGACGATCCCGCCGGACTCGCGCAGCGCGGGCAGCGCCGCGTCGACGACCGTGACGACGGCGGTGAGGTTGGTGTCGACGATGGCGCGGAAGTCCGGCAGCGACTGGTCGTCCCACCGACGCTCGGGGCTGTTGAGCCCGGCGGCGAGGACGAGTCCGTCGAGCCGCCCGTACTGCGCGAGCAGGGTGTCGCGGGCAGCGGCGACGGCCTCCGGGTCGTTCGCGTCGAGGGGGAGCACGTCCGCCGTCCCACCCTCGTCGCGGATCTCGGTCGCGACCGCGGCGAGCCGGTCCGCCCGGCGTCCGCTGAGCACCACCGTCCAGCCGTCGCGGGCCGCCGCACGAGCGCTCGCCGCTCCCATGCCGCTGCCGCCGCCGGTGATCCAGAGCACGCGTGCGTCGTTCATGGGGGAATAGTATGCCTATTGCTGCGACCGGACCACGGCCGCACCGACGACGGGAGCGACGATGCACCTCGACCTGACCGACCGCGTGGTCGTCGTGACCGGAGCCGCGCGCGGCATCGGTGCCACGATCGCCGCGCGGTTCCACGCTGAGGGGTGCCGGGTCGTCGCGCTCGACCTGGCGTTCGACGAACCCGCTGCCGCGGACGCGCCCGCCTCCGGGGACGAGGCCGCCGCCGGCGCCGCGCTGCCGGTCGACCGGGTGCGCTGCAACGTCGCCGACGCCGACTCCGTCCGCGCCGCCGTGGACGAGGTCGTCGCCCGGCACGGCACGATCGACGTGCTCGTGAACAACGCCGGCATCAACGTCGAGGGTGTCGTCGCCGACCTGCAGTGGGACGACTGGCGCCGCTGCATGGACGTGAACCTCGGCGGGACCTTCCTGATGAGCCAGGCCGTGGCACCCGTGATGCAGGCCGCCGGGCGCGGACGGATCATCAACGCGGCGTCGTTCGCGGCGATCGTACCGAGTGTCGGGAGCGCTGCCTACGCCGCGTCGAAGTCGGCGGTCGTCGCGTTCACCCGGGTGCTCGCATCGGAGCTCGGCCCGTGGGACATCACCGTGAACGCGTACGCCCCGGGGATGGTGCCGACGGCGATGAACGGCTTCGCGACGATGCCCGCCGAGGCACAGGACCGCCTGCTCGACACCCTGTCGCTCCGTCGGTGGGAGACGGCCGACGACGTGGCCGACCTGCTCGTGTTCGTGGCGAGCGACGCCGCCGGGTACATCACGGGGACGCTGCTGGACGTGTCCGGCGGCAAGTTGGCCACCCAGATCCCGGCGCGGGCGCACGGGCGCTGAGGGCGCTGTCCCACGGCCCGTTCGTCCGTCAGCGCTCGCGGAACCAGGCGTCGGCCGCGCGCAGGTCGTCCGGGACCCCGATGTCGAAGAAGGTCGCACCCCCGACGACGAAGGGCGGCCGGAGTTCCGGGATCCTGACCTCCATCACGTCGCGCTCGAACGAGACGAACGGGTCGGCCGGGAACGTCTCGACGAACCGCTTGCGCATGCCGTAGACACCCGCGTTGATCCGCCCCCGCCCCGTCGATCCCTTCTCGCGGAGCGCCACGACGCGCGCGCCGTCCGTGTCGACCCCGCCGAAACGCCCGACGTCGGGGACGGTGGCGAGGGTCATCGCGAAGTCGGCGTCGTCAAGGGCGGCGACGAGCATCGGGAGTTCGGCGGCGCCGTACGTGTCGCCGTTCATCACGACGAAGCGATCGCGGAGCAGGGGGAGGGCGTCCCGGACCGCTCCGCCGGTCCCCCGAGGGCCGGTCTCCGTCGAGTACCGGACCGGGACGCCGGCGAACGCGGAGCCGAAGTGGTCACGGATGACGTCCGCGTGGTGCCCGACGAGCAGGACGAACTCGGTCGCGCCCGCTCGCGCACAGTCCTCGAGCAGCCACTCGAGGAACGGCCGACCGGCAACGGTCGCCATCGGTTTCGGGGTGCTGTCCGGGATCACTCCGCGGAGCCGGGTCCCGAGGCCCCCGGCGAGCACCACCACCTGCATCAGCGCACCGCCTTCGTGACGGGCCACGACTCGACGCCGTGGTGTGTCACGTGGGCTCCCGTCACGGTGCCGCCGCACTCTGATTCGAGCGCACGAGCCACCTCGAGCCGGCGTTCCGGATCGACGACGAGCATCATGAAGCCACCTCCTCCGGCTCCCGAGACCTTGCCGGCGATCATCCCGTGCCGTGAGGCGACCTCGTGGGCTCGCTCGATGGCGGCGTTGCTGATGCTCGCCGCCGTCCGCTTCTTCGCGAGCCAGCCGTCGTTCAGGCTCGCGGCGAACTCCGGGACATCGCCGACGAGGAGCGCGTTCTTCATCCGCTCAGCCTCGGCCCGGACGGTGTGGGTCGCGGCGAGGGCGTCTTCGCGACCGGCGACGACGTTCCCCTGCTGTTGCTCGATGACCACGGCGGAGTCTCGGGACACTCCACCGAAGTACAGAAGGAGCGACGCCTCGAGCTCCGCGTGCACCTCACGCGGGATCCGCAAGGGGTTCACCACGACGCGCTCACGGTCGGCCTCCATGTAGTTGAAACCGCCGAACACTGCGCTGTACTGGTCTTGCCAACCGCCGGCGAGCCCCAGGTCCACGCGCTCGATCTCCCAGGCCGTGCGGGCGAGTTCGTACTGGCCGAGGCTCACGCCGAGGAACTCTGCCATCGCCTGCACCATCGCGACGACGAGCGCCGAGGACGACCCGAGCCCGGACCCCGGTGGCGCATCGACCTCGGTGGCGAGGCGAAGCGCGACGTCGTGGCCGCCGTTGTGGTCGCGGACCATGCGGCGGTACACGGCGACGTGGAGCCCGAAGTCGGAGAGCAGCGCGTCGAGGTCCGCGTGCGCGGCACGGCCGGTGCACTGTCGATCCGGCGAGTGGAACTCGACACCGGACGCTGCCGGGGAGACCGTCGCGTAGGCGTAGCGGTCGATGGTGACGCTGAGGACACGCCCGCCGAAGTCCTCGGAGTAGGGCGACACATCGGTGCCGCCACCGCCGAGACCGAGGCGGAGGGGTGCGCGACTGCGGATGGTGTGCATGGCTGGTCTCCGTTCGGGCGGGTGTCAGGCGATCGACGCGGCGAACGCGGCGAGGGAGGGGAAGGACTGGTCTGCCATGGGGTCCCCGACCCCGATGCGGACGGTGCGGCACCCGCCGGTATGGTGTGCGAGGGCTCGTCCCATCGCGATGTCGGAGTCGGAGTCACCGACCATGGTCGACCGGCTGGGGTCCACCTCAGGGTGGTCGGCGAGCCAGCCGAGCGGCATCCCGGGGAGCGGCTTGCGGCACCGGCAGGTACCGGCGAGGTGCGGGCAGACGAGCACGTCGTCGATGCGCCCACCCGCGGCGGCGACCCGAGCGGTCATCTCGGCATGCACCTCGTCGACGGCACGGGCCGACATGATCCCGCGCCCGACGCCCTGCTGGTTCGTGACGATGACGATCCGAGGTGCCCAGGACGCGAGGGACACGAGCGCGTCGAGCGCCCCCGGGAGGAACTCGAACTCCTCGACGCTCCGGACGTAGTCACCGGCGATCCGCCGGTTGACCACGCCGTCACGGTCGAGGAAGAGCGGCCACATCGGCGGACTCGAAGGCGCAGGGGCGCTCGGCGGGGAGCTTGTACTCGTCGGCGAAGAGCACGTGCTCGACACGCTCCGAGATCGCGTGGACGAAGACGATGTGCGACTCCTGGATCCGGCCGGTCTCGTTCGACGGGATGCGGAGCGCGATGTCGGCCAGGGCTGCGAGTGCGCCGCCACCGGCACCGGTCATGGCGACGACGGAGACCCCGTGGACCCGTGCGGCCTCGGCTGCGCGGACGATGCTCGCGGAGTCACCCGAGGTGCTGATGGCCACCAGCAGGTCGCCTCGACGTGCGGAGCCGGTCAGCGCCCGGGCGAAGACGCTCTCGTAGTCGTAGTCGTTGGCGACCGCGGTCATGTGAGAGGCGTTGCCGTGCAGCGCTTCGGCTGCGAGGGGCGGTCGGTCGAAGATGAAGTGACCGCTCAGTTCGGCCGCGAAGTGCTGCGCGTCGGCGGCGCTGCCACCGTTGCCACAGAAGTAGACGCGGCCGCCGCTGCGGTAGGTGGCGATCATGGCGTCCGCCACTGCATCGGCCGCGTCGAGCAGCGTTCGATCCTGGAGCACTCGCTCCTTCACTGCGATGGTGTCGCGGAAGATTCGTTCCATGCTGCGCATCGGGCTGCCTCTCGTTCGCGCACCGGAGGTGGGTGCGGAACCATGCTACCTTGTCGAAATATCACACGCAAGCATTTCATATTCGAAGACTCAGCGCAGCATCCGCTCCAGCAACACCCGCAGCTCCCCCCGCTCCCCCACGGACAACCGGGTGGTCAGGGGCAGCAGCGACTCCCGGATCGCCGCCTCGAGCGATCGGGCGACGTCGAGCCCGGCATCGGTGATGACGACGTCCACCGCCCGGGCGTCCTCGGCGTTCGGCACCCGCCTGAGCAGCCCCTTGGCCGACGCGCGCGCCACCAGCCCGGTCATCGTCGACTTCTCGAGGCCGAGGTGCTGCGCCAGGTCGCCGATCCGCATCCGCCGGTCACGCAGGATCGCGAGGACACGCAGCTGCGTCAGCGACAGCCCGGCATCCGCCGCGATGCCGGTCAGGGCACCCATCGTCCGGAACGCACTCTCGCCGAGGGCGTCGACGAGCCGCTCGTCCTCCGTCATCTCCTGCATACCGACAGCCTACTTGACTCACTTCGTGTTACGAACTACTTTGTTCGTAACACGAACCTTTCAGGAGGCAGTCATGCACGCAGCCGTCGTCACCGAGTTCGGCCGGTCCCCGGTCTGGCAGGAGTTCACCGACCCCGTCCCCACCGCCGACGAGGTGGTCGTCGACGTCGTCGCCGCCGGACTCCACCCACGGGTGCGGTCCCAGGCCGACGGCTCGCACTACACGAGCGAGGGGGCGCTCCCCCTCGTCCCGGGCGTCGACGCGGTCGGGCGGTTCCCCGACGGGACGCTCCGCTACTTCGCCGTCGCGAGCGACACCCGCGGCACGATGGCCGAACGGGTCGCCGTGGACCCGCGGGCGAGCGTCGTCCTGCCCGAGGGTGCCGACCCGGTCGCGGTCGCCGCCGGCGCGAACCCCGTGATGTCCTCGTGGGTAGCGCTCCGACGCCGCATCGACTTCGCCGCCGGCAGCCGTGTCCTCGTGCTCGGCGCGACGGGCGCCTCCGGCTCCGCGGCGGTGCAGGTCGCGAAGCACCTCGGCGCCGAGCACGTCGTCGCGAGCGGACGGGACGCGACACGACTCGGAGCGCTGCCGGCACTCGGCGCGGACGTCGTGGTCCCGCTCGACGACGTCGACGTCGACGCCGTCGGTGCGGCAGCCGCGGACGTCGACGTCGTGATCGACTACGTGTGGGGCCAGCCCGCCGCGGACGTCATGCGCGCACTCGTCACGGCGCGACAGGAGCGCGGACGCCGGCTCGACTGGGTGGCGATCGGCTCCACGGCGGGCCAGGAGGCGCGGATCCCCTCCGCAGCGCTCCGTGCGTCCGGCCTGACCATCGTCGGGAGCGGCCAGGGTTCCGTCGGTCGGGCGGCGTTCGTCGCGGAACTCCCGGGGATCGTGGCGGCGATCGCCGACGGCACGATCCGGGTGGACGCGACGGCGGTGCGCATGGCGGAGGTCGAGGCGGCCTGGGCCGGACAGGTCGGTGGGTCGACGGGCAGAGTGGTGCTGGAAGCCTGATCCTCGATCGGCCTCCCTGTCCGCCCACTCAGGAACTCCACATCCCCTTCTCCGTAGGCTGTGAGGGCCCAGTGAGCCGGACTGCAGCCCGACCCCGAGGAGGTGCCCGATGGTCATCGTCCTCGTCGCGTTCGCGATCGTCGCCCTGATCGTCCCCGCCCTGACCCCCGTCCTCGGCCGCCGCGTCTTCTACGTGGCGGCCCTCGCACCGGCAGCAGCCGCGGTCCTGACCGTCGCGCAGACCGGTCCGGCGTTGCACGGCGCGGTCACGGAGCGGTTCGAGTGGGTGCCGCAGCTCGACCTCGCGATCGCCCTGCGGATGGACGCCCTCTCGTGGGTCCTCGCCCTCGTGGTGACCGTGGTCGGTGCCCTCGTGCTCGTGTACTGCGCCACGTACTTCGGGCCGGACGAACCCGGACTCGGTCGGTTCGCCGGGGTCCTCACCGCCTTCGCCGGGTCGATGTACGGGCTCGTGGTCGCCGACGACGTCATCGTGCTGTTCGTCCTCTGGGAAGCGACGACGGTCTTCTCCTACCTGCTGATCGGCCACGACTCGGTGAAGCGTGCCAGTCGCGCGGCGGCGATGCAGGCGCTCGTGGTCACCACCGCCGGTGGTCTGGCGATGCTCGCCGGTCTCGTGGTGCTGTCGGTGACCGCCGGGACGACGTCGCTCTCCGGGATCGTCCAGGACCCTCCGTCGGGGACGATCGTCTCGGTGTCCGTCGTGCTCGTCCTGCTCGGCGCGCTGACGAAGTCCGCCATCGTGCCGTTCCACTTCTGGCTCCCCGCCGCGATGGCCGCCCCGACCCCGGTCAGCGCGTACCTCCACGCCGCGGCGATGGTCAAGGCCGGCATCTACCTCGTCGCCCGGCTCGCGCCCGCGTTCGCGCTCCTCGGCGGGTGGCGCGAGACCATCACCGTGCTCGGGGTGCTCGGCATGCTCATCGGTGGGTACCGTGCGCTCCGGCAGACCGACATCAAGCTCCTGCTCGCCTACGGCACGGTCGCCCAGCTCGGGTTCCTCGTGCTCGCGGCCGGGTGGGGTGCGCCCGAGGTCGCCCTCGGCGGGGTGGCGCTGCTGGTGGCCCACGCGGCGTTCAAGTCGACCCTGTTCCTCGTCGTCGGTGCGATCGACCACGTCACGGGTACCCGCGACCTCGCGCGCCTGAGCGGCCTCGGACGCCGGATGCCCTGGCTCACCGTCGTGGCCGTCCTCGCACTGCTGTCGATGGCGGGCATCCCGCCGACGATCGGCTTCGTCGCGAAGGAGGCCGTGCTCACCGGCTTCATCGACTCGCTGCACGGCCCCGACGCCGGGTGGGCGTGGTTCGCGCTCATCGGCGTGACGATCGGCTCGGTGCTCACCGTGGCCTACTCGCTGCGGTTCCTGTGGGGCGCCTTCGCCCGGAAGCCCGGCGTGCCCGACACCGAACCGCACGGCCTGCACGGCCTCGGCGTCGTCCCGTCGGTCCTCGCACTCACAGGTCTCGCGCTCGGCCTCGCGACGCCCCTCGTGGCGCACGGCATCGAGCCGGCCGCGCACGCCGCCGCCCTCCCCGGCGAGGTCCCGCACCTCGCGCTCTGGCACGGTCTCGAGCCGGCGCTCGGCCTCTCCGCGGTGACGCTCGTCGGCGGTCTCGCGCTGTTCGCCCTGCGCCGTCCGGTCGAGGCGCTCCAGCACCGCCTCGCGGGTTCCCCCAGCGCGTCGAGCATCTACCGACACCTCATGCGCGGGCTCGACCGGGTGGCCACGGGCCTCACCGCCGGGGTCCAGCGCGGTTCGCTCCCCTACTACCTGACCGTCATCCTGTCGGTGTTCGTCGCCGGGGCGCTCGTCAACCTGGTCATCGGCGGACCGTGGGCGTTCCACGTCCGGTTCGCCGATTCGTGGGGACAGATCCCCGTCGTCCTCGTCATGTCGATCGCCGCGATCGCCGTCCTCACCGCCAAGACCCGGTTCGCCGCAGCGGTGCTGGTCGGTGTGACCGGGTACGGCATGTCCGTCCTGTTCGTGCTGCACGGAGCGGTCGACCTCGCGCTGACCCAGCTCGTGGTCGAGACGGTGACGCTCATCGCGTTCGTGCTCGTGCTGCGCCGGCTCCCCCCGCGGATCGCCACCGCGAACCCGTCCCGCTTCCGGGTCGTGCGGGCGCTCTTCGCGGGCCTCGCCGGGCTGACCCTCGCGATCGTGGTCGTCGTCGCCGCGTCGGCACGGACGGCCGAGCCGCTCTGGCCGGACCTGCCGGCGTTGACGAGCTCGTTCGGGCACGGCCTGAACGTCGTGAACGTGGCCCTCGTCGACCTCCGAGGCTGGGACACCCTCGGCGAGCTGACCGTCGTGGTCGCCGCCGCGACGGGCGTCGCGAGCCTGATCTTCGTGAACTCCCGCGAGGACACGCTCCCCCGCCTCCGCGACCTGCCGGCCCGGCTGACCGCCGACCGCGACGAGCGCACGGACGGCGAGCCCCGCGCCTGGCTGCCGACGAGCGCCGCGATCCCGACCGGCCGCTCGGCGCTGCTCGACGTCGTCGTCCGCCTGCTGTTCCACGGCCTGATCGTCCTGTCGGTCTACCTGCTCTTCGCCGGGCACAACGCGGCGGGCGGCGGGTTCGCCGGCGGTCTCGTCGCGGGCATCGCCCTCGCGGCCCGGTACCTCGCGGGTGGCCCGGCCGAGCTCGGCGCCGCGGCCCCGGTCCGGGCCGGACGCCTGCTCGGACTCGGCGTCGCCACGGCCGCGATCACCGCCCTCGTGCCGATGTTCTTCGGCAGGGAAGCCCTGTACTCCGAGTTCTTCGAGGCCACCGTCCCGGTGCTCGGCCACGTCGAGTTCGTCACCGCCACGTTCTTCGACATCGGCGTGTACCTCGTGGTCGTCGGCCTCGTGCTCGACGTCCTCCGCAGCCTCGGCGCCGAGGTCGACCGGCAGCGGCTCGAAGACGCCTCGACGCCCGTGCAGGACATGACCGAAGCCCCCACCCCGGAAGGGAGCGCCACGTGACCGTCACCCTCGTGCTCGTCATCGCGATGGCGGTGCTGTTCTCCTGCGGGGTCTACCTGCTCCTCGAACGCTCCCTGACCCGGATGCTGCTCGGCTTCCTCCTGCTCGGGAACGCCCTCAACCTGCTGCTCCTCGTGATGTCCGGTGCTGCCGGCAACCCGCCGATCGGCAAGACCTCCGAGGGCATCACGGACCCGCTCCCCCAGGCGTTCGCCCTGACCGCGATCGTCATCACCTTCGCCGTGAGCGCGTTCCTGTTGGCCCTCATCCACCGCTCGTGGAAGCTCTCCCGCGCCGACGAGGTCGAGGTCGACGAGGCCGACGTCGCGATCGGTCGGGAACGCGACGAACCCGCGGACGAAGACCCCGAGACCACCACCGACGCAGAACAGGAGGCGACCCGATGACCTGGCTCGTCCCGCTCCTCGTCCTCGTCCCGCTGCTCGGCGCCGCGGTCGCGCTCGGACTCCTCAACCACCAGAAGCTGCAGCGCGCGATCACCGTCGTGGTGCTCGTCGTCGCCCTGGCCGTCGCCGCGACCCTGATGGTGCTCGTCGACCAGCACGGCACGATCGTGGTGCAGGTCGGCGGCTGGGACGCCCCGTACGGCATCTCGCTCGTGGTCGACCGGCTGAGCGCGCTGCTCCTCACCGTGAGCGCGAGCGTGCTCCTCGTCGTCCTGCTCTTCTCGATCGGACAGGGGCTCGCGGCCGACGACGGCGAGGCGCCGGTCACGATCTTCTACCCGACGTACCTCGTGCTCGCCGCCGGCGTGCTCGACTCCTTCATCGCCGGAGACCTCTTCAACCTGTACGTCGCGTTCGAGATGCTGCTGGTGGCGAGCTACGTGCTCATCACCCTCGGTGGCAGCGAGCAGCGCGTCCGGGCGGGCACCACGTACATCGTGACGAGCCTCATCGCGTCGGCCATCTTCCTCGCGGCGATCGGCCTCGTGTACGGCGCCACCGGCACGGTCAACATCGCCCAGATCAGCGAGCGGATGGCTGCCCTGCCCGAGCACGTGCAGCTGCTCCTCCACACGATGCTGCTCATCGGCTTCGGCATCAAGGCCGCCGTGTTCCCACTGGCGTTCTGGCTGCCGGACTCCTACCCGACCGCGCCGGCCCCGGTGACGGCGGTGTTCGCGGGCCTGCTGACGAAGGTCGGCATCTACGCGATCATCCGGCTCGAGACGATCATCTTCCCGAGACCGCAGCTCAACACCGTGCTCCTCATCGTGGCGATCCTGACGATGGTGGTGGGCGTGCTCGGTGCGGTGTCGCAGACCGACGTGAAACGACTGCTGTCCTTCACGCTCATCAGCCACATCGGGTTCATGGTGATGGGCGTCGGCCTCGGTTCGGTCGCCGGGACGGCCGCCGCGGTGTTCTACACGGTCCACCACATCGTCGTGCAGACGACGCTCTTCCTGGTCTCGGGGCTGATGGAACGCGTCGGCGGCACGACCTCGACCCGATCGCTCGGCGGGCTGCTCAAGGCCGCCCCGCTGCTCGCCGCGCTCTACCTCGTGCCGGCGTTCAACCTCGGTGGCATCCCGCCGTTCTCCGGCTTCATCGGCAAGCTCGGCCTCTTCCGTGCCGCGGCGATCGACAGCTCACCCCTCGCCTACGCGACGATCGCCGCCGGTGTCGTGACGAGCCTCCTGACCCTGTACGCGCTCATGCGCGTCTGGGACGCCGCGTTCTGGCGTCCGAAGCCCGCGGCCGAGGCAGCGGCCCCGCACGCGAGCACCGCAGAGCCGCACGCCCACCTGCGGTCGCCGGAACCGGCGCCGCTGACCGTGTCCGAGGACACGGGCAAGGCGTTCCACCCAGGAGGCTCGGTGACGGTCACCGACGCACCCCACGCGAGTCGCGCCTCCAGTCCGGAGACCGCACCGACGGCCACGCAGGACGGCGTCGGCGAAGCCCCCACGCGCGTGAAGCTGCCGCGCATGCTCGTCGGCGTGACGACCGTGGCCGTCCTCGGGTCGGTCGCCCTGACCGTCGTGGCCGGCCCGCTGTACGGCTACGCGACCCGCGCGGCGGAGTCGCTCGAGTCCCCGGACCGCTACGTGCAGGCCGTGCTCGGGGGGACGCGATGACCGCGGACAGCACCCGTCGGATCACGAACGCGCGGCGCATCGCCGTCGCGTGGCGCTACGACGTCCCGCTCGTCGCCGGGCTGACCGTGCTCTGGGCGCTGCTCTGGGGTTCGTGGACGCCGCTGACCCTGCTGTGCGGGATCGTCGTCGCGCTGCTCGTGACGCAGTTGCTCCCGCTGCCGCCGGTGCCGCTGTCCGCCCGGTTCTCGATCCCGCACGCCGCGTGGTTCCTGGTGGTGTGGTCCGGGCTGGTCGTGCTCGCCTCGTTCCGAGTCGCCTGGGTCGCGCTCCGCCCACGCGGGGTCCGGCGGAGTTCGATCACGCTCGTCCAGCTCCACACCACCTCCGAGATGACGTTCACCCTGGCGACGCTCGCGATCTCCCTCGTGCCGGGGTCCTACGTCGCCGACGTCGACCTGCGACGCCGCCGGCTGCTCCTGCACGTCCTCGACACCGAGCGGGTCGAGCAGGTCGACGCGGCCCGCCGTGAGGCCCTCGGCATCGAGACGCTCGTCATCCGGGCGCTCGGGTCGAAGCAGGACCTCTCCGAACTGTCCGAACCCCTGCCGGAGGTCACGCGATGAGCGCCGCAGTCGTCGTCATGGGCATCGCGATCGCCCTGGTGCTCGCGCTGCTCGGGGCCACCCTCGTGCTCGCCGTCCTCCGCATCGTGCGGGGCCCGACCATCCTCGACCGGATGATCGGCTCGGACATGGTGCTGACGACCGCGCTCGTGGTGATCGGCGCCGCGATGGTGATCCGGCGGGACCTGACGGCCGTACCCGTCCTCGTGGTGATCGCAGCGACGAGCGTCTTCGCCACGATCGCCGTCGCCCGTGCGGTCACCCCGTCCTCCGATCCGTCCGACGAGGGGCTGACCGTGACCACGCCCGAGCACGCCGACGACCAGGAGCGTCCCCAGTGATCGACATCATCCAGGGGTTCATCGACGGCGCCGGGGTCCGCGCGTGGATCGCCGTCGGGCTGCTGCTCGTCGGGGCGGTGCTGTCGCTCGGCGCCGGCGTCGGGATCGTCCGGTTCCCCGACCCGCTCGTCCGGCTGCACGCGATGGCGAAGCCGCAGGTGCTCGGGCTGGCGTTCGCCCTCGCCGCGATCGTGGTCGCCGTGTGGACGTGGACGGCGCTGTGGGTCGTCCTGCCGATCATGGTGTTCCAGCTGTTCCTCGTGCCGGTGTCGACGCACATGATCGCCCGCGCGGGGCTGCGGGCGGACGACTACCGCCACGAGGACCTGCTGGTCGACGACACGGAGTCGTGACCAGGTGACGGAATGGAGGGACGGTGCGGGCCCGCACCGTCCCTCCAGGCCGTCAAGCGGTCACGCGTGTGCGCGACGCGAGAGCACGAGGTTCGCCACCGCGGCGAGCACGACGACCGCCGCGGACGCGGCCGGCAGCAGCATCGCGGCGTCGGCCCCGTGCTGCTGGGCGACGTCGCCCGTGATCGCCGACGCGATGGACTGCCCCACGATCACGGCGGAACCGAGGATCGTCATGGTGGTCGCCGAGCGCCCGACGGGTGAGCGGTCGGAACCGAGACTGTACTGCGCGACCAGGGTCGGACCGATCCCGATCCCCATCACCGCGAGCACGACCCCCACGGCGACGACGGAACCGGCCTGCGAGAACCAGACGGCACCGCCGAGCAGCACGACGCCGAACACGAGCCACCGCCACCCGAGGGCGAACCCGCGCGGGAACGCCGCGGAGCCGAGGGCGAGCCCCGCGGAGCCGATGCCCATCAGGCCGTAGAGCAATCCCGCCTGCGAGGGCTCGCCGTGGGTCTCCATGAAGGCGGTCAGCGCGGTGAGCGTCGAGCCGAAGAACAGGCCGACGCCGAGGATCCCGAGGACCACCACGACGAGCCGGGGCCGCAGGAGCTGACGGGCCGGTGCCTGCTCGAGCTCCTCGTGCCGGCCGACGACGAGCTTGCCGGTCGGGTGCAGCGCGAACGCCGTGACGAAGACGAACGTCAGCGCGGAGGCACCGGCGACGGCGACCCACGGCGCGATCGCACTCGCGAGGATCCCGACGAGGAACGGGCCGATGATGAACACGGTCTCGTCGGCCGCGGACTCGTAGGCCATCGTGCCGCTGAGGACCTTGCCGCGACGTGCCGGGGCCATCCGCTGCCCGATGATCGCGACGAGCCGGGTCCGGGACATCGGGGCGACCTGGGGCGCCGAGGCCCCGATGCAGAACGCGAGTGCGAGCACGGCGACGTCCGGAGCGGTGCCGTCCACCACGAAGGGGAACACCCCGAGCAGCACGGCGTTCACCAGCCCGACGGGGACGAGCACGTTCCGCTGGCCGAAGCGGTCCGCGGCGGCACCGACCAGCGGGCCGAAGACCGCGGCGCCGATGCCGACCGACGCGGAGTTGACGCCGCCGAGCGCCACGGAGTCGCGCGCGGAGACGACGAGCGTCAGCACGCCGACGACCATCATCGCGAAGGGGAGCCGGGCGACGAACGCGACGGGGAAGTACCAGCGTCCGGCGTGGGCGACGAGCGAGCGGTCGTCGGTGGTGGCGGGCGCGGGCGCGGTGGAACGGGTGTGGAGCATGGAGGTGTGCCTTCTCGGCCCGGCCGGGGATCTCCTGGGGCGGACCCATCGGGTGCCGCCGTTGTCCGTCGGGGTGTCGACGGCCGGTAGATACACACTGCGTGTTGGTGGAACGGCCCCAGGGTACCAGCGGTAACGGTTCGTCACCCGGGGCCCGGTGTCACGGGCGTCCTCCTATCGTGGCCGCCATGGAACAGCGACGCATGGGGCGGACGGGGGCTCCCGTCAGCGCGCTGACCCTGGGGAGCCGTGCCGTGTCGACGGTCGCCGAGCGGGACGTGGACGACGCCGTCCGACTCGTCCACGAGGCGCTCGTGCGCGGGGTCACCGCGGTGGACGTGTCCGACGCGGAGGGGGCGGGCCTCGCCGAGACCGTCCTCGGTGCCGCACTCGGCGACCGCCGCGACGACGTGTTCCTGGCGGTGCGGTTCGGGGACCCGGTCGACCGGGACCCGTCGCACCACGGCAACGGACGGCGGTGGATGTTCCGCGCGGTCGAACGGAGTCTCGAACGGCTCGGCACCGACGTCATCGACCTCTACCAGCCGGCACACCCGGACCCGGCGACCTCGCTCGACGAGACCCTCGACGCGCTCGCCGACCTCGTCACGCAGGGCAAGATCCGCGCCTTCGGGATCCCGGGCTTCCCGGCCGAGGAGCTCGTCGAGGCGCAGTGGCTCCGGTCGGGCGGGAAGAGTGCCAGCGCGACGCACGCCCCGTACTCGATCCTCACCCGGACGGCGGAGCGGACGACCTTCCCGGTCGCCCGACGGTTCGGGCTCGGTGTGCTCGCGGCCGCGCCCCTCGCGGGTGGCTGGCTCGCGGGTGCGTACCGGAACGGTACCGTGCAGCCCCGGTCGCCGCGGGTGGTGGAGCAGCCGCACGCGTACGACATCGGCGCCCCGGCGAACCGTCGGAAGCTCGACGTCGCCGACCGCCTGGGGCACCTCGCGGACGAGTCCGGGCTCACCCTGCTCGAGCTCGCGGTGGGGTTCGCGCTCACCCACCCGGACGTGTCGAGCGTGGTGATCGGTCCGCGGACGGTCTCGCACGTGGACGCGTACGCGCAGGCGGCCGAGGTGGTGCTCGACGACGAGGTGCTCGACGCCATCGACCGGGTCGTGCCGCCGGGGACGCACGTGCTGGAACGCGACACGGGGGTGGAGCTGCCGGGGCTCAGCCGGGAGCGGCTCCGCGGCCGCGTCCTCACCCACTGACGCGAGGACCGCGTCAGCGGGAGGCGATCAGCGGTACGCGACCGTGCTGACCGCGGCGTGCGCGACCATGACCGGCAGGGCCAGTGCGTGCGGGAGCCGAGCGGCGGCGCGCTCGAGCCGACCGAGCACGCCGTCGAGGGCGAGCGGCTGGCGGGTGGCGCCGGTCGCGTCGGTCGCGTCGGCGGTGCCGGTGGCGCGTGCGGGAGCGACCGGACGGGCGGTCGTGGTGCGGGCGGTGCGGGGCTGCAGGATCGTGGTCATGGTCGGACCTCCGGGTCGGGAGCCGCCCCTCGCGGCTCGTGGTACACAACATATTGGACATCAGTTCTCATGTCAACTGCTATGTCACGCGGTCTCGACGACTCCCGCGTCGTAGGATCTCGACCATGGTGGAGATCCCGCGTCCGAGCCCGACCGACCTCCTCACGATCGGCGAGGTCGTCGCCCGGACCGGGGTCGCAGCGTCGGCCCTGCACTTCTACGAGCGCAAGGGCCTCATCCACCCCGAGCGCACCGCCGGCGGCACCCGCCTCTACCCACGACACGTCGAGCGGCGCATCGCGATCATCCAGGTCGCCAAGCGCCTCGGGATCCCGCTGAGCGAGGTCGCCGAGCAGTTCGAGACGCTGCCCTCCGACCGCATGCCGTCGCTGCGGGACTGGAACCGCCTGAACGAGCGGTGGCGGGCACGACTCCGCGCTCGGCAGCTCGAACTGGAGCGCCTGCAGGAGGAGATGACGCAGTGCATCGGCTGCGGCTGCGTGTCGCTGAACGCCTGCCTCGTGATGAACCCGGGCGACGAGCTCGGTGCCGAGGGGCACGGAGCCCGTCGGTTGCTGCCGATCGCGGACGAGGTGCCGGACCGGACCGTTTGACGGCCAGGAGGGACGGTGCGGGCCCGACCCGCGCCTCCAGGCCGTCGACCGGCCGCGTCGCGGTCAGCGCGTCGCGTCGCGCAGGTGGCCGTCGATGCGCGTGAGCGTCGCGAACGTCGTCGCCACACCCTCGTCGTCGCCCCCGAGCGCCTGCCGGAGCATGCCGGCCCAGTGCGCGTGCAGCCGTTCGATGCTGCCCGCGGCGAGCTCGGTCGAGTACAGCTGCACGGTCCGGGCGTCGTCCGGGTCGGGCCGACGCTCGACCATCCCCTTCGCCACGAGCGACCCGACCGCGACGCTGAGGTTGCTGCGCTTGAGGGCCGTCGCCTCGGCCACCGCGCTCGGCGTCGACCCGGGGTTCCGGTCGACCCAGCGCATCACGAGGGCCTCGGTACCGGTGAGCGGCACGATGTCGAGCGACCTCGCACCGTGCGGGTCGATCTCGCGCGAGATCCGGAGCACGACGTCGGCGAGCTCGGCGAGGAGGTCGTCGGACGGCGCGGATCCCATGCCGTCACCCTACCGACGTCGCGCATCAGTTATGCTTTCATAATCATGACCACGGACACCGGAGCCATCCGCGCGCACGCCGCGACACCCACGACCCGACAGCAGGGCATCACCACCGGCCTGCTGCTCGTGCTCGGCCTGCTGAGCGCCGTCGCGCCCTTCGCGACCGACCTCTACCTGCCGGCCTTCCCGCAGATGACCACCGAACTGCAGGCTTCGGCGACGACCGTGCAGCTCACCCTCACCGCGTTCCTCGTCGGCGTGACCGCAGGACAGCTCGTCTTCGGGCCGCTGTCCGACCGGTTCGGCCGGGTGCCGCCGCTCCTCGCCGGCGCCGCACTGTGCGTGCTCGCGAGCGCCGCGGCCGTGCTCGCGCCGAACGTCGGTGTGCTCGTCGTCGCCCGGCTGCTGCAGGGCCTCGGCGGCGCGGCCGGCATGGTGATCGGTCGCGCGGTGATCTCCGACCTCGCGACGGGCAAGCCGGCGGCGCGGGCGTTCTCGCTCATGATGATCGTCGGCGGGGTCGCCCCGGTGGTCGCGCCGCTGCTCGGTGGGCTCCTGACGGGGCCGATCGGCTGGCGCGGGCTCCTCACCATCGTGCTCGGCCTGTCGGTCCTCATGCTCGTGGCGGTGCTCGCCGTGGTCCGCGAGACGCACCTGCGTTCGCGCCGCGATGCCCTGCGCGCCGAGCGACGGGCGTCCGGCGCGACGGGCTCGCCGCTGCGGGCACTCCGCTCCCGGACGTTCGTCGGGTACACCGCCGTGTTCGGCTTCGCGTTCGCCGTGATGATGGCGTACATCTCCGCGTCACCGTTCCTGTACCAGGACATGCTCGGGCTCGGCACGGTGGGCTACGGTCTCGCGTTCGGCTGCAACGCCCTCGCGCTGATGGGCGTGAGCATCCTCTCGGCGAAGCTCACGGCGACCCGATCGGTCACCGGGGTGCTCGCGCTCGGCATCGTCCTCGTGCTGGCCTCGACCGTCGCGTTCGCGCTGCTCGTCGTCACGTCCGCACCGGTGTTCTGGCTCGCCGTCCCGCTGTTCACCGCCGTGGGGTCGCTCGGCCTCGTGCTCGGCAACGCGACCGCGCTCGCACTCGGGGCGGTGCCGCAGGCTGCCGGGAGCGCCTCGGCGGTGCTGGGTGCCCTGCAGTTCGGGCTCGCGGCGCTCGTGTCGCCGCTCGTGAGCATCGGCGGCGAGGGCACGGCGGCGCCGCTCGCGGTCGTGATGCTCGCGGCCGCGGTGGTCGCCGTGGTGGCGCTGCTGGCCGCGCGCGGTCGGCGCGGCGTCAGCGCGTGACCTCGCGCTGCGCCGCAGGGCCCCGGGGCCGCAGGAACGGGATCTTCGGCATGAGCCAGTCGACCCACACCACCCGCACGCCCGGCGCGACGGCGAGCGCCCACACGATCGAGGCGGCGGCGTCCGTCGGGTAGTGCACGGCGTCGATCGACACCGCGAAGAACACGACGACGATCGCCACGACCCCGAGCCCCAGCGCGAGGCGGTGCCACCGGGTGTCGCGGAGCAGCCAGATGAGCGCGATCACGAACGCGGTGATGTAGACCGTGTGCCCGCTCGGGTAGCCGGGGTCCGGCTGCACCGGGAACGGGTGCGGCAGCACGGCGACGTCCGGACGGGCCCGGTGCACGATCTCCTTGACGACGGCGGACGGCACCCACGTGATCGCGATCGTGCCCCCGAACGCCAGCGCCGGGCGGAGGTCGCGGGTCCGCCACCAGATCACCGCGACGACCACGACCGTGATCCCGATCGCCGGGGCGGGACTGATGACGTGGTAGACCGCCGTCGTGAACGCCCCGAGGGCGCCGGTGTGCAGCCCGTTGAGCGCCTTCGAGAGCCCGAGGTCGACCGTGCCGAGGGTGAACCCGACGATCGTGATGAGGACGACGGCGACGACGGCGATCGCCACCGACGCGAGCGGGTAGCGGCTCCGGTCGAGGATCCCGTACTCGTCGGACGCTCGTCGGCGGGGGCGGAGATCGTGGTCGGACATCCGCCCATCGTCGCAGGTGCGGCGTCCGGGCGGCCCCGAGTTCGGTGTCGGACGATCAGAGGTCGCTCAGTGAACGGCAGGGATCAGCCGCCAGGACTAGACACGAAGGCATGACAACCGTTGCCGAGAACATCGTCGCCACCCTCCGTCAGAACGACGTCGAACGGGTCTACGGTCTCCCCGGGGACTCCCTCAACGGCTTCACCGACGCGCTGCGCAAGGACGGCACGATCCGGTGGGAGCACGTCCGCCACGAGGAGGCGGCCGCGTTCGCCGCCTCCGCCGAGGCCGAGCTGACCGGGAACCTCGCCGTGTGTGCGGGCAGCTGCGGTCCCGGCAACCTGCACCTGATCAACGGCCTCTACGACGCGAACCGCTCCCGCGTGCCGGTCCTCGCGATCGCGGCGCACATCCCCACGGCGGAGATCGGTTCCGGCTACTTCCAGGAGACCCACCCGCAGGAGCTCTTCCGCGAGTGCTCGGTCTACGTCGAGTACGTCGCCGACCCGTCCCAGATGCCGCGCCTGCTCGAGATCGCGATGCGCGCCGCGGTCGAGAAGCGCGGCGTCGCCGTGCTCGTCATCCCGGGCGACGTGCTCCTCGCCGAGGCCGTCGCGCCCCGCGTCACGACCATCGAGCGCGCCGAGCCGCGGATCATCCCCGCACAGGCCGAGCTGGAGCGCACCGCGCAGCTGCTCAACGGCGCCGACAAGGTCACCATCCTCGCCGGCGCCGGCGTCGCGGGCGCCCACGACGAGGTCATCGCCCTCGCCGAACGCCTGCAGGCCCCGATCGTGCACGCCCTGCGCGGCAAGGAGCACATCGAGTGGGACAACCCGTACGACGTCGGCATGACCGGGCTCCTCGGCTTCGCCTCCGGGTACCGCGCGATGGAGGACGCCGACGTGGTGCTCATGCTCGGCACCGACTTCCCCTACCAGCAGTTCTTCCCCGCGAAGGCGAAGCACGTGCAGGTCGACATCCGCGGCGAACAGCTCGGCAAGCGGCACCCGGTCGACATCGGCCTGGTCGGCACCGTCAAGGACACGGCGCTCGCCCTCATCCCGCTGCTCACCGGGTCGCACCCCACGAAGCACCTCGAGGACGCGCGCAAGCACTACGCGAAGACCCGCGCGAAGCTCGACGACCTGGCCGTGCCGGCCGGCAAGCACAAGCCGCTGCACCCGCAGTACGTCGCGCGCGCGCTCGACCGGCTCGCCGACCAGGACGCCGTGTTCATCCCCGACGTCGGCTCCCCCGTCGTGTGGGCGTCGCGGTACCTCACCATGAACGGCGACCGGCGGCTGATCGGGTCGTTCGTGCACGGCACGATGGCGAACGCGGTGCCGCAGGCGATCGGTGCGCAGGCGGCGTTCCCCGACCGGCAGGTCATCGCCATGGCCGGCGACGGCGGCCTCGCGATGCTGCTCGGCGAGCTCATCACGATCGTGCAGAACAAGCTGCCCGTGAAGATCGTGGTGTTCGACAACTCGTCCCTGAACTTCGTCGAGCTCGAGATGAAGGCGGCCGGGTTCGTCACCTACGGCACCGAGCTGCAGAACCCCGACTTCGCGAAGGTCGCCGAGGCGATCGGCATCGCGGGCTTCCGCGTCGACGAGTCCGACCAGCTCGAGGACGCGCTCGCCGCCGCCCTCGCGCACGACGGCCCCGCGCTCGTGTCGGTCAAGGCCGACCGTCAGGAGCTCTCGATGCCGCCGGCGGTGACCCTCGAGCAGGCGAAGGGCTTCACGCTCTACGCGATCCGCACCGTGCTGTCCGGTCGCGGCGACGAGTTGCTCGACCTCGCGTCGACGAACTTCCGCCAGTTCATCTGACCGACGACGCGGGCGGCGCGGATCAGGACTCCGCGCCGCCCTCGGCGACGATGTCCGGCGCCGGGTCGAGCGCGGCGCGGACCACGGCGTCGAGCGCGGTGACGATCCGGTCGAGGTCGAGCGAGGGGCCGTCCCCGGCGATGTCCGGGGTCGCCGGGACGTGCACCAAGCCGGCTCGGAAGCCCTCGCGGTCGGCGAACGACATGAGCTCGTAGAACACCTGGTTGCAGGTGAACGTCCCCGCCGTGTTGGACACCGCAGCGGGGACACCGGCCGCCCGGACGTCCCGGACGATCCGCTTGATCGGCAGTCCGCTGAACGCTGCCGGGGCACCGAACGGGTCGATCGGCTCGTCCACCGGTTGCGCGCCCGCGTTGTCCGGCATCCGGGCGTCCATGACGTTGATCGCGACGCGCTCCGGTGTCACCGCGGCCCGTCCGGCAGCGAACCCGGTCGCGATGACGACGGCGGGACGGTGCTTCGCGATCGCCGCCGCGAGCCGCGACCGCTCCTCGGCGAAGACCACCGGCAGCTGCTCGACGACGAGGGTCGCCGGTCCGTCCCACGTGGCCGCGAGCCGCTGCGCGGCTTCCCACGAGGGGTTCACGGCGTCGCCGCCGAACGGTTCGAAGGCGGTCAGCAGGACGGTCGGTTCGGTCGCGTCAGCCACGTCCTCATCGTAGGGACCTGCGGGCCGGGAGGCGCGGTGCGCAGCCGCCCTGCGCCTCCCGTTCGTCGGATGGTCACCATCCGAGCGGCGCACCGTCCTCCAGGAAGACGCCCGTCGGACCGTCGGGGCCCGCGGCGGCCGCCGCGGCGACCGTCGCCGCACTGACCTCGACCGGACGGCCGTGCGGGTTCGGCACACCCCCGAACTCGGTCGCGGTGTACCCGGGCTCGACCGCGACGAAGTGGACCTCCGGCACGGCACGGGCGTACTGCACGGTGAGCATCGACACCGCCGCCTTGCTCGCGCCGTAGACGATCGCCTGGTACTGCGACGCCGGCTTCTCCGGGTCGTGGTTGGCCGCGAACGAACCGAGCGCGCTCGAGATGTTCACGACGATCGGGGCGGCCGAGGACCGCAGCAGCGGCAGCGCGGCCTCGGTGGTCCGGACGACGCTCACGGCGTTCGTGTCGAACACCTCGAGCGCCTCCGGTCCGTCCAGCCCGAGCTTGCCGATGCCGGCGTTGTTCACCAGCACGTCGAGCCCGCCGGCAGCGCCGATGGTCGCGAACGCCGCGGCGACCGAGGCGTCGACCGTGACGTCGAGCTGCACGGCTCGGACCGCGTTCGGTCCCCTGCTGATCTCGTCGGCCACCGCGTGGCCGGTGTCGAGGTCGCGGGCGCCGATCCACACGGTGTGGCCGGCGGCGGCGAGCTGGCGGGCGGTCTCCTTGCCGAGGCCGCGTGTGGCCCCGGTGACGAATGTCGTTGTCATGGCCCCAGCGTCGCTCCGGCGAGCGCCCTCGGGGAGCCGTCCCGCTGTCGTAGGACTGCTGGACCCAGGACAGCGGGCGCGACGGGTCGCAGACTGGAGCCGTGGAACACACCGAGTTCGGCCGCACCCTCCGTCGGCTGCGCGACCACGTCGCGCCGGACACCGTCGGCGTCGTCGCGGGGAGCCGTCGGCGCGCGACCGGCCTCCGTCGCGAGGAGCTCGCCGCCCTCGCCGGGATCTCGGCCGACTACCTCACCCGGCTCGAACAGGGGCGGGCGACCTCGCCGTCCGCGCAGGTGGTCGAGGCGCTGGCCCGCTCGCTCCGGGTCGCGGACGCGGAGCGCGAGCTGCTGTTCCGGCTCGCCGGGCACGCCGCCCCGGGCGCCGACGTCGTGCCCTCGCGCATCCCGCCGAGCGTGCAGCGGCTGCTCGACCGGCTGTCGGACACCCCGGTCGCGGTGCTCGACGCCGCTGGCACGATCCTGACCGCGAACGGGCCGTACGACGCGCTGATGGGGCCGGTCGGTGCGCTCCGTGGGCACGAGCGGAACACCGCGTGGCGCCACCTCGTCGGACCGGGCAGCCGGGCGGTGCACTCGGACGCCGAGCAGCGGGCGTTCGAGGCCTCGGTCGTCGCCGAGCTCCGGCTCACGGTCGCCCGGTACCCGCTCGACCGCGGGCTGCGGCAGCTCGTGCGGGACCTCCGTGCCGCGAGCGAACGGTTCGTCGAGCTGTGGGACACCGGCGACACCGCACCGCCGCAGAGCTCCGGCCGGCGGAAGGTGGTGGACCACCCGGCGGTGGGCCGGATCGCCCTCGACTGCGACACCCTGAGGATCGCGACCGATGACCTGACGGTGCTCGCGTACACCGCGGAGCCGGGCAGTGCCGATGCCGAGCGGCTGGCGCTGGCGGTCGTGCTCGGGACGCAGTCGCTCGTCGGGTGACCGATCCGTCCGGGAGTGCCGGCGATCGGTAGGGTGGCGCCATGAAGACGACCGTCCTGGCTGCCGTCCGCCTCGCGCTCGCGGCCGCGTCCGTCGCCGGAGTCGTCACCCAGGTCGTGCTGAGCGTGCGGGTGGACTTCAGCCTCGTGAGCGTCTTCAGCTACTTCACGATCCTCGGCAACCTCTACGCCAGCACCGTGTTCGTGATCGGCGCCGTCCGGCTCCTGCGGGGTGTCCCGTCGTCGCGCGGGTGGGAGGTCGCGCGCGGCGCCGCGGTCGTCTACCTGGCGTTCGTCGGCATCGTGTTCAACACGCTGCTGGCCGGTGCCGACCTCGGCGAACTCCTGCCGTGGGTGAACGTCGTGCACCACATGGTGATCCCGGCGGCCGTCGTGGTCGACTGGTTCGTGGACCGTCCCCGCCACCGGCAGCCGTTCACCATGGTCTGGGCGGCCGCGATCGTGCCCGCCGTCTACACCGCGTACACGCTGGTCCGCGGCGCGGTCGTCGGGTTCTACCCCTACCCGTTCTTCAACCCGGCCCGTGTCGGCGGGTACGGCGGCGTCGCGTTGTACTGCGCGGCACTGCTCGTCGGCTTCCTCGTGATCGCCGTGCTCGTGCGCGCATCGGGCAACGCCATGGCCCGGCGGACGGCGGTCGTCGGGTCGCGCTGATCGGCACGCCCGACGACCACCCCGACGTCAGTCCTCGACGTCGAAGACCACCACGCGTTCGCTCGCGCCCTGGATGTACGCGGCGACGGGCTGGTGCTCCTCGTGCGGCAGGTACCCGGCGAGCGCCGCGCGGTCCCGGAACCGGACGACGAGCATCCAGTCGAAACCGCCCTCGAGCCCCTCGGTGCTGATGCTCTCGCCTGACCGCACGGACTCGACGCCGTCGATCCGCGGCAGGTGCTCGCGCACGATGGCATCGGCCTGCGCCGACCGGTCGGCTGCGTCGCCGTCCCAGGCGACGAGGACCACGTGTGTCGTCCCGCTCATCGTGTCCTCCTAGAAGGCCGGGGTGCCGCCGGCGATGGTGATCGTCGACCCGGACTGGTAGCTGGACTCGGGGCTGACGAGGTGCACGTACGCGGCAGCGAGTTCGGCGGGCTGACCGGGGCGGCCGAACGGCGACTGCTCGCCGAAGTGCGCCACGGTCTCGGCGTCGTCGGACCCCGGCTGGAGGGGCGTCCACACCGGTCCGGGAGCGACCGAGTTCACGCGGATGCCCTTCGGCGCGAGCTGCTGCGCGACGGCCTCGGTGAAGAGCTTGATCGCGCCCTTCGACACCGCGTAGTCGATCTTGTCCGGCGACGGCGTGCTCGCCTGGATCGACCCGGTGGTGACGATCGTGGATCCCGGCTCGAGGTGCGGCACGGCGGCCTTGGTCAGCCAGAAGAGCGAGTAGATGTTCGTCTTGAAGGTCGAGTCGAAGTGCTCGGTCGTGAGCGTGAGGATGTCGTCGTTGCTGTCCATCCGCCCGGCGACCATGACGAGGGTGTCGAGGCCACCGAACTCGTCGACGGCCTTCTGGACGAGGTCGGTGCAGTACTGCTCGTCGGAGATGTCGCCGGGGAAGAGCACCGCACGACGCCCTTCGCCCTCGAGCAGGTCGCGCACCTGTTCGGCGTCCTCCTGCTCGTCGGGCAGGTAGGAGAGGACGAGGTCGGCGCCCTCGCGGGAGAGTGCGATGGCGGCGGCGCGGCCGATGCCCGAGTCGGCGCCGGTGACGATGCCCCGGAAGCCCTTCAGGCGACCGAGCCCGACGTAGCTCTCCTCGCCGTGGTCGGGCTTCGGGTCCATCTTCCACGCGGCCCCGGGGAGCGACTGCTCCTGCTCCGGGTACGGCGGGGCGGGGTAGAGGGTCTTGGGATCGCGCTTGTCGTACTGGCTCATGCGCTCCACGATGCCCGGCGTCCCCTCCGCGACGGCTCAGGCCCCAGGCACGGCCAGCGCGCGGATGTGTGGGTCGCGAAGTACCTGCAAACCGACCGGGCACATGCTCCGAATGCACTGTGGGCGTCATGAGCGCCCGGACCGGCGCACCGGCGTTCCGGCCCTCGTTGAGAGAGAGGTCGCATCATGACCAGCAACGCAGCAACGAACCGCACCGCCAACGGCTCCACCTGGACACAGAAGGGCGCCCTGGTCTTCGGGATCGTCTTCCTCATCGTCGGCATCGCCGGGTTCATCCCCGGTCTCACGATGGACATGGGCACGATGTCGGTGGCCGGCCACGGCTCGATGGCACTCCTGCTCGGCACGTTCCAGGTGTCCGTGCTCCACAACATCGTCCACCTGCTGTTCGGCGTCGTCGGGCTCCTCGCGGCCCGCAGCGCCCGCGGCGCCCGGCTCTACCTGCTCGTCGGCGGGATCGTCTACGCGGTCCTGTTCGTCTACGGCCTGTTCACCGCCGGCATGGCCGACCCGGCGAACTTCGTGCCGCTCAACAGCGCCGACAACGTCCTGCACCTGGTGCTCGCCGTCGCGATGATCGTGCTCGGGCTGCTGCTCCCCCGCGTCGGGGCCCGTCGGGTCTGACCCGGCCGTCGGCGGTCCTCCCGCCGACAGCACCCACGACCGGAGCCGGTCTGGGCCACGCGATCAGGTGGTCCAGGCCGGCTCCTCGTCGTTCCGGGAAGCGGTCGCCTCAGCGCGCGGGCGCACTCCCGAGCACCAGGTCCCGCACCTGCGCAGCGGCCCCGAGCGCCACGGCGTCGGACCCCAGCGACGACAGGGCCAGCCGGATCGGCGCCCCGCTCACCGGGGGCTCCAGCGCGATGGCGGCGCTGATGGCCGGCTCGAGCAGGTCCCATGACCGCGCGATCCCCCCGCCGATGACGATGGTCGTCACGTCGAGGATCCCCGCCGTCAGCAGGGCAGCACGCGCCAGCCCCCAGCCGGCGGTCTCGAACACCGCGGCGGCGTCGGGGTCCCCGGCGCGTGCGGCGTCGGCGACCTCGCGGACGGTGGCCCGGCGCCCGGTCCGTTCGGCGTAGCGGTCGGCGATGCCGCGCGCCCCGGCGATGGTCTCGAGGTGGCCGACCTGCCCGCAGGTGCACACCGCGTCGCCGAAGCCCGGGACGTGGCCGATCTCGCCCGCCGCACCGCGGGGCCCGGCGAACAGCGAGCCGCCGAGCACGAGCGCACCGCCGACCCCGGTCCCGAGCGTCATGCCGAGCACGTCCGGCTCCCCCGCCACGGCACCGGCGGCGACCTCGCCGAGCAGGAACGCGTTCACGTCGTTGTCGAGCGTCGCAGGGACGCCGAGGGCCGACGTGACCGCGTCCGTCACGCCGTAACCAGCCCAGCCGGTGAACGAGTTGCCCGTCACGAGCACCGTCCCAGTGCTCGCGTCGACGACGCCGGCAGCGCCCACCCCGACACCGGTCACGGAGGCGCGGTGCCGGTCGAGCAGGTCCGTCACGGCACCGAGGGCGGCCGTCACGATCGCGGCGCCACCCGCGTGGGCGGGCGTCGGCAGGTCGATGCGGTCGATCACCTCGAGCGCCGGGGTCGCGAGGACCACCTTCGTGTTCGTCCCGCCGACGTCGACGCCGGCGACGACCTCGCTCACGCGGTCACCGCCCCGAGGGTCGCGAGTCGCTCGACCCGGCGTTGCCGCTGCACCACCGGGTCGGGGACGGGCACGGCGGCGAGCAGCCGTCGGGTGTAGTCGGTGGTCGGGTGCATGAGGGTGGCACCGGTCGTGCCCTGCTCCTCGACGACGCCCTGGCGCATCACGACGACCCGCTCGGCGAACTGCTGCACGACGGCGAGGTCGTGCGAGACGAACAGGCACGCGAACCCGAGGTCGTCCTGCAGCTCGCGGAGTACCTCGAGCACCGTCTCCTGCACGCTGACGTCGAGCGCACTGGTCGGTTCGTCAGCGACGAGCAACCGCGGCGAGAGCACGAGCGCCCGGGCGAGGGACACGCGCTGCCGCTGCCCGCCCGAGAGCTCCCGGGGTGCACGCGACGCCAGGGTCCGGGGCAGCCGGACGGCGTCGAGGACCTCGTCGATGCGCTTCCGACGGTCGGCGGAGGACATGCCGCGGCGGTGCACGGCGAGCGGTTCGGCGATGCACTCGGCGACCGACATCCGGGCGTCGAGCGATGCCACCGGGTCCTGCAGCACGACGCCGATGCCCGACCGGAGCGCTCGGCGGTCGCGACCACGAGCCGTGCGCAGGTCGGAGCCGAACAGGTGCACGCTGCCGGACGTCGGCTTGACGAGGCCGAGCGCGACCCGGGCCGCGGTGGACTTGCCGGAACCGGACTCCCCGACCAGGCCGACGGTCTCGCCGGCGTGCACGGCGATGTCGATGCCCTGCAGCGCGTGGACGGCGCGCGCCCCGCGCCCGAACGTCACCGAGACATCCCGCAGGTCGACCACCGGGGCCGCGCCGCGCCTCCCGTCCGAACCGTCCGAACCGTCCGAACCGTCCGCGACGGACGCACCGGACGCACCCGACGCGACGGCCGCGCCGGACGTGACGGCCACGCCGGACGCACCGGACGCGACGGCAGCACCGGCCTCGGCCACGGCCAGCCGCGGCACCGCCGCGAGCAACCGCTTCGTGTACTCGTGCTGCGGCCGGAGCAGGACGTCCTCGACGGAGCCCGTCTCGACGATCGACCCCTGCAACATGACCGCGACCCGGTCCGCGAAGTCCGCGACGACGCCCATGTTGTGGGTGACGAGCAGGACTCCCGTGCCGGTGTCCGCCGCCAGGCGACGCAGCAGCTCGAGGATCTCCGCCTGCACGGTGACGTCGAGGGCCGTCGTCGGCTCGTCGGCGATGAGGAGCTTCGGCGAGTTCGCGATCGCCATCGCGATGACCACGCGCTGCCGCTGGCCGCCGGACAGCTGGAACGGGAACGCCCTGGCACGCTGCGCGGGCGAGGGGATGCCGACCCGGTCGAGCAGGTCGACGGCCCGTGCCGCGGCGTCCGCTGCCGAGACGGCGCCGTGGTTCCGGATGACCTCAGCGATCTGCGCCCCGACGCGGGTGAGGGGGTCGAGGGCGGTCGCGGGCTCCTGGAAGACCATCGAGACGGTGCTGCCGCGGAGCGACCGCAGGGCGGGCTCGGCGGCACCGACGATCTCGTGGCCGTCGACGACCGCGCTGCCGGTGGCGGTGGCGTTGCCGGACAGCAGCCCCATCGCGGCGAGGGCGACGGTGGACTTGCCGGAACCGGACTCCCCGACGAGCGCGAGCGTCTCACCGGGTTCGACGTGCAGGGAGACCCCGCGGACGGCGTCGACCGTGCCGGACTCCGTGCTGAAGGAGACCCCGAGGTCGGTGGTGGTCAGGATGGACATCAACGGCCCCTCACGTCGAAGGCGTCCCGGAGCCCGTCGCCCACGGCGTTGAACGCGCAGACGACCAGGATCACGGCGAGACCCGGTGGCACGATGAGCCACCACCGCCCCGAGTAGGCGGCGGTGAGTCCTGCCGAGAGCATGCCACCCCAGTCCGTCGCGGGTGCCTGCACGCCCAGCCCGAGGTACGAGACGTAGGCGACGAGGAGGATCGCGTCGGCGACCTGGAACGTGGCGGCGACGACGATCGTGGACACCGAGTTCGGCAGCAGGTGGCGGCCGATCGCGCGGGCGTGCGACCCGCCGATCGCGCGGAGGGTCAGCACGTAGTCGCGGTTCTTCAGCGTCAGCGTCTCGGCGCGGATGAGCCGGGAGGGCACGAGCCACGACACGAAGCCGAGGATCACGATGAGTCCCCACACACCGGGCGTCGTGATCGCCGAGATGACGAGCAGGATGAAGAGCGCCGGGATCGCGATGCCGGCGTCGACCACGCGCATCATCACCGCGTCGACCCAGCCGCCGACGTACCCGGCGATCGAGCCCCAGAGGGTGCCGACGACGGTGGCGAGGACGCCGGCGGCGATGCCCACCATGAGCGACACCTTGCCGCCGAACATCAGCCGGCCGAGCACGTCGTGCCCGACGGCGTCGGTGCCGAGCAGGTGCGCGGCGCCGGGGGCGAGGTTCGCCTGGGAGAGCTGGGTGTGCGTCTGGTCGGTCGGGTACAGGAACGGGCCGACGAAGCAGAACAGCACGATGACGACGATGACGACGAGGCCGATCACCGCGAGGGTGTTGTGGCGGAAGCGGCGGACGGCGAGGCGCCAGCCGGTGGCGGCGACGGGCTGCACGAGCGACGCCGCTCCGGGGGCTTCGGGTGCCAGCTGTGCGGTCATGCGCGGCCTGCCTTCACTCGGGGGTCGATCAAGGACTGCGCGACGTCGGCGAGCAGCGTGCCCACCACGGTCGCGATCGAGATGACGAGGACGCACCCGAGCAGCGTCGGGTAGTCCGAGGTCTGCGCGGCGTTCCAGAAGAGGAGCCCCATGCCGGGGTAGTTGAACAGCTGCTCCGTGACGAGCGCCCCGCCGAACAGCACCGGCAGGTAGTACCCGAGCATCGCCACCACCGGGGTGAGCGAGTTCCGGAACACGTGCCGGCGCAGGATCGCCGCGGTCGAGGCACCGCCGGCGCGGGCGGTGCGGACGTAGTCCTCCTGCAGGTTCTCGAGCGTCGAGGCCCGCATGTACCGGCTGAAGACGGCGATCATGGCGAGGGCACCGGTGACGACGGGGAGCACGAGCCCGGCCGGGTCCTGGAAGACCTCGGCGAGGGTGTTCCCGCTCGGTGCCTGGGACGGCAGCCAGGGCAGCTGCTGGCTGAAGACGATGATGAGGACGAGCCCGAGGAAGAACGCGGGCGTCGAGTAGAAGACGAACGCCAGGGCGGTGGCCGCGTAGTCGACCGCGCCGTTGCGACGGACCGCTTGCCACATGCCGACCGGGATCGCGAGCACGATGCCGAGCACCGCGGACATCCCGGTGAGGACGAGGGTCTTCGGCAGCCGCTCCGTGATGAGCTGCGAGACCGGCTCGTTGAGCGTGTACGACGTGCCGAGGTCGCCGGTGAGGAGGCGGCCGAGGAACCGGAGGTACTGCACGGGCAGCGGCTGGTCGAGCCCCTGCGCCGTGTTGAACGCGGCGATCTGTGCGGGCGTCGCGGAGACGCCGAGCACGCCGCGGGCGGGCCCGCCCGGCAGGGCGTGCAGCAGGCAGAACACGACGATCGTGACGATGAGGATCACCGCGAGCGCCTGCAGGACGCGCCTGGTGAGGTAGAGAGCTGTGGTCATGCGGCTTCCGTCGTCTGGATTGGTGCGGTGGGCCCCGGGAGGCGCGGTGCGGGTCGGACCCGCGCCGCGCCTCCAGAGGGTGTCAGGTGGTTACTTCGACCACTTCCACTGGGCCGGGTGGAAGTTGGCGAGCGAGTCCTGGTCGAACCCGGTCAGCCCCTGCTTGACGACCGAGATCTGGTAGTCCGGGCTCGGCAGCCAGATCACCGGCAGGTCCTTCGCGACCGCGGCGCTGTAGTCCTGCACGGCGGTGGCGTCGGGCGACGTGGTCGTCGCGTCGATGAGCTTGTCCACGTCGGCGTTGGAGTACGAGCCGAAGTTCGCCGAACCACCGGTCTGGAAGAGCGACTCACCGGTCGGGTAGGCCGGGAAGTACCAGCTGCCCGCGGTGCCGAAGAAGGAGAGGTCCCAGTCGCAGCTGGCCTCGTCGCTCGTGCAGGTCGGGGTCTGCGACAGGACGCTCGACACCGGCGCGGTCTTGATGGTGAAGCCGATGCCGGTCTTCGCGAGCGAGGACTGGATCGCGCTCATCATGTTGTCGGTGACGGTCGAGCCGGACTGCGAGAGGACGTTCATGGTGAACTTCGTGCCCTGCTTGACGCCCTCGCCGCACTGGCTGTCGGACGTACCGGGGTCGGTGCAGACCATCGTGCCGCCCTGCTCCGCCCACCCGTGGGACTCGAGCAGCGCCTTGGCCTTCTTCGTGCTGAACGGGTACGGGTTGTCCTTCTGCGTGCTCGACACGTAGTCGGACTCCTGCGCCTGCGGGATCGGCCCGTAGGTCGAGGTGGCGGTGCCGTTGAAGACGACCTTGGACAGCGAGGTCTGGTCGATCGACATCTGCACGGCCTGGCGGGCGTACAGCTGCTTGAACACGGCGCCCATGTCCGGGTTGTTGAAGTTGTACGGCATGTACGTGATCGCCCAGCCGGTCCAGGGCTGCACGTCGTAGCCCTTCGACGTGAAGGACGACTTCTGGTCCATGTCGGTGGCGTTGATGTAGCCGTAGTCGACCTCGCCCGAGCGGACCGCGTTCACCTCGGCGTCCGTCGTGGTGAACGGCAGCAGGTTGACCGTCGTGATCGAGGGCTTCTCGCCGCCGTCGTACTTCGTGTTCGCCGTCAGGGTGACCTTGCCCGCCGTGGTGAACGTCTTCACGCCGTAGGGCCCGGAGATGGTCTTCCACAGGTCGTCGCTGGCGTAGTCGGAGATCTTGCCGGCGGCGGTGTTGAGGTACTTCCACACCTGCTTCGCACCGGACGTGGTCTCGTCGGCGTCGGAGACCTTCGCGCTCGCGCTCGTCTTGTCCCAGGCGTGCTGCGGCAGCGGGATGATGTGGCTCAGCTGGTTGGCGAGCATCCAGTCCGGGTTGTACGCCTTGTCGAACGTGATCGTGAAGTGCGTGTCGTCGTCGGCCGTGAAGGAGGTCCAGTTGTCCGGCGCCTTGCCCTTCGAGTAGGAGCCCCACTCGTCCTTGTTCGCCTTGATCAGGTTGAACCAGAACTCGACGTCCCGGCTCGTGATCGGCTTGCCGTCGGACCAGTGCCGGTCGCCGAGGGTGACCGTGACGCTCTTCGAGTCGCTCGCGAACGTCGCGTCCGTCGCGACCGAACCGGCCTTGTTCCACGCGATCTTGCCGGTGGAGCCGTCGTAGGCGACGAGCGGCTCGTACAGCGACTGCGCGATCGAGCCGTTGTTCGTGTTGAGGTGCGCTGCGGTGCCGATCGGGAGGATCCAGTTCGGCGTGAAGTTGGCCGGCAGTGCGTAGTCGATCGTGTCGGAGCTGCTGCCGGACGAGGCGTTGCCGCCCCCGGAGCAGCCGGCGAGCAGCGCGCTCACGGCGATCGCGGCTCCGGTGAGGAGCGCCCAGCGACGGGGCTTGGTCATGTGTGTCTCCTGGTGCGTGGGAGGTTCGGGGTGTGGAGCACGCGTGCCGAGCGGCACGGGGACAGTCAATGTCCAAAGCCGTTGGAAAAACAAACATCTCCGTGTAAATAGTTCGTTTCTGCCGTTCGGGCGAAAGGGTGGACCGGTTGATCTGCCGGTTAGGCTCGCGGCAGTCGGTGGTCACCCGCCGCGTTCCGCCCGGATTGGAGAAAGTCGTGCCGGACCTCAGCGCCCGCGTCCTGGAGCTCGTCGCGTCCGGGCAGGCCTCCAGTCGGACGGAGATCGCCGCGCTGCTCGGCGCCGCCCCCTCGACCGTGTCCCACGTGGTCGCGCAGCTCCTGTCGCACGGGCTGCTCGCCGAGGAGGGCACCGACGTCTCGACCGGCGGCCGCCCCCGCAAGGTGCTCCGCATCGGCGGCGTCGACGAGTACGCGGTCGCCGCGGACGTCGGCGGCGGGCACGCGCGCATCGGCATCGTCCTGCCAGGAGGCGCGCTCGAGTCCGTCGCGAACGTCCCGTTCGCGCTCTCCGACGGCCCGACCGCGGGACTCCAGCGGCTGGCGGCCCTGCTCGAGCGGCTCGCCGACGAGCGCGGTCGCGACGGGCTGCGGGGCGTCGGCCTCAGTCTGCCGGGGCCGGTCGACGTCGAGGCCGGCGTGGTCGACCTGCCGAGCCGGATGCCGGGGTGGAACGGGTTCCCGGTGGCGTCGTGGCTGACCGAGCGGTTCGGGTTGCCGGCGGTCGTCGACAACGACGCGAACTGCATGGCGGCGGGCGAGCAGACCGTGCAGGACCCGGGCCGGCGGCAGACCATCACGATCAAGGCCGGTTCGGCGATCGGGGCCGGGATCGTCATCGACGGTCGGCTGTACCGCGGGGCGACGGGCTCGGCCGGGGACATCACGCACGTCCGGATCGACGCCGCCGGGGACACCCCGTGCTCGTGCGGGAACACCGGGTGCCTCGAGACCGTCGCGTCCGGAGCCGCTCTGGTGCGGATCCTGTCGGACGCCGGGGTCGACGTCTCCTCGACCGCCGACGTGGTCCGCCTGGCCTCGGACGCCCACCCCGAGGCGACCCGGGCCGTGCGGCTCGCGGGCCGGTACCTCGGCGAGGTGCTCGCCGCGAACGTCAACTTCTTCAACCCGGACGCCGTGTACCTCGGCGGCATCCTCTCCACCCTCGACCCGTTCATCGCCGCCGTGCGGAGCCAGCTGTACGAGAGCTGCCACCCGCTCATGACGCAGCACCTCGTCATCGAGCCGGTCTCGCTCGGCGCGGACGCGGGGCTCGTCGGGGCCGGTCAGTTCGCCCTGCAGCGAGGTCTCGCCGCGTCGCTCGAGGAACTGTCCGCGCCCATCCCCCAGTCCACCACCAGGAACAGGAACGTCCGTGTCTGAGCCCGTGTCCACCGCACCCGCCACCCACCGCCCGGTCATCGCGATCGCCGGTCTCGCCATCGAGACCTCGACGTTCACGCCGACGCGCACCCACGCACCGGCGTTCCACCCGGACCGCGGGGACGAGGTCGTGGCCCGCTACGACTTCCTCGGGCCGCTGTCGGCGCACGCCGACTTCCGCGGGGCGCTCATCGGGCACGCGCTGCCGGGCGGGATCGTGGACCGTGACTCGTACGAGTCGCTCGCGGCGGAGATCGTCTCGCGGCTGGAAGCGATCGTCGAGGCCGAGCACGTCGACGGGCTCTGGTACGACATCCACGGCGCGATGGTGGTCGAGGGCCTGGACGACGCCGAGGCCGACCTGCTCGGCCGCATCCGCGCGGTGATCGGTCCCGATGTCATCGTGTCGGCGTCGATGGACCTGCACGGCAACGTCACGGCGGAGCTCGCGCACCAGGTGGACCTCGTCACCTGCTACCGGATGGCCCCGCACGAGGACGCCCTCGAGACGAAGGAGCGCGCCGTCCGGAACCTGGTCGACGTGCTCACCACCCGACCGGTCGGGCAGCAGCGCCCGGTGAAGGCCTGGGTGCCGATCCCCGTGCTCCTGCCCGGCGAGCAGACCTCGACGCGCCTCGAGCCCGCGGCGTCGCTGTACGCGCAGGTGCCGCTCGTCGAACAGACCGAGGGCGTGCTCGACGCGGCGATCTGGGTCGGTTACGCCTGGGCGGACCAGCCCCGCGACCGCGCGGTCACCGTGGTCACGGGCTGGGACGCCGACGCCGTCGCCGCGGGTGCCGAACGACTCGCGCGGGCCTTCTGGGACGTGCGTGAGGACTTCGTGTTCGTCGCACCGACCGGCACGTTCGACGAGTGTCTCGCCGCTGCGCTCGCACCGGGCGCCGCGAGGCCGTTCTTCGTGTCCGACTCCGGCGACAACCCGACCGCCGGCGGCTCGGGCGACATGACGTGGGGGCTCACGCAGGTGCTGGCGAACCCGGCCTTCGCGGAGCCCGACGGCCCGACGGTGATCTACGCGAGCGTTCCCGGCCCCGCGGCCGTCGCGGCGGCGGTGGAGGCCGGCGTCGGCGCGACGGTCACCGTGACGGCGGGGGCGTCGGTCGACGCCGTCCACGCCGGGCCGATCACGATGACCGGCCGCGTGCACGCGATCAAGCACGGTGACCGCGACGCCGAGACCGAGGTGGTGCTGCAGGTCGGCAGTGTGTTCGCGATCCTGACGAAGCTCCGCAAGCCGTACCACCACGAGCACGACTTCACCGACCTCGACCTCGCCCCGCGGGACGCCGACGTGGTGATCGTGAAGATCGGGTACCTCGAGCCGGAGCTCTTCGACATGGCTGCCGACTGGATGCTCGCGCTGACGCCGGGCGGGGTCGACCAGGACCTCGAGCGGCTCGGGCACCACAGGATCGTCCGGCCGATGTTCCCCTACGATCGATTGTTCCCGTCAGCGCCGGACCTCGGCGCCCGGATCATCCCGCCGTCGAACGAACCGCTCGGAGCCATCGCGTGACCACCGCCGCCCCCGTCGCCCTCGAGATCGCCGTCACCTCACCCGCCGGCGCGATCGTCGCACGGGACGGCGGCGCCGACCGTGTCGAGCTCTGCGTCGGGCTCGAGCTCGGTGGCCTCACGCCGTCCCAGGCGCTCGTCGAGACGACCCACGAGACCGGCATCCCCGCGCACGCCCTCGTCCGCTGCCGTCCCGGCGGCTTCGTGCACACCCCCGACGAGGTCGAGCTCATGGTGCGCGAGGTCCGCACGGTCCTGCGCTCCGGGGCAGCGGGCGTCGTGGTCGGTGCCCTGCGTCCGGACGGCACGCTCGACGAGGACGCCCTCCGGCGCTTCGTCGACGCCGCACGCTCGGTCAGCGCGACCGCCGAGGTCACCCTGCACCGGGCGATCGACCACGCGGCGGACCCCGTCGCCGCCGCGGCCACCCTCGCCGACCTCGGGTTCACCCGGGTGCTGACCTCGGGGGCCGCGCCCACCGCGGTGGCCGGTGCCGCGACCATCACGCGCATGGTCGACGCCGCGGGGCCCGTGCAGGTCATGGCGGGCGCCGGTGTCACCCCGGCCGACGTCCGCGCCCTGGTCGCGACGGGAGCCGCCGCCGTGCACCTCTCGGCGAAGCGACCCGCCGCCGACAGCGCCCACGCGGGCGTGCCGATGGGCGGCGCGGACGACGGTTCGGCGCACTTCGTCACCGACGCCGAGGTGGTCGCCGCCGCGCGCCGGGCCCTCGACGTCTGACCCGACCCGTCACGCGGGAATGGACCGCGCGGGCGCGTGCTTGACGCCCGCATGACCTCGTCAGCAACGCGCCGTGGGTGGCTCAGCGTCGCATCCGTCGCACTCGGATCGTTCGTCCTCGTCCTGTCCGAGTTCCTCCCGATCGGCCTGCTGCCGGCCATCGCCGCCGACCTCGACGTCGGTGTCGGCACCGCGGGGCTCATGGTCGTCGCGACCGGCCTCGTCGGAGCGGTCGCCGCACCGGTCGTCACCGTGTGGACGTCCGCGCTCGACCGCCGGGTCGTCCTGGTCGGCCTGACGGTGCTGCTCGTCGTCGCGGACGCGCTCGCAGCGGTGGCGCCCTCGTTCTGGGTGCTGCTCGTGGCCCGGATGCTCCTCGGCGTCGGCATCGGCGGGTTCTGGGCGATCGGCGCCGGGATCGCCGGACGCCTCGTCCGCCCCGAGTCCGTGATCCGCGCGACGTCCCTGATCACCGCCGGGGTCTCGGTCGCGACCGTCGTCAGCCTGCCCCTCGGCGCACTCGTGTCGTCCCTCGCCACGTGGCGGCTGGCGTTCGTGATCGGCGGCGTGCTCGGGCTCGTCGCGCTCGGCCTGCAGCTCGCGATGCTCCCGCGGATCCCCGCCCAGCAGCGCGTCCGGTTCGGCACGCTCGGGTCGCTGCTCGGTGTGCGCAGGGCCCGGGTCGGCCTGATCGGTGCCGCGTTCCTCTTCACCGCGCAGTTCGCCGCCTACACCTACATCGCGCCGTACCTGCAGGACCTCGTCGGGGTCGGCGCGGACACCGTGACGATCGCGCTGCTGGTCTTCGGCATCGCGGGCATCGTCGGGAACTTCGTCGCCGGGTTCACGCTCGGCCGGAGCGTCCTCGGCACGATCGGCTCCGCGAAGTTCGTCCTCGCCGGCGCGGTCGTCCTGCTCCCGCTGCTCGCACACTCGGTCGTCGGGGTGTTCGTCCTGCTGGTCGTGTGGGGCCTCGTGTGGGGAGCACTGCCGCTCGGCATGCAGACCTGGATGTCCACGTCGTCGCCCGCGGGGTCGGAGACCGGGCTCGCGTTGTTCGTGACGACGATCCAGCTGGCGATCGCGGCCGGGTCGGTGCTCGGCGGCGCCGCGGTGTCGTCCTTCGGGTTGGCCGTCGACTTCTGGCTCGCCGGCGGGGTCGCGGTCGTCGGGGCGATCGTGCTCGTGACGCTGGGTGCGCGCCGCTCGAGCGCCGCCCCGGCGCAGGTCACCGCTCCCGCGGTCCCCGATCCGGCAGGTGCCACCGCTCCGGCGGAGACGACCGCGACCGGTTCCGTCGCCGTCGCCTGCCCCTGATGGTCCCGACGGACGGCGCCGCCACGGTCAGCCGAGCCGGACGACCCGGTCCGCTCCGGCGATGACCGTCGGGTCGTGCGTGGCGTGCACGACCACGACCCCGGACGCTGCCTCGTCGGCGAGCGCGCGGACCACGAGGCGACCCGACTCGGCGTCCACCCCGGCCGTGGGCTCGTCGACGAGGAGCACCCCCGCCCGCTGCGCGAGTCCGAGCGCGACGAGGGTCCGCTGACGCTGCCCACCGGACAGCTCGTCGAGCGGCCGGTCCGACAGGGAAGCGATCCCCATCCGGTCGAGCTGCTCGTCGACCACGTCGCGGTCGGCACGCACGAGCGGTCGCCACCACGGACGGCCGGACCACCGGCCCATGCGGACCGTGGCACGGACGGTGAGCGGGAGCGCGCTCGGCGGAACCGACTGGGTCACGTAGGCGACGCCGACGGAGGTGCGGCGCGTCACCGCGCCGGCATCCGGCGTCACGACCCCGGCGAGCGCGTCGAGCAGCGTCGACTTTCCGGAGCCGTTCGGCCCGGTCAGCGCTGTGACCGAACCGGCGGGGAAGGTCGCATCGACCCCGTCGAGGACGGTCCGGTCGCCGCGTCGGACGACGAGTCCGGCGACGTCGAGGGTGGCAGCGTCGGTCGTCGTGGGCACCTGAGGACACTATCAGTATCGATAGTCATTTTCATGTAGCGTCTCCGACCGTGACCTGGCTGACCGATCCCCTCTCCGTCGACTTCATGGTCCGTGCCCTCGTGGGCGGCGGACTGGCGGCGGTGCTCTGCGCGGTCGTCGGCACGTGGGTCCTCGTCCGCGGCATGGCCTTCCTCGGCGAAGCGCTGTCGCACGGCATGCTCCCCGGCGTCGCGATCGCCTCGCTGACCGGGTTCCCCGTCGCGCTGGGCGCCGCCGCCAGCGCCGCGGTGATGGTGCTCGGGGTCGGCGCACTCCGCCGTCGGGCCCGGCTCTCGTACGACACGTCGATCGGGCTCCTGTTCGTCGGCATGCTCGCTCTCGGGGTGATCATCGTCTCCTCCTCGAGGTCCTTCGCGACCGACGTCACCGCGATCCTGTTCGGTGACGTCCTCGCCGTCACCCGTGCGGATCTCACCGGCCTGACGATCGCCGTCGCGGTGGCGCTCGGGACCGCGGTGTTCTTCCACCGTCCGTTCACGGCAGCGGCGTTCGACGTCCGGAAGGCCGCGACCCTCGGCCTCCGCCCACGGGCCGCCGAGATCGTGCTGGTCGGGCTCGTCACGCTCGCGGTCGTCGCCTCGTACCGGGCGGTGGGCACGCTGCTCGTCGTCGGACTGCTCCTCGCCCCGGCAGCCGCCGCCCGTGCGTGGACCCGGCACGTCGGCTCGACGATGGTGCTCGCCGCCGGGATCGGCATCGCGGCCGTCCTCGTCGGGCTGCTCGTCTCGTGGCACCTCGGCACCGCCGCGGGAGCGAGCATCGCCGCCGTCGCCGTCGCCGGGGTCGGCCTCTCGCGCACGGCCGCGTCGCTCAGCACCCGGGTCCGCGACCGGACCCCCGGGACAGAACCACCGACAGCAGTACCAGCACCTCGAGAGGCAGCATGACCCACTCCACCCGGCGCGCTCCCACGCGCACCCTGCTCACCACGAGCCTCGTCGTCGGACTCACCGTCGCGACGACGGGCTGCTCGTCGGGCACGGCCCCCGGCGACCCCAGCGCGACCGCCCGGCCACACGGCTTCGTCGAGGGGGCGAGCGAATCCCGGGAACCGCAGCTGCGCCTCCTGGCCGTCTCCGGGACGGGCGAGACCGCGCTGCACGACCTGCTCAGCAGCGAGACGACGGCGCTCGACGACGTCGACGTGCCCACGTACTCCGCCACCGACGGCCGGTTCCTCGTGACGAGCTCCGACAGCCGCACCACGATCGTGGACGGCGGCGCCTGGACGGTCGACCACGGCGACCACACCCACTACTACGCGGCGGAGCCGCGGGTCGTCGGCACGATGGCGGGGGGCGGTCCGGTCGAGGTGCACTCCTCCGAGACGACCACGACGATCACCTGGCCGGAGCGGGACGAGGCGGTCGTCCTCGACCGGGCCGCGCTCGGCCAGGGGACCGTCGAGGAACGGACCCGGATCGACGCACGGGTCCTGCTCCCCGACGGAGACCGCCTCGTCGCCGCGACCGACGACGTCGTCCGGGTACTCGACGCCGACGGCTCGCCGACCGGCACCGAGGCGGCGTGCACCGACCCGGCCGGAGGCATCGTCACCCGGGCCGGCTCGGTCGTCGGCTGTTCCGACGGCGCGGTGGTCGTGGACGACGACGGCGCGACGGCGGTGCCGTTGCCCGACGGCGCCGAACGGCCGACCTCGTTCGCCGCCCGCGCCGGACGACCGACGGTCGCGGGCCTGGCCGGTGACGCCGGCTTCTGGCTGCTCGACAGCCGCGAACACTCGTGGCGCCTGGTGCCGACCGAGCGCCCGCTCCGCGCCGTCGCCGCGGTCGACGACGCCGACGAGCACGTGATCGGCGTCGACGACACCGGGCGGGTGGTGGTGCACACGCTCGCCACCGGAGCGATCGTCGCGACCGACCCGCTCGTCGCCGACGACGCCCCGCCCCTGCTGCAGCTCGACGCGAACCGCGCCTACCTGGCCGACCGCGGGACGGGGACCGTGCACGAGATCGACTTCGCCGACGGCGCGCGGGTCGCCCGGACCATCGACCTCGGCGTGGCCCCGGCCGCGTTCGCGGAGGTCGGACTGTGACGCGGGCACGCACACGGGCCGTCGTCGTCACGGTCCTCGCCGTCGTGGGTGTCGCGTTCGGCGCGAGCGGGTGCACCGCTGCTCCCGGGCAGGACCGGCCACTCGTCGCCGTCACCACGAACATCCTCGGCGACGTCGTCTCGGAGGTCGTCGGCGACGCGGCCGAGGTGATGGTGCTCATGCCCGCCGGAGCGGACCCGCACTCGTTCGAGGTCTCCGCGCAGGAGGCCGCGCGACTCCGCACCGCCGACCTCGTGGTGGAGAACGGGCTGGGCCTCGAGGAGGGCGTGTCCCGGCACGTCCGGGCCGCGGCCGACGACGGCGTCCCGGCCTTCACCGCCGGCGACGCGGTCGACGCCCTGGAGTGGACGACCGAGGACGACAGCGGCCCGGACCCGCACATCTGGACCGACCCCGCACGGATGGTCGACGTCGTCGAGGCGCTCGACGACGACCTCCGCGACGTGGGCGTCCGGGCGACGGGCACCGCGGACTACCTCGACGCCCTGCACGCGCTCGACGGGGAGATGGAGCAGGCCTTCGGCGCGCTCAGCCCCGGGCAGCGGGCCCTCGTGACGAACCACCACGTCTTCGGGTACCTCGCCGACCGGTACGGGTTCCGGGTCGTCGGAGCCGTCATCCCGAGCGGGACGACGCTCGCCTCGCCCAGCGCGGCTGACCTGCGGGACCTTGCCGATGCGATCGAGGGCGCGGGCGTCCCGACCGTCTTCGCCGATGCGTCCCAGCCCGCACGCCTGGCGCAGGTGCTGGCCGACGAGGTCGACGTCCACGTCGAGATCCGCTCCCTCGCCACCGAGTCGCTCACGGCCGACGGACCCGCGTCCACCTACCTCGGGATGATGCGGTCGAACACCGAGGCGATCGTCGACGGACTGTCCGTTCGTAATTGAGAATGAGAATCAGTACAGTGATCTGCATGACGACGACCAAGTCCCTGCGCACCGCGGCCCTGCCTGCCGCCCTGCTCAGCGCGGCCGCCCTTGCCCTCACCGGCTGCGCCGCCGACCCCTCCCCCTCCGAGCCGACGAGCACCGCGACCGAGCGCGCCGACGGCACCCGGATCACGCTCACGTACGACGGCGGCCTCCTCGTGCTCGACGACGATCTGCGCGTCCTGACCGACGACGCCGTCGACGGGTTCACCCGCGTCAACCCGGCAGGTGACGGACGGCACGTGCTCGTCACGGTGCCGAGCGGCTTCCGGGTGCTCGACACCGCGGCCGATCCGGCCCTCACCGACGCGGTCTTCCCCGCCGACACCGGGGGCCACGCGGTCGTCCACGGCGACCGGACGGCGCTCTTCGCCGACGGCACCGGCCAGGTGACGACGTTCGACAACACCGAGCTCGACGGCGCCGAACTGCCCGACACCGAGACGACCGAGTCCGAGGCCGCGCACCACGGCGTCGCGATCGTGCTGGAGGACGGCACGCTGCTCACCACCATCGGCGACGAGGAGTCCCGCAGCGGGGTCCGTGCGCTGGACGCGGACGGGAACGAGACCACCCGCTCCGAGGAGTGCCCGAACGTGCACGGCGAGGGCGCGGTCCAGGGCGACGTCGCGGTCTTCGGGTGCACCGACGGGGCACTCGTGTACGACGACGGCGCGTTCACGAAGCTCGACGCCCCCACCGAGTACGGCCGGACCGGCAACCTGTTCACGACCGACACGTCCTCGATCGCACTCGGCGACTACAACGACGACCCGGACAGCGAGGGGTACCTCCTCCACCAGATCGCCCTGATCGACGCGGCATCCGGTTCCTACCGGGTCACCGACGTGCCGGACGGCGTCGGCTACACGTTCCGGGACCTCGCCCGTGGTCCCGAGGACGAGGCCGTCGTGCTCGGGGACGACGGCGCGCTGCACACCTTCGACACGACGTCCGGCGAGCTGCTCGACTCCTTCCCGGTGATCGACCCGTGGGAGGGACCGGCCGAGTGGCAGGACGCCCACCCGGCACTGAAGGTCGCCGGCGACGTCGCCTACGTCACCGACCCTGCCGAGCGGCGGGTCCACGCGGTCGACCTCACGACCGGCGAGACCATCGCCTCGAGCGACGTGCTGCCCGGCGTGCCCAACGAGATGGCGATCGCGTAACGACGCGGACCCGACGAACGGACAGGCGGACGGGAGGCGCGGTGCCGGCTGGCACCGCGCCTCCCGTCCGTCGGCGTCTCAGCGACCGGCCGCCGCGTGGTTCGCGACCTGGGTCGCCGACAGGACGGAGCCGTAGACCGCCGCGTACCGCATCGACCCCGTGAAGGCGAAGTTCGACGGCTGCCCGGGCCACCCGGACACGGTGTCGTACCCGATGCGGAAGTAGCCGGTGTAGTTCTCGGGCACGGTGAACGCTGTGTTCGACGCGACGAGTGCGCCGTCCGCGTAGAGGCGCATCCCGGTGCTCGCGGACATCGTCGCCACGACGTGGTGCCACGCGCCGTCCGTGTACGCCTTCGGAGACGTCACCACCTGGGTCGTCCCGTTGTAGGTGCCGAAGACGAGCTGCCCGGCGGTGTTGAGGTAGACCTGGCGGTCGTGCTGCCCGGAGGCGGCGACCTGGTTGCTGCCGAACCCGACGAGCATGCCGCCGGCGACCGTCGTGCGGAACCAGACCTCCTCGCTGAAGGTGGTCGGGTTGGCGTACGACCGCGGGGTCGAGACGAAGCTCGTCGAGCCGTTCAGCGCGTACGAGCTCCCGGCGTCGCGCGGGCAGGCGTTCGGGCTCGGCGTGGTCGCCGTCATCGAGCCCTGGTAGGTGCCGTTCAGGCCCTTGCCGGACCAGTCCGTGGCGGTCGTCGAACCGGAGGCCTCGCCGAGGCGGTAGGCGAAGAGGGCGGTCGAGGTGTCGGCACCGACCGCAGCGTTGCAGGTGAAGTAGGGCGCGGTCGCGGCGCTGTTGCCGGTGTTCGCGACCACGGCGCTGAAGGCGGACCGCGTCGGCGCGAACGCGTTGGCGAGGCCGACGACGGCGACGGCGAGGACCAGGACGAGGGCGACGACGCGACCGTCACGGAGGCGGCGGAGTCTCACGAGGGACGCACCGCCTCGACCCGACCGACGGCCAGGCAGAGCAGGAGCGGGACGAGGCAGGCGACGACGAGGAGCCCCCACCCGACCGGCCCGAGGTCGATGTTCGAGGTGAGCTGGTAGTGCCCGTTCCTCGTGAGCTCGCGGATGACCATGTGCCCGACCTGCCCGTCGACGAGGTGGACGCTCTCGGCACCACGGGCCTCGACCCGGACCGGGAACATGCCGGAGGACACGATGGTGGCCTCGACGCCGCCGTGGGTGGCCGAGTTCGTGATGGTCGTGACGTTGACGAACGGCTTGAGGATGAAGGCCGCGTACGACAGCGTGAGTGCACCGCCGGCGATGCGGAGGCAGGTGCGGGTGACCCGGTCGGTGAACACGCTCGTGAGCGTCCAGATCACCAGCGTGCCGATGAGCAGGAGCGGCGCCGCCCGGAACAGCCACCCGAGGTTCGGGACGAGGAGCACCGGGGAACCGATGACGTTCTCCTGCGTGAGCGTCCACGGGTCGGTCGCGCCGTTGATGTCACCGCGGGTGTGCAGTCCGGCGGCGTCGACGTCGATGATGCGGTGGGTGTAGACGACGCCCGGGTTCGCCGCGGTCTCGAAGGAGACGACGTCGCCGACGCGCAGGGTGGCGACGTCCACGGGCAGGTCGAGGACGAGCGTGCCGACCGGCGCGGCCTCGCCCATCGACGGCGTCTCGACGACGAACCACCGCCCGCCGGCGGACAGGAACAGCACGGCGGCGGTGAGGAGGACGGCGGCGACCGCGGCGACCGTCCAGGCGAGGACCGTCTCGAAGCGGGTGGCGGTGTGGCCGCCGAGGAGCGGGCGGTCGAGCGTGCCGCTGAGCGGGATGGCGGCGGTCTGGCTCATCTGCTGCTCCGGTCGTGTGCGGCTGGGCGGTGGAGGACGGGGTGGGACGGGGTGGGACGGGGTGGGGTGATGGGTGGCGACGCTCGACCGGAGGGGGGGTCGGTCGAGCGTCGCCGGTCGGGGTGGCTAGGCCGTGAAGGTCCAGGTCATCGGCACGGAGGCGGCGAGGCCCTGGTAGGTGTTGCCGGCCGAGGAGTCGAGCGTGACGGCGAAGGTGAACGGCACGGAGGCACCGGCGGCCGGTGCGGCGGGCATCGTGAACGCCGACGCGGCCGCGCCCTTGAAGCTGGCGAGCGTGCCGCTGAACACCGTGGTCGAGCCGGAGGAGATGACGAGGTTCATCTTCGCGCAGAGGTCGGTCGCGGTGCCGTTCACCGATCCGTTGGCCGACTGGGTGCACGTGGCACCCGGGGTCAGGGTGAACGTCGAGGCGTTCGCGGTGCCGGTGTTCTTGATCGAGATCGCGGTCGTGACGGTGTTGCCGGGCGTCATCGTGGTGCTGCCGCCGAACTTGTTGATCGTCGAGCACGTGGCGGAGTTCGTCGAGACCGAGCCGCCGTCGGTGCTCGTGCACGTGACGGTGCCGCCCGCGTTCTGCTCCTGCATCGTGAGCGTGCCGCTGGCGGCGGTGTTGCTGCTGTTGGTGATGCTCGCGGCGAACCCGGAGAGGGTGCCGGTGAGCGAGAGGGAGAGCAGCACGGCGGCGAAGATGCCCGCGAGGAGTGCGACGGGGGCGAATCGGATCCGCTTCAGGGCGGAGGTGCGGAGCTTGTCGGACACGGGAACCTCTTCGGTCGGGCGTTCAGGGAAGTGGAGGAGCAATCGGCTCGGGCTCGTTTGCTTCGATCATCAAGATAGTCAGTCATTCATCAAATTGACCACTCGTATACTGACCCCAGTGCGAGGGACGCCACCGCACCCGACCCGAAGCGAGGAACCCGTGACCCCTGCGCCGCCGACCGACCCGACCGACGCGGCCGACCTCATCGCGGCGTTCGACGCGGTCGTGCGCGCGAACGCGAGCCTCGTCGGACAGCTCAGCGCGCGGGCCGGCGTGCACGAGAACGCCCTGCGCGCCCTGGTGCTCGTGAGCGACACCGGCTACTCCACCCCCACCGAGGTGGCCGGGTACCTCGGGCTGACCTCGGGCGCCGTGACGAACATGATCGACCGCATGACGGCCGCCGACCTGCTCGAGCGCGCGCCGAACCCGAACGACCGCCGCGGTTCGCTGCTGCGACTCCTACCCGAGGGCGAGCGGGTCGTCCGCGAGCACCGGAAGCGGTATGCCCAGGTGCTCGCCGAGGTCGACCGGACGCACGCCGGCGGCCTGCTCGCGGTGCTCACCGACCTCGCGACGGGCCTGTACGGGTCGGCCGGCGAAGCGATGCGCTGACACCGCACCCACCGCACGACGGGAGGCACGGTGCCAGCTGGCACCGTGCCTCCCGTCCGTCGTGGGCGCGCGTCAGGACCCGCGCGTCATCCCTTCACCGGGATCGACTGCGCCTTCAGCGCCGCCACGGTCTTCGACTGCCCCGACTCGAGCGCGTCGAGGAGCGTGCCCTGCCCGGACGCCGCCTGCCCGAAGCCGTCCGATACGTCGGAGTAGGTCTGCGTCATCGTCGGACCCCAGGTGAAGGGCTGGATGTCCTTCGCCGCGGTCGCGAACTCCTCGTAGAGCTTCTGGTTCCCGTAGAACGGCAGCCCCTCGGTCAGCGCCGGCAGCTCAGCGCCGGTCGACGAGGCGGGGTAGAGGTTGGCCTCCTTGTTCAGCGCCGCGAGTGCTTCCTTCGAGGTGTTCAGCCAGACCAGGAACTCCGACGCCTCGGCCGGGTGCTTGCTCCCCGCGAAGACGACGTTCGACGAACCGCCCCAGGCAGCGGACTTCGACTCACCCGCGGTCCACTGCGGCATCGGCGCGACGGCCCACTTGCCGGAGGTCGAGGGCGCACCGCTCGAGATGGTGTTCGCGCCCCAGACGGCCGAGACCCAGGTCCAGTCCTGCCCCTTGTCGTAGGCGCTGTTCCACTGGTCGGTGAAGCTCGGCAGGGTGTTCACGAGCTTCTTGTCGATGAGGTCCTGCCAGTAGTCGGCGACCTTCTTCGACGCGCTGTCGGTCAGGTCCACCGTCCAGTCCGAACCGGAGTTCGAGAACCACTGGCCACCGGCCTGCGACACGAGCCCGGCGAACTGGTTGACGTCGCCCTTGGCGAAGTTGGTGATGTTGCCGCCGAGCGCCTTGATCTTCACGGCGTCCTGGGCGTACTCCTCCCAGGTCTTCGGCACGTCGAGGCCGGCCTTCTCGAAGAGGTCCTTGCGGTAGTACAGGGCCATCGGACCGGAGTCCTGCGGCACGGCGTAGACCGACTTCGACTCACCGAACGTGACCTGGTTCCAGAGGCCGTCCGAGAAGTCCTTCTTCGCGGCGCTGATGCCGGAGCACGCGCCGATGTCCTCGAGGCCGCCCTGCACGCGGAACGCCGGCAGGGTGTCGTACTCGACCTGACCGATGTCCGGCGCCTGCTTCGCCTTGAGCTGGTTGAAGAAGTTCTGGTACGTGCCGCTGTTGCCGTTCGCGACGATGGAGACCTTGACCTGGATGTCCGGGTGCTCCTCGTTCCAGATGTCCACGACCTTGTCCATGTTGGGCACCCAGGTCGTGAAGTCGAGGGTGACCTTGCCGCTGGACGGCTTGCAGCTCGCGGCGGCCGTGTCGGATCCGGAGCCTGCGCCGCTGCCGCCGGTGCTGCAGCCGGCGAGGGCGACGGTCGCGGCGACCGCGACGGCGGCGACGCTGAGGAACTTCGTTGTCTTCATGCTGTTTCCGTTCGGGATGTGAGTGGGGTCGGTGGTGCTGGTCGGGAGGGGCCGGTCGGCCGCGGTCGGGCGGGCCGGTCGGCCGCGGTCTGGCGCTACTTCAGGCCGCCGGCGCCGAGGCCGGACCGCCAGAAGCGCTGCAGGGAGAGGAAGGCGACGAGGAGCGGGATGATCGAGACGAACGACCCGATGAGCACGAGGGTGCGGAGGTCCGGGTACTGGTTCACGCTCGAGTTCCACGTGTAGAGGCCGAGGGTGACGGGGAACAGCGACGAGTCGCGGAGCATCACGAGCGGCAGGAAGAAGTTGTTCCAGATGGCGACGAACTGGAACAGGAAGATCGTCACGAGCGCGGGCGACATGAGCCGGACGGCCACGGTGAAGAACGTGCGGACCTCGCCGGAGCCGTCGATGCGGGCGGCCTCGATGATCTCGTCCGGCACGCTCGACGCCGCGAACAGCCGCGACAGGTACACGCCGAACGGGCTGACGATGCTCGGCAGGAAGACCGACCAGAACGTGTCCGTCAGGTCGACCTGGCTGAAGATGAGGAACAGCGGCAGGGCCAGCGCGGTCGCCGGCACGAGGACGCCGCCGAGGAACACGTTGAAGAGGGCCTCGCGTCCGCGGAACCGGTACTTCGCCAGCGCGTAGCCGCACATCGCCGACAGGACGGTGCCGATGAGTCCGGCGACACCGGCGTAGGCGATGCTGTTGAGCATCCAGCGCACGTACACGCCGTCCTGCCGGGTGAACAGCTCGCCCAGGTTCGCGACGAAGTCCTGCACCGACGAGGCACTGAACCACAGCGAGAACGTCGTGTTGAAGTTCGCGGTCGTCTTGGTCGACGACACGAACAGCCAGAAGATCGGCAGCAGGAAGTAGATCGTGAAGACGCCCATCACGAGCATCGCGGCGCTGCGCGAGATGACGCTCTCGCGCGGTCCGCGCGCTCCGTGCTGCAGGGGCCTGGAGGCGCGGTTCGGCTCGAGCGGTCGGCCGGCGGTCCGCACGGCGTCGCGTCGGCTCGGTGCGTTGACGGTCACTGGTCAGCCTTCCGCTGGGTCAGTCGGAGGAACCCGATCGACAGGACGAAGGTCGCGACCGCGAGGACGACGGAGAACGCGGCGGCGAGGTTGAAGTTGGGCACCGACGAGGTCGAGTAGACGAGCATGTTCGGCGTGAAGGTCGACGAGATCGTCGAGGTGAACTGGCGGAACACGGTCGGTTCGGTGAGCAGCTGCAGGGTGCCGATGACGGAGAAGACCGCGGTGAGCACGATCGCCGGCACCACCATCGGGATCTTGATCGACCAGGCGATCCGGAACTGCGACGCCCCGTCGAGCTTGGCCGCCTCGTAGATCTCGGTCGGGATCGCCAGGAGCGACGAGTAGATGATGAGCATGTTGTAGCCGACGTAGACCCAGGTCACGACGTTCGCGACGGCCCAGAGGACGGTGCCGGAGCCGAGCAGGTCGACCTTCGACGTGACGGCGGAGAACGGCGAGAGGTTCGGCGCGTAGAGGTAGCCCCACATGATCGCGGCGATGACGCCGGGCACCGCGTACGGCGCGAAGAACGCCAGGCGGAAGAACCGCTTGCCGCGCAGCAGGGGCGAGTCGAGCAGGAGCGCGAACACCAGTGCCAGGGCGAGCATCACCGGCACCTGCACGACACCGAAGAGCAGCACGCGGAGGATCGAGCCCCAGAACTCGCTGTTCTGGAACACGAGCACGTACTGGCTCAGTCCACCGAACACCTGCGTCGGCGCACCGAAGGTCCCCTGGCGCTCGATCTTCTGCAGCGACTGCCACACGGCGTAGAGGATCGGGACGAGGTAGAACGCGGTGAAGAGCACGGCGAACGGCGTGACGAAGACGGCGATCGCGCGGCGGTACCGGAAGCCCCCGCCGCGTCGACGTCGGGCGACCCGGGGTCGCTGGGCTGTGGTGGTCATGGGCGCTTCCTGTCCGTGCGGATGATCTGGGTGCCACCGGGGGCGATGGTCGTGGTGCCGGTCCGGGGTCGGTCGGCGACGAGGTCGTGGCCCGTCACGTGGTGCTCGACGGGCTGGTCGGTGTGGTTGAGCAGGAACACCCACTCGTGCTGGTCGTCGCGGCGTCGGACGACCTCGAGGCCGGGCTGCGCGGTGGGGTCCGGTGCGACGCCGGCCTCGGCGAGGACGTCACCGAGCAGGCCGCGGAGCGTGTCGGCGGCGAGGACGGTGGAGACGTACCAGGCGGCTCCGGCACCGTGCGCGTTGCGCGTGACCGCGGGCGAGCCGGCGAGCTGGCCGGCGGCGTAGTCGAGCACGCTCGTCGCGCCGCGGAGCTCGACGGGTTCGCTCCAGACGGTGCCGGTGGAGCCGTCGGACAGGGCGACGTGCGCGTCGGCGGCGAGCGGCAGGAACTCGTCGACCCGCACGCCGAGCACGTCACGGAAGGCACCGGGGTACCCGCCGGTCCGCACGCGGTCACGCTCGTCGACGATCCCGCTGAAGAACGTGACGACCGCCCGGCCCCCGGCGGCGACGTGGTCGACGATGACCGCGGCGTGCTCGTCGCGCACCAGGTAGAGCTCGGGGACGAGCACGACGGCGTAGCCGTCGAGCGGCGCACCCGGCGCCACGACGTCCACCGTCACGCCGAGGTCCCACAGCGCGCCGTGGAACGCGTGGACCTGTTCCAGGTAGCGGAGCGCGGTGGTGGGGTGCGCCTCCAGGTCGGCCGCCCACTGGTTCTCCCAGCTGAAGACGAGCGCGACGTCCGCGACGACGCGGGAACCGCGCAGTTCGCCGAGCCGCTCGACGAGGTCGCCGAGCTCGACGACGTCACGCCAGCCGCGGGAGTCGGTCCCGGCGTGCGGGAGCAGCGCGGAGTGGAACTTCTCGCTGCCCTGGACGGACGCGCGCCACTGGAAGAAGCAGACCCCGTCGGCACCGCGGGCGATGTGCGCCACGGTGTTCCGGAGCATTTCCCCGGGTGCCTTGGCGACGTTGTGCGGCTGCCAGTTCACCGCTCCCGTCGAGTGCTCCATGAGCAGCCAGGGCGCCCCGCCCGCGAGCCCGCGCGTGGTGTCGGCGGCGAAGGAGAGCTCGACGTGCGGTCGGGGCAGACGGTGGTCGAGGTAGTGGTCGTTCGCGATGACGTCCATGTCGGCCGTCCACGACCAGTAGTCGAGCGCGGTGATGTGCGCCGCGACCATGAAGTTCGTCGTCACCGGCTTGTCACTCAGACTGCGGAGCACCTCGGCCTCGGCGCGGTGGTGGGCGAGCAGCTCGTCGGACGAGAACCGGTCGAAGTCGAGCGTCTGGCCGGGGTTCGTGAAGGACAGGGTCGCCCGGGGCGGCAGGACCTGCTCCCACGCGGAGTAGCGCTGGCTCCAGAACGCGGTACCCCACGCGGCGTTGAGCTCGTCGACCGTGCCGTACCGGGCGCGGAGCCACGTGCGGAACGCCTCGGCCGAGACGTCGCAGTAGCAGTGCGCGTTGTGGCAGCCGAGCTCGTTCGAGACGTGCCAGAGCTTGACCGCGGGGTGGTCGCCGTAGCGCTCGGCGGTGGCGCGGACCAGGGCGAGGGCGTGCTCGCGGTACACCGGCGAGCTCGGGCAGAACGCCTGGCGTCCACCTGGCCAGCGGGTGGTGCCGTCGGCGACGACCGGCAGGACCTCGGGGTGGGCGGTGGTGAGCCACGGCGGGGTGGAGGCCGTCCCGGTGCCGAGGTCGACCCCGATGCCGGCGCCGTGCAGGAGCTCGATGACCCGGTCGAGCGCGGCGAAGTCGTACTCGCCCCGGCGCGGCTCGACGTGCGACCAGCCGAAGACGTTGATCGCGACGAGGTTCACGCCGGCCTCGCGCATGAGCCGGACGTCCTCGACCCAGACCTCGGGGTCCCACTGCTCGGGGTTGTAGTCGCACCCGAACGCCAAGCCGGTCGAGCCGAGCCCGAGCGCGCCGGTGGCGGCCGTCGGCAGGGTGGTGGTGGTCACGTCGGGTCCTCGCTGATCGGGGCGGCGCTGCACCGTCCGGTCGTGAACGACCCCTTCGACGGCGAAGGTCACCCAAGTTCTGGGAGCGCTCCCAGTCCGTACCGACCGAACGGGGTCGGAGGGTTCTGGGAGCGCTCCCAGAGTAAACGACACAATTCCTGCCGTGTCAACACGACCATGCCGAACCAGGTATCCGACGTCGAACCAGCACCGACGCCCGGTTCGACGTCGCGATCGTGGTTCGACGCCGTCCGACCGCCGATCCGCGGGTGGCCAGCCGCTATCGTTGCCGCATGTCCGCCCGTTCCCGCGCCACGATCCAGGACGTCGCCGACGAGGCCGGACTCTCCCGCGGGACCGTCTCCCGCGTGCTCAACGACGAACCGTACGTGTCGCCCAGGGCCCGCGAAGCCGTGCAGGACGCCGTCCGTCGCGTCGGCTACGTGCGGAGCGCCGCCGCACGCAGTCTCGTCACCCGGCGGTCCGGCGCCGTGGCGCTCATCGTGCACGAGCCGAGCGTCCAGGTGCTCGACGACCCGAACATCGGCAACATCCTCATCGGCACGAACGCCGTCCTGTCCGAGGCGGACCAGCAGCTCGTCACGATCATGGTCGACTCCGCCCGCGACAACGAGCGCGTCGTGGAGTACCTGCGCGGCGGCTTCGTCGACGGCGCGATCGTGCTCTCCGCCCGCGACGGCGACCCCGTCACCCGGGCGATCGAGCAGATCGGGCTGCCGGCGTGCTTCGTCGGCCACCCGTCCGACGCGCCGAACACGTCGTGGATCGGCATCGACAACCGCGCCGCGGCCGAGCAGATCACCCGGCGACTCGTGGACACCGACCGCCGACGCATCGGCATGCTCGCGTCCGGCCTCGACCGCGACTCCGGCCAGGACCGTCTCGCGGGGTTCACCGCTGCGCTCGGCGACCGCTTCGACCCCGGGCTCGTCGCGCGGAACCCGCTCTTCAGCTACACCGCCGGGGTCGAGGGCATGCGCGAGCTGCTCGACCGGGCGCCGGACATCGACGGGGTCTTCGCGGCGTCGGACGCCGTGGCCGCCGGCGCGATGGACGTCCTGCAGCGTGCCGGTCGGTCGGTCCCGGGGGACGTCGGCGTGGTGGGCTTCGACGACAGCGCGTGGGCACTCCGGTGCGATCCGCCGCTCTCGACCGTCCGGCAGCCCGCCCGGACCCTTGGTGAGCACGCGGCGCGGCAGGTGCTCGAGCAGATCGCGGGGACGGACGACACCCCGCGCGGGTTCGTCCTGCCCACCGAGGTGGTCTGGCGCGGCAGCGCCTGACACCCCCGCGCGGATCGCGCAGCGCCGGTCAGCGCCACGTCCGGGCGACGACCCACCCGGTGCCGTCCGGCGCGACGTCGACGACCACCACGTCGTCCTCACCGTCGTCCGCACTCACCTGGAACCGCCAGCCCACCGTGTGCTCCGGCGCGTGCGTCACCGCCGACGGCAGGTACTCCGCCGTCGCCGTCAGCCGCGTCGGGGTGTCGGAGACCCGCCACCGCCGTTCGCGCCAGACCATCCGGACCGGCACACCGCGGTCCCACCACAGCGTGGCGACCTCCTGCGTGAGCATCATCTCGCCCTCCTCGTTCGAACGTGTGTTCGAATGGTAGACGACCCGACCGACGTCCGCGCGGCGTACTGTCCGGTGCATGCCCGCTCTCATCGACACGTTCACCATGTCCAACGGCCTGCACATCCCGAAGATCGGGTTCGGCACCTGGCAGATCCCGTCCGGCGCCGACGCCTACGACACCACCAAGGCCGCGCTCGACGTCGGCTACCGCCACATCGACACCGCTCTGGCGTACGGCAACGAGGCCAGCGTCGGCGAGGCGGTCCGCGACAGCGGCATCCCGCGCGACGAGCTCTTCATCACCACGAAGCTCCCGGCCGAGATCAAGACCGCGGCCGGCGCGCGCGACGCCTTCGACGAGTCCAGCCGCAACCTCGACCTCGGACACGTGGACCTGTACCTCGTGCACGCGCCGTGGCCCTGGAGCGACATGGGGTCGGACCACCGGGACGGCAACGTCGAGGTGTGGAAGGTCCTCGAGGAGGTCTACGACGCCGGCCGGACGAAGAGCATCGGCGTCTCGAACTTCGCCGTCGCCGACCTCGAGGACCTGCTCGGCCGCACCGACGTCGTCCCGCACGCCAACCAGATCCGCTGGTTCATCGGCAACACGCAGGACGAGACGACGGCCTTCGACCGCGAGCACGACATCCTCACCGAGGGGTACTCCCCGCTCGCCACCGGTGGACTCCTCGACAACGAGCAGATCGCCGAGATCGCGGCGAAGTACGACAAGAGCGTCGCCCAGGTCGCGATCCGCTACCTGCTCGAGAAGGACGTCCTGCCGCTGCCGAAGTCGACCACGCCGTCCCGCATCGCCGCGAACGCCGACGTGGACTTCGCGCTGTCGGCCGAGGACGTCGCGACGCTCGACGCGCTCGAGGACACCACCGCCTGACGCAGCGCGGGAACACACGACCGGCCCCGCCGGTTGCACCACACGGTGCCGCAGCCAGCGGCACTCCCGAACTCAGGAGGCCACCATGACCACCACCGAAACCGCCATCCTCGCCGGCGGGTGTTTCTGGGGAGCGCAGCAGCTCCTCCGTCGCCGTCCCGGTGTGATCAGCACGCGCGTCGGGTACTCCGGCGGCGACACCCCGAACGCCACCTACCGGAACCACGGCGACCACGCCGAGTCGGTCGAGATCGTCTTCGACCCGTCGCAGATCTCGTACCGCGACCTGCTCGAGTTCTTCTTCCAGATCCACGACCCGTCGACGAAGGACCGCCAGGGCAACGACGTCGGCCGCAGCTACCGCTCCGCGGTGTTCTACACGAACGACGAGCAGCGCGAGGTCGCCCTCGACACGATCGCCGACGTCGACGCGTCCGGCATCTGGCCGGGCAAGGTCGTCACCGAGGTCGAGCCCGCCGGTGAGTTCTGGGAGGCCGAGGAGGAGCACCAGGACTACCTCGAGAAGCACCCGCACGGTTACACGTGCCACTTCGTGCGTCCGGGCTGGACGCTCCCGCGCCGCGACGAGGCCGTCAGCGCGAGCTAACGCGTCCTGATCGGCCCCGGCGGGTCAGCGCGACCCGCCGAGCAGTTCCAACCAGTCCCCGGGCAGGCGATCCGCCGGCCCGGGGACTGCCTGTTCCACGGGGTGGCTCGTCGGCGCCGCGAGCTCGACGCCCTCGAACGTCGACTGGTCGCGGTAGTCGTACGACCACGTCTCGCCGGGCTCGTAGCTCTGGATGACCGCGTGCCCGGTCTCCTCCCAGTGCCGGGTGGCGTGGGTGTCCAGCGAGTCGTCGCAGCAGCCGACGTGGCCGCACGCGGCGCACCGGCGCAGGTGCACCCACCAGGACCCGGTGGCGTCGCACTCGACGCACCCGGGTCCGCTCGGTGCGACGTCGGGGTGGATCATCTCGGCGTGGTCCGTCATGGGACCATCCTGGCCCGGACGCAGCCCCGCGGCCAGCGCTCCGCCCGGACGCAGCCGCCCGGCCAGCACGCCGCCCGGACTCAGCCGCGCGGCACCAGCGCGTCAATGGCCGCGAGCTCCTCGTCGGTCAGCGGCGCACCATCGAGCGCGTCGAGCGTCCCGTCGAGCTGCCGGACGCTCGACGCCCCGACGAGCGCGGACGTGACCGCCGGCTGCCGGAGCACCCACGTGATGGCGAGCTGCGCGAGCGTCTGCCCACGGGACACGGCGATGTCGTTCAGGGCCCGCGCGGTCATCAGGTACTCGTCGTCGATCCGGTCCGCGCCGAACCAGCGCCCCTCCGCCGCCCGCGACCCGACCGGCACCGAGCCGTCGAGGTAGCGGTCCGTCAGCAGCCCACCGGCCAGCGGGGAGAACACGATCGCGCCGGTCCCCAGACGGAGCAGCTCGTCGAAGAGCCCGTCCTCGGGGACCCGGTCGAACATGTTGTAGCGCGGCTGGTGGATGAGCAGGTGGATGTTCTCGGCGGCGAGCGCCTCGGCCGCGGCGGCCGTCTGCGCCGGGTCGTAGTTCGAGATGCCGGCGTAGAGCGCCTTGCCCGAGCGGACCGCGGTCACGAGGGCGCTGACGGTCTCCTCGATCGGGGTCTCGGGGTCCGGCCGGTGCGAGTAGAAGACGTCGACGTACTCCAGCCCGAGGCGTCCGAGCGACTGGTCGAGCGAGGCGAGCATGGACTTGCGCGAGCCCCAGTTGCCGTACGGACCGGGCCACATGTCGTAGCCGGCCTTCGTCGACACCACGATCTCGTCGCGGAACGGTCGGAGGTCCGACTCGAGGATGCGACCGAACTGCTCCTCGGCGGCTCCGGGCGGCGGGCCGTAGTTGTTCGCCAGGTCGAAGTGGGTGATCCCGCGGTCGAACGCGTGCAGCACGATGTCGCGCTGGGTCGTGAGGGCTCGGTCGGCGCCGAAGTTGTTCCACAGCCCGAGGGAGATGCGGGGCAGGAGCAGGCCGCTCCTCCCGACGCGCTGGTACGGGAGTCGCTCGTAGCGGTCGTCGGCGGGGCGGTGGACGTCAGGCATCGTTGCTCGATCCGGTTCGTGAGGGGTGGCGGGGTCCGGTGTCGACGCTAGCGGACCCCACCAGCCGGTTCCGGCGCACCGCGCCAGCGGGGTGACGGCCGTGCCTGGAGGGACGGTGCGGGCCCGACCCGCGCCTCCAGTCCGTCTCGTGGTGCCTCCACCGCCGGACGCACGCGACGGGCGCGGTGCAGGACCGCTACGCCGTCCCGGCGTCGCGGGAGACCTCGTCGTGCGACTCGTCCTCGCGGCGCATCCGCAGCAGGCTCGCCCCGGTCGCCACACCCATCGCCACGACGATGACCAGCAACGACACCCCGGTGCCGATCTCCGGCGCCCACTCGACGTGCTCCCCACCGTTGATGAACGGCAGCTCGTTGCCGTGCAGTGCGTGCAGCACGAGCTTCACGCCGATGAAGGCGAGGATCGCCGCGATCCCGTACTTGAGGTAGACCAACCGCTCGAGCAACCCGCCGAGCAGGAAGTACAGCTGCCGGAGGCCCATCAGGGCGAAGACGTTCGCGGTGAACACGATGAACGCGCTCTCGGTGATGCCGAAGATCGCCGGGATCGAGTCGAGCGCGAACAGCAGGTCAGTCGTCCCGATCGCGATGAGGACCACCAGCAGCGGCGTGAAGTGCCGTGCGCCGTCCTGCACGATGCGGAACTTCATGCCGTCGTAGGTGTCGGTGATGCGGATCCGACGCCGGAGCAGCCGCACGATGAGGCTGTCCTTGTCATCGTCGTCGTCCTCGCCACGGAGCTGCTGGATCGCCGTCCACACCAGCCACGCCCCGAAGAGGTAGAAGATCCACGAGAAGTCCTCGATCAGGCGGGCGCCGAGCAGGATGAACACGCCGCGCAGGACCAGCGCGATGATGATGCCGAGCATGAGCACCTCCTGCTGGATCGCCTTCGGCACGGAGAACCGCGCCATGAGGATGACGAACACGAAGAGGTTGTCGATGCTCAGGCTGTACTCCGTCAGCCAGCCCGCGAGGAACTGCCCGGCCGGTTCCCCACCGGCGAAGACGAACATCGCGACGGCGAACAACAGCGCGAGGCCGACGTAGAGGCCCACCCACAGGCCGGACTCCTTGAGCGTCGGCACGTGCGGACGCCGCGCGACGACGAGGAGGTCGGCCAGCAGGATCGCGACGATCGCGATCAGGGAGCCGACTTCGAACACGGCCGGGAGCTCGAGCATCCGGGGCCTTCCTGGTTGGGGGCGTCGGGGACGTCCAAGCTTGCCACGCGCGCGGGCCGGCCCCGCACTCGACGGCGCGGTTCGTGACCGCCTCGACCCGGCGGGGTCAGCCCACCGGGTCCGTCCGCACGACCGGCACACCGTCGACGAACGTCAGTTCCGTTGCAGCGATGCACCACGTGTGGCCGTCGTCCGGGTTGCCCTGGAAGAACAGGTACTCGCGCCCGTCCTCGTCGCGGAAGAAGCCCGGGTGGCCGGACTCGGAGTGGTTCCACGCGCCATCCGGCCCCGCCGGCACGAGCGGCTCGTCGGAGCCGCGCGTCCACGTCCGGCCGTCCGGGCTCGTCGCCCACCCGATCTGCTGCGGCTGGTTGTTGTACGCGCCCGCGTAGAACACCGTGAACGTCTCGCCGTCCCACCGCAGCGCCGGCGTCTCGATGCAGTCCTGCTCCCAGGGCAGCTGCGGGGCCAGCGCCGGGCCGTCGACGGACAGCTGCTCCCAGTCGTCGCGACCGTACGCGCTCCCCAGCGGCGCTCGTGCCGTCCCGAGCAGCTGCGTCGTCATCGTCGGGTCGCGCGTCACCCACCCGAGCAGCAGCCAATCACCCGCGACGACCAGGTCCGCGTCGATCGCTCGGCCGCAGGTCCACTCCCCCGTCGGGCGGAACACCGGGTTCTCCGGGTTCGGCGTGAAGGTCACGCCGTCGTCGCTGACCGCGTGGCAGATCGAGTCCTCGCGGCCCCGGCCGTAGGTCTGGAAGAACAGGTGGACGCGTCCGTCGATCACCACCGCGCCGGGCGCTGCCGCACCGCTGCGGTCGTACTCCCCGAACGACGGCAGCTCGGCGACCGTCCGCCACGTGACGAGGTCGTCGCTCTCGGCGATGCCGACCGACCACCCTTCGGGCTCGTCGTCGCGCGCGGACGGGAGGGAGCAGTACAGCAGGTACCGGCCGCCGAACCGGATGACGGAGGGGTCCTTCGCGTAGGGGCGCCCGCGGCGGGACGCGTCGCCCCAGGGGCGCCGACGAGGCGCACGGCCTGCGGTGCTGCGGAGGGTGCGGATGTCGGCATCGCTCCACTCTGCGCCCCGTCGGCGCGCGCGGACCAGGGTGACCGCTTGTCGGACTGGAGGCGCGGCTGGCGTCCGGTGTCGCGCCTCCTGTCCGGTGGTCCGACCGTCCCGTCGTGTCGTTCGCGCGCCTCGCACTGGGGCTCGTGGACGAGGCAGGCTGTCTGCCTGGATGGGTCCATGGGGACCGACCACACGACCGGCGCCGGCGCGTCCGCGCAGCGCGAGTACGACCGCCGCAGGGCGCGCGATGAGGCGACGATCCGCTCGACGTGGGGCGAGGGGCGGATCGGCACGATCGCCGTCGCACTCTCGAGCGAGCGACAGAGCACCGCGGCGTGGAGGTCCGGCGCGGTCGGCGAGGCTGAGGTCGGACGGAGACTCGACGCCATCGCGTCCGAACACGTGGTGGTGTTCCACGACCGGCGCATCCCCGGCTCCCCCGCGAACATCGACCACATCGTCGTCACCCGCGCCGGTGTCTGGGTCGTCGACGCCAAGCACCACCGAGGAAAGATCTGACGAGCTCACAATCGTCGCGAGAGGGCGAGCGCGGACGGCCATGAGCTCATTCCGTCGGCCGCGTCGGTCAGGCAGTCGCGGCGCGTACGACCCAGCCGGCTAGCGTTTCGGCATAGCGCATGCTTGCCCCGTACTGGGGCACCGACCGTCGTCACCCTCGCTGATCGCGCTTACGTCCGTTCACCGCTGAGAAGGACTACTCGGGTGTTCTACCGGTCTGCATTCCGACGTTAGTCACGTGTGGGCCGGATTCCTCACTTGGCGCACCGGCGACTGGGCCACTTTGGCGTCGGGCAGGGTAACCGGCCCACATCCTGGAAAACTCACTCTCAAACCGGGGCGTAAAGCGGAGTACCTCATTTGGTTCCGCAAACACAGCTGCCCGGACGATATACTGGGAAGTTTGCAGGTCAGGCAGGCCCATCCAGTCAAACTTCGATGGTCGGGCGAACAGGTGTTCCACACTGCGAGGGCCAGAGAAGCGGTGCTTACTTCGACCCCAGGCGTCCGACTCAAAACCTGCAGGAAAGCAGAGAAGGCGCGCCAGCCCAAGGTTCTCGAGTTCTTTGACCGCGTCGCGTATAGCATCTAGAGCTCGCACCATACGCTCGATCTCAGGCGACGTGCGTCGGTAATGCGAGTAGTCGTTGCGCACCTGATGGACCTCTACCGGATGCAGCAACCCCGCCGAGATACTTTTGAGACCCTTTATCAAGCGATCTTGCGCCGCTTCGGTCAGATTGAGATACGGCACGCGCGACTTGAAGACGAATTCCTTGATTGCCGTCTTTCCTTCGAAATCTGGGATATCGTTCGCCGGTCGGCTGAGGCTGGACTGCTGTACCTTAACCGCGTCGAGCTTCTTAGCGAGCACCTCGAACCCACGGATCAGGGCATAGAGCTCTAAGCGATCGGAGCCAAAATCGAACTCTTCCGCAACATTACCCGACTCCTGATGAGCGATCTGAAGCAGTGCAAGCGCTGTCGCGCGATCATCAGCGTCGTTGTAGCTGAATGGGAACCGTTGACTCGTATGGTCCACGAGTAGCACCCACGTAGAGAACGCAAGGGCATCCGCTAAGAGACCTTCCAGTTCATTGAAGAACGCGCTTGCCACGCCCCTAAAGGTCTCAGATTCGCCAATGCCAGAAATTCGACTAGCTTGAGTCAGGGCTGAGATCCGCTGATGAAGGTCCCAAAATCGTCCGTGAGAATCTTGCTCGATTCGCACATCGAAGCCAAGCTTCCACAACACTGTCTCGACGAGAAGCTCGTCGGATAGATGCGCTCCGTCCTCAATCCCGACATACTCGCAAGCCGCGATCATATTCGTTTTGCGTGCCAGAATCATGCGTGTAAGAGCCGACCGCGGGTCCGTGGACCGGAAAAAGTTTTCCAATCGCTCGTCAAGGTCCTCCGAATCGAATCCACGCAACTGCCAGTCCAGCTCCTCGGTGTCCGTCTCGTTGTCCCGAAGATACAGACGGTCAAGCAATTCACGTTCGCGCAGAGAGGCAAAGCCGGGATCGTCACTGACGAAGCGAACGCCGAGGTGCCCGAGTTCGGGCGTAAGTTGGAAGGCACCAGAGCGATTCCGAATGTTTGTGACCGGCCGACGAACCTCGCCGCGCGGGACCTCGATGATGCCTGCATAAACAAGGCGATCGAGCCCCCGGGCGATCCGTTCCTCATTTGCCAGCAGTACGAGCTGTTGCATCTCGTCGCGACCGAGTCCTTCGACCATCTTCTCGGCCGCACCCGGGGGGAGAAGATCTTTAACCGCAGCGCGGAACTCACCCTTTGTCTCGTCGAGCAAAAATACAAGCAGGTGACGCAATTCGTCGTCGCTCACCGCATCACCCAGCAGGCCTACAAGCGTGGCCGCATGATGATCGGCGTAGAACGCGCCGGCGAAATTGTCGACTTCGAGCGCGAGCCCCCACCAGTCGGCCGCCTTAGCGATCGACTCGTCAAGTATCCGCCGCAACTTCTTTCGTTCGTCATTGATCGGTGCGTCGTATCCCGTTGAAAGGCGCACCTGATGCACTGACTTGCAGGTCGGTTGTGAACAGTGGTAGGCCGGCACGACTCGGCTGAAGCGGACATGCCGTTCCGCTCGACTCTGAAGGAGGCCATATGGGCCGATAATGTATTTTCCGTATTGGTAGACGCCGTCAGGGACGGCCTCAATTAGCTGCAGAGTCTCATCTATTGTTAGCACGTCCTTTTCGTCTTCGAAAAGGCGGCTGTAAGCGTCATACAGCTTGCGCCCGTAACTGAAGGGGAACCTGATTCGACGATTCCGTAGCTGCCCCTCAATAAGATTCGACAGCTTATCGAGGTCAGTCTCTTCGACGTTCAGGAATAATTCGTCATGTCCAACAGTCAAAGCGCACATAAGGTGCGCCTCTTTAATCGGCACGTGCTCCTTACGGATAAGTCGGTCCTTCATACGAGTTCCCGCCTCAGTGAGCAACAGAGCGCCACTCATACCGTCGGGTATCGAATAGTCGTTCGGAATGATGCAATCCGCGAGAATTTGTAATAAGTCCGTGAGATCGACGAATTTACGACGCCACAGAGGATCCCCGTATTGTTCTGCAAGTTCCTTGGCCGTCGCCGCCATGCTGGTCATGCCCTACCGCTCATAGTGACAGGTCACAGTCTCGTGGTCTTGATGTCAAGACCCAAAGGGAGCGTCGCTCAGCTACGCGGTCGTCCACGCGGCGTGATCATGCAGCGGTTCAGGCCTCACCCGGACTAGGGTTGCCGCCGGCCGCACGCATGCAGTTCTTGGATCCTCCTCGCGGATTCACCACACATCTGAGCCCTGGTCTCGATGACGCTCAGCCCCACTCCTGGTCCCGTTTGGAGTCAGCCGGCCACAGGAGCGACTGCCACGAGCAGTTCCGCGCCAAGCGCGCTACCGAACAGGCGAGAGTGCACGTGGAGCCTCAGGCCTTGGAAAGCACGGCGGACTGCCTGATCGAAGAGGAGGCCCCTGCGAAAGCCGCAAGGCGGAGCGGCGTATCGAGAGACCGCGCCACGCCTCCTCTAAGACGGCTCCCCCGAACGAAGAAAACCCCCGTATGAACGGGGGTTTTCTGTGGCGGTACCGGTGGGATTTGAACCCACGGTGGAGTTGCCCCCACACATGTTTTCGAGACATGATCCTTCGGCCGCTCGGACACGGTACCGGGAAAGAGTTTACACGATCCGGGAGGCACCACGCACCACCGCGCGTCGACTCCCCCTCCACAGGTGGCCGGTCCCGGACGCCCGTCCACGGCCCGGTCGAGACGGATCGCGTCCCGAAGAAGTCCGCGTAACGTCCACAGCATGAGATCTCGCACGCTCATTGCCCTGCTGTCGTCGGTCGTCGGCGGCCTCACCGTCCTCGGGGGCGCTGCCTTCGGCGCCCGGGCGGGCGTCCGCGGCCAGCGCGCCGCCGCCCGTCGCGTCGGCGAACTGCTGCCCGTGCATGCCGACTGGTGGCGCGAGCGCTTGCAGCACGAGGGGCAGATCACGTACCTCGCGATCGGTGACTCGGCAGCGCAGGGCGTCGGTGCGAGCGAGCCCCACCGCGGGTACGTAGGACTGCTCGCCCGCCGGATCCGGCACCGCTCCCGGTCGTCGGTCCGCGTCGTGAACCTCAGCGTGTCCGGCTCGACGACCTGGGGCGCACGGAAGGACCAACTGCCGAAGCTCCGCAACTACACACCCGACATCTGCACGGTGTCGATCGGCGCGAACGACATCGCCGACTTCCACCCCGACAAGTTCGAGCGGAACATCCGCGACATCTACGGCGCGGTGCCGTCACATGCGATCGTCGCCGAGCTGCCGTGCATGTTCGTCCCCGACCGTGAGCGCAAGGTCGCTGTGGCGAACGAGATCGTGCACCGCGTGGCCGAGGAGTTCGGGCTCACGGTCGCGCCGCTCCACACCATCACGAAGCGGGTCGGGCTGCGCCGGACGTTCTTCAACAGCTACGGCGACCTGTTCCACCCGAACGACCGGGGGTACGAGATCTGGGCGAGCGCGTTCGAACCCGCGGTCGACGCACGGGTCGACGTTGTCGCGGCGATCCGGCACTACCTGTCCGCCCGCGAAGCCGAGGACCTCGGCGCCGGAGCCGGAGCGGTGGCGACCGCCCGGGCCGAGCAGGACACCGAGGGCGCCGAGGCTCTCGACCACGCCGAGCGCCCCGGCCGCATCGACCGCCTTCGGCAGCGCATGACCGGGTCGGTCGCCGTGCCCGACGCCGGACCCGACACGCGCCCCGACGGTCCGGACGACCGCGCGGGTGATGTCGGCGGCACCGCCTAGCCTGGCGATCATGGCGCGCGCTCAGTCCCTCTACCGCTGCACCGAGTGCGGCTGGACCAGCATCAAGTGGGTCGGCCGCTGCGGCGAGTGCCAGTCCTGGGGCACGGTCGAGGACTCCACTGCGGCCACGGCCAGTACCCGGGGAACCGCCTCGGTTGCTGTCACGGGCAACCGCGTGGCACGGCCCATCACCGAATCCCGCGGAACAACGGTCCAGCGCTGGCAGACCGGCATCGGCGAGTTCGACCGCGTCCTCGGCGGCGGAGTGGTCCCGGGTGCGGCGGTCCTGCTCTCCGGCGAGCCCGGCGTCGGCAAGTCCACGCTCCTGCTCGAGGTCGCTTCACGAGCGGCAGCGACCGGCAAGCGCGTGCTCTACGTCAGCGCCGAGGAATCCGTCGACCAGGTCCGGCTCCGCGCCGAACGCACAGGGGCGATGCACGACGACCTCTACCTGGCGAGCGAGGTCGACCTCGGCGTCATCCTCGGCCAGATCGACCAGGTCAAGCCGGACCTCCTCATCGCCGACTCGGTGCAGACCATCTCGTCGAGCTCGATCGACGGCATCGCCGGTGGTACGTCGCAGGTGCGCGAAGTCGCCTCCACGCTGATCCGCGTCGCGAAGGACCGCGCGCTCCCGGTCCTCATCGTCGGCCATGTGACGAAGGACGGCACGATCGCCGGACCCCGACTGCTCGAACACCTCGTCGACGTCGTGTGCCACTTCGAGGGCGACCGGCAGACCGCGCTCCGGTTCGTCCGCGCGCTCAAGAACCGCTTCGGCCCCACGGACGAGGTCGGCTGCTTCGACATGGCCGGCGACGGCATCCACGAGGTCCCCGACCCCAGCGGCCTGTTCATGTCGAAGAACGGCGCGCCGGTGTCCGGCACGTGCGTGACCGTCGCGCTCGAGGGACGCCGGGCGCTCCCGGTCGAGGTGCAGGCGCTCGTCGTCCCGAGCTCGGCACCCCAGCCGCGCCGCGTCGTCAACGGCGTCGACTCCTCCCGCGTGGCGATGCTCCTCGCGGTGCTCGAACGTCGCGCCGGCCTGAAGCTGTCGGATGCCGACGTCTACGTGTCCACGGTGGGCGGCATGAAGCTCACGGAGCCCGGCGCCGACCTCGCCATCGCACTGGCCCTCGCGAGTGCCGCCCGCGACCGCCCGTACCCGCACACGTTGGCGGCCGTCGGCGAGATCAGCCTCGCGGGCGAGATCCGCCCGACCACGGGCACGAAGCAGCGCGCGAGCGAAGCCGCACGCCTCGGATTCACGACCGTGCTCGGCGCGGACGCCCAGCACCTCCGCGAAGCACTGCGGGTCGCGTTCTCCCTGGCCGCGAACGAGCGGGAGCGCGAACTCGACCGAGCGTTCTGACCGATCACGGCAGCACCGATCACGGCAGAGCCGGCGGTGCGACACGCCGCCGAGCGACGCACACGTAAGCGCGAGTCAGGCCCGGAGCGCCGCCAGCAGGTCCTCGGGCGTCGCCTGCATCGTGTGCGGGCCCGCGATGTCGAAGAAGACGCCCTCGAGCGAATCCAGGTGCGCCGCGATGAACTCCTCGAGCCGCGGTCCGTCGTAGACCATCACCTGCCGGACCTTCTCGTCCGGCACCATCGCCGTGTACGCGTCTGCCGACGAGAACAGCAGCAGGATGCGCTTGTCCGAGCCCTCACGCCCGAACACCCGCACCTGCATGTCCTTCTTGCCGGTGACCAGCCGGGGGACGATCACGATGTCGTTGCGGAGCGCGAACGCCACCGCCGCGACGTCCTGCTTCTCGAGCGCCGCCTCGAGCTGTTCGCTCCGGAAACGCTGTTCCTTGTCTGCCATCGAGACCCAGTCCACCAGATTCATGGACGTTCGGCGACTTCGGCTCTTCCCTTGTGGCCACAAGACTGTAGATTGGTACCAACCGCTTCGGCGGGAGTCCATCGTTCTTCCGGTGCACAGCACCTCGAGCGCCATCGGTCACTGGCCTTCCCCGGCCGCCTGGCCCCGAACCCGTTCTACCGGCCCCATGCCCGCAGGACGCATCGATCTGACGACATCCGTCGGTGGATCGGCGGTAGCGAATACCGCATCGCAAGGCAGTCGACTGCAGATGTCGACTGGCAAGAAAGTAAGGAACGCCATCATGGCATCGACCGGCACCGTCAAGTGGTTCAACAACGAAAAGGGCTTCGGCTTCATCGCCCCGGACGACGGCTCCGCTGACGTCTTCGCTCACTTCTCCGCGATCGCTGGCAACGGCTACAAGTCGCTCGAGGAGAACCAGAAGGTGGAGTTCGACATCACCGAGGGTCGCAAGGGCCCGCAGGCGGAGAACATCTCCGTCATCGGCTGATCTCCTCCAGCCCGAACGGGCCCGTCGTCCTCGTGACGACGGGCCCGTTCCCGTTCCACGACACGGTTACAGCACCGAGGACCGTGGCCTCGAGGTCTCCCCGGACAAGCGAAAACCCCCGCGACAAGCGAAAACCCCCGGAGATCCGGGGGTTGACGCCGACCGGGCATTCCCAATCCACTTGCCTTCATCGTAGCCGGTGAGCACCGCCGGACTACCCGAGGATGAACTGCACCGACGCCTTCGACTCGATGTTCCCCACCGCCACCTCCAGGTGGTAGCTCGCACCCCCACCGGTCACCGACGGCCGAGACGAGTCGCACGTCGAGGTCGACGACCGCGTCCGGTCCCAGGCGATCGCCGGCGTGGTCAGGGTCTGCCCGGCCTTGATCGTGACGTCCTGGTTGGTCCCGCCGGTCTGGCAGTCCTTCGACGACCAGTACTGCTCCTCGCCGGACGAGATCGTGAGGACCTGCTGGGACGACCCGAGGTCCATGTGGCACGAGTTCGACCCGGTGTTCTTGATCGACATCGCGATCTTCGGGTCCTCGGTGGGGCCGTACGAGGTCTTGTCGACGACGGGCGTGAGCTCGATCTGCTCCTTGGTACACGTCGACCCGTCCTTGGCCGAGTCCGAAGACGAAGACGAGGCCGAGGGCGAGGCCGATCCCGAGGGCGAAGCGGCTGCAGAGGGCGTGGCACGCGGCGACGACGACGGCCCGGCAGACGATGCGGAGGCGGAAGTGGGAGAAGGCCCCGGGTCAGCAGACGCCCCACCCCGCCCGACCACGATCAACACGACGACGACCACGATCAGCAGCAGCACCCCGATGACCATCGCACGACGGCGCCAGTAGACGCCCGGCTTCTCGGGCCCGACGGGGTGACGGAACGACGACATGCGCACAGGGTAGACAACGGCGCGAGCCCGACGAGGGAACCCCGCCGGACGGCAGCCGAAAGCGTCAGAGGATCTTCAGCATGCGGGTGTTGCCGAGCGTGTTCGGCTTCACCCGTGCGAGGTCGAGGAACTCCGCGACCCCTTCGTCCGACGACCGGACGAGCTCGGCGTACACCTCGGGAGAGACGACGCTCTCGCCGATCTCGAGGTACCCGTGCTTCGTGAAGAAGTCGACCTCGAACGTCAGGCAGAAGATGCGGGCGACACCGAGTTCGCGGGCGTCGTGCTCCAGTGCCTCGAGCATGCGGTGGCCGACGCGCTTGTGGATCCAGTCGGCGTCGAGGGCGAGCGTTCGCACCTCCGCTATGTCGTCCCAGAACACGGCGAGCGCACCGCACCCGATCGGGACACCGTCGGGGCCTTCGGCGATCCGGAACTGCTGGATCGAACCGTAGAGCGCGACGTTCTCCTTGCCGAGCAGGATCCGCCGGTCGACGTAGGGCGAGATGAGCCGCTGGATGTGCGGGACGTCCGACGCCAGGGCCGGGCGCACCAGGATGCCGTGCTCGTCCCGTTCGTGGAACGCGTGCTTCCCGTGCTCAGTCATCTCCCTCACACTAGTGCGCCCCGGGGGACACGCCCCTGTACGGCGCCCAGCCGTGGCCGCCTACCGTCCGGGTCATGCCTCAGATCATCGAAACCGTCGACGTGAACGTCCCCGTCGCAGCTGCCTACGGCCAGTGGACCCGCTTCGAGGAGTTCCCCGAGTTCCTCGACGAGGTCGAGAAGATCGTCCAGGTCGACGACAAGACCACCGACTGGACCGTGAAGGTCGCCGGCCAGGAGCGCGAGTTCCGTGCACTCATCACCGAGCAGCACCCCGACGAGCGGGTCGCGTGGACGGTCAAGGACGGCGAGACCGACCACGCCGGCGTCGTCACCTTCCACAAGCTGTCCGACGACGAGACCCGCGTCACCGCGCAGATCGACTGGGAGCCCTCCGGCTTCCTCGAGAAGCTCGGCGCAGCGGTCGGCGTCGGCGGTCACGCCATCAAGAAGGACCTGCAGAACTACAAGGAGCGCGTGGAGTCGGCGCCCACCGACACCGGGTGGCGGGGCGACGTGCAGGCCTGATCAGGCCGACGCACGAGAGCGCGACCACGGTCGGGACGGGAGGCGCGGGGGCCCCGGGCCCCCCCCCCCCCCCCCCGGGGGGGGGGGCGGCCCCCCCCCCCCCCCCCCCCCCCCCCCGGGGAGGGGGGGGTCGCCCGGCCCGCCCCGCACGGGCGGAACCGGCCCGACCGCCCCC
>NZ_JBIVBW010000010.1:0-24091 GCF_044746255.1 Curtobacterium sp. NPDC086286
CGCGGGGCTCGCCCCCCCCACCCGCGGGTGGCGCCCCGGGGGGGCCCCCGGCGGGGGCCCCCCCCCGGGGGGGCCCCCCCCCCCCCCCCGGGCGGGGGGGGGGGGGCCCCGCGCCCCCCCCGCCTCCTGTCCGTGACGGGGTGCGTCAGTTCGGGTGCGTCATGCTGAGCACGTCGAGGGCGCTGTCGAGCTGCTCCTCGGTGACCTCGCCCCGCTCGACGTGGCCGAGTGCGATCACGGCCTCGCGCACGGTGACGCCTTCCTGCACCGCGAACTTCGCGACCTTCGCCGCCGCCTCGTACCCGATCACGCGGTTGAGCGGGGTGACGATGGACGGCGAGGACTCGGCGAACGCGCGGGCGCGGTCGAGGTTCGCCTCGAGCCCGTCGATCGTCTTGTCGGCGAGCACCCGCGAGCTGTTCGCGAGCAGGCGGATCGACTCGAGCAGCGCGGTGCCCATCACGGGGATCGCGACGTTCAGCTCGAACGCACCGGAGGCGCCCGCCCACGCGATGGTGGCGTCGTTGCCGATCACGCGTGCGGCGACCATGAGCGTGGCCTCGGGGATGACGGGGTTGACCTTGCCGGGCATGATCGACGACCCGGGCTGGAGGTCCGGGATGTGCAGTTCGCCGAGGCCCGTGTTCGGCCCGGAGCCCATCCACCGGAGGTCGTTGTTGATCTTCGTCAGGCTGACCGCGATGACCTTGAGCGCCCCGGACGCCTCGACCAGGGCGTCCCGGGCGCCCTGCGCCTCGAAGTGGTCGAGCGCCTCGGTGACGGGCAGCCCGGTGTCGCTCGCGAGCTGGGCGATGACCCGCTGCGGGAAGCCCTTCGGGGTGTTGATCCCGGTGCCGACGGCCGTGCCGCCGAGCGGGACCTCGGCCACGCGGGGGAGCGTCGCGTTCACCCGCTCGATGCCGAGACGGACCTGGCGCGCGTAGCCGCCGAACTCCTGCCCGAGGGTGACGGGCGTGGCGTCCATGAGGTGCGTGCGGCCGGACTTCACCGCGTCGGCCCAGAGCGTGGCCTTCGCCTCGAGCGACTCGGCGAGGTGCTCGAGCGCCGGGACGAGCGTGCGGATGAGGGCCTCGGTCACGGCGACGTGCACCGACGTCGGGAACACGTCGTTCGAGGACTGCGAGGCGTTCACGTGGTCGTTCGGGTGCACCGGGGCACCGGCGACCTCGGACGCGAGGGTCGCGAGGACCTCGTTCATGTTCATGTTCGACGAGGTCCCGCTGCCGGTCTGGTAGACGTCGACGGGGAACTGGTCGTGGTGGGCGCCACCGATGATGGTGTCCGCCGCCTCGACCACGGCAGCGGCCAGGGTCGGGTCGACGATGCCGAGCTCACCGTTGACGATCGCGGCCGCCCGCTTGATCCGGGCGAGGGCGACGATCTGGGCCGACTCGAGCCCGCTCCCGGAGATCGGGAAGTTCTCCACCGCACGCTGCGTCTGCGCCCGGTAGAGCGCGGACACCGGCACCCGGACCTCGCCCATGGTGTCGTGCTCGATGCGGAACTCGCCGGAGCTGTCGGTCACGGTGGTCGAGGTGGTGTCGGTCACGTCGTCGTGGTCCTTCCTGGGGTGCTCGCCGGCCGCGGTCGCGCCGGCTGGTGGGTGTCCCGATGGTGTCCGGGACGGGTCGTCGTGGCGGTCGGTCAGGCCTGGCCCACGACGGTGTCGACGGCGACCTCGCCCGTGGTGAGGTCGTAGGTCGCGCCGACGACGGCCAATCTACCCTCGGCGATCGCGTCCGAGACGGCGCCGGAGCGCTCGATCACCTGACGGAGCGTGGCTTCGAGGTGGGCGGCGCCGACGGATTCCTGGGGGACGTCGGCGTCGGTGGTGCGGACGCGCTCGACGCTCGGGGCGATGGCGTCGACGAGGGCCTGCAGGTGCGGGGCGGGGACGGGCTCGCCGGAGCGGGCGGCCGCGACGGCGCCGCACTTGGTGTGCCGGAGGACGACCACGAGCGGCGTGCCGAGCGCGACGACGGCGAACTCGATCGATCCGAGCACGACGTCGTCGACGATCTGGCCGGCGTTGCGGATGGCGAAGAGGTCACCGATGCCGGCGTCGAACACGTGCTCGAACGGCACGCGGGAGTCCGAGCAGCCGAGCACGGTGGCGAACGGTGCCTGCGACCCGGCGAGCTCCGAGCGGCGGTCCGGGTCGATCCGGCCGGTGCGGCGCTTGTCGGCGGCGAAGCGGGCGTTGCCCTCGACGAGGAGTCGGAGGGCGTCGGACGGGGTGGAGGCGGCGCGGTCGGGCATGGGGCTCCTCGGGTGCTTCGGGTGGATCGGGTCGTGGTCGTGCTGCTGCTGCGGCGGGTGTTTGCTCGTCAGTTCGCGAACTGCTTGCTGACGGCGGTCGCGACGGTCCGGAAGGAGCTGTCGTCGGCGGTGCCGGACAGGACGACGGTGCCCTGGTCGAACGTCGACACGAGCGAGTACGCCTGGTTGCCCGCGTCGTCGCCCTCGGCCCGGCGGTCGTACACGGTCCACTTCGTCCCGGCGATCGTGCGGGTGCCCGTGGCGGCGTGCTGGTCGAGCTGGTTCGACACCCAGGTCGCGTTCGCGTCGATGCCCTGCTGCAGGCCGATGTACTGCTTGTCCGGCGTGAGCAGGCCGACGGTCCAGACGCTCACCCCGTCGGACGTCTTGTCCTGGTAGTCGGCACGGTTGGACGAGAAGTCCCCCGGCAACGCGGGCGCGGCGAGCGTGACGCCCGGCACCTGGGCCTGCGAGGCCACCTGGCGGTAGTCGACCGTCCGGTCGCCGATCGTGGTGTCCGGACGCACGACGACCGCGACGAGGAACAGCACGATGCCGAGCGACGCGATGAGTGCGAGCACGAGGTTGAACGCGGTCTGGTGCTGCCGCCGGGCGGTGCGGGCGGCGTCCTTGCGCGCCCAGGTCTCCTCCGGTGTCTCGGGGCGGCCCAGCTCGGCGACGATCGGGCGGCCGTCGGCGTCGGTCATCGCGCTGCGCCGTCCTCGGACTCGGACGCGGCGCGTGCGGCGTCGAGCCGGGCCCGGGCGCCGACGAGCCACTCTTCGCACCGGGCGGCCAGGGACTCGCCCCGTTCCCAGAGGGACAGCGAGCGTTCGAGCGTGGCCGATCCCTGTTCGAGCTCGGCGACGACGCGCACGAGTTCGTCGCGCGCCGCTTCGTAGCTCAGCGACCGGACGTCGGGCTGCTCGGGTTCCTGCTGGGATGACACCCCTCGATCCTACCGAGCACCCACCGACGTGCCGCCCGCGGGGACGAACCCGTGGACAACTCCCGGCCGCGTAGGGTCTGGGGGCATGACGGACCTCCCCGACGGCGCGACCTGGTACCCGGCCCCGACCGCCCCGGACCCCGCGGACGCGCGACCCGACGTCGCCCTCGTCCTGCCCGGCGGCGGGTACCACGGCCACGCCGCCCACGAGGGGGAGGGCTACGCCCGGTGGCTCAACACGATCGGCATCTCCGCCGTGGTCTTCGCGTACCCGGTCGCCCCGCACCGGCACCCCGACGCCGTGGTGGCGACCAGGACGCTCCTGCGCGACCTGCGCGCCGGACGGTACCCGGGCCTCCCGTCCGCTCCACGCGTCCTGCTGGTCGGCTCGTCCGCGGGTGGCCACCTCGCTGCCCTCGTCTCGAACGCGCCGACGCCCGACGAACGCGCCGTGTCGGACGTGGACGACCGACCCGACCTCGCGCTGCTCTGCTACCCGGTGGTCTCGATGACCGACCACCAGCACCGGGGGAGCGCGGACAACCTGCTCGGCACGGGTGCGACGGTGTGGGCGCTGGGGGCGCTCGACACGGAGCTCATGGTCGACGGCGCGACCCCGCCGACGTTCCTCTGGCACACCGCCGAGGACCCGGCTGTCCACGTCACGCACTCGCTGCGCTACGGGCAGGCACTCGCGCGTCGGGCGGTGCCGTTCGAACTGCACGTCTTCGAGCGTGGCGCGCACGGGATCGGGCTCGCCGAGGGCATCGGGACCGCTGCCGCGTGGCCGGACGTCGCCGAGGCCTGGCTGCGCGATCGCGGGTGGTGACCGCTCGCCGCCGCGACACCCGCCGCGACGCCCGCCGCGACGCCCGCCGCGACGCCCGCCGCGACGCCCGCCGCGGCGTCGACCGGGGTCAGGCCCCGTCCGGACCGGGACCGTCCGGCTCGAGCGTCCCGGTGGCGGTCCCCGCGCCGAGCGTCACGTGCACGGGCGTCGCACCGCTGAGGTCCTCCGAGCCCCGCACCACGCCGCCGTCGGCCGTCTGCACGATCGCGTAGCCGCGCCGCAGGGTGTCCCGCGGCGACAGCGCCCGGAGCCGGGCGGTGAGGTGCCCGACCTCGGAGTGGGAGCGTTCGAGCCGGCGGTCGAGGAGTTCACGGGCGCGGGAGAGGTCGCGCGCCACCTCTTCCGCGCGGGTGTCGACGAGCCAGGCGGTGGACGCCAGGGCGGGACGGGAGCGCAGGGCCGCGATCCGGTCCGCCTCGACCGAGAGGGTGTGCGACAACCGGAGCCCGAGTCGTGCCCGCGCCTGCCGGACGTTGGCGAGTTCCTCGGCGACGTCGGGCACCACGCGCTTGGCCGCGTCGGTCGGGGTGGAGGCGCGGAGGTCGGCGACCTCGTCGAGGATCGGCCGGTCGGCCTCGTGCCCGATCGCCGAGACGATCGGGGTGCTCGCAGCGGCCGCGGCCCGGACGAGTCCCTCGTCGCTGAAGCCGAGCAGGTTCTGGAAGTCGCCGCCGCCGCGGGCCACGATGATGACGTCGACGGTCGGGTCGGCGTCGAGCTCGAGGATCGCCGCGGTGACCTCACTCACGGCGCGCTCGCCCTGCACGGCCGTGTGGACCGTCCGGAACTCGACCTGCGGCCACCGGAGCTGGGCGTTGCGCTTGACGTCCTTCTCGGCGTCGGAGTCCTTGCCGGTGATCAGCCCGATCCGGTGCGGCAGGAAGGGCAGTCGCTTCTTCCGGGACGGGTCGAACAACCCTTCCGCGGCGAGGGTGCGGCGCAGGCGTTCGAGCCGCTCGAGCAGGTCGCCGAGTCCGACGTGCTTCATCTCGACGACCTGCATCGTCAGCGAGCCGCCCTTGACCCAGTAGTTCGGTTTGACGGCCGCGACGACCCGGTCGCCCTGCTTGATGTCCGCGGGGACCCGGGAGCGCACGCTCGACCAGATCGAGAACGACACGGTGGCGTCGACGTCGACGTCCTTGAGCTTGCCGTAGACGTTGCCGCCCGCGACGTTCCACTGGGTGATCTCACCCTCGACCCAGGCGGTGCCGAGCCGGTCGATCCAGTCGCGGAGCTTCGCGCCGAGCAGCGCGACGGGCCACGGGTCGTCAGCCGTCGGGGGACCCTGTTCGATCGCCAATGTCGTTCCTTCCACGCGGGACGTCCATGCTGCCCGAGACCGGTGACAGCGCGCTCTGGACGGGTTGTCCACAGGTCCGTGCGCGCTCAGCCCACGCGCGTCCCGCTCACCTATCATCGGGGACGTGACGATCACCAACGGCCACACGGTCCCGCTCGCCCCGCCGCGGGTCCTCGCGGCGCGCGGCCGCCTGCGGGACGAACCGGTCGCCGGCACGAAGAAGGTCCTGCTCGCCGCCCCCCGCGGGTACTGCGCGGGCGTCGACCGCGCCGTCGTCGCGGTCGAGAAGGCGCTCGAGCAGTACGGCGAGCCCGTGTACGTCCGCAAGCAGATCGTCCACAACGTCCACGTCGTGTCGACGCTCGAGCAGCGCGGAGCGGTCTTCGTCGACGACGTCGCCGAGGTCCCGCGCGGTTCGCACGTGGTCTTCAGCGCCCACGGCGTCTCACCGGCGGTGGTGGCCGGCGCCGCCGACCGCGACCTGCACGCCATCGACGCCACGTGCCCGCTCGTCACGAAGGTCCACAGGGAGGCGACGCGCTTCGCGAAGGCCGACCGCACCATCATCCTGATCGGGCATGCCGGCCACGAAGAGGTCGAGGGCACCATGGGCCACGCACCCGACCGCACGATCCTGGTCAACGGACCGGACGACGTCGCCGCGCTCGAGGTCCCCGACCCCGAGAACCTCGTCTGGCTCTCGCAGACCACGCTGAGCGTCGACGAGACGATGGAGACCGTCCGGCTCCTGCGCGAGAAGTTCCCCGCGATCGAGGACCCGCCCTCCGACGACATCTGCTACGCCACCCAGAACCGCCAGGTCGCGATCAAGAAGGTCGCCCCCGGAGCCGACCTCGTGATCGTGGTCGGCTCGGCGAACTCCTCGAACAGCGTCCGCCTGGTCGAGGTCGCGCTGGAGCACGGCGCGAAGGCCGCACACCGCGTCGACTACGCCGCCGAGATCCAGCAGGACTGGCTCACCGGAGTCGGCACCGTCGGCGTCACGAGCGGCGCGAGCGTGCCGGAAGAGCTCGTCACCGAGGTCCTCGACCAGCTCGCGGACGCCGGCTACGCCACGGTGGAAGAGGTCGTCACGGCGCACGAGGACCTCATGTTCTCGCTGCCGAAGGAGCTCCGCACGGACGCGTCGGGCAACCCCACGCGCGCACTCGGCGGGCGTCGACGGTGAGCGGGGGCACGGACGGCTGGTCCGCGGTGCCCGCCCGCGAGCCGGGTCAGGTCGTCGATCCGTCCCTCGGCCAGGAGGCGCGGCGCACCCCCGCCACGTCGGCCGACGGTGACGCGCACGGTCGCGTCCACGGCCGTCCGGCACCGCAGTACGGCGAGTACGCGCCCGACGGTTGGGAGAACCCGGTGCTCGTCGAACAGGAGCGCCTCGAGCACGAAGAGCGCTCCCGAGCCGCTGGCGAACGCGAGACCCGCGACCACCCCGCTCGCGACCGCGATCCCCGTGCCGGTGCCCAGCGGCCCGGCCCGGCGACCGACGGCGGGACGGCTCGCCCGACACCCCTCGCCGGACGCTTCGGCCGCACCCCGCTCGACTTCGTCCTGACGGTCGGGCTGCTCGTGATCGGGCTCTGGTCGGTCGTCGAGTCCCTCGCCGTCGGCACGACCGCCTCGACCATCCGGACCCTCGTGGAGCGCCAGTACACCGAGCTGTCCGACCCGGCGGCGCTGTCGACCGCCGTGCTCGTGCGGGCGGTCGTGCTCGTCGTGGTGTTCGTGCTCGTGGCCTGGTGGTCGATCCGACGGCTCCGTGCCCGGCGCTGGACGTTCTGGGTCCCGCTCGTGGGCGGTGTCGTCGCGTCGGTGCTCGGCATCGTGCCGGTGATGGTCGTGCTCTTCCAGGACCCGGCGTTCACGGCCTACGTGCAGCGGATGGCCGCCGGCGGCTGACCCGCCCGCCGGGCGCTCCAGCGTCAGCCGGCCAGGAACGCGGCGACGGCGCCGTGCAGGGACGCGAGGTCGTCGACGTGCACGAGCTCGCGGATCGAGTGCATCGACAGCAGCCCGACGCCGATGTCGATCGTCGGGATCCCGAGCCGGGTCGCCGCGATCGGGCCGATGGTCGAGCCGCCCGGGATCGTGTTCACGTTGACGAACGGCTGCCACGGCACGCCCGCCGCAGCACACGCGGTGGCCCAGACGGCCTCGCCCTTCGCCTCGGTCATGTAGCGCTGGTTCGCGCTGATCTTCAGGAGCGGGCCCGCTCCCGGACGCGGACGGTTCGTGGGGTCGTGCTTCTCCGGCTGGTTCGGGTGCACGAGGTGCCCGGCGTCGCTCGACAGCAGCCACGAGGCACGGAACGCCCGCGCGGCCTCGGAACGGGTGGCGCCGAGGCCCTCCTGCACGCGGCCGAGGACGTCCTCGAGGAAGGGACCGCCGGCACCGGACGGCGTCGAGGACCCGATCTCCTCGTGGTCGAACGCCGCGAACACGGGGATGTGGTCGCCGTCGGCCGGGGCCTCGACGATGCCGCGGAGTCCGGCGTGCACGCTCGTCAGGTTGTCCATCCGGCCCGAGGCGAGGAACTCGCGGTCGATGCCGATCCGGGCCGGCGCCTGGGTGTCGGCGAGGAAGAGGTCCCACGACACGGCACCGTCGCCGAGCCGGGCGCGCAGCCACGACACCACGTCGGTCCCACCCGTGTCGCCGTCGACCCCGACGATCGGCAGGGTGTGCCGCTGGCGGTCGATCTCCTTGCCGTCGTTCACGCCGCGGTCGAGGTGGATCGCGAGGTTCGGGATGCGGGCGACGGCGTCGGTGGACACCAGGCGGACCGTCCCGTCCGCGTCGACGACCCGGCCGGCGATGCGGAGGTCGCGGTCGAACCACGTGGAGAGGAGCGCGCCGCCGTAGACCTCGACGTTCAGCTGCTCCCAGCCGCCGGTGCGCACGCCGGGGTTCGGCTTGATGCGGAACCCGGGGGAGTCGGTGTGGGCGCCGAGGATCCGGAACGGGGTGGTCGGCGTGGCCCCGGACGGCAGACGCCAGGCGATGACGGCACCGTCACGGACCACCACGTAGGCGCCGGGCGTCGTCGGCCAGGCGCCGAGCTCGTCGAGCTCCTCGAACCCCGCGGCGACGAGGCGGTCCCGGGCGGCCGCTGCCGCGTGGAACGCGGTGGGGGACTCGGTGACGAACTGGGCGAAGTCGGAGGCGATGGCGTCGGCGGTCACCCGACCATCGTGGCACGGCGGTGGAGGTGACCGGACGCAGAACGGGGCGCGTCCGTCGGACACACCCCGTTCCTCCAGGCCGTTGCTCGGGGTGTCAGCCCTTGGTGTGGCCGGCCGAGCCGAGCACCTTCGCGGCCTCGCCCACGCGAGCCGCCATGGCGGTCTCGGCGACCTTGCCCCAAGCGCGCGGGTCGTACTGCTTCTTGTTGCCGACCTCGCCGTCGATCTTCAGGACGCCCTCGTAGTTCCGGAACATCGAGTCGGCGATCGAGCGCGTGAACGCGTACTGCGTGTCCGTGTCGATGTTCATCTTGATGACGCCGTTGCGGACGGCCTCGTGGATCTCGTCGTCGGTCGACCCGGAGCCACCGTGGAAGACGAGGTCGAGGGGGTTCTCACCGGTGCCGTGCTTGGCCGCGACCGAGGCCTGGATCTCGCCGAGGAGCTCGGGGCGGAGCTTGACGTTGCCCGGCTTGTAGACACCGTGCACGTTGCCGAACGTGAGCGCGGCGATCCAGCGGCCCTTGTCGCCCAGGCCGAGTGCGTCGACCACCTTCTCGACGTCGTTCGGGGTCGTGTACAGGGCGTCGTTCGTGCCCTCGTGCTCGACGCCGTCCTCTTCGCCGCCGACGACGCCGATCTCGACCTCGAGGATCGCGTTGATGTTCCGCGTCTTCTCGATCATGGTCTTGGCGATCTCGATGTTCTCGTCGAGCGGCACGGCCGAGCCGTCCCACATGTGCGACTGGAAGATCGGGTTGCGGCCGGCGCGGACCTCTTCCTCGCTCGCTGCGATGAGCGGCAGGACGAAGCCGTCGAGGGCGTCCTTCGGGCAGTGGTCGGTGTGCAGCGCGACGGTGATGTCGTAGTTCTTCGCGACCTCGTGGGCGAACTTCGCCATCGCGAGGGCACCGGCGGCGCGGTTCTTGACGGTGTGGCCGGCGAAGTAGTCTGCGCCACCCGTGGTCACCTGGAGGATGCCGTCCGAGCCCGCCTCGGCGAGGCCCTGGAGGACCGCGTTGATCGTCTGTGACGACGACACGTTGACGGCGGGGTACGCGAACTTGCCGGCCTTCGCTCGTTCGATCATCTCGGCGTACTGTTCCGGCGTTGCGATGGGCACGTGGATCTCCTTCGACTTCGGTGGTGTCCTCGCCGATCGTAGTCAGCCGGACTGGAGGCGCGGTGCGGGTTACGCGGTCGGCCCGCGCCCGGCGTGCACATGCGTCCACGGGGCCGTTGTCCGGACCGTCGGTCGGCTGCCGGTCGGTAGGCTGGCGGTCGTGACTCCCACGACGGAAACCGGCTCCCTGTTCCTCCAGCCCGACCGCAACCTGGCGCTCGAGCTCGTGCGTGCGACGGAGGCCGCGGCGATCCGTGCGCAGCCGTGGGTCGGGCGTGGTGAGAAGAACCTCGCGGACGGTGCTGCCGTCGACGCGATGCGGAAGTTCCTCGGCACGGTGAACTTCGACGGCGTGGTCGTCATCGGCGAGGGCGAGAAGGACAACGCCCCGATGCTCTACAACGGCGAGCACGTCGGCAACGGGCACGGCCCGGCCTGCGACATCGCCGTGGACCCGATCGACGGCACCTCGTTGACCGCCGCGGGTCGCCAGAACGCGATCTCGGTGATGGCCGTCTCGGACCGCGGCTCGATGTACGACCCGTCCGCCGTGTTCTACATGGACAAGATCGCCGCCGGCCCCGAGGGTCGCGGCGTCCTCGACCTCGAGAAGCCCATCGGTGACAACATCCGTGCGCTCGCGAAGGCGAAGGGCAAGGACCTCGAGGACATGCAGATCGCCGTCCTCGACCGTCCCCGCCACGACGAACTCATCCGGGCGATCCGTGCGACCGGTGCCGGCACCCGGCTGCTGCTCGACGGTGACGTCGCCGGTGGCATCGCGGCGGCGCTGCCCGGGTCGACGATCGACATGTGCGTCGGTGTCGGCGGCACCCCGGAGGGCATCATCACCGCGTGCGCGATCAAGGCGCTCGGTGGTGTGATCCTCGGCAAGCTCCAGCCGAAGGACGACGAGGAGCGCGAGAAGGCGATCGCCGCCGGGCACGACCTCGACAAGGTCCTCGACCAGGACGACCTGGTCACGGGCGACAACACGTTCTTCGTCGCCACCGGTGTCACCGACGGTGTGCTCGTGGACGGTGTCCGCCGGTCGCGCGGCGTCATCCACACGGATTCGCTCGTGCTGCGGTCCCGCTCGAACACGATCCGTCGCATCCAGGCGGACCACCGCGCGGAGAAGTGGTTCTGATCCGCTGACGCCGCGGCGCGGCGGCGCGGACGGCGCTGCGCGGCGGCGCGGCGCACATCGCGTTCGCACAACCGAAGTCCGTCCGAACCACGTTCCCGCGTGGTTCGGACGGACTTTCGTTGTGCGGGGCGGGGCGGGGCGGCGCGGCGCGGGGCGAAGCGGGGCGGGGCGGCGCCAGCGCGCCGGAGCGCGCGCTCAGTCGTCGTCGAGGGCGCCGACGAGCTCCGGCGCGGTGAGCAGCCGCGGCTCGTCGGTGATCGTCGCCGGGTCCGCGATGACCTTCGACTCGTCGAGGAGTGACAGCCGCCGGGCACTCGGCAGGACTTGCCGTTCGAGTGACCCCACGAACCGGTTGTAGTCGACCACGGAGCCCCGGATCGACCGCCCGAGCTTGTCGACGTGTCCGGCCATGGTGGCCAGGCGGCCGTACAGCTCGCGGGAGACGCGGAAGAGCTCGTGCGCCTCTTGTGAGACGACGTCCTGCTGCCACGAGAACGCCACGGTCTTCAGCACCGACCACAGCGTCACCGGCGACGCGAGTGCGATGCGCTTGCGGAACGCGTGGTCGAGCAGCCCGGGGTCGGCGGCGAGGGCGCTCGAGATGAGCGACTCCGACGGGATGAACGCCACGGTGAGCTCGGGCGACGCGTCGTAGCCGGTCCAGTACTCCCGCGCGGCGAGGGCGTCGACGTGCGCCCGCAGTGCCTTGACGTGCTGCCCGATGAGCGCATCGCGCCGGGCTCCTTCGGCGCCGGTCGCGGTCGCCGGGATCTCGGCGGCCTGCAGGTAGGCGCTGAACGGGACCTTGGCGTCGACGGCGATGGTCTTGCCACCCGGCAGGTGCACGACCATGTCGGGGCGCGCGGTGCCGGCGGTCGTGGTGACGGAGGACTGCACGTCGAAGTCGACGCGCTCGAGGAGCCCCGCGGCCTCGACCACGTTGCGCAGCTGGGTCTCGCCCCAGACGCCGCGCGTGCTGTTCGACGACAGGGCGCTGGCCAGCGTGTCGGCGGTGGCGCGCAGGCGTTCCTCGGACTCGGCAGCGGAGCGCAGCTGTGCCGAGAGGGCCCCGTACTGCTCGCTGCGGGACTGTTCGAGCTCGGCGATCTTGGCGCGCATGACGTCGAGCGTCTGGGCGACCGGGCTGAGCGCGGAGAGCACCTTCGACTCGCCCTGGGTCCGGGCGGCGTCGGCGCCGTGCATGCGCTGGACGAGGTGCTCGAGTTCGGCGGCCCGCCGTTCGAGCGAGTCGACCTGTCGCCGGTACTGCGCGTCCTGCGCGTCGAGCCGTTCCTCGGCGTCTCGACGGACCTCGTCGAGGCGCGACCGGAGCGCCTCGGCGCTGGCGCGGGACGTGGCCGCGTCCACGCCGGCGCGGGACCGCGCGAGCGACCAGGCGACGACCGCACCGACGGCGACGCCGATCATGAGACCGATGACCAGGGCGAGGATCTGCATGTCGCGACCTTGGCAGGACCCACCGACACCGCGCCTCCTGGGCCGCCCGAATCCATGTCATGACATTAGGGCAAACAAGGTGTACAGTCGTGATCGTCCGCCGATGAAGCCGCACGGAAGGTCCCCCGCGTCGCATGACGAACCCAGCTCCCCACGCGTACGACGTGATCACGATGGGACGTGTGAGCGTCGACATCTACCCGCAGCAGACGGGGCCGCTCGAAGACGTCTCGACGTTCTCGAAGTCCGTCGGCGGCAGCGCCACGAACGTCGCGATCGCAGCAGCTCGGCACGGAGCCGACGCGGCGGTCATCACCCGCACGGGCAACGATCCCTTCGGCCGCTACATCGCCAGGACCCTGCCGGAGTTCGGTGTCGCGAACGCCTTCGTCGAGACGGTCGAGGGGCTGAACACCCCCGTCGCGTTCTGCGAGATCTTCCCACCGGACGACTTCCCGCTGTACTTCTACCGGGCACCCAAGGCCCCGGACCTCATGATCACGGCGAAGTCCCTGCCGCTGCACGAGATCGAGCGGGCGAAGATCTTCTGGACGACGGTCACCGGCCTCAGCGAGGAGCCGAGCCGCCAGGCCCACCACGTCGCATTGAGGGCGCGGAGCGAAGCGACGCTTGCCCGAGGGATGCACACAGTGCTCGACCTCGACTACCGGTCCATGTTCTGGTCGTCGCCCGAGGCCGCGACGCGCGAGGTCGCCGTCGCCCTCGAGCACGCGACCGTGGCCGTCGGCAACCGCGAGGAGTGCGAGGTCGCCGTCGGTGAGACCGATCCCGTCCGCGCCGCCGACGCCCTGCTCGAGCGCGGGGTCGAGATCGCCATCGTCAAGCAGGGGCCGAAGGGCGTCCTCGCCAAGACCCGCGACGAGTTCGTCGAGTTCCGCCCGCACCACATCGACGTCGTCAACGGCCTCGGATCGGGCGACGGCTTCGGCGGAGCGCTCACCCACGGACTGCTGCAGGGCTGGGGGCTCGAGCGGACCCTCGCGTTCTGCAACGCCGCCGGCGCGATCGTCGCGACCCGGTTCGAGTGCTCGACCGCGATGCCGACGAGCGACGAGATCGAGCAGTTCCTGCAGGACAACCCCACGGAGGAGGCCGTCAATGCCTGAGATCAGCACCGCCGACTTCGCGCGGCTGCGGGACGTCCGCGCCGGGCAGCCCGAGCTCGTGCGGGCCGCGCTCGACGCCCGACGCAAGCGCTCCCTGCTCGCCGACGACGGCAAGCTCTTCATCGTGGCCGCCGACCACCCGGCACGCGGAGCCCTGGCCGTCCGGAACGACGAGTCCGCCATGGCCGACCGGTACGACCTGCTCGAGCGGCTCGTCACGGCACTCGGACGCCCCGGGGTCGACGGGGTGCTCGGCACGCCGGACATCCTCGAGGACCTCGCGCTCCTGGGTGCCCTCGACGACAAGGTCGTCGTGGGGTCGATGAACCGCGGTGGCCTCCGGGGCGCGACGTTCGAGATGGACGACCGCTACACGGCGTACTCGGCGCAGGCCATCAAGGACTCCGGGCTGGACTTCGCCAAGCTCCTGGTGCGCATCGCCCTGGAGGACTCGGGCACCGCCCCGACCCTCGAGGCCACGGCCCGGGCGGTCAGCGAGGCCGCGGCGCTCCGGCTGCCGATCATGCTCGAACCGTTCATGTCGGCGTGGCAGGACGGCCGGGTGGTCAACGACCTGACCGCCGACGCCGTGATCACCTCGATGGCGATCGCCGCGGGACTGGGGGAGTCGAGCGCGTACAGCTGGCTCAAGATCCCGGTCGTGGACGACATGGAACGGGTGATGGCCGCGACGACGCTGCCGACCCTGCTGCTCGGCGGGGACCCGTCGACCCGCCCGCTCGAGACCTACGCCAAGTGGGCCGACGCACTGGCACTCCCCGGGGTGCGCGGCCTGGTCGTCGGCCGCACGCTGCTCTACCCGCCGGACGGCGACGTCGCCGCAGCCGTGGACGTGGCCGCCGGGCTCGTCCACACCCAGGAGGGCCGTGCCGGGTTCTCCACAGAATCCCACGACCCAGCCGCTCGGCTCGCGGGCGCCACCACCATGGACTCGTCCATCCCGGAAGGAAGCAACGCATGACCACCACCGAGACCGCCACCACGACCATCGGGCACTGGATCGACGGGGCACGCGTCGCGTCGAAGTCCGGCAACACGGCCCCGGTGTACGACCCGGCGCTCGGGGTCGCGACGAAGCAGGTCGCCCTCGCGAACGACGAGGAGATCCAGGCGGCGATCGCGAGTGCGAAGGCGGCGTTCCCGGCGTGGAGCAACCTGTCGCTGTCGAAGCGCCAGCAGATCCTGTTCTCCTTCCGCGAGGTCCTCAACCGCGACAAGGCGGAGCTCGCCGAGATCATCACGAGCGAGCACGGCAAGGTCATCGACGACGCCCTCGGCGAGATCGCCCGCGGGCAGGAGGTCGTCGAGCTGGCGACGAACATCCCGAGCCTGCTCAAGGGTGAGTTCAGCGACCAGGTGTCGACCGGCATCGACGTGTACTCGATCCGTCAGCCGCTCGGTGTGGTCGGCATCATCAGCCCGTTCAACTTCCCCGCCATGGTGCCGCTGTGGTTCCTGCCGATCGCGATCGCCGCGGGCAACACCGTCGTGCTGAAGCCGAGCGAGAAGGACCCGAGCGCCGCGATCTGGCTCGCCGAGAAGTTCAAGGAGGCCGGACTGCCCGACGGTGTCTTCACCGTCCTGAACGGCGACAAGCTGAGCGTCGACGGGCTCCTCACCAGCCCCGACGTCGAGTCGATCTCCTTCGTCGGGTCGACCCCGATCGCGCAGTACGTCTACGAGACGGGCACGAAGCACGGCAAGCGCGTGCAGGCCCTCGGCGGTGCGAAGAACCACATGCTGGTGCTGCCGGACGCGGACCTCGACCTCGTCGCGGACAACGCCATCAACGCGGGCTTCGGCTCCGCCGGTGAGCGCTGCATGGCGATCTCGGTCGTCGTCGCCGTCGAGCCGGTGGCCGACGAGCTCATCGAGAAGATCACGGAGCGCGCGGCGACCCTGCGCATCGGCGACGGTCGTCGCGGGTGCGACATGGGCCCGCTCGTCACGAAGCAGCACCGTGACAAGGTCGCCTCGTACATCGAGGTCGCAGAGCAGGACGGTGCGGTGGTTGTGGTGGACGGCCGCACCGTCCGACCCGACGGCGACGAGAACGGCTTCTGGCTGGGCCCGACGCTGATCGACCGGGTCCCCACCACGAGCCGCGTCTACACCGAGGAGATCTTCGGCCCGGTGCTGAGCGTCGTCCGCGTCGCCTCCTACGAGGAGGGCCTCGAGCTCATCAACAGCGGGGCGTTCGGCAACGGCACCGCCATCTTCACCAACGACGGCGGCGCTGCCCGTCGCTTCCAGCGCGACGTGCAGGTCGGCATGATCGGCATCAACGTGCCGATCCCCGTCCCCGTCGCGTACTACTCGTTCGGTGGCTGGAAGAACTCGCTGTTCGGCGACCACAAGGCGTACGGCGCCGACGGCGTGAGCTTCTTCACCCGCCAGAAGGCGATCACGAGCCGCTGGCTCGACCCGTCGCACGGCGGCATCAACCTCGGCTTCCCGTCGAACGGCTGAGCGCTCGTGACGACCGACAACTGGTTCAACCCCGCCGGCTCCCGCCCCGAGGCGGGCTGGACGGACGTGATCGACGGCCGTGTCGCGGGGTGGGCGCACACCGGTCTGCGGACCGGCGCGCTGACCGACGGGGGCGAGCTGCGCCTCCAGGCCGACGCCGTGGAGCGCATCGTCGTGCCGCTCGCCGGATCGTTCCACGTCACGTACGCGGGTGCCGCCGGGAACGGCGACCAGGCCCTCGACGGGCGTTCGAGCGTGTTCGACGGACCGACCGACGTCCTGTACCTCGGTTCGGGAACGGAGGCGCGGATCACCGGCACCGGTCGGCTCGCGGTCGCCGAAGCACCCACCGACACCGTCAAGCCGACGACGTACGTGGCCCGGCAGGACGTGCCGGTCGAGCTCCGCGGTGCCGGACAGTCCAGCCGGCAGGTGCACAACTTCGGCACCCCGGCGGCGCTCGACGCGGACAAGTTCATCGTGTGCGAGGTGATCACGCCGGCCGGCAACTGGTCGTCGTACCCGCCGCACAAGCACGACACGTCCGTGCCCGGCGAGGAGTCGAACCTCGAGGAGATCTACTACTACGAGTCCGCCGTCGCGCGCGGTGTCTCCGCACCGACCACCGCCGACCCGTTCGCACTGCACCGGACCTACGCGTCCGACGACCGCGCGATCGACGAGTTCCGGCAGGTGCGGACCGGCGACATCGCTCTCGTGCCGTACGGCTGGCACGGTCCCGCCGTCGCGGCGCCGGGCTACGACATGTACTACCTCAACGTGATGGCCGGGCCCGACCCGGAACGCGTCTGGAACATCACCGACGACCCGGCGCACGGCTGGGTCCGCCAGGTGTGGGAATCCGAGTCGATCGACCCGCGCCTGCCCTACGAAAGGAAGCTCGCGTGACCACCAACACGCGGAGGATGACCGTCGGCCAGGCACTCGTCGAGTTCCTGGCCAACCAGTGGACCGTCGACGGTGACGTCCGCGAACGCACCATCCCGGGGATCTTCGGCATCTTCGGGCACGGCAACGTCGCCGGCGTCGGCCAGGCCATCAAGCAGCTCCACGTCGAGCAGCCCGGCCTGCTGCCGTACCACCAGGCCCGCAACGAGCAGGCGATGGTGCACGAGGCCGTCGGCTTCGCCCGCATGCACCGCCGCCGTGCCACCTTCGCCGCGACGGCGTCGGTCGGCCCGGGTGCCGCGAACATGCTCACCGCCGCGGCGCTCGCGACGACCAACCGGCTGCCCGCACTGCTGCTGCCGTCGGACACCTTCGCCACGCGCACGACCGACCCGGTGCTCCAGCAGATCGAGCTGCCGCACGACACCTCGCTGCAGGTGACCGACGCGTTCCGTCCGCTGTCCCGGTACTTCGACCGCGTCGAGCGTCCGGAGCAGTTGTTCTCGATCGCGCTCGCGGCGATGCGGGTGCTCACCGACCCGGCCGAGACCGGTGCCGTGACCATCGCCCTGCCCGAGGACGTCCAGGCCGAGCAGCTCGACGTCCCCGTCGCCTTCCTGCAGCCGCGTGAGTGGCACATCCGTCGGCCGCTGCCCGAGCACGGGCCGCTGGCGCGTGCGGTCGAGGCCATCCGGTCGGCGAAGCGTCCCGTCATCGTCGCCGGCGGTGGCGTGCTGTACTCCGGCGCGGAGCAGGAACTCGCGGCGTTCGTCGAGGCCACCGGCATCCCGGTCGGCACGTCCCAGGCCGGCGGCGGGTCGCTCGTCTGGGACCACCCGCAGTACCTCGGCGGCATCGGCGCGACCGGTACCGCCGCGGCGAACGCGATCGCCGCGCAGGCCGACGTCGTCATCGGGATCGGCACGCGGTACAGCGACTTCACGACGGCCTCCCGGACGGCGTTCCAGGACCCGGACGTCACGTTCGTCAACGTCAACGTCGCCGCGTTCGACGCCTACAAGCACGGGTCGCAGTTGCCGATCGTCGCGGATGCGCGCGAGACACTCGTCGCGCTCGCCGAGCATCTCGCCGCGTTCTCGGTGGACGCCGGCTACGCGGCCGAGATCGCGCAGCGGAAGCAGGAGTGGGACGCCGTGGTCGACCAGGCCTTCGCACCGTCCGGCCTGGCCGTGCCCGGTCAGTCCGAGATCATCGGCGCCGTGCAGTCCGCCACCGATCCGCGCGACGTCGTCATCCAGGCGGCCGGATCGCTGCCGGGCGACCTGCACAAGCTCTGGCGGGTGCGGGACGCGCTCGGGTACCACGTCGAGTACGCGTTCTCGTGCATGGGCTACGAGATCGCCGGGGGAATCGGCGTCCGTCGTGCCGCGCCGGACCGCGACGCGATCGTCATGGTCGGCGACGGCAGCTACCTCATGCTGCACACCGAGCTGGTCACGGCCGTGGCCGAGGGCATCAAGATCGTGGTGGTCCTCATCCAGAACAACGGGTACGCGTCCATCGGGCACCTGTCCGAGACGGTCGGGTCCGAGCGGTACGGCACGAAGTACCGCTACCTCGACGAGACCGGCTCGTTCGAGGGCGACGACGTGCTCCCCGTCGACCTCGCCGCCAACGCACGCTCGTACGGCGTCGACGTCATCGAGGTGCAGCCCGGGCCGAACGCGATCGAGGACCTCAAGTCCGCGGTGCGTCAGGCGAAGGCGAACGACCACACCACGCTCGTGCACGTCCACTCGGACCCGCTCGTCTACGCCCCCGAGGGTGACGGCTGGTGGGACGTCCCGGTCGCCCAGACCTCCACGCTGCCGAGCACCCAGCAAGCCCGCACCGCGTACGAGCAGCAGGTCGCCGCGCAGCGTCCCCTGCTCGGCTGAACACCTTCCACCACACGCAGAAAGCAGACGACGACGTCATGACCGACACCGCCACCGCCACCGACGCCATCCGGATCGGCACCGCCCCCGACTCGTGGGGCGTCTGGTTCCCCGACGACCCGAAGCAGGTCCCGTGGCAGCGCTTCCTCGACGAGGCGACCGCGGCCGGCTACAAGTGGATCGAGCTCGGGCCGTACGGGTACCTGCCCACCGACCCCTCGCAGCTGCGCGACGAACTGGAGTCCCGCGGGCTCCAGCTGTCAGCCGGCACCGTCTTCACCGGGTTCCACAAGGGCGACGACCAGTTCCAGCGCGCCTGGGACCAGGCCGTCAAGGTCGCCGGTCTCGCCGCCGCGCTCGGCGCCGAGCACCTCGTGACCATCCCGGACCTCTGGCGCTCGGACGCCACGGAAGAGGTGCTCGAGTCGCGCACGCTGACGGATGAGCAGTGGGAGCGCCTCGGCAAGGGCCACGACCAGCTCGGCAAGGCGCTGCTCGAGGAGTTCGGCGTGCACCAGCAGTTCCACACGCACGCGGACAGCCACGTCGGCACCTACACGGAGACCGTGCGCTTCCTGTCCGAGACGGACCCGGCGTACACGAACCTCTGCCTCGACACCGGTCACTTCGCGTACTACGGCGGCGACAACCTGAAGCTCATCGCCGAGCACCCCGAGCGCGTCGGCTACCTGCACCTCAAGCAGGTCGACACCGACCTGCTCCCCGACGTCCTCAAGAACGACGTCCCGTTCGCCACCGCGGTGGCGCAGGGGATCATGACCGAGCCGCCGCACGGCACCCCGGAGCTCGCGCCCATCATCGAGGCCGTCGCGAAGATCAACCCGGACATCTTCGGCATCGTCGAGCAGGACATGTACGGCTGCTCCGTCGACGCTCCCGGCCCGATCGCCGAGCGCACGTTCCAGCACATCTTCGGCTCGACCGCCGCCGCCCGCGCCCTCTGACACCCCCAGGAGAACCCAGCATGAGCACCACCGAGAACCTCCGCGTCGCCGTCGTCGGAGCGGGCGCGATGGGCAGCGACCACGTGCGTCGCATCACGTCGACCATCGCCGGCGCCGACGTCGTCGCGATCGTCGACCCCGACACAGCCCGGGCCACCGCGGCCGCGGCGAAGGCCCCGGGTGCGATCACCGCGTCGTCGTTCGAGGACGCACTCGAGGCCACCCCGATCGACGCGGTCATCGTCGCGACCCCGGGCTTCCTGCACGAGCCCGTCCTCGTGCCCGCCATCGAGCGTGGCCTCGCCGTCCTCTGCGAGAAGCCGCTCACCACGTCGGCCGCGGACTCCCTGCGGATCGTCGAGCTCGAGCAGGCGAAGTCTGCCCGCCCGAAGATCCAGGTCGGCTTCATGCGCCGGTTCGACAAGGGCTACCAGGAGCTCCGTGCGCTTCGCGAGTCCGGGTCGAACGGTGCCCTGCTCGCGCTGCACCACGCGCACCGCAACCCGACGACCCCGCCGAACTTCAGCGAGTCGATGCTCATCCACGACTCGGTGATCCACGAGATCGACATCATCCCGTTCATCACGGGGGAGCCGATCGTCGCCGTCGAGGTGAAGAAGCCGCGCAAGAACTCCCTCGCACCGGCCGACCTGCCCGAGCCGCAGTTCGTCCTGTTCACCACTGAGTCGGGCACGATGGCGATCGTCGAGATCAACGTCAACGCCCAGTTCGGCTACCAGGTCACGACCGACGCGGTGTTCGAGTCGGGTGTCGCCTACATCGGCCGCGAGACCTCGCTGAACCTCGTGTCGCAGGGCGTGTCCGGCCAGGGCGTCACCCCGTCGTTCGTGGAGCGCTTCGGCGCCGCCTACGACGAAGAGGTCCAGCGCTGGGTCGATGCCGCCAAGACCGGCGGCATCGACGGGCCGAGCGCCTGGGACGGCTACACGGCGTCCGTCGTCGCCGAGGTGGCCGTGCGCGCGCAGCAGACCGGTGCGCTGGAGCCGGTCGCCTACGCCACCGCGAAGCCAGCGTTCTACGAGACGGCCTGATCGATGCCGAAGATCGCGCTCGACCCCACGCCGTTCCACCACGACCTGTCACTGCTGGAGTTCCCGCAGAAGGTCGCGGACCTCGGCTACGACTACCTGCAGCTCACCCCGCACCAGGACTTCATCCCCTTCTACCGGCACCCGAAGGCCGACGACGACCTCGTCGACGCGTTCGCGGCCGCGTGCCGGAAGGCCGGGGTCGAGGTCGCGTCGGTCCTGCCGGTCCTCCGGTGGTCCGGGCCCGATCGTGACGCCCGTGAGGCCGCGGTGACGAAGTGGAAGCGGGTCATCGAGATCACGAAGCGCCTCGGCGTCGACACGATCAACACCGAGTTCTCCGGCCGCCCCGAGCGCCCCGAGGAGTCCGAGGACGCCTTCTACCGCTCGATGGAGGAGCTCCTCCCGATCATCGAGGACGCCGGACTCCGCGTGCTCATCGACCCGCACCCGGACGACTTCGTCGAGGACGGCCTCGAGGCCCTCCGGGTCATCCGCGGCCTCAACTCGAAGCACGTCGGGTTCGTCTACGTCGCCTGCCACACCTTCCACTACGGCGGCAACATGGACGAGATCATCGACGCCGCGGGCGACTCGTTGCAGCTCATCCACGTCGCCGATGCCTACGACCACCGACGGTCGCACGGTCTCCGTTACATCACGAACCCGCCGGGCAACCCCGTGCGCGTGCACCAGCACCTCCCCGTCGGGCAGGCGGACGTCGACTTCGACGCCTTCTGGGCCGCCCTCGACCGAGTCGGCTTCACGGCGCGCGAGGACACCGTCGCGGTGTCGAGCGTCTTCGCCGAGGACGAGAACGCCGACGAGGTCTCCCGCTTCCAGCTCGACACGATCACGAAGGGACTGAACCGATGACGACCGCCCTCGAGACCCCGACGCCCACCGGCACCGACGTCCGACCCGTCACCCTGCAGGCCGCGTCGCAGACCGTGACCGCCCTGTGGAACGACTCCGCCGATCCGCGCGAGCTGTCCACCGCGATCCACGAGTACGGTGCGGTCGGGGCGACCTGCAACCCGGTGATCGCGTACACCTGCATCCAACAGGACCCCGACACGTGGGTCCCGCGCATCCGCGAGATCGCCGCCGAGCACCCGACCGCGGGGGAGTCCTGGATCGGCTGGAAGGCCGTCGAGGAGCTCTCCGTCGCCGCGGCCGCGCAGCTCCTGCCCGCCTTCGAGGCGTCGGGTGGCCGCAACGGCCGGCTGAGCATGCAGACCGACCCGCGTCTCCACCGCGACCGGGACGCCCTCGTCGAACAGGCCGTGCGGTTCTCGCAGCTCGCGCCGAACATCATCGTGAAGATCCCCGCCACCAAGGTCGGCATCGCCGCCATCGAGGAGGCCGCGTACCGCGGTGTCTCGATCAACGCGACCGTGTCGTTCACCGTGCCGCAGGTCGTCGCCGTGGGCGAGGCCATCGAGCGCGCCCTCGACCGCCGTGCCGCCGAGGGTCTGCCCGAGCAGGAGTTCGGCCACGTCGTCACGCTGATGGCCGGCCGCTTCGACGACTGGTTGAAGACCGTCGTCAAGCGCGACCACGTGATGGTCGACCCCGGCATCCTCGAGTGGGCCGGTGTCGCTGCGGTGAAGCACGCGTACCGGGTCTTCCAGGAGCGCGGCTTCCGGTCGCGCGTGCTCGTCGCCGCCTTCCGGAACGCGATGCAGTGGTCGGAGTTCCAGGGCGGTGACCTCGTCGTGTCGCCGCCGTTCCAGTGGTCGAAGGACATCAACGACAACGCGTTCCCGTTCCGTCCGGACGCCATCCACGACGAGGTCCCCGCGCACGTCATCGACGCGCTGCGTGCGGCCACGCCGGAGTTCGCCCGGGGCTACGACGTCGACGGCATGACGATCGACGAGTTCGACCGCTTCGGGGCCACGGTGACCACGCTGCGCCAGTTCCTCGACGCCGACGCGAAGCTCGACGCCCTGGTCCGCGACATCATCGTGCCGGCAGCATGAGCGCAGCCGCGTCCGCCGACGTCGCCACCATCGGTGTCGGCCTCATCTCGGTCGGCTGGATGGGCCGGTTGCACTCCCGTGCCTACCGCGCCCTGCCCGACCACTTCCCGGAGCTCGGCGTCCACCCCCGGCTCGTCGTCGCCGCCGACCCGATCGAGGCGGCACGCGACCAGGCCGTGACCCGCCTGGGCTACGAGCGGGCCGTCGCCGACTACCACGAGGTCCTCGCCGACCCCGAGGTCGACGTCGTCTCGATCTGCTCGCCGAACTTCCTGCACCGCGAGATGGCGGTCGCCGCTGCCGAGGCGGGCAAGCCGTTCTGGATCGAGAAGCCGATGGGCCGGTACGCCAGCGACTCCCGACAGATCCACGAGGCCGTGCAGCGCGCCGGTGTCATCACGAGCGTCGGCTTCAACTACCGGCACGCCCCGGCGATCGAGCGGGCGCGCGAACTCGTCCGCAGCGGGCGCCTCGGCCGGATCACGAACGTCCGCGGGTCGCTCCTCGCCGACTACTCGTCCGACCCCGCGGCGCCGCTGACCTGGCGCTTCGAGCGGGAGCGTGCCGGCTCGGGCGTCCTCGGCGACCTGCTCTCGCACGGGCTCGACCTGGCGCAGTACGTCGTCGGCCGGATCTCGTCCGTGACGGCGCTCGCGGAGACCTTCATCGTCGACCGACCGCTCCCCGGCGCTGGCATCGTCGACCGCAGCGCCGCCGCGACGGGGGAGCGGAAGCCGGTCGAGAACGAGGACTACGCGGCCCTGCTCTTCCGCTTCGAGGACGGCGCCGTCGGCACGATGGACTCCAGCCGCGTCATGCGGGGGCCGCACGCCGAGTACACGCTCGAGGTGTACGGCACGAAGGGTTCCGTGCGGTGGGACTTCCAGCGCCTCAACGAGCTCGAGGTCTACCTCGACGGGCAAGAGGTCGACGGCTACGCCACCCACTACGTGGCCGCGGGGGACGGCGAGTTCGCCCGATTCCAGCCGGGCGCCGGCACCGCCATGGGGTACGACGACCTGAAGACCGTCGAGGCTGCGCAGTTCATCGCGAGCGTCCGGCGCGGGGAGCAGCTCGCGCCGTCGGTCGCCGACGGCCTGGCGGCTGCGTCGATCGTGGAAGCGGCGGAGGCGTCGCTCGCCGACGGGGCGTGGCACGAGGTGGCGCGCGTCGACGGACCGCTCACCTACGCGGCGGCGACCCCCGTGCTCTAGACGCACGACCCGACGGACGGGAGGCGCGGGGGCCCCGGGGCCCCCGCCCCCCCGCCCCCCCCCCCCCCCGGCGCCAACCAGAGTAATTTGTAATGCCACAATATAGCCCCCGCCGCCGCCCCACGCCCCGCCTACGAATGC
>NZ_JBIVBW010000010.1:24101-74593 GCF_044746255.1 Curtobacterium sp. NPDC086286
CCCACAACGGGTGCCGCCGGCCCCCTCCCCCCCTCCCGGGGGGGGGGCGCGCCCCCGCCGGCGGCGGCCGCCGATACCCGACCCCCCCCCCCCCCCCCCCCCGGCGGGGGGGGGGGGGCCCCGGGGCCCCCCCGCCTCCCGTCTGCTCTGTCCCGCGGTCGCAATCCATGTTAGTTTGTCAGGACAAAGTATCGACCTGCAGGAGGCACCATGCCGCTCGTCCGTATCGACCTCGCCACCGGCCGCACGCCCGAGGCCGTGCGTGCCGTCGCCGACGCGATCCACACCGCCATCGTCGACGTGTACGGCATCCCCGCACGCGACCGGTTCCAGATCGTCACCGAGCACCCGGCGCAGCAGATCATCGCCGAGGACGCCGGACTCGGGTTCGAGCGCACCGACGGCGTCGTGATGATCCAGGTCTTCACACAGCGCGGGCGCGACCAGGCCGCGAAGCAGGAGCTCTACCGCGCGATCCACGACGGCCTTGCCGGGGTCGGTGTCGCGTCCGAGGACGTCTTCATCGGGTACGTCGAGAACGGGCCGGAGGACTGGTCCTTCGGCTTCGGCCGGGCGCAGTACGTGACCGGCGAACTCGGGGTCCCCTCGTTCGCCTGAGCGGGCCGCCTACTTGTCGACGAGCGTGACCTCGAACGAGTAGCGGTCGGGGCGGTAGCAGTGCACGCCGTACTCGACCGCGCGGCCCGAGGCGTCGTAGGCGGTGCGGCTCATCGTGAGCACCGGGTCGCCGTCCTCGATCTCGAGCAGACCGGCCTCCTCGTCGGTGACCGCGCGGGCGCCGATGCGCTGCTTCGCGACCCGCATGGTGACGCCGCGGCCGCGCAGGAGCTGGTACAGGCCGTGGGTCTGCAGGTCGTCGTCGGTGATCTCGAGGAACTCCGGCGGCAGGTAGTTCTCGAGGATCGCCATCGGGACGTCCTCGGCGAAGCGCACGCGACGGATGTGGGCGACCGTGGTGCCCGGTGCGATGCCGAGCGCCTCGGCGACGGCGTCCGGGGCGGGTACGTCGTTGCGTTCGAGGAGCTTCGTGGCCGGGGCCTGCGACCCCTGTGCGAGGTCGTCGTAGAGGCTGGTCAGCTCGACCTTGCGGGTCACCGGGCCGTGCACGACCTGGGTGCCGATCCCGCGCCGGCGCACGAGCAGGCCCTTGTCGACGAGGTCCTGGATCGCGCGGCGGATCGTCGGCCGGGACAGCCCGAGCCGCTCACCCAGGGCGATCTCGTTCTCGAGGCGGGCACCCGGGGGCATCGCGCCGGAGCGGATCGACTCCTCGATGCGCGAGGCGACCTGGAAGTACAGGGGCATCGGACCCGACCGGTCCAGGTCCATGAACAGGTCGGACGGCAGCTGGCCTTCGTTGGTCATCGCGGTCCTTCAGCAGTAGGGATTGTCGTGACAATACCACCGGGGCCGCGGCGGACCGGCTAGCGCGGCCGTGCGGCCGACGTCAGTCGGCGAAGATCATCGGGCGGTTCGACAGCCGGGGCTGCGCAGCCGTCCGCGGCTTCTCCGCTCGGGCCCGTACCGGAGCGATGGCGACCCGGACGGCCGCGCCGAGCGCCTCGACCGTGTCCGTCCCGTGGTGCCCGGCCGCGTGCACGACGATCGCCGCACACGCCTCGGCGTCGGCGGCCGCGTCGTGGTGCTGGAAGCCTTCGTACCCGGCGGCCCGTGCCGCCATCGGCAGGCGGTAGGAGTCGAGCGTGTAGGTCTTGCGGGCGACTTGCAGCGAGCACAGCGAGTGGTGTTCCGCGAGGTCGATCCCCGTCGCCGAGCACCCACCGGCGATCACGCCCATGTCGAAGCGGGCGTTGTGCGCCACGAGGACGTCCCCGTCGGCGAACGCCACGATGTCCGGGTACTGCTGCTCCCACGACTTCGCCCCGACGACGTCCGACGCGACGATGCCGTGGATGCGGGTGTTCCACTCGAGGAAGGCGTCATGCCCGAGCGGCGGTCGGATGAACCACGACGCCCGCTCGACGACCCTGCCCGCGCGGACCTTGACGAGTCCGACCGAGCAGGCGCTGGCGGGCGAGCTGTTCGCGGTCTCGAAGTCGATCGCGGTGAAGTTCAACGGCACGGTCCCGATCGTCGCACGCGGCGCCGACATCGCCGCAGAGCCCCTCGGCGTTGCGGCCGGGCCGGCCGTCCCGGCCGTCGGGCGTCGGGCGTCGGCGGTCGACGGTCGGCCGTCCTGTCGGACTGTCGGACTGTCGGACTGGAGGCGCGGGTCGGCCCCGACGGGCGGCCGCCGGTAGGCTGTCCTCCCGTGGCACTCACCATCGGAATCGTCGGTCTCCCGAACGTCGGCAAGTCGACCCTGTTCAACGCCCTGACCAAGAACCAGGTCCTCGCCGCGAACTACCCGTTCGCGACGATCGAGCCGAACGTCGGCGTGGTGAACCTCCCCGACCCGCGGCTGGACCAGCTCGCAACGCTCTTCAACTCCGAGAAGACCGTGCCGGCCCCCGTGTCGTTCGTCGACATCGCCGGCATCGTCAAGGGCGCGAGCGAGGGGGAGGGGCTCGGCAACAAGTTCCTCGCCAACATCCGCGAGGCCGACGCCATCGCCCAGGTCGTCCGCGGCTTCACCGACGACGACGTCGTGCACGTCGCGAACAAGGTGTCGCCGAAGGACGACCTCGAGGTCATCAACACCGAGCTGATCCTCGCCGACCTCGAGACCATCGAGAAGGCGCTGCCGCGGTACGAGAAGACCGTGAAGCTGAAGCAGGCCGAGCCGATCGTGCTCGAGACCGCTCGTGAGGCCAAGGCAGCGCTCGAGCAGGGCACGCTCCTGTCCGCCACCTCGATCGACCTCGCTCCGATCGCCGAGCTCGGGCTCCTGTCGGCCAAGCCGTTCATCTTCGTCTTCAACGTCGACGAGGCGATCCTCACCGACGAGTCCCGCAAGGCCGAACTGGCCGCGCTCGTCGCGCCCGCCCAGGCCGTGTTCCTCGACGCGCAGGTCGAGTCCGAGCTGATCGAGCTCGACCCGGCCGACGCCGCCGAGCTCCTCGAGTCGACCGGGCAGACCGAGTCCGGCCTCGACCAGCTCGCCCGCATCGGCTTCGACACCCTCGGGCTGCAGACCTACCTGACGGCCGGTCCGAAGGAAGCCCGCGCGTGGACGATCGGCAAGGGGTGGAAGGCACCCCAGGCTGCCGGCGTGATCCACACCGACTTCGAGAAGGGCTTCATCAAGGCCGAGGTCATCTCGTTCGAGGACCTCATGGCTGCCGGCTCCATCGCCGAGGCCCGTGCGCACGGCAAGGCCCGGATCGAGGGCAAGGACTACGTCATGCAGGACGGCGACGTGGTGGAGTTCCGCTTCAACAACTGACCCGTCGTCCGGGTTGTGCGCCTCGGTCCGTCCTCAGCGGGCGTAGGGCCAGTAGCGGAACGTCGACTGCTCGCCACGCTTCTTCTCCGGCAGACGGTGGCCGTACGCGCCGACCGTCTCCTCGAACAGCGCTCCGTCGCTCACGACCTCGAAGCGGAAGCCGCTCCGGCGACCAGTGCCCGACCCTTGGTGCTGCCACGAACCCGGGACGATCCGGAGGAGTGCGCGAGTCACGCCGCGATGCGCTGCGACGGCGTACTCGATCCCGTGGCGCCCGACCGTGGCTTCGGAGAACTTGAACCACTTCGACGCCGATTGCGCGATCTCCTGGGAGTGCTTCTCGCGCTCCGCCCGCGGGAGCCAGTCCGCCTTGTACCCGTAGCCGTCCAGTTCGGAGCCGTCGAGCGCCTCCTCGCGACTGCTGGTCCACGCGCCGAGCGAAATGATGAGCAGGGGTTCGTCCGTCTCGAGCGGCGGCGCTGACATCTCGTCGAGAAGGTCCTGGAGTCGCATGATGCCGTGCCCCTTGGCCGACTCTCGTCGCGCGTTCGTGAGCTGGGCGGCTTGGCCTCCGGGAAGCCGCACGGTTCCTGTGGCCCGTGCGAGGACCGGCATCGAGCGGAGCAGGTCGATGCACGCGGCCTCGACAGACGTGTACTCGACCTCGGATCGCATGCCGTAGCGGACGATCCAGATCTCCGGTTCAGCGCCGAGTTCCCGGATCGCCTTGATCTTGGCGATCTTGTTGCTCGGGGTCTCGGCGCTGTCCGTGAGCAGCGCTTCCCTCCCGTGGGAGGCGAAACGTTCGCCCTTTCCCTTCCCGACGTAGAAGGGCACACCCGTCGCGGGATCGACGAGCATGTAGACGTAGAGTCCAAGCTCGTTCGCTACCTGCTGCTGCACGCTTGGGTCGATCGCGGTCTGCACTGCCATGGTTCTTCCCCCGAGTTATTGATGTTTACTCAAAGAGACTAGGGCACGATGTTGGTGAGCGTGACCAACGCGCGGCTTCGCCGGTGACGGTGCTGGGGGATTCGCAGTGCCGTCGCCGGAATCGATCGCACGCCGCCAGGATGGGCACATGACGAACGCGCAGGCGGGCTGGTACGACGACGGTTCCGGGACGATGCGGTGGTGGGACGGCTCCGCGTGGACGGACCAGGTGCAGCCCGCGGCAGCGCCGCCACCGGGACTCGGCGGGGTGATCGACCGTATCCAGGCCGAGGCCTCCGCCGGTGGGCAGCCGCGCCTTGCTCCAGCCGGTATGAGCTACGTCGTCCTGCAGGTGGTGCTCAAGGAGAAGTTCTTCGGTACCGGGTCCGGCAACCTCACGGAGCTCGAGCGGGCGATCAACGCGCAGGCGGCGCTCGGGTACCGGCTGCACACGATCACCACGTCGTCCTCGGGCAGCACCGGCTTCGGCGGCGGCGACCGGATCCAGGCGACGATGGTCTTCGAGAAGCTCGTCTGACCGCAACCGCGGATGCGCCGCGTCGGACCGGCTGGCTTGGCGTCTGTTCGCATCGCCCCGCTAGGTTGGCGCTGAGTCCATCGCCGAGGAGGCCCCATGTCGTACGTCGTCGACTTCGAGCACGTGTCCACCGTCGGGTTGGAGTCATCGCCGGTCGCCGACGCCCTCGCCGGGCTCCGGGCGAACGAGGCCCGCTACTTCAAGAACAAGTACGACCACGTCTTCACCACCCACCCCGCCGAGGACGTGCCCGACCTGGTCGACTACGTCACGAAGGTCCTCCAGGAGGAGCGGGGGCTGGTCATCGCCTCGAAGCCACTCGAAGCCACCGAGGCCTTCGTCGACGGCATCCGCTGGACCCACGTCTTCTACGAGTCCGGACTCGCGGTCAACGTCCTCTACACGTTGGAGCCGGGCGGCAAGCGGGCGGTCGGATTCAAGCTCTCGGACGGCATGGAGATACCGGAGGAGCTGGCGGACAAGTTCAAGTTCGCGCGGCAGAAGTCGAAGCTGGCGGGGACGATTCGCGGTTCGTACTTCGTCGTCAAGGGCGAGTACTGACCTCGCGTCGTCCGCGCTGAGCCGATCGTCGTCCGGTTTGGCCACAGAACGCGCTTGCTCGGCCCACGCGCATCACGCCCACCTACCGTCGAGAGGCTAGGAGGCAACGTGAAGTACATCCACTACGACGGCAGCCAGATCCTCACGGGGGACGCGATCGCCGATGCGGTCGCGGACTACGCGGCGATCCTCGGTGCCAACGGCAGGACCGACACCGTTGCGATCCCCGCGGTGGCCGACGACGGCTCGGTGACCCGGACGACGGTGCTGATCGGCCCCGCGAGCGAGTTGACCGTGAGCGCGGCGCCCGACGACGAACTCGAGCCCGAGGACCACGCGTTCATCCGGCGGCTGCGGGACGCTGCGGAGCGAGCGGGGACCGAACGGCCGGTGGACGTCGACGGCGGGCACCGCTTCGCCGACGCCGACGAAGCGAACACGGCGGACGCGGACACGGCGGACGCGGATACGGCGACCGCGGACACGGCCGCGGCGGACACAGCGGCCGCGGACAAGACCGACTGACCCCACACACGACGAAGGCCGCCGAGCAGTGCTCGGCGGCCTTCGTGTGTGGCGTGCTGGGCTCAGGCTGCGAGTGCCAGTTCGCCCACGCGGACGGACTGCGCCTGCACGAGCGTGCGGCTCGCCTCACCGCGCCACGAGCGACCGGGCACGGTCCAGCCGGCCTCGCCGTCGATGTCGACGCGGGCGCCACGGGTGATGAAGAGACCGAGGTCGTCGGCCGGGATGCGGACGAGGTACTCGCGCTGCGAGCGCTCGTCGCGCACACCGAACTCGGCGATGCGGTCGGGGGAGACGGTCGGCGCCGCGAGGGCGGTGCCGGTGATGGTGATTCGTTCGTTGCTGGTCATGGTGTTGCGGTACTTCCTGGTCGTTCGGCGCCCAGGGCGACTCGGTGTCGGCGGACGGCTGAGTCCGGCGCGACGCATCGAGTGCGGGGCGCGCACGTCGAGCTTCGACGTGCAGCTCGTCCGTTCGGATCGAGCGGTGGTCTCGTGGGAATGCGACTCGGGTGAGTCGGCTTCGAGACGGTTCGGCGTGCGCGAGTCAGATGGGTTCGCTGCAGTGCACCAAAAGAACACTCTACTCGACGATGCCCGGATTGTCCAGGAACGATGTCCAGCGGCTCCCACCGGCAGCGACGTTGCCCGAGCCGTCGAGTCGGGCGGCGGAAGACGACGGCTTGCGACCGGCCTGCTCGTGGATCAGCCCGTCGAACGCCTCGGAGAAGTCGAGGCGGGGGACTGCCGCGGTGACGGCGAGCAGGTCTGACGCCGTCCACCGGGCGAACCCGGCCCCGGAGACGTCGAGCGAGGTCGCGACCTCGAGCAGGTGTCCCTCGACGTCGAGCGCGGGGTCGACCGACGTCCACATGTGACGCTCGATCACCTCACCGACCCGACGGGCACGGGCGGCGTCCCACCCGGCACCGAGGGCGAACACGCTGCCGACCGCACCGCCGGCGTCCTCGAACGGCACGGCGTGGGCGTCGAACGACGGCGTCACGCCGAGGTCGTGCAGCATCGTGGCGACGAACAGCAGCTCACGGTCCGGTTCGAGCTCGATGGTCGGAGCGAGGAGCGACGCCCACGCCCACGAACGCAGGCAGTGGTTCACCAGCGCCGGCGAGGACCACGCGCGCACGACATCGAGCGCCCGCGCGGCCACGGGGGAGGGCGGTGCGAGCAGCGCGTCGACGTCCAGGGTCATGGCAAGAAGGTATCGGAGGCGACCGCCGGACGGACGGGAGGCGCGGTGCCAGCTGGCACCGCGCCTCCAGGCCGCCTGTTGGTTCAGTTGAGGGTCGGGGTGTCCTCCGGCACGACGCCACCGCCGTACAGGTCGGTCGCCAGGTCACGCAGCGCGCGGAGCGCGACGCGCTGCGTGAGCGGCCCGTAGGAGATGCGGGCGACCCCGAGGGCCTCGTACTCGGCGGCGGGCAGGGCGCCCGGTAGCCCGATCACGGACAGCTTGCCGCGACCGAGGCCCGCGACGAGCTGCTCGACGACGTCACGCTGGATGGCTCCCGGCACGAACACCAGTGCGGCGCCGTTGTCGAGGAACGCCTTGCCGCGGGCGATCGCGTCGGCGACGCTCTCCTCGATCGGGCGGTCCCCGCCGCGGGCGATGGCGTCGGTGCGGGCGTTGAGCTGGAAGTCGATGCCCTCGGCCTGGGCGGCGGCGGTGATGGCGGCGACCCGGGCGACGGCCTCGTCGAACGGGCGGAGGCGGTCCTCGACGTTCGCGCCCACGATCCCCGCAGCGATCGCGCGGCGGATCGTCTCGGCCGGGTCCTCGTAGCCGTCGTCGAGGTCCGCCGTGACGGGCAGGTCCGTGGCGGCGGCGACGATCGCGGCGCCCGACAGGGCCAGGTCGAGCGGCATCCCGCCGTCGTCGTACCCGTGCGAGGCGGCGATGGAGTGCCCGGCGGTGGCGATCGCCTTCGTCTCCGGCAGGTCGCTGACGACCTTCGCGCTGATCGCGTCCCAGACGTTGACGACGCGGAGGATCTCCGGTGCTTCGTGCAGCTGCTTGAGGGTGGTCGCCTTGTCGGCGGTGCTCGTGCTCATGACGCAGACAGTAGGCCGACCAGCCCGGGCAGGGATCATCGTGTCCGTCGCGCGACGTCACCGTAGCGTCGAGGACACCACCAGGAAGGACACCGACATGGAGCGTTGGAACGAGGCGATCGCCGCGGTCGAGGAACACCTCGACGGCGGCCCGGACGACACCGTGCTCGACGTGGACGAGCTCGCGCGCATCACCGGGACGAGCGAGTACCACTTCCGGCGCGTGTTCTCCGCGCTCGCCGGGATGCCGCTCTCCGAGTACGTCCGACGTCGGCGGATGACGCTCGCCGCGGCCGTCATCGCCTCGGGGACGACGACCGTCTCGGACGTCGCCGCACGCTTCGGGTACGGCTCGGCCGATGCCTTCGGGCGGGCGTTCCGCGCCGTGCACGGCATCGGGCCGCAGGAGGCGCGCGAGCCCGGCGCAGTGTTCCGGTCGCAGGGTCGGCTGTCCTTCCGTCTCACCGTCGAAGGGAGCACTCCCGTGCAGTACCGCCTCGTCCAGAAACCCGCCTTCCGTCTCGTCGGACGCTCGACCCGTGTGCCGCTCGTGTACGAGGGGCCGAACGACGCGATCCAGGCGTTCGAACGCAGCATCACCCCCGAGGACCGGGAGCGCATCGCCGGACTGTCCGACCAGGAGCCGTCGGGCGTGCTGTCGGTGTCCGATGCGTTCGCCGAGGGCCGCGCGGACGGCAGTCTCCTCCGTTACTCGGTGGTCGCCGCCACCTCGGTCGAGAGCGCACCGGGCCTCGACGTCATCGAGGTGCCGGCTGCGACGTGGGTGGTGTTCTCCGGCTCGGGACCGGTGCCCGAAGCGATCCAGGCGCTGTGGCCGCAGGCGTTCGGGGAGTGGTTGCCCGCCAACCCGTACCGTCTCGTGGCGGCGCCGGAGATCGCTCGTGTCCGGCTCGCACCCGGCGGTCGTACCGCGGAGGCCGAGCTCTGGCTCGCGGTCGAGCCCGAGCCGGGGGCGTGACGCGGATCTGCTGAGCAGCAATGGTCGGGTCGGCGCAGGCAACCCGACCATTTCTGCTCACGATGCGATCCGCGGCCGGCCCGCGCACGACGCAGGATGACGGCCGGACTCGCGCCGCGCCTCCAGTCCGATGCATGCTGGGACGCATGGCGCACGACGAGGAGGACCCGGTCGGCACCCTGCGAGGGGTCCGCACGAGCATCAAGTGGACGCGGTACGCGCCCGACGTGCTGCCCCTGTTCGTCGCCGAGATGGACCACGAGGTCGCGCCGGCGATCCGGCAGGCGCTCATCGAGCGGGTGCAGCAGTCCGACCTCGGGTACCTCGATGGGCCCGGGCCGCTCGCACCGGCGTTCGCCGCGTTCGCGAAGGACCGCTGGGACTGGGACGTCGACCCCGCCCGGGTGTCCCTCGCCACGGACGTCAGCGTCGGGATCGTCGAGTCGCTCCGCCTCGCGCTGCCGGACGGCGGCCGGGTCGCCATCACGCCGCCGGTGTACCCGCCGTTCTTCGAGCTCGTCGAAGAGGCCCGATGTCAGGTGGAAGAGGTCCCGCTGCTCGAGCAGTGGGGCGTCTACCGGCTCGACCTCGAGGGCCTCGAGCGCGCCTTCGCCGACGGCGTCCGCGTCTTCCTGCTCTGCAACCCGCACAACCCCGTCGGCCTCGTGCACGACCACGACGACCTCGTGGCGCTCGCCGAACTGGCCGCCCGGTACGACGTCCTCGTCATCAGCGACGAGATCCACGCACCGCTGACGCACCCCGGCGTCCGCTTCACCCCGTTCGCTGCGGTTGCCGAGCCTGCCGGGGCGCGGAGCATCTGCGTGACGAGCGCGAGCAAGGGCTGGAACCTCGCCGGGGTGAAGTGCTCGATCATCGTCGCCGGGGACGCACGGACGGCAGCGCTCCTCGACACGCTCTGGGAGGAGGTCGCCTGCCGCACGAGCATCCTCGGGTTGCACGCGAACCTCGCGGCGTTCAGCCTGGCGACGGACTGGCTCGACGACGTGGTCGCCCGGATCGTCGCGAACGAGCGGTTGCTCGGGTCCCTCCTCGCGGAGCACCTGCCCGGCGTCGTGTACACCCGGCCCCGCGCCGGCTACCTGGCGTGGCTCGACTTCCGCGGCATCGGGCTCGGGGACGACCCGGCCGTGCCGCTCCGGGAGCACGCCTACGTCGCGTTGAACTCCGGTCTCGGGTTCGGATCGCAGGGCCGCGGGTTCGCGCGGCTCAACCTGGCGTGCTCGCCGGACACGCTGCGCGAGGCGGTGCTGCGGATCGCGGCGGCCTACCCGTCGAGTGCGCAGGAGGGGCTGGTCTGGCACGTCGCGTGAGCGGCGGGCTGGTGTGGGCCGTCGGCTGTCGGCTTTTGCCGTCGGCCTGGAGGCGCGGGTCGGCTACTCGGGTCGGCGCGCCTCGATGAGGTGCCGGGCTGAGGACGCCACGAACGGTCCGTCCCGCTGGATCAGCTCGTGCAGGTCGCGCAGACGGTCGCGGTACCGCTCGACGCTGAAGTCAGGCACCCACCAGATCACCTTCCGCAGCAGGTAGACCACCGCTGCGACGTCGTGGATCTCGATGCGGGTGCGAGCGGTCCGGAGGTCCACGACCTCGAGGCCGGCGGCGCGCGCGGCGTCTGCCTCGTCGTCGTGGTGACGCCCCCGACGCTCGATCGGCTTCGGGCCGAGGAAGAACTCGATGAGCTCGAACACGCTCGCCGGGCCGACGTGCTGGGCGAAGTACGTGCCTCCGGGGGCGAGTACCCGGGCGATCTCGTCCCAGTGGATCGCGGCGGGGTGCCGGCTCGTCACGAGGTCGAAGGCGCCGTCGGCGAAGGGCAGCGGTGGTTCGTCCGGGTCAGCGACGACGACCACTCCGCGCGGGTGCAGGAGCCGAGTGGCGGCGGCGACGTTCGGCGCCCAGGACTCCGTCGCGACCGCCGTGGCCGGGAACGCCGTGGCCTCGGCGAGGACCTCACCACCGCCGGTCTGCACGTCGAGGCTGGCGGAACCGGGGACCTCGGCGAGGCGGCCGAGTCGCTCGCCGAGCAGCTTCGCGTAGCCCCACGGCGGGCGCTCCTCGGTGGCGCGGCCGTCGAGCCACGAGAAGTCCCAGCCGGTGACGTCGGCGGCTTCGCCGATCGCGATCAGGTCGTCGAAGGTCGTGGTGCTCACGCGGTCCATGGTGGCGTCTCCCCGGCGAGGGCGCCAGCTCGTCGCAGCTGCTCGCTGACGGGGAGCGTCAGGCCACGTACTGGTTGCGTCCGACGACGCGGATCGTCAGGTCGACCTCGCGCGCGGGCACCTCTTCGGTGAGCCCGATCCACTCGCGGGCGACGAACCCGACGGAGGGCCACCGGGTGACCTCGGTCACCAGGGACCCGTCGATGAACACCTGCCACGCGCCGCGTTCGCGGACGGCCTGCACCTCGTGTGTCGCCATGCCGCGAGCGTACCGGGTCGGTACCGCTCCCTGGCGGCTCCGCTCAGAGGTCGAGTGTCATGTGGACGTCCGCGCGGGCGTAGGGGCTCGGCGCGACCTCGTCGTGGCCGAGGTGCCGGAACCCGAACGCCTCGTACAGGTGCACGGCGCTGGCCAGCTGCGCGTTGCTCTCCAGCACCACCCGGTGCGCACCGATCGCCCGGGCACGTTCGAGTGCCGCGGCGATGAGCTTGCGGCCGGTGCCGTGCCCCTGGTGCTCGGGCGAGACGGCCATCTTGACCAGCTCGAACACCCCGGGCCCGACGGGCGCGATGCCGACGCAGCCGATGACCGGCCCGTCCGATCCGAGCCGTGCGACGAAGGCGGCGCCGCCGGGCTCGACGATCTGGCCGAGCGGGTCGCCGAGGAGCTTCCGGTCCTCGTCCTCGAGCGTGAAGAACCGGCTGATCCAGGCCTCGTTGAGGACGCGGAACGCCTCGGCGTCGGCGGCGGAGGCGATGTCGGTGATGAGCACGGCGTCGGTGGTGGTCGCATCGGGCATGCACCCATCCTCGGACGCCGTGCCGAGTCCCGTCCAATACTCGTTCGCGCGGATCGATACGCTGAGTGCATGGATCGCGAGCCCGACGTCGACCTCCGGCAGCTCCGGGCGTTCCTCGCCGTGGCCGACGAACTGCACTTCGGACGTGCCGCCGAGGCACTCCGGATCGCGCAGCCGGCACTGTCGCAGCAGATCCGGCGGACGGAACGGGCGCTCGGCGTCGACCTCTTCGTGCGGACGAGCCGCAGCGTCGCGCTCACCCCGGCCGGACGGGTGCTGCAGGGCCGGGCACGATCGCTCCTGCAGCAGGCTCGCCGGGACCTCGACGAGACCGTGCGGGTGGGCCGGGGCGAAGCGGGTCGGCTCGACGTCGGGTTCGTCGTCTCCGCGCTGCCGCTCGGTCCGATCGAACGCGTGCAGGTGTTCCGGGAGCGTTACCCGCTCGTCCGCGTGGAACTCACCGAGGGCTACTCGTCGACCCTGCTGGCGCGGATCGTCCGCGGGGAGCTCGACCTGGCGATCGTACGAGACCCCGATCCCGACCCGGCCGTGCGCTTCCTGCCGTTCCGCAGCGAGCGGTTCGTGGCAGCGGTCCCGCGTGGGCACCGGCTCGCGGCGCGGGCATCGATCCGGGGACCGGAGCTGCTCGACGACCCGTTCGTGTTCTTCCCGGCGGAGGCCGGATCGGTCGCGACCGAACGCAACCTCGCCCCGGTGGTGTCCGGCGCCCGGCGACCCGTCATCGTGCAGGAGGCCACCACCTGGGCCACCGTGCTGCACCTGGTCGGCGCCGGCCTCGGGGTGACGGTGGCGCCGGAGAGCGCCACGCTCGCCGCTCCGGACACCGTCGTGCTGTTGCCGCTCGAGGCGGACGACCACCGGAGCGAGCTCGTCTGGGCCGCCCGCGCCGACGACGACCGCGAGATCCTGCGGAACTTCATCGCCGCGACGGAGTGAGTCCGCAGCGCCGGGCCCCTCACGCCAGCGGCAGCACCGGCGCCCGCTGGTCCCCGAGCTCGTCCACCCGCCAGGGTCGAGTGCCGCGGAGCGTCAGGCCGAGCTGCGCGAGCACGAAGCCCACGTGCGGTTCGACGTCCGGGTCCCACGGCCCCTCGACGCCGAGCCCGAACGCGCCGAGCTCGTCGTCGGCCTCGTCGCGCAGGGTGAGGCGCCACCGGCCGTCCCCGAGTTCCTCGACGACGGCCCACCGGGCGGTGCTGAACCGGCTCACGCGGTCTTCGCCACGTCCTCGGTGAAGTTCCGCACCCGCTGCAGGAGTGCTTCGCCGCGTATCGCGATCGTCGCCGGCGGGTTGAGGTGCGGCGGCGCGGTGCGGATCAGCATCGGGCACCCGAGGTCCTCGCAGATGTAGGAGCCGATGGTGTTGCCGTTCCGCCCCGATTCTCCGGCACGCGCGGCCGAGAACAGGCGGACTTGCGTCGCCGGCTGCGGGGAGTGGCAGAACGAGCACATCGCCGCGATCCCGGGGCGGAGGGACCCACCGGCGGAGCGCACGACGATCCCGACCGGGCGGTCGTCGATCCAGGACACGATGTAGCCGCGGCGGGCGGCCTGCGGGTCGCGCCACCCGAGGAACTCGCGCTCGTCCCACAGCGTCTCGTGCAGGCCGGGGATGGGCAGCTGGGCGAGTTCGTCCGGGGTGGCGTTGACGAACGACGAACGGATGTCTGCTTCGGTCAGTGGCTTCACGGTGCCATCACCATATGCCCCACCGCCGACACACGTCAGGACCCCAGACGGGAGGCGCGGATCGCCCCGAGCGCGCTCGTCCCGTCCGCCACCAGGACGGCTCGCCGCAGCGCGTCGCGTCCGACACGTCGCGCCGCCGCGTCGTCGGCGGCGAACTCCACGAGGACGCGCGTCGAGCGCGCCATGGCGCGCGAACCGGGGATCCACGGGACCGCACGCTCGATCGACTCGGCGATCCCGACCGCGACCGCGTGGCGCTGGGTCAGGTGCGCGCGTTCGTGGGCGACCACGGCCTCCAGTTCGTCGGTGCGCAGACGGTCCGCGAGCCCGGTGCTCACGAGCACGCCACCGGACCTGCCGGGGACGGCGCAGGCGAGTGCGTGGTCCGCCTCGAGGACGGACACCGGCGTGCCGTCGATCTCGCGGTGCGGTGCCGCACCGGAGCGCATCGCCTCGCGCACGGCCTCGTGCTCGGGGCCGGGCCGGACCCGGACCGCGATCACGAACGCGAGCACGGCGAGCAGGGCGACGCCGACGTTGAGGCCGTGCGTGGGGGAGCCGCCGAAGCCCATCGGGTCGGTGATCGGGCGGTTCGCCACGACGAGCAACGTGATGCCCGCGACGAAGCCGACCACGCCGAGCAGCACCGCCACCGACCAGCACACCAGCGCGGTTCGCGGCCGGTCGATCGTCCACGCGGAGCGGGTCAGGACCCGGGGCGCGAGGACCACGACCGCCAGGGCGAGCGCGATGAGGACGACTCCGGTGACGACCACGGCGGATCCGTCAGGAACGGGCTCGGGCGTCGAGGGCGCGGCGGATGACGTCGAGGTCGTCGGAGGCGAGCGAGCCGGTGAACTGCAGCAGGGCGGCTTCGCGGTCGGTCGCCGCGGCGAGGGCGTTCGACATGAGGGAGGCCGTCTGCTCCTCCCTGCTGTTCGTCGCACGGAAGGTGAGCGGAGCGTCGTCGTGCTGCTGCCGCTCCACCCGTCCCTTGCGACCGAGGCGGTCGAGCACGGTGAGCACGGTCGTCAGTGCGGGTCGGGGTTCGGGGAAGGCGTCGAGCACCTGGCGCGCGCTGAGCCCGCCGTCCGCCGACCAGAGCGCGTCGAGCACCGCCTGCTCGAGCTGCCCGCGGGGGCGTGATCGCTGACCTGCCATCCCCGCATTCTACGAGATGTCGAACCACCGGGTCCGTCACATGCCCGAAACGCGGGGTCGGTATGATCGGCCCGACAACTGAAGACCGGCCGTTCATCCGTCGCGGGAGACGTCGTGCGGTGCCCTGGGCACCCAGCACGGCACCGAAGGAGCAATCCCCCCGACAATCTCTCAGGTCCCACACCGCAGCGGACAGGCCACTCTGAAAAGCAGCCACGATGCACCCACCGGGTCGGTCCGTGGCTCGCCCACGGTGAAAGCCGCCGGACCTCACGGGCCGCGGTGAAACTCTCAGGCCCATGACAGAGGGGGAGTTCCGCCCGACGACGGTCGTCGGGTCCTGCCGATGCCAGGAGAACTCCGCCCATGCCAACGTCCCCACTGCGCTCGTCGCCGCTGGAGCCCGCCCACGAAGCCGCCGGCGCCACCTTCACCGACTTCGCCGGGTACCGGATGCCCGTCCGGTACTCGTCCGACCTCGCCGAGCACCACGCCGTGCGTCAGGCCGCCGGTGTCTTCGACCTCTCGCACATGGCCGAGGTCGGCGTCACCGGTCCGCAGGCCGTGGCCTTCCTCGACCACGCACTCGCCGGGTCGTTCGGCGCGATGCCGGTCGGACGGGCGAAGTACTCGCTCCTCCTCGCCGAGGACGGCGGCATCCTCGACGACCTCGTCGTCTACCGCACCGACGAGGACGTCTTCCTCGTCGTCGCGAACGCGTCGAACCGGCAGGTCGCGGTGGACGCCCTGACCGCACGGGCCGACGGCTTCGACGTCGAGGTGTCGGACGACTCGGACACCACCGCACTGGTCGCGATCCAGGGCCCGGCCGCTGCCGGAACGCTCGACGCGCTCGTCGTCGCCGACCGGCTCCAGCCGGAGAGCCCCCTCGACGAGCTCGGGTACTACCGGGCACTGCACGCGGTGTTCGACGGCGCCGAGGTCCTCGTCGCCCGCACCGGCTACACCGGCGAGGACGGCTTCGAGGTCTACAGCGACCCGTCCGTCGCCGGAGCGCTCTGGGACGCCCTGCTCGAGGCCGGCGCCGACCGCGGGGTCGTGCCCGCCGGCCTCGCCGCCCGCGACACCCTCCGGCTCGAGGCGGGCATGCCGCTCTACGGGCACGAGCTCGGCACCGACGTCCGTCCCGCCCAGGCCGGCCTCGGCCGGGTCGTGGCCAAGGACGGCGACTTCGTCGGCGCCACCGGCGTCACCCCGTCGGACGACGCCCGCGTGCTCGTCGGCCTGGTCACCGAGGGCCGCCGAGCCCCGCGTGCCGGGTACGACGTCGTGCAGGACGGCGTCGTCGTCGGCACCGTCACCTCCGGTGCGCTCTCGCCGACCCTCGGCCACCCCGTCGCGATGGCGTTCGTCGACCCGGCGCTCGCCACCGAGGGACAGCTCCTCCACATCGACGTCCGCGGAACGGCCATCCCCAGCACCGTCACCGCGTTCCCCTTCTACCGCCGCGCCTCGAAAGGCTGATGCAATGACCGACCAGACCGCACTCCAGTACACGGCCGACCACGAGTGGCTGCTCGTCGAGGGCGACACCGTCACCGTCGGCATCACCGACCACGCCGCCGAACAGCTCGGTGACGTCGTCTACGTCGAGCTCCCCGCCGTCGGCACCGCCACCACCGCGGGCGAGCAGATCGGCGAGATCGAGTCGACCAAGAGCGTCGGCGAGCTCTTCGCCCCGATCGAGGGCGAGGTCGTGGCGATCAACGACGCCGTCGTCGACGCCCCCGACACCGTCAACCAGGACCCGTTCGGCGCCGGCTGGCTCGTCAAGATCAAGGTGGACGGCACCTCCTTCCCCGAGGACCTCATGGACCACGACGCGTACCGGGCGTCCATCGCATGACCGGCGGCCTCCAGAACCTCCAGACGTCCTTCGCCGACCGCCACATCGGCACCACCCCGGCCGACCAGCGGACGATGCTCGACGCCGTCGGCCAGCCGTCCCTCGACGCCCTCGTCCGCGCCGCGATCCCCGAGGCGATCCACGCGGCGCCGACCGTCCACTCGGGCATCCCCGCGGCGATCGGCGAGACCGAGGCGCTCGCCGAACTCCGCGCCAAGGCCGCCCGCAACACCGTCCGTCGCGCCATGATCGGGCTCGGGTACCACGGCACCCACACCCCCGCGGTGATCCAGCGGAACGTGCTCGAGAACCCCAGCTGGTACACGGCCTACACGCCGTACCAGCCGGAGATCTCGCAGGGCCGGCTCGAGGCGCTCATCAACTTCCAGACCATGGTCTCGGACCTGACGGGCATGGCGACCGCCGGCGCCTCGATGCTCGACGAGGGCACGGCCGTGGTCGAGGGCATGCTCCTCGCCCGCCGGGCGTCCAAGGTCAAGGGCGACGCGTTCCTCGTCGACGCCGACCTGCTGCCGCAGACCCGTGCGCTGCTCGACCACCGTGCCGAGGCCGTCGGCATCGTCCTGCGCGGGTTCGACGCCGTGGCCGGACCGACCGACGAGCAGCTCGACGGCGCCTTCGGCGTCATCGTGCAGTACCCCGGTGCCTCCGGTCGGATCGTCGACCCGTCGTCGGTCATCGAGCGCGTGCACGCCGGTGGGGGCATCGCGGTCGTCGCGGCGGACCTCCTCGCGATGACGCTCCTCGCCAGCCCCGGCGACCTCGGCGCCGACGTCGCCGTGGGCACGAGCCAGCGCTTCGGCGTCCCGCTCGGCTTCGGTGGCCCGCACGCCGGGTACCTCGCCGTCCGTGCCGGCCTCGAGCGCCAGCTGCCCGGCCGCCTCGTCGGGGTGTCCTTCGACGCCGACGGGCAGATGGCCTACCGCCTCAGCCTGCAGACCCGCGAGCAGCACATCCGCCGCGAGAAGGCGACGAGCAACATCTGCACCGCGCAGGTCCTGCTCGCCGTGATGGCCTCGATGTACGCCGTGTACCACGGTCCCGAGGGGCTCCGCTTCATCGCGGACCGCGTCGCCCGGACGATATCGGCGCTCGCCGGGGCCGCCCGTGACGCCGGGCTCGAGGTCGTGCACGACGCGTTCTTCGACACGCTCACCCTCCGCGCCCCCGGACGCGCCGAGGCACTCGTCGCCGCGGCCCGTGACGCGGACCGCCTGCTGCACCTCGTCGACGCCGACACCTTCCAGCTGTCCGTCGACGAGACGACGACGCCCGAGGACGTGACGGCCCTCGCCGTCGTGTTCGGCGCGGTCGACGCGACGGTCCCGGCGACGGAGACCGCCGTGCGGGACGCGGCCACGTGCCTCCCGTCCGATCTGCTGCGGAGCAGCGAGTACCTGACGCACCCGGTCTTCAGCGCCCACCGCAGCGAGACCCGCATGATGCGCTACCTCAAGCACCTCGCCGACAAGGACTACGCGCTCGACCGCGGCATGATCCCGCTCGGCAGCTGCACGATGAAGCTCAACGCGGCGACCGAGATGGCGGCCGTGACGTGGCCGGAGTTCGCGAACATCCACCCGTTCGCGCCGCGAGACGACGTCGAGGGCTACCTCGACATGATCGGCGACCTGGAGTCCTGGCTGGCCGAGGTCACCGGGTACGACACGGTCTCCCTGCAGCCGAACGCCGGCAGTCAGGGCGAACTCGCCGGACTCCTGGCGATCCGCGGGTACCACCGGTCCCGCGGCGACGAGTCCCGCACGGTCTGCCTCATCCCGTCGAGCGCGCACGGCACGAACGCCGCGTCGGCCGTCCTCGCCGGCATGCAGGTCGTCGTGGTCGCCTGCGACGAGAACGGCAACGTCGACCTCGACGACCTCCGCGTGAAGACCGAGCAGCACGGCGACCAGCTCGCCGCGCTCATGATCACGTACCCGTCCACGCACGGCGTCTACGAGCACGACATCCGCGAGATCTGCGCCGCCGTGCACGACGCCGGTGGCCAGGTCTACGTCGACGGCGCGAACCTCAACGCCCTGCTCGGCCACGCCCGGTTCGGCGACTTCGGCGGGGACGTCTCGCACCTCAACCTGCACAAGACGTTCTGCATCCCGCACGGCGGCGGCGGGCCCGGGGTCGGACCGGTCGCGGCGAAGTCGCACCTCGCACCGTTCCTGCCGGGCCACCCGTTCGCGCAGGACGCCGACCGTCGCACCGGATCCGTGCGCGCCGAGGGCTCCGACCGCGACGCGCACGCCGGTGGCCCGGTCAGTGCAGCGCCGTACGGCAGCCCGAGCATCCTGCCGATCACGTGGACGTACGTCCGGATGATGGGGCTCGAGGGGCTCACCCGTGCGACCGAGGCCGCGGTGCTCGGGGCGAACTACATCGCCGCACGCCTGCGCGACGCGTTCCCGGTGCTCTACACGGGGGAGTCGGGTCTCGTCGCGCACGAGTGCATCCTCGACCTCCGCCCGCTCCGGGACACGACGGGCATCACGGTGGACGACGTCGCGAAGCGCCTGGTCGACTACGGGTTCCACGCCCCGACGATGTCGTTCCCGGTCGCGGGCACGCTCATGGTCGAGCCGACCGAGAGCGAGGACCTCGCCGAGCTCGACCGCTTCGTCGACGCGATGCTCGCCATCCGTGCCGAGGCCTCGGCGGTCGAGCGCGGGGAGTGGCCGGCGGACGACAACCCGCTCGTGCACGCCCCGCACACCGCGTCGTCGGTGATCTCGGGGGAGTGGACGCACGCCTACACCCGCGAGCAGGCGGTCTATCCGCTGCCGGGCATCAGCGCCCGGAAGTACTGGCCGCCGGTGCGCCGGATCGACCAGGCGTACGGCGACCGCAACCTCGTGTGCGCCTGCCCGCCGGTCGAGGCGTTCGCCTGATCCCGAGCTCGCGTAACGTGTGCCCCGTCCGGTGTCCCGGGCGGGGCACACTGCTGTGCGCAGCCAGGCAATCGGCTTGCACAGAGTTGTGCACGGACGCAAGCATCTCGATGCGGTTGCAACAATCTCGCCCCGGCGTCCGTGATCCGCCCGAATCTTGCATCCTCTCGCAAGGATCGTGCAACTTGGTTTCCGATTTGTAACCGATCTCCCCTGGGCTTGGTGAGCACTCCCCACACTGCCTACAGTGCAAAGGTCAAACGTGGCGAGCAGGCACCCGTGCGCCCGCCGCGTCCCATGCACCAGGAGGAATCTTGATCAAGAAGCGCGCTGGGCTCGCAGCCCTCGCCGTGCTCGGGGCCACAGCAATCGCCCTGGCCGGCTGCTCCAGCAACAGCAGCAGTGGAGGTGACAAGGCGGGCTCGACGAACGCGTCCGGCATCGTCACCACCAACGGCAACGAGCCCCAGAACCCGCTCATCCCCTCGAACACCACCGAGGTCGGCGGCGGCAAGATCATCGACTCGATCTTCGAAGGCCTGGTGTCCTACGACGCCAAGGGCAAGCCGGTGAACGAGGTCGCGAAGAGCATCGACACCGATGACTCGAAGACGTTCGACATCAAGCTCAACACGGACTACACCTTCACCAACGGCGAGAAGGTCACGGCCGAGTCGTTCACGAAGGCGTGGAACTGGGCCGCCCAGTTCTCGAACAAGCAGGGCGCGAGCTACTTCTTCGAGAACATCGAGGGCTACGACGCCACGAAGGACTCCGAGCTCACCGGCCTCAAGGTCGTCAGCGACGACGAGTTCACCGTGACGCTCAAGTCGGCGCAGTCGGACTTCCCGCTGTCGCTCGGCTACTCGGCGTTCGTGCCGCTGCCCTCGGAGTTCTACAAGGACACCAAGGCCTTCGGTGAGAACCCGATCGGCAACGGTCCGTACAAGCTCGACGGCAAGGGTGCGTGGACGCACAACCAGTCGATCAAGCTCGTCACCAACAAGGACTACGAGGGCAAGCGCAAGCCGAAGAACGGTGGTCTGACGATCACGTTCTACACCTCGCAGGACACCGCGTACTCCGACGCGCAGGGCGGCAACCTCGACGTCCTCGACGCCGTGCCGGACAGCGCCTTCGCGAACTACAAGTCCGACTTCCCGGACTCGAACGTCAATCAGGCCGCCGCGATCTTCCAGGCGATCTACCTGCCCTACTACCTCGACCACTGGAAGGGTGAAGAGGGCAAGCTCCGCCGCGAGGCGGTCTCGATGGCGATCAACCGCAAGCAGATCACCGACAAGATCTTCGACGGCACCCGCACCCCGGCCAAGGACTTCACCTCCCCGGTGATCGCCGGCTGGAACGACGACCTCGACGGTTCGGACGTCCTGACCTACGACAAGTCGAAGGCCAAGGAGCTGTGGGCCGAGGCCGACAAGATCTCGAAGTACAACGACACCCTCACCATCTCGTACAACGCCGACGGCGGACACGAGGCGTGGGTGACCGCGGTCACGAACTCGATCTCGAGCACGCTCGGCATCAAGGCCGAGGGCAAGGCGTACCCGACGTTCGCCGAGGCCCTCGCGGTCCAGACGGACGACAAGCTCACGGGCGGCAGCCGCACCGGTTGGCAGGCGGACTACCCGTCGCTGTACAACTTCCTCGGCCCGACCATGGGTGACGGCTCGTCGAGCAACTACTCGCGCTACGACTCGGCCGAGTACAACGAGCTCCTCCAGAAGGGCCGTTCGGCCGCGACCGTCGAAGAGGGCAACAAGTTCTTCGACCAGGCGCAGGAGCTCCTGTTCAAGGACCTCCCCGAGATCCCGCTGTGGTACTCCAACGTCACCGGCGTGTGGAACGCGGACACCGTGTCGAACGTGAAGTTCGGCTGGAACTCGGTGCCGCTGTACTACGACGTCGAGGTCAAGAAGTAACCTCAGTCTCCTCGTGAGACACATCGCGGACGGGTGTCCTGCTCCGCGACCACCGGACGGGGGTTCGGGAGCCCACCAGGCTCCCGAGCCCCCGTACCTCGGCGGCAACACCTTCCCCCACCACAGCGGGCGCCGCCGCCCGCACCGGACTCCCGTGCCGACCCGCGGACCGTCCACCCCTCACGACATGAACCTGAACGACATGCGCGTCCCGAACCAGGCAGAGATCTGATGGCCTGGTACCTCGGCAAGCGCCTCCTGCAACTCATCCCCGTGTTCTTCGGGGCCACGTTCCTCATCTACTTCATGGTGTTCTCCCTGCCGGGCGACCCGATCGCCGCCCTGTTCGGCGACCGTCAGCCGTCCCCGCAGGTCATCGAGCAGCTGCGCCAGCAGTACAACCTCGACAAGCCGTTCATCATCCAGTACCTGCTCTGGATCGGCGGCGTGTTCCGCGGCGACCTCGGACTGACCTACTCGGGTCTGCCGGTCAGCTCGCAGCTCGCACAGGCCTTCCCGATCACTGCCCGCCTGGCGATCCTCGCCCTGCTGTTCGAGTCGATCGCCGGCATCGTCGTCGGTGTCATCGCCGGTCTCCGGAAGGGCAAGCTCTTCGACGCGACCGCCCTGGTCGTGAGCCTCCTGCTCATCTCGGTCCCGACGTTCGTGGTCGGGTTCCTGCTGCAGTACGTCTTCGGCATCAACCTCGGCCTGTTCCGGGTGACGGTGTCCAGCCAGGCGCCGTGGTCCGAGCTCGTGCTGCCCGCGATCGTGCTGGCAACGGTGTCGTTCGCCTACATCGTCCGCCTCACCCGTGCGAGCGTCGCCGAGAACGTGTCGGCCGACTTCGTCCGGACCGCGACCGCCAAGGGGCTCCCGCGGCGTCGCGTCGTCGGGGTACACATCTTCCGCAACTCGCTCATCCCCGTGGTGACCTACCTGGGTGTCGACATCGGCAACCTGATGGTCGGCGCGGTCGTCACCGAGGGCATCTTCAACATCCACGGTGTGGGTGGCACGGTGTTCCAGGCCGTCAAGCTCGGCGAGGGTCCGACCGTCGTGTCGTTCGTCGCCGTGATGGTCATCATCTTCATGCTCGCCAACCTCCTGGTCGACCTGCTCTACGCCGTCCTGGACCCGAGGATCCGCTATGCCAAGTAACGCCGCACCCCGCTCGGCGACGCACTACGTCGCCCCGATCGAGGAGACCCCACTCCAGGCCGTCGACCAGGTCAACGAGGACGAGAAGACCCGTTCGACCTGGAGCGACGCCTGGGACTCGATGCGGACCCGCCCGATGTTCTGGGTGTCGTCCGTCCTCATCCTGTTGATCATGTTGGTGGCGATCTTCCCCGGGTTGTTCGCCCACGTGGACCCGCGGGCCTTCGACCTGGCGAAGAGCAACGAGGGCCCCGAGAGCGGCCACATCCTCGGCTTCAACCGTCAGGGCAACGACGTCTACGCCCGCACCATCTGGGGCACGCGCAACTCGCTCATCGTCGGCGTGGTCGCCACGGTGCTCGTGTCCGTGATCGGCATCGTGATCGGCGCACTCGCCGGTTTCTTCGGCGGATGGCTCGACACGGTCGTGTCCCGCATCGGTGACATCTTCTTCTCGATCCCGACCGTCCTCGGCGCGATCGTGCTCATGTCGGTGATCCCGGCCCGGAACGCCCTGACGGTCGCGCTCGTCCTGGCCGCCTTCGCGTGGCCCCAGATCGCGCGCATCATGCGCGGTGCCGTGCTCAGCGCGAAGCAGTCCGACTACGTGACCGCGTCGGCCGCGCTCGGCGTGAGTCGGTTCACGACGCTGGTCCGCCACGTCGTCCCGAACTCGCTCGCACCGGTCATCGTCGTCGCGACGGTTTCGCTCGGCTCGTTCATCGTCGCCGAGGCCACGCTGTCCTTCCTCGGTATCGGACTGCCGCAGTCGGCGCTCAGCTGGGGTGTCGACATCGGCAACGCCCAGGCGTCGATCCGCACCGCGCCGTCGACCATCTTCTGGCCGTCCGCTGCCCTGTCCATCACCGTGCTCGCGTTCCTCCTCCTCGGTGACGTGGTCCGCGACGCACTCGACCCGAAGGCGAGGGCCCGCCGATGAGCGAGACACTGACCCAGCCGAACGCCAGCCGTACCGGCGGCTCCGGCGCGCCCCTGCTCGAGATCACCGACCTCGAGGTCGGCTTCAAGACGCAGAACGGCTTCGTCCAGGCAGTCCGCGGCGCCAGCTTCACCCTCGAGCAGGGTGAGCGGCTCGCGATCGTCGGCGAGTCCGGCTCCGGCAAGTCGACGAGCGCCCAGTCCATCATCAAGCTCCTGCCCGGGACCGGCCAGGTCACCGGCGGGTCGATCAAGTTCAACGGGCGCGAGCTCGTCGGCCTGAGCGACAAGGAGATGTCGGAGATCCGCGGGAAGGAGATCGGCTACGTCCCGCAGGACCCGATGTCGAACCTCAACCCGCTGTGGTCGATCGGCTTCCAGGTCGAAGAGGCCATCAAGGCCAACGGCATCGCGACCGGCAAGCACGCCATCCGTGCCCGTGCGGTCGAGGTCCTGCAGGAGGCCGGCCTCGGCGACGCGTCGACCCGCCTGAAGCAGTACCCGCACGAGTTCTCCGGCGGCATGCGGCAGCGCGTGCTCATCGGCATCGGTCTGTCGAGCCGCCCGAAGCTGCTCATCGCCGACGAGCCGACGAGTGCGCTCGACGTCACCGTGCAGCGCGTGATCCTCGACCACCTCGAGACCCTCACCCGCGACTTCGGCACCTCCGTCCTGTTCATCACGCACGACCTCGGCCTCGCTGCCGAGCGCGCCGAGAAGCTCGTCGTGATGTACAAGGGCCAGGTCGTCGAGGCCGGGCCCTCGAAGGAGATCCTGGCGAACCCGCGGCACCCGTACACGCAGCGCCTGGTCGCCGCGGCACCCTCGCTCGCGAGCCGCCGCATCCAGTCCAAGGTGCAGCACCAGCGCGTGGACATCGCGGACGTCGGCAGCGACGACGCCGAGCTCCTCGCCCGCGCCCAGGAGCGCGAGCAGGCGCCGGCGAAGGACCTCATCGTGGTGAAGAACCTCGAGAAGGTCTACAAGCTGCGCGGCAAGAACCTCGCCTCCCGCGAGCTGAAGGCCGTCGACGACGTCTCGTTCTCGATCCCGAAGGGCACCACCACGGCGCTCGTCGGCGAGTCCGGTTCGGGCAAGTCGACCGTCGCGAAGCTCGTCCTGCAGCTCGAGGCCATCACGAGCGGCACGGTCCAGTTCGACGGCATCGACATCGGCGGGCTGAAGGGCAAGGACCTCTTCGACTTCCGCCGCCGCGTGCAGCCGGTCTTCCAGGACCCGTACGGCTCGCTGGACCCGATGTACAACGTCGGGAACACGATCGCCGAGCCGCTGCACACGCACAAGGTGGGCGACAAGGCGTCCCGCCGGGCCCGCGTGCTCGAACTGCTCGACCAGGTCGCGCTGCCGAAGTCGATGGTCAACCGCTACCCGAACGAGCTCTCGGGCGGGCAGCGGCAGCGCATCGCCGTGGCGCGGGCCCTCGCGCTCAAGCCCGAGGTCATCGTGCTCGACGAGGCGGTCTCGGCGCTCGACGTGCTCGTGCAGGGCCAGATCCTCGACCTGCTCACCGAGCTGCAGTCCGAGCTGGGCCTGACCTACCTGTTCATCACGCACGACCTGGCCGTCGTCCGCCTCGTGGCGGACAACGTCTGCGTGATGCGCAAGGGACAGATCGTCGAGAAGGCGACCACCGACGAGGTCTTCGCCAACCCGCGCGAGCAGTACACGAAGGACCTGCTGGACGCCATCCCCGGCGCCGGGTTCGAGTTCGGACGCTGATCCCGCTGGACACGAACGAGGCCGGACGCACCGTCGTCCTCCGCGCAGGCCGCGGAGGCGCGGTCGCGTCCGGCCTCGTCGCGTTCCTGGCGCTGTTCATGCTCGGCGACGCCGCGGTGCGGGGGAGCTGGGACGTCGTCCTGCACGCCGTCGGTCCCCTCGCCGCGCTCGTCTGGGTGCTCTGGGTGCTCACCTTCCGCCCGCACGTCCGGATCACCGACGACGCGATCACGGTGGTGAACCCGCTCCGGTCGACGACAGTCCCGTGGGGCGCCGTCGAGGACGTCCGGATGCGCTGGCAGATCGTGCTCGACCTCGCCGACGGCCGCCGGCTCACCTGCTGGGGTGGACCGTCGCTGCCGCGGCCGAAGCCGACCCGACGCGGGGAGCCCCGCGTGCTGCGGCAGCCGGACGAGTTCGTCGCGGTCCGCGACCGCTGGTCGGAACGGCACGGGCGCACGCCCGACGCCCCCGTCGTCCGGGGCTGGGACATGCCAGCGGTCGTGTCCGGCGTTGCCGTGTTCGCCCTCTGCGTCGTCGCGATCGTCGTCTGAGACGTCCCCACCGGACGGACGGGAGGCGCGGTGCCAGCTGGCACCGCGCCTCCCGTCCGTCACACGGAACGTCAGTCGGTCACACCGTCGCCGACACCCGCTCGGTGAGCAGGTGGTTCTGGTCGGTCTGGATGCAGGCCACGCCGCGTCCGTGCACGTCCTGCAGGCGCGGGTCCACCGAACGGCACTGCTGCTGCCGGTCCTCGTCGAGGAGCTGGTACAGCGGGCAACGGGTGCGGAACCGGCACCCGTCGATCCGTTCCGTGGGGGAGGGGAGGTCGCCGTCGAGCAGGATGCGTCCGCGGGCGGCCTCGGCGAACGGGTCCGGCACCGGGACCGCGGACAGCAGGGCCCGGGTGTAGGGGTGCTGCGGGTCGTCGAACACGCGGTCGCCGTCGCCGTACTCGACGATCCGGCCGAGGTACATGACCGCGACGTCGTCGGCGATGTGCCGGACGACCGAGAGGTCGTGCGCGACGAACAGGTAGGACAGGCCCAGGCGGTGCTTGAGGTCCTCGAGCAGGTTGATGACGCCGGCCTGCACGGACACGTCCAGCGCCGACACCGGCTCGTCGAGCACGAGGATCTTCGGCTCGACGATGAGCGCGCGGGCGATGCCGATGCGCTGTCGCTGGCCGCCGGAGAACTCGTGGGGGTACCGGTCGATGTAGCTCGGCTCGAGACCGACGAGCTCGAGCGAGTCCCGCACGCGTCGGCGGATCTCGTCCTTCGGCACGCCCTGCACCGTGAGCGGCTCGCCGATCACGGACCCGATGTCGAGACGGGGGTCGATGGAGGCCATCGGGTCCTGGAAGACGACCTGGATGTCGCTCCGGAGCGCACGGCGGTCGGACTTCGACAGGGTGCCGGTGTCGACGCCGTTGACCTTGATGGTGCCCTGCTGCGCGCCGGCGAGCTCGAGGATCTCCATGATCGTCGTGGTCTTGCCGCAGCCGGACTCGCCGACGAGCCCGAGGACCTGTCCGCGCTTCAGCGTGAGCGAGATCCCGTCGACCGCGTGCACCTCGCCGATGCGCCGGCGGAACAGGGCGCCCTTCGTCAGCGGGAAGGTCTTCACGACGTCGTCGAGCTGCAGCACCACGTCGTCGCCGTGGTCGATCTCGGACTCGGGGACGTCCTCGGGGCGCGGGAAGATCTCGGAGCGGGCGAGCGTGCCGGCGGCGATCTCGTCGCGGCGGATGCACGCGGCGGTGTGCTCGTCGTCGAAGGCGCCGTTCGTGATGGTCGGCGTCGCACCGGTCAGGACCGGGTTGTCGTCGCTCGGTGCCACCGACGGGGCGATCAGGGCCGGCTCGCCCTCACGGCAGGCGTCGAGGACCGCGGGGCAGCGGTCGGCGAACGGGCAGCCGGTCGGCTTCTGGGTGAGCAGCGGCGGGCGGCCGTCGAGCGGGACGAGGCGCTCCGAGCGTGCCGAGGCCATGTTCGGCATCGAGCGGAGCAGGCCGATCGTGTACGGCATGACCGGCTCGCGGAAGAGGGGTTCGACCGGTGCCGTCTCGACGATCCGGCCGGCGTACATCACGGCGACCCGGTCCGCGTTGCCCGCGACGACGCCGAGGTCGTGCGTGATGAGGACGACGGCGGCACCGGTCATGTCCTTGGCGGTCTGCAGCACGTCGAGGATCTGTGCCTGGATCGTCACGTCGAGCGCCGTGGTCGGCTCGTCGGCGATGATCAGCTTCGGGTCGTTGGCGATGGCGATCGCGATCATGGCGCGCTGCCGCATGCCGCCGGAGAACTCGTGCGGGAAGGCGTCGAGCCGCCGCGAGGGGTTCGGGATGCCGACGACGCGCAGGAGTTCCTCGGCACGGGCCCGGGCGGCGTGCGCGGTGAGGTTCCGGTCGTGCAGCCGCAGCCCCTCGACGATCTGCTGGCCGATCGTGTACACGGGCGTCAGGGCGGAGAGCGGGTCCTGGAAGACCATCGCGATGTCGCCGCCACGGAGCTTCGACATCTCGCGGTCGTTCAGGCCGAGCAGCTCGCGGCCGTCGAACCGGATGCTGCCCTCGACCTTGGCCGACGACGGCAGCAGACCCATCACGGCCATCGAGGACACCGACTTGCCCGATCCGGACTCGCCGACGATGCCGAGGAACTCGCCCTGGTTGACGGAGTAGTCCACGCCGCGCACGGCGTACACGGGCTTGGAGCCCGGGTTGAACGTGACCGCGAGGTCGGAGACGGTGAGCAGCGGCTCAGTCACGGTTGGCTCCCGAGGTGGGGTCGATGGCGTCGCGCAGGGCGTCGCCGAGCAGGCTGGTGGAGAGGACCGTGGCGACGAGCGTCGCAGCCGGCAGGACGAACAGCCACGGTCGGGTGACCGCGGACTGGCTGCCGGCGGCGAGCAGGGTGCCGAGCGACACGTCCGGCACCTGGATGCCGAAGCCGAAGAAGCTCAGGGCGCTCTCGGAGAGGATCATCGCGCCGACGCCGAGCGTGGCGTCGATGATGAGCAGCGAGGCCACGTTCGGCAGGATGTGCCGCCGGATGATCGTGAACGACGGGACGCCCATGAACCGTGCGGCCTTGACGTAGTCGCGCTCCCGGAGGGACATCGTCTGTCCGCGGATCACGCGGGCCATGATCATCCACCCGAAGATCGCCAGGCCGACGATGAGCGCGAGCCAGCTGAGGTTCTTGAACAGCGGGCTGAGGAGCACGAGCGCGTAGAACGACGGGATGACCAGGAGCAGGTCGATGCCCCACACGAGCGCCCGGTCGACGAACCCGCCGAAGTACCCGGCGATCGCACCGACGATGCCCGCGATGAGGGTCGCGGCGGGACCGGCGATGAGCCCGATGAGGAGGGACTTCTGCAGGCCCACCAGGGTCTGGGCGTAGATGTCCTGGCCGATGTCGTTCGTGCCGAACCAGTGCGAGGCGCTCGGCGGCATGCCGAAGGCGAGCCCGTCGGAGTCGACGGCGTTCCAGTGGTACAGGTACGGACCGACGAAGGCCCAGAGCAGGATGAGGAGGAGTGCACCGCCACCGATGCGGGCACGCCAGGTGCCGAGCACCTTGCGCCAGAGCGGGGTGCGGCCACCCTTCACCTCGACGACGTGCTCCGGCTGCCCGGCGTTGCCGTCACCGGGGTCGCCGGCGGTGGTCGTGGTCGTGGGGTCGAGAACAGACACGGGTCACACCCTCACTCGCGGGTCGAGCGCGGCGTAGAGCAGGTCCGCGAGGGTGCCTGCGATGAGCACGAGGATCGCCGTGAAGAGGATCGTGCCCGCTGCCGCGTTGATGTCGTTGTTGCTGATGCTCTGGACGAAGTACTCGCCCATGCCGTGCCAGCTGAAGACCAGTTCGGTGATGCTCGCACCGGTCAGGATGAGGCCGAACGAGTACGCGAAGAACGTCGACATCGGGATGAGGGCGACGCGGACACCGTGCCGCATGATGGCCGATCCACGCGTCCGGCCCTTCGAGCGCGCCGTCCGGATGAAGTCGTTCGACAGCACGTCGAGCATCGCGGAGCGCTGGTAGCGCGAGTACGAGGCGACGGCGCCGACCGTCAGCGAGATCGTCGGTAAGAGCAGGTGCACCAGCCGGTCGCCGAGCACCGGGAAGAACCCGGTCACCCCCGGGGTGTACTCACCGGTGAACGAGATCAGCTGCGTCCCGACCGCCCCGTTCAGGGTCGTCGCGAGGATCATCAGCACCACCGCGATGACGAAGGGCGGCGTCGCGAGCACCGCGAACGACAGGTAGGTCGACACCTGGTCGGACGTCTTGTACTGCTTGACGGCGTTCCAGACGCCGAGCAGGACGCCGAGGATCGCTCCGAGCAGCGTGCCGATCACCAGCAGCCGCAGGCTCGTGCCGGAGCGGGCGACGATGTCGGCCGTGACCTCGGTGCCGCGGGCGCTGATGCCCAGCGAGCCGTGCGTGACCAGGTTCACCCACCAGTTCCACGTGCGGACCAGGAGCGGGGTGTTCGGGTCGGCGCCGAGCTTCTGGAGCGCGGCGTCGATCGAACTCTGCGGGACCGGCGGGTTCTTGCCGAGGTACCGGGACGTCGGGTTGAGCGTCGCGCTGGCGAGGATGTAGCCGAGCGTCGTCGCGACGATCGTCAGGATCACGTAGTTGACGATCCGCTTCGCGAGGAAAGCAAGCATGTACTGGGACCTCAGTGGGGTGCGGCCGTCCGTCCGGACGGCGTTGTTCGGTGGCGACAGGCTAGCCGCTTCCGAGCCGGGGTGGGTGATCCCTGTTGACGCTATGCAACATTCGTTACGAGCATGTTTCGATTCGGTACAGCAGCCCTTGTGCGACCTTCGGATGTGACTAGGGTTCTCAACCAACAGGCGTGGCGGCGGGGGCCGTCGCGTCCCGGCGCTCCGGCGCGAACCACAACGAAAGGGAATCCTCGCATGCGAATGAGGATCAAGACGACGGCCGTGCTCGCCACAGCAGCCGCCGCGGCACTCGTGCTCGCGGGCTGCTCCGGCGGCGGGTCCGCCGGACAGAGCAGCTCGGCCGTTGCCACGTCGTCGCTGAAGTCGACGGGTTGGACGGTCGCCGACCGCGACACGATCAAGGACGGCGGCTCGCTCACCCTGCCGATCGACTCCGCACCGGCGAACTGGCAGCTGTCGAACCTCGACTCCGGGACGGTCGACGACAACACGATCGCGGGCACCTACCTGCCCGGGTTCATCCAGTTCAAGGCCAACGGCGAGTGGGAGGCGAACAAGGACTACGTCGACTCGATCGAGCTGACGAAGGACTCGCCCCAGACCGTCGAGATCAAGATCAACCCCAAGGCGGTCTGGTCCGACGGCACCCCGATCACCGAGAAGGACGTCGAGGCGAACTGGAAGGCGCTGAACGGCACGAACAAGGCCTTCGCCCCGCTCGCCACCAACGTCTGGGAAGACGTCGACTCCGTCACGCAGGGTTCGGACGAGCGCGACGTCATCGTGACGTTCTCGAAGACGAACGCCGACTGGCCGAGCGTCTTCACCGCGATCTACCCCTACTGGGCCGTGGACACCCCCGACCACTTCAACAACTCGTGGGCGAAGGGTCCGTTCGCCGCGGACGGCAAGACGTACGTCTCCGCCGGCCCGTACATCCTCAAGACCTTCGACGCCAACGGCGGCGTCGTGACCTTCGAGAAGAACTCGAAGTGGTGGGGTGACGCGCCGAAGCTCGACACGATCGTCTTCAAGACCGTGTCCCGCGACGGTGTCGCCCAGGCCTACGCGAACAAGGAGTTCGACGCCTTCAACCTGAACGGCAGCGCGGACAACTTCAAGACCGCGAACAGCCGCTCGGACTCGAAGATCGAGCGCTCGCTCGGCACGACCCAGCGTCAGATCACCCTGAACGGCACGTCGGACGTCTTCAAGGACCAGGAGGTCCGCCAGGCGTTCGCCCAGGCGATCAACCGCCAGGTCGTCGCGCAGGCGATCCTCTCGCCGGTGAAGAGCCCGGTGCAGGTCCTCAACAACCTCGTCTACCTGCCCGGCCAGAAGGGCTACCAGGACAACGTCTCCTCGGTCTACGGCTACAGCACCGACAAGGCGAAGAAGAAGCTCGAGGACGCCGGCTACACGATCGGCTCGGACGGCTACGCGACCAAGGGCGGCAAGACGCTCGACGTCCGCTTCGTCATCCCGTCGGACAACCAGAACTCGGCGAACGTCGCGCAGCTCGTGCAGCAGCAGACGAAGCTCGCCGGCTTCAAGGTGACCATCGACACCGTCCCGACCGACGACTTCTTCACGAAGTACGTCACCACCGACGGCCGTGACTTCGACGCCACGTACTTCGCCTGGCAGGGCACGCCGTTCCCGGTGTCGTCGCTGAAGTCGATCTACTACCCGGCCGACGCGGGGCAGAACTACACCGGCGTGACCGACGACTCGCTCGGTGCCGCCTGGGACAAGGCGAACGCCGAACTCGACGCCGACAAGCGCATCGAGGACGCGGACGCGATCGACAAGAAGATCGTCAAGGTCGCGGGCACGATCCCGCTGTTCCCGGAGCCCTACGCCTGGGGTGTGCGCAAGGACCTCGTGAACTACGGTCCGGCGCAGTTCCAGCAGTCCTCCGTGAAGTGGCAGGACGTGGGCTACAAGGAGTAGTCCGCTCCGCTGGAGAACGGAAACGACATCCCCGACGTCGCACGACGTCGGGGGTGTCACACTCTGTGGGCACGGAGCCACTGCGCGGCGGTCAGAGCTGCGCGGCCGCCAGGGTCGCGACGAACGCGAGGACCACGATCGCGAGGATCGTCCACCCGTGCACGCGGTGCGTGATCGGCGCAGCCGTCACGGTCGCCGGAGGCGGGCCGTCCTGTGCGGGCGGCTCGGGCACGAACGCCCGGATGCGCTCGGCCGCAGCGTCGACGTCGAGGCGATCCGCGCCTCCTGGACGACCGTCGACCACGGCGGCGAGCCGGGCCGACCTGCGGGTGGCGAGCCACGTGCGGCGGACGCCCTCGCTCGTGACGATCTCGATGCCGTACTTGGTGCGGACCTCGGTGATGCGGCGCCAGGTGTAGGTGCTGGTGCGGCGGACGTCGACGATGCGGAGGTGCTCGTCGGTCAGCTCGAAGCGCGGGCGCCAGAGGACCGCCCACGCGATGAAGGCGATGCAGATGCTCGGGACCGGGGCGAGCCAGGCGGTGCCGCCGCTCAGGAGGGCGAGGGGGACGAGCGCGGCGGCCGCGACCCACAGGACGACGGCGAGCAGACGCATGCCGGGGGCGAGGATCGTGGTCACGCCGAAGAGGTTACAAGCGAAGAGGTCACGAGATGCCGACCCTTGGTGACACGCAACGCCCGGGGAGCCAAGAGGTCACGGGCTGCCGACCCTTGGTGACACGCAACGCCCGGGGAGCCAAGAGGTTACGAGATGCCTCCCCGGGAACGCCCGGGGAGCGGGTGTGACACACCAGCGCGTATCTCCGGACGACCCGATTCCCCGGGGAGGCAGATCCTGTGTGGACCTCTCGTGGCGTCAATCGTCCTCGGCCCCCGTTCGGGTGTCAATACCCCAGACCGTCGCATCTTCGGGGGACCGACACGCCGTGTCACGCCACGAGGAGCTCGATCTGCGCCCGGATCGCGTCCGCCTTGGGGAACCGGAGCCCGACGAGCCCCACGTGGCGCCAGCGGACCACGCCGTCCGGACCGATCACGAACACGGACCGCCGGAGCCCGATCCCCGGTGCCTGCACGCCGTACGCGCGGATGACGTCCCCCGCGGTGTCGCTCAGCAGGGGGAAGGTGAGCGAGGACCCGCGGGCGAACGCCTCGTGCGAGTCGAGCGCCTGCGGGCTGACGCCCCACACCACGGCGCCGAGGTCGCCGAAGTCGTCGAGTTCCTCTTGGTAGCTGCAGAGCTGTGCCGTGCAGACCGGGGTGGCGTCGCCCGGGTAGAAGGCGAGCACGAGCGTCCGGCCGATCTCGGCGGACAGGGCGTACTCGTCGTCGGTGCGGGTGCCGTCGCGCACGATCATGCCGGGCAGGGTGAATCCGGGTGCGGGATCGCCGACCTCGGGGATGCTCATGCGGCCACGGTAGGTGCGGGACCACGGTCCGGTGCGGCGCCGCGCTGTGGGTTCGCTGTGGGTCCGTCGGGCCGGGGTCGGACGGGTCCGCCGCATCGCCGACGCCCGAACGGGGGGATGCCGCGCGGCCGGCGCGGCTGGCGCCCGGGCCGGTCGCCGGCCGTGCCGCGGGCGACCAGCGTCAGCGGAAGAGCTGCGGGAACGCGTGCGCGACCCACGGGTACCCGACGAACACCGCGGCGTCGAGCAGGCAGTGCGTGATGACGAGGGGGAGGAGCCGGCCCCACCTCGTGTAGATCCAGCCGAACACGATGCCCATCACGGCGTTCCCGACGAACGCGCCGAACCCCTGGTAGAGGTGGTAGCTCCCGCGCAGGACCGCCGTGGACAGGATGACCTGCCAGCGCCCCCACCCGAGGCCGCCCAGCCGTTCGTAGAGGTACCCGACGACGATCACCTCCTCCTGCAGCCCGGAGCGGATCGCCGAGAGCAGCAGCACGGGGATCGTCCACCAGTACGAGTCGAGCGCCGCCGGGTTCACGTTCACGGTGAACCCGAGCGCCCGCCCGGTGAAGTACAGCGCGAGCCCGGGGATCCCGATGCCGAGGGCGATGAGCGCCGCGCCGCCGAGGTCGGGCCGCACGCGGAACCGGTCGATGCCGAGTCGACCGAGGTGCGGGCGGGTGGTGCTCCAGAGCAGGAAGCAGACGAGCGCGACCGGCGCGAGGTCGACCGCGATGCCCACGAGCTGCCGGGCGAGGTCGACGTACTGCACGGTCGTGGTCGAGGTGTTGAGCGCCGTGGACTGCTGCCCGAGCGGCGTCGTCTGCGACAGGTCGTCGATGATCTGCAGCACCGAGTACAGCGCGCTGCCGCCGAGCGAGAGCATCAGCACGATCGTGATCTCGATCCACGTTCGCCGACGGCTCATCGGGGGTACTCCTCTCGGTTGCGAACTACCGGTAGACTGGCGTGTCGGGCGTTCTGCCCACCTCCGGGCAGTGCCACCGCGGCGCGAGCGCCACAGTCGGCCGCCCGATCTTCTTCCGAACACCAAAGGATGTCCTGTATGGCGCTCGCCACCCGGTCCGACCTGCGCAACGTCGCCATCGTGGCACACGTCGACCACGGCAAGACCACCCTCGTCGACGCGATGCTCACGCAGACCAACTCGTTCGACGCCCACTTCGAGGGCGAAGACCGCATGATGGACTCGAACGACCTCGAGCGCGAGAAGGGCATCACGATCCTCGCGAAGAACACGTCGGTGCTCTACAACGGCAAGCACGCGACCGAGTTCGGCGCGGACGGCCCCATCACGATCAACGTCATCGACACCCCGGGTCACGCCGACTTCGGTGGTGAGGTCGAGCGCGGCCTCTCCATGGTCGACGGCGTCGTGCTCCTCGTCGACGCATCAGAGGGTCCGCTGCCCCAGACCCGCTTCGTGCTCCGCAAGGCGCTCGCCGCGAAGCTCCCGGTGATCCTGCTCGTCAACAAGACGGACCGCCCGGACTCCCGCATCGACGAGGTCGTGTCCGAGTCGCAGGACCTCCTGCTCGGGCTCGCCTCCGACCTGTCGGACGAGGTCGACGACCTCGACCTCGACGCGATCCTCGACGTCCCCGTGGTCTACGCCTCAGGTCGCGCGGGTGCCGCCAGCCGCAACAAGCCGGCCGACGGCTCGCTGCCGGACAACGACGACCTCGAGCCCCTCTTCGAGGCGATCCTCCAGCACGTCCCCGCCCCGAAGTACGACGACGAGCACCCGCTGCAGGCGCACGTCACGAACCTCGACGCGTCGCCGTTCCTCGGTCGCCTCGCGCTCCTGCGCATCTTCCACGGCACCATGAAGAAGGGCCAGACGGTCGCGTGGGTCAAGCACGACGGCAGCGTCGTCAACGCCCGCATCACCGAGCTCCTCGTCACCAAGGCGCTCGAGCGCTACCCGGCCGAGTCGGCGGGCCCCGGTGACATCGTCGCCGTCGCCGGCTTCGACACGATCACCATCGGTGAGACCCTGACCGACCCCGAGGACGTCCGTCCGCTGCCGACCATCACGGTCGACGACCCGGCGATCTCGATGACGATCGGCACGAACACCAGCCCGCTCGTCGGCAAGGTCAAGGGCCACAAGCTCACCGCCCGCATGGTCAAGGAGCGCCTCGACCGCGAGCTCATCGGCAACGTCTCGCTCAAGGTCCTCGACATCGGTCGCCCCGACGCGTGGGAGGTCCAGGGCCGCGGCGAGCTCGCGCTGGCCATCCTCGTCGAGCAGATGCGTCGCGAGGGCTTCGAGCTCACGGTCGGCAAGCCGCAGGTCGTCACCAAGCGTGACGAGAACGGCAAGCTCCAGGAGCCCTACGAGCACATGACGATCGACACGCCGGAGGAGTACCTCGGCGCGATCACGCAGCTCATGGCCGCCCGCAAGGGCCGCATGGAGAACATGACGAACCACGGCACCGGCTGGGTGCGCATGGAGTTCATCGTCCCGTCGCGCGGCCTGATCGGCTTCCGCACGTCGTTCCTCACCGAGACCCGCGGCACCGGCATCGCCAACGCGATCTCGCACGGTTACGACGAGTGGGCCGGCCCGATCCAGACCCGCATCAACGGGTCGATCGTGTCCGACCGCTCCGGTGTCGTCACGCCGTTCGCCATCACGAACCTCCAGGAGCGGATGACGTTCTTCGTCAACCCCACCGAAGAGGTCTACGAGGGCATGGTCATCGGCGAGAACTCGCGCGCCGACGACATGGACGTCAACATCACGAAGGAGAAGAAGCTCACGAACATGCGTTCGGCGAACGCTGACACCTTCGAGTCGATGACGCCGTCGCGCCAGCTGTCGCTCGAGGAGTGCCTCGAGTTCGCGCGTGAGGACGAGTGCGTCGAGGTCACCCCCGACGCCGTGCGCATCCGCAAGGTCGAGCTCGACGCGCAGGCCCGCCAGCGTGCGTACGCCCGTCTGAAGCGTCAGGACGCGTAAGCAGCGGTCCATCCAGGAGGCACGGCCTCCCTCCGACGGCCCGGTCACCTCGTTCGAGGTGGCCGGGCCGTCGTCGGATGTACCGTGGTGCGCGTGACTCTCGACCTCCTCTCGCTGTACCAGGACCTCCACGCCCACCCCGAGCTCGGCTTCCAGGAGCACCGCACGGCGGGCATCGTCGCCGACCGGCTCGCGGAGATCGGCGGGATCGAGGTCACCACGGGCGTCGGCGGCACCGGTGTCGTGGGCGTCCTGTCGAACGGCGAGGGGCCCGTCGTCTGGCTCCGCGCCGACATGGACGGGCTGCCGGTCCAGGAGCGCACCGGCCTGCCCTACGCCAGCGAGCACCACGGCACCGACGAGGACGGCAACGACGTCCCGACGATGCACGCCTGCGGCCACGACATCCACGTGACGTGGCTGCTCGGGACCCTCGAGCGCCTCGCCGCCACCACGGGCGACTGGCACGGCACGGTCGTCGGTGTCTTCCAGCCGGCGGAAGAGGTCATCTCCGGCGCCCGCGCCATGGTCGAGGACGGGCTCGTCGAGCGCTTCCCGACGCCCGACGTCGTCCTCGGACAGCACTCCGCGCCGGCGCCGGTCGGCATCGTCGCGGTCGGCAGCGGCCCCGTGATGGCGTCGAGCGACCGGCTGACGGTCACGTTCAACGGCCGCGGCGCGCACGGTTCCGCCCCGCAGGCCTCGCTCGACCCGGTCGTCACGGCCGCGTCGGCCGTCGTGCGCCTGCAGACCGTGGTCTCGCGCGAGGTCTCGCCGAGCGACGCCGGGGTCGTCACGGTCGGCAGCTTCCACGCCGGCACCCGCGCGAACATCATCCCCGACCAGGCCGTCATCGAGATCTCGACGCGGGCCCGCAACGAGGAGACCCGCGAGCGGATCATCGCCTCGATCGAGCGCATCGTCCGCGCCGAGAGCGAGGCCGGTGGGCTTCCCGAGCCGACGATCGTGCGGTCGCCGGGTGCCGAGGTCACCGTGAACGACGCCGAGGCCGCCCAGACCGTGCTCGACGCGATCCGCGCCGAGGTCCCCGGAGCCCGCGACCTCGAGATCGGCCTGGCGATGGCGTCCGAGGACGTCGGCCAGCTCGCCACTGCGGCCGGAGCACCGCTCGTGTACTGGTTCACCGGCATCACCGACCCGGAGCTGTTCCGTCGCGGCGAGGACATCCCGAGCAACCACTCGCCCTTCTACGCGCCGCAGGCCGAGACGGCGATCCCGGTGGGCGTCGACGCCCTCGTGGCGGCGACGCGCGCGTACGTCGCCTGACGCGGGCGGACCCGCAGGACCGAGCCAGGAGGCGCGGCGCGACCCCGCCACGCACGTGACGTTCCCAGGGGACTCACGCCGCGCCTCCCGTCTCGCCCCCTAGGGTGCTGGGCATGCGCACCCCGACCCGCACCCTGATCGCCGCCGTCGCCGCCGGCATCGCCCTCGCCGGACTGGCCGGCTGCTCGTCCGACGCCGTGAAGCAGGCCACCGACCTCGGCTCGTCGGTCGCGTCGAGCGTCGCCGAGGGTGTGCAGGGCATCGACGGCAAGGCCGTCCAGGACGGCATGGCCTCGGTCGCCGGCGGCATCGACGGCGCACTCGACACCGCGCTCAAGGGCGCGAACGTGACCTCGGACGGCAAGGTCCCCGACGGCTTCCCGACGAAGGACGTCCCGCTCGTCGACGGCACCGTGCTCGGCGGCGGGAGCGGGCCGAACGGATCCGGGTGGGTGGCACAGGTCCGTGCCGCCTCGGTCGACGACTTCCAGGCCGCCGCGCAGCAGCTCACCGACGCCGGGTTCACCGAGTCGGCGAAGCGCGCGGACTCGTCCAGCGCCTTCGGGATGTTCCGGAGCGACGGCTACCGGGTGGTCCTGACCTTCTCCGACGGCAGCGACGGCGTGACCGCGACCTACATCGTGACGCCCCGCTAGCCACCGCTGGGTACGCTTGGACCCGATGTCGAAGGCCCCCGCAACCCGCCCCGAGCGCGTCCTGTTCGTGCACGCCCACCCCGACGACGAGACGCTCTCGTCGGGCGGGACGATCGCCACCCTGCTCGAGCTCGGCGCCGAGGTGACCGTGCTCACCGCCACCCGTGGCGAGCGCGGCGAGATGCTGACGCCCGAGCTCGCGCCGCTCTTCGGCGACGGTCCGCGGGTCGCCGCGCACCGCGAGACCGAGATCGCCGCCGCCCTCGCCGCACTCGGGGGGCCGGCGCACCTCTGGCTCGGCGGGCCGGGTGCGCGTCCGACGGACCTGCCCGAGCGCCGCTACACCGACTCCGGCATGCAGTGGGGCCCCGACGGACGCGCCGTCGCCGCCGGGGACGCCCCGGCGGACTCGCTGACCGCGGCGGACCTCGGCGAGGTCGTCGACGACATCCGCGCCGCGATCCGGTCCACCGGCGCGGACGCGGTGGTGAGCTACGCCGACGACGGCGGCTACGGCCACCCCGACCACGTGCGGGTCCACCACGCCGCGCGGTACGCCGCCCGTGCCGAGGAACTCCCGTTCTCGATGATCGTGGACCCCGACTCCGGGCAGGCCGACCTGACCGTCGACGTCGTGCCGGTGCGGGCGAAGGTCCGGGCGGCCGTCGAGCAGTACCGGTCCCAGGTGACGGTCGACCCGGTCGATCCCCGTGACCCGACCGCGCTGTCGTGGGTCATGCCGCACGGTGCCCGGCACCAGGCGCCGGCGGTCGAGGCGTTCCGTCACGACGCCGACCGGGTCCCGCAGGCGCCGCAGACGTTCGCCGAGTTCTCGCGGCAGGGGAAGGTCACCGCCGTCGTGGTCGCCCTCGTGCTCGGACTCGTCGCCGGGGGACTCGGCACGGTCACGCACCAGCAGACCCTCGGAGGCGTCCCGGTCGGCATCGTGCTCACCTCGTTGATCGTGATCGGGCTCACGGTCGGCATCCGGCTGCTGTACCGGTCGCGGGCGATGGTCGCGGCGGTCGGCATCGGGATCATCGCCGCGACGCAGGTGCTGTCGTCGGTGGGCGGGCAGAGCTCCCCGCTCGTGCTCGCCAACGTCGCGGGCTACGTGTGGACGTTCGGGCCGGCGGCCGTCACGGCGCTCGTGCTCGCGTGGCCCGACCTGTCCGGCATCCGGGCGTCGGCCGCCGGGCGGTCGGGGACGGCCGACCGGGCCTGACGGTCCGTCCGCCGGGCGGTCAGGTGCGGCCGGGTCGCGCGGGTAGACTCGATCTGCTCAGTCCGAAGGGAGCACCCCAACCGTGACGTACGTGATCGCCCAGCCCTGTGTCGACGTCAAGGACCGCGCCTGCATCGACGAATGCCCGGTCGACTGCATCTACGAGGGTGACCGGTCGCTGTACATCCACCCCGACGAGTGCGTCGACTGCGGTGCGTGCGAGCCGGTGTGCCCGGTCGAGGCGATCTACTACGAGGACGACCTCCCCGACGAGTGGGCCGACTACTACAAGGCCAACGTCGAGTTCTTCGAAGAGGTCGGTTCCCCCGGCGGTGCCGCGAAGGTCGGTGTGATCCACAAGGACCACCCGGTCGTCATGGCCGAACCGCCGCGCGGCTGAACCGGATCCGACCCGTGGCGCTCGACCTCCCCGACTTCCCCTGGGACCAGCTCGTCCCGTTCAAGCAGCAGGCCGCGGCGGTCGAGGGCGGCATCGTCGACCTCAGCGTCGGCTCGCCCGTCGACCCGACGCCCGCCGTCGTCCGCACGGCGCTGGCCGAGGCGACCGACGCGCACGCCTACCCGCAGGTCGCCGGCACCCCGGCCCTGCGCGAGGCGATCGCGGACTGGTACGGCCGGCGCCAGGGCGTGACCCTCACGCCGGACCAGGTCCTCCCGACCATCGGGTCGAAGGAGTTCATCGCCGGGCTCGCGCTCTGGCTCGGCATCGGCCGCGGCGACACGGTGGTGTTCCCGGCCGCGGCGTACCCGACGTACGAGCTCGGTGCGGCCCTGGTCGGCGCCGACGCCCTCGCGTCGGACGACCCGGCCGCCTGGCCGTCCACCACGAAGCTCGTCTGGCTGAACTCCCCGGGCAACCCCGACGGCCGCGTCCTGTCGATCGACGAGCTGCGCGCCGCGGTCGAGCGGGCGCGGGAGCTCGGCGCCGTCATCGTCGGCGACGAGTGCTACGCCGAACTCGGGTGGGAACCGCCGTACGACACCGCACCGACCCCGACGATCCTCGACCCCCGGGTCGTGGGCGACTCGGTGGACGGGGTGCTCAGCGTCTACTCGCTCTCGAAGCAGTCGAACCTCGCCGGCTACCGGGCGGCCTTCGTCGCCGGTGACGCGCAGGTCCTCGCCGAGGTGCTCGCGGTCCGCAAGCACACGGGCATGATGCCGCCGCTCCCGGTGCAGGAAGCGATGATCGTCGCCCTCGCCGACGAGACCCATGTGCAGGCGCAGAAGGCGCTGTACCGCGCCCGACGGAACATGCTCCGACGGGCACTCGAAGGCGCCGGCTTCCGGGTCGACCACAGCGAGGCGGGCCTCTACCTCTGGGCCACCCGCGGCGAGCCCGCGCTCGACACCGTCGCCTGGCTGGCCGAGCGCGGGATCCTCGTCGCACCGGGGACCTTCTACGGCGCAGCGGGTGCCGAGCACGTGCGTGTGGCGCTCACGGCGACCGACGAGCGCATCGCCGCAGCCGCGCAGCGACTGGCGAGCGGGCGTCGTCTGGCGTCCGCCTGAGCCTTTCGCGCTCGGCGCAATCCGTGGTTCCCACCAAGTCCTGAGGCTCGATGTGTGCACGACCGACAGTGGGCGCGATTAGGCTGTCACCGTGACTGACACTGCCAATGACGCTCAGAAGACGGCCACACCGCCCACCACGCCCGTCCCCGTGAGTCCCGCCGCCGAGCAGACCGCGGCGACCGCGACGCTGACGTACCCGGGCGGCACGGCGGAGTTCCCGATCCTGCCGAGCGTCGACGGTGCGTCCACCATCGACATCTCGACGTTCAAGAAGCAGACCGGGATGAACACGCTCGACTACGGGTTCGTGAACACCGGGTCGACGAAGAGCGCCATCACCTACATCGACGGTGACCAGGGCATCCTGCGGTACCGCGGCTACCCGATCGACCAGGTCGCGTCGAACCTGACCTTCCTCGAGGTCGCCTGGCTCCTCATCTACGGCGAGCTGCCGACGCCCGCCGAGCTCGAGTCGTTCGACGCCCGGATCCGGCGCCACACGCTGCTGCACGAGGACCTCCGTCGTCTGTTCGACGCCCTGCCGCACTCGGCGCACCCGATGTCCGTCCTCTCCAGCGCCGTCAGCGCCCTGTCGACCTACTACGAGGACGACATGGACGTCGACGACCCCGAGAAGGTCGAGCTGCAGACCGTCCGGCTCCTCGCGAAGCTGCCGGTGATCGCCGCGTACGCGCACAAGAAGTCCATCGGGCAGGCGTTCCTCTACCCGGACAACTCGCTGTCCTTCGTCGACAACTTCCTGCGCCTGAACTTCGGCACCATGGCCGAGACCTACCAGCCGAACCCGGTGCTGTCGAAGGCGCTCGAGCGGCTCCTGATCCTGCACGAGGACCACGAGCAGAACGCCTCCACCGCCACGGTCCGGATGGTCGGGTCGACGAAGGCGAACATGTTCGCCTCGATCTCCGCCGGCATCAACGCGCTGTACGGTCCGCTGCACGGCGGCGCGAACGAGGCCGTGCTCGAGATGCTCCAGCAGATCAAGGACTCGGGCGAGCCGGTGACGCGCTTCGTCGAGCGGGTGAAGAACAAGGAGCGCGGCGTGAAGCTCATGGGCTTCGGGCACCGCGTCTACAAGAACTACGACCCGCGGGCGAAGCTCGTGAAGGAGTCCGCGCACGAGGTGCTCGAGGCGCTGGGCGTGCAGGACGACCTGCTCGACATCGCCATGGAGCTCGAGGGCATCGCGCTCGAGGACGAGTACTTCGTCAGCCGGAAGCTCTACCCGAACGTCGACTTCTACACGGGCATCATCTACAAGGCGATGGGCTTCCCGCCGCGGATGTTCACGGTGCTGTTCGCCATCGGGCGTCTGCCCGGGTGGATCGCGCAGTGGCGCGAGCTGAACAACGACCCGCTGAACAAGATCGGGCGCCCGCAGCAGCTCTACGTCGGGCACCCGGAGCGCGACCTGCCCGCACGCTGACGCGGCGCGCGGCCACGCGCGGGGCGGTGGACGCGACGGATCGACGGACGGGAGGCACGGTGCGGGCCGGCACCGCGCCTCCCGTCCGTCGCACGGCCGGCTCCTCCGCGTGCCCGCCCGCGCCGCTCAGGCGCCGGACGAGCGCGCCGCCCAGGCGGTGACGAGGTCGAGCGCCCGGTCCGAGTCCGGCGACCCCGGCCGGTTGAGGAAGGCGTGGCGCGCTGCCGGGAGCACGTGCCGTTCGACCGCGACCCCGGCGCCGCGCAGCTCGTCGGCGAACCGGTCGCCCGAGGCCCGCATCGTGTCGTGCTCGGCGTCCACCATGAGCGTGCGGGGGAAGCCCTCAAGGTCCGCGCCTCCGGGGAACGCGGTGGCGGTGTCGTCTGCGCGGCCGACGTGGTTCCGGTTCGCCCGGTCGAGCAGTGCCGGGTGGTGGGTGAGCCGCCGGTGCCCGCGGACCGATCGGAGGACTGCCGCGTCGCGCGGGGTGCGGGCGTGGAAGAACCCGTACGCGAGGACGAGCCCGTCCGGCCGTGCGTCGTCCGGCAGCCTCCGCGTCACGGCTGCTGCGAGGCACGCGCCGGCACTCGCCCCGCCGAGGAGGACCGGACCGTCGGCCTCGCCGCGGACGACCTCGAGCACGGCGCGGACCTCGTCGTTCGGCACCGGGTGACGGCGTCGACCACGGGGTCCTCGGCGTCCGACGACGGGCAACCCGGGCAGGGGAGCGAGGCGGTACCCGACCGTGACGACGTCGAGCCCCCGGTCGGCGAGAGTGCCGGCGACGACGTGCGCTTCCGGCAGGTCGAGGCTGCCGCGGAAGAACCCACCCCCGTGCAACCACACGAGCGTCGTGGCCGACGTCGTGCCCCGACGCGCGGCGTACCGGCGGACCGGCACCGGGCCGTGCGGTCCGTCGACCGTTCCCCCCACGGACGGACCGCCTACGCGTGCAGCGCGGTGTTGAGCTGGATGCCCTGCCCCTGGCGCTGCAGTGCCTCCACCGCGCCGGAGACCGAGTTGCGGCGGAACAGGATGTTGGGCGTCCCGGAGAGCTCGGCGGCCTTGACCGTCTTCGGGGTGCCGTCCGGGTTCGGGGCCGCGCCGACGAGGACGACCTTCGTGCCGGCCGTCACGTACAGCCCGGCCTCGACCACCGAGTCGTCGCCGAGCGAGATGCCGAGACCGGCGTTCGCACCGAGCAGCGCGCGCTCCCCGAGGGAGACGCGGTGGGTGCCGCCGCCGGACAGCGTGCCCATGATGGAGGCACCGCCGCCGATGTCCGTGCCGTTCCCGACGACGACGCCTTGCGAGACACGGCCCTCGATCATCGCGTCGCCGAGGGTGCCGGCGTTGAAGTTCACGAAGCCCTCGTGCATCACCGTCGTGCCGGGAGCGAGGTGGGCGCCGAGCCGGACCCGGTTCGCGTCGGCGATGCGCACGCGGTCCGGCACGACGTAGTCGACCAGCCGGGGGAACTTGTCGATCGCGTGCACGGCGATCCCGGCGCGCTGCAGGCCGGGGCGGAGGCGGGTCAGGTCGTCGGGGTGCACCGGGCCCGCGTTCGTCCACGCGACGATCGGCAGGTGTGCGAAGACACCGTCGAGGTTGACCTCGTTCGGCGCCACGTGCAGGTGGCTGAGGAGGTGCAGGCGGAGGTACGCGTCCGGCGTGCTCGCGGGTGCGGCGTCGATCGTGACCTCGGTCGTGACCGCCTCGATCGTGACACCGCGGCGCGGGTCGTCGCCGACGTGTGCGCGCAGGTCGGCGGGGAACACGGCGTCGGCGGGCAGCGCGCCGACGAACGTCTCCGGGTACCAGGTGTCGAGCGTCGTGCCGTCGGCGGCGATCGTCGCGAGGCCGTGGCCCCAGGCGTGGGTCGGGCGGGCGGTGGCAGCGGTCGTGTCGGTCACCGGACCAGGGTACCCAGCGAGGGGAGGGGCCACCCGTCCGTCCGGACGGCTCCGCCGGGCTGCAAGGGTCGGCCGGTAGGCTTCCCGCATGCCGGAGCCGCTCGACCTCACCGCCTCGTCCATCGACATCACCCGTGCCATCTGCGACATCGAGTCGGTGTCCGGCGACGAAGGGCCGCTCGCCGACGCGATCGAGGCCGCCCTGACGCCGCTGCCCCACCTCGAGGTGATCCGCGACGGCGACGCGATCGTGGCACGGACGAACCTCGGTCGTGACCGCCGCGTGGTCATCGCGGGACACATCGACACCGTGCCGCTCAACGGGAACCTGCCGACCGAGTTCCGGACGGCCGAGGACGGCACCGAGATCCTCTGGGGCCGGGGCACGGTGGACATGAAGGCGGGTTGCGCGGTCCAGCTCAAGCTCGCGTACGACCTCGCCGAGCCGAACGTCGACGTCACCTGGGTCTTCTACGACCACGAAGAGGTGAGCGACGCGCTGAACGGCCTCGGACGCCTGGCACGGACGCGTCCCGAGCTCCTCACGGGCGACTTCGCGATCCTCGGCGAGCCCTCCGGCGCGCAGATCGAGGGCGGGTGCAACGGCAACCTCCGCGCCGAGGTCCGCGCGTACGGCAAGCGCTCGCACAGCGCCCGGAGCTGGATCGGCGACAACGCGATCCACAAGGCCGCGCCGATCCTGGCCACGCTCGCCGCCTACGAACCGCGCACCGTCACGGTCGACGGACTCGACTACCGCGAAGGCCTCAACGCCGTCGGCATCACGGGCGGCATCGCCGGCAACGTCATCCCCGACGAGGTGATGGTGCACGTCAACTACCGCTTCGCCCCGTCGCGCAGCGCGGACGAGGCCGTCGCCCACATCCGCGAGCTCTTCGACGGCTACGACGTGCAGATCGTCGACCTCGCCGCCGGTGCCCGACCCGGACTCGACGCCCCGCTGGCGCAGGACTTCGTCGCCGCGGTCGGCGGTCCCGCGCCCCGCCCGAAGTACGGGTGGACCGACGTCGCACGCTTCTCGGCGCTCGGCGTCCCCGCGGTCAACTACGGGCCCGGCGAGCCGGTCTTCGCCCACCACGACGACGAGCAGGTCCCCGTCGACCAGATCACCGCGGTCGAGCACGGTCTGCGTCGGTGGCTGACGGCCTGACCACGGCCGGGTCCACCCGGCTGAGCCCTGCCCGCGCCCGGTGGCACGCCCGCTACCGGGTCGTGCCGTGGTGGCTGCGGATCACGGTCGTGTACGTGCTCGCGCGGATCGTCACGGGCACGATGCTCGCCGCGTTCGCGAGCGTGCAGGCGGCGAACTCCTTCACGGTGCAGCACCCCGGCCTGCTGTCGTTCTCGTCGATCTGGGACGGTGCCTGGTACCGGGTGATCGCCGCGTCCGGGTACCCCTCGACGCTGCCGATCGACGCCACGGGACACGTGACCGAGAACGCGTGGGCGTTCATGCCCGCCTACCCCTTCCTGGTGCGGGGCCTGATGGCGCTGACGGGCGCGTCCTTCGAGTTCGTCGCCGTCTCCGTGTCGCTCCTGTTCGGCTGGGGAGCGGCGCTCGTGTTCCGGCGGCTGATGGGTCGGTTCCTCGACCCGGCGCGGGCGACCTTCGCGACCGTGCTGTTCTGCGTCGCACCCGTCTCGGCGATGTTCCAGGTCGCGTACGCCGAGTCGATGGGCCTGTTCCTGCTCCTCGTCGCGCTGCTGCTGATGCTGGACCGCCGCTGGTGGTCAATGCTCCCGGTCGTCCTGCTGCTCGGGATGACCCGGCCCACCGGGCTGGCCTTCGCGCTGCTGATCGTGCTGTTCCTCGCCGCGTGGTTCGTCCGCCCGTCGTGGGTCCGCGCGTCGTCGCCGCTCACCGTGCAGCGGTTCGTCCCACCCGCGGTGGTCGCGGTCGTGTCCGGGATCGTCGGGCTGGCGTGGCCGGCGATCGCCTGGGCGGTGACCGGGGTGCCCCGGGCGTACACGGACACCGAACTGGCGTGGCGGTCGTCGTACATCGGGTGGCGGGAACTCGTCCCGTTCGCGCCGTGGGTGCAGGGCTTCGGGTGGTGGTTCGGGCAGCCGGCCGGCGCGATCCTGCTCGCCGTCGTGGTGGTCGGGTTCGCCGCGTTCGTGGCCCTGCCGGCCGCGCGGCGGATCGGGCTCGAGCTGCGGCTCTGGGGCGTCGCCTACCTGGTGTACCTGCTGGCCGTGTTCTTCCCGCAGTCGAGCACCTGGCGCATCCTGCTGCCGATCGCCCCGCTGCTCGGGATCGTCGCGCTGCCGCGGTCACGGGTGTACCGGGTGGCGGTCGTGGTGGTCTGCATCGCGCTGCAGTGGGTGTGGATGTACTACTGCTGGTGGATCGACGGCTACGACTGGACCCCGCCGTGATCGACGTCGGCCTCGCGGTCCTCGGCGCCCCGCGCCACCGCCTCGGGGTCGGCTGACGCCGCCGCGTGGATCATCGCGTTCGCGGTCGCGATGAACGGCACCGCGAAGAACGCCCCGACGACGCCGGCGATCGTCGTGCCCGCGGTGACGCCGAGCACGACACCGAGCGGGTGCACGCGCACGGCCGAGCCGGTGAGGAACGGGTGCAGGACGTGGCTCTCGAGCTGCTGCACGGCGATCACGATGCCGAGCATGACCAGCGCGGGCACCCAGCCGTTGAACACGAGCGCGACGAGCACCGCGACGACGCCCGCGACGATCGCGCCGACCACCGGCACGAAGGCGCCGAAGAACACGATGACGCCGATCGGGATCGCGAGCGGCACCTGCAGCGCGAGGGCGCCGATCACGATGCCGAGCGCGTCCGTCACCGCGACGACGAGCTGGACGCGGATGAAGCTCGTCAGCGTCTTCCAGCCGGCGTGCCCGGCGACGTCGATGCGACCGCGCGCCCGGCGGGGGAAGAGCCGCACCACCCACGACCAGATGCGCGGGCCGTCGACGAGCACGAAGATCGTCGTGAACACCACGATGAAGAGGCCCTCGAGCAGGTGCACGAGCCCGCTCCCGGCCTCGGCCGCACCTGAGGCGATCGACGACGCGTGGGTCTGCAGGAACTTCGTGCCGTCGGACAGCCACTTCGTGACCTGCGACGCCGTGATGCCGAACGGCTCGGTGGCCAGCAGGCTCTGCAGGGACTGCACGTTGTGGTCGAGACGGTGCTCGAGCGACGGCAGGTCGTACCGGATCTGCGCCGTGACGACCAGCGCGAGGACGCCGATGACGATCACGACGGCGAGGAAGCACGACAGCACCGCGAGCCACTTCGGCCAGCGGTGGCGCTGCAGGAACAGCGAGAACGGCGCGAGCAGGGCGCACACGATGAGGCCGATCAGGAACGGCACCACGATGTCCTGCAGCAGGACCACGAGTGCCACGACGACGGCGAGGGCGGCGACGACGACGAGCATCCGCCACGAGAACGCCCCCGCGACGCGCACGCCGACGGGGACGGCCTCGACGGCGGGGTCGAGCGGTTGACGGCGCTTGGAGCGGATGTACGGCACACGCCAAGGTGACCACTCGGAACCGCGAGAACGTCGCGATCCACGACCCCCAACCTGGGCGGTTTCGCAGTTCCCCCATCGATACGAGATAATGGGGGTGCATGTACTGCACGAAAGGGGACATCTGATGGCAGCCATGAAGCCGAGGACCGGTGACGGGCCGATGGAGGCTGTTAAGGAGGGTCGACTCATCATCGTGCGGGTTCCGCTCGAAGGTGGAGGCCGCCTGGTCGTCTCGGTCAACGATGCCGAGGCCAAGGAACTCCACGACGCACTCGCCGAGGTCGTCTCGGCCTAGTACGTCGACGCACCAGAACGGAGGGCCCGGAGCGCGTACGCTCCGGGCCCTCCGTCCGTCCGCCCGCCCTCCGTCCGTCCCGCCCGGCGCCGATGTCGGCGTGGCACGGCAGGATGGGCTCCGTGCCGAGGACCCACCTGCCGATCCGTCGCGTCGAGGAGTACTGCGACCCCGACCCGATGCCCCGCGACGTCTGGCCCGCCACCCTCGCCCCCGTCCGGCAGCTCCTCGACGAGGGGCTCGACCTCGACCCCGTCACGGTGTTCGTCGGGGAGAACGGCGTCGGCAAGTCCACCATCGTCGAGGCCATCGCGCTGCAGTTCGGCATGGGGCCGGAGGGCGGCGGCACCGGATCGCAGCACTCGACCCGCGCCTCCGAGTCCGACCTGTGCGAACACATCGCCATCCGCCGCGACTTCGGGGCGCCCCGCGGCGGGTTCTTCCTCCGGGCGGAGACCATGCACGGGTTCTTCACCTACCTCGAGGAACACCCGAACCTGTCCCGGCCCGAGCCGGTCTTCCACGAGCGCAGCCACGGCGAGTCATTCCTCGACTTCGTGATCGACCGTGCGCGGTGGCCCGGGTTGTGGATCCTCGACGAACCCGAGTCCGCGCTGTCGTTCTCCGGCTGCCTGGCGCTCATCGGTCTGCTGCAGTCGATCGTCGAGAGCGGTGTCGGGCAGGTGCTCATGTCGACGCACTCACCGGTGCTCGCAGCCTTCCCCGGCGCGACGATCCACGAGGTCGGCGAGTGGGGCCTGCGGCGCACGGAGTGGGCCGACCTCGACCTCGTCCGGCACCAGCGGTCGTTCCTCGACTCCCCGGAGCGCTACCTGCGCCACCTCGGGCACGACGGCTCCGACCGAGACGACACCGACTAAGCGGACACCTTCGTCATCTGCAGCAGTCCGTCTCCGGCGGGGGAGAGCGCGCTGATGACCGCTCCCGACGTCGACACCTCGGTGAGCAGCAGCCGGAAGTCGGTCGTCGCCCGGTCACGCTTCACCGGGTCGGCCACCCGGCCCCGCCAGAGCGCGTGCGGCACGAGGACGGTCCCGCCGAGCCGAGCGAGCCGCAGTCCGTGCTCCACGTACTCGATGACGTGCTCCGGGTCGGCGTCGACGAGGACGATGTCGTACGAGGCCTCGTTCATGCGCGGCAGCACCTGGTTCGCCCGGCCCGGGATGAGTCGGATCCGGGCGGGGGCGGTGCCCGCGGCGATGTACGCGTCACGGGCGTACTGCTGGTGGTCGACCTCGATGTCGATCGTGGTGAGCGTGGCGGACGGTGCGCCGCCGAGCAGGTACAGCCCGGACACCCCCAGGCCGGTGCCGATCTCGATCATGCTCGTGGCGCGCGAGGCGGCCGCGACGACCCCGATCTGTGCGCCGATGGCGGGGGAGATCGCCTCGACCCCGAGTTCGAGGGAGTGCTCCCTGGCTCGGGCGATCACCTCGGACTCCGAGACGATGTCCTCGGCGAACTTCCAGTTCGACTCTTTCTCTGACACGCACACTCCGTTCGGGTGACAACTCTACGGGTGCTCCGGGGTGTGGACGGGTTACGCTCGTACCGTGTTCGACGGCTTCGAGAAGTTCCTGGTGATCGGGATCATCGGCGTCCTCCTGCTCGGTCCGCAGCGACTCCCGCAGTACGCCCAGAAGCTCGCCGAGTTCGTCAAGGCCGTCCGTCGCTTCGCCGACACCGCGAAGGACCGGATGCGCGACGAGATGGGCCCCGAGTTCGACGAGGTCGACTGGCAGAAGCTCGACCCGCGGCAGTACGACCCGCGCCGGATCATCCGTGATGCGCTGCTCGACTCCGGCAGCAGCGCCGCTGCGGTGCAGACCGCCCAGGTGACCGCGTCGAAGGTGCGCGCGACGGCACCCGTGGTGCCGCTCGCCGTCGGCGAGGCCGCACCGTTCGACGCCGAAGCGACCTGACGCGACGTCACGTGAGCCGGTGACGGACTGGAGGCGGGGGGGCCCCGGGGCCCCCCCCCCCCCCCCCGGGGGGGGGGGGGCCCCCCCCGGGGGGCCCCCCCCGGGTAAGGAACCGGTCCCCCCCCGCCCGCGCCCCCGGGGGGTGGGGGCACCACCGCGGGGCCCCGCCCGGGT
>NZ_JBIVBW010000010.1:74603-167224 GCF_044746255.1 Curtobacterium sp. NPDC086286
GGGGGGGGCCGCACGGTGCGCCGCCGACGCGCCCCCCCCCCCCCCCCGGGGGGGGGGGGCGGGCGGGGGGGGGGGGGCCCCGGGGCCCCCCCGCCTCCAGTCCCTTGGTGGTGGCGACTACTGCAGGTCGGCCAGGAAGCGGTCCGTCCACGCGAGGGCCGGAGCGCTCGGGACCGAGCTGCAGGTGGACATCGCCGTCGTCGAGGAGCACGGGGTGTCGCGGTCGAGCGACCAGTAGTGGACCCCGGCGAGCCCGTTCGCCTTCGCGTAGGCGGACAGCGTGTCCACGTCGGCGAGGGTGAAGACCTCGTCGGAGGCGTCGTTCACGCCGATCATCGGGGTGACCTCGATCTTCGACGGTGCGATGCCGTACGTGTGCTCGAGGTTCGTGACGGCCTGGATCGAGGACTTGCCCATCTCGCAGGTCGATCCGGACAGGACGCAGTTCGCGGTCGTCGCGCGGCCGAAGTCCATCGTCATGAGGTTGACGGTGTAGTTCGTCAGGCTCGACGCCTTGATGGCCTTGACCGTGGCGTCACCGGTGCCGTTCAGGCCGCCGAAGCTCCCGTCGCTGGCGGCCAGGGTCGCGAGCGTGAACGAGAACCGCATCCCCGGGTACTTCGACTGCGCGAGCGCTGCGGCGTTGACGAGGTTCTGCACGTCGGCGGCGGACTGCCCGCTCTCGATGTCGAAGTCGACGCCGATCATGTGCGGGGTGGCGTACCGGGCGATGAAGCTCTGCAGCGCGGTGCCCGAACACTTGAACGAGCCCGCTGCACCGCCGGTGCTCACGATGTAGTTCACGCCCGCGGCGTCGAGCTTCGGGATGTTGGCGCTCGCGAAGGCGTCCGCGGCGACACCACCCCAGTTCTCGCTGCCACAGGTACCGGTGGCGAAGGCGAGGGTGATCGCCTTGAGGCCCGGCTCCCGGGTGGACACCAGGCTGTTGCTCGACCCGACGACCGGGATGCGCGTGCCGGTGACGGCCGTGTTCATCACGTTCGTGTTCCAGTCGAGGTTCACGGTGACGTCCTTGTAGGGGCTGAAGACCAGGCCCTTCGCCGTCCCGCCGCTGCCGCCGGTGCCCGGGGTGGTGGTGCCGCCGCCGGGGTTGGTCGTACCGCCGCCGCCGGTGCCGGCGCAGGCTCCCGTGGACGTCCAGGGCTGGCCGCTGCCAGTCGCGCCGGAGTGGGTCGCGGGGTCGTCGCCCTGCGTCCACCAGTTCGCGGTGTAGTTCGTGCCGCTCTCGCTCACCGTCGCGCCGCCGTTGTACGCGGTGCCCGCGCTCCACGCGGTGGCGCACGCCGGTGTGGCCGCCATGGCCGGTGCTGCTGCGACGGACCCGCCCGCCAGTGCAGCCGCGAGGGCCGCGACGAGTCCGATCCTGAGTCTGGTCCTGCTGTTCACACGGTTCTCCTGTCCTCGGTCCGGCGGCGTTGCCGGACACGGGTGGAGCCCCTGCGGACCCGATTCCGCAGGAGCATTGTGGAATACCCCTGCATATTGCTCCGCGGTGGAACGACCTGTCCATGAAAGGACGTACAGGCAGCGTCGATCGGCTGGCGGATCAGTCCTTCGACGCGACGATCGTGAAGGTCGTGGGGAGGCGGTCGCGGTCCTCGCCGGGCCACTCCCACGAGCCGTCCCCGGTGTCGACCATGCGCGGGCTGAACCGCCACGGCAGCGTCCGACCCTCGTCGAGTCGGCGCAGCCGGAGCCCGACGCCGAGCAGGGCGTTCACGATCTCCGACAGTGGATGCGGCCACTCGTACGTGCGGGTGTTCGACACCGTGCCGTCGCCCGCGTAGGTGCCGGCGTCGTCCCACTGCTGGGCGGAGCCGTCCGCGAAGTACCGGTAGCGGGTGACGAGCCCGTCGGCGTCCTCGTCGAGCGCGTACAGCGCGGGGTGGCCGTCGCGGATGAAGAACACACCGCCCGGTCGCAGGAGCGCTGCGACCTGGGCGGCCCACCGGTCGAGGTCGTCGAGCCAGCAGATCGTCCCGATGCTCGTGTAGACGACGTCGAAGTCGCCCACCACCGCGGCCCGGGCGTCGAGGACGTCCGTCTCGACCCAGGTCACGTCGAGGCCGAGGCGTGCCGACAGCCCGGCGGCCGAGGCGAGCGCCGCGGGGGAGAAGTCCACGCCGGTGACGCGGGCGCCCTCCCGCGCGAGCGAGACCGTGTCCGTGCCGATGTGGCACTGCAGGTGGCAGAGGTCGAGGCCGGCGAGGGAGCCGTCCGGCAGCCACGGTCGCAGTGCGGGTAGGTCGTCGCGGACGACGGTCGAGCGGTGGTCCGGGTCGGTCAGGGCGTCGATCTCGTAGGCGCCCTCGTGGATGGGCACCCGGTCGTCCCAGTTCGCGCGGTTGGTGTCGCGGGCCTGCTCCCAGTCGACGCTGACGTGATCAGTGCTCATGCACCCGACCCTACGACAGCGACAGCCCGAGCTTCCGGCCGGACAGCCCCCGTCCCATCGTGCCGACGCGGTCTGCGATCGCCGCCAGCGCCACCGCCGCCGGGTCCTCGGGATCGCCGAGCACCACCGGGACGCCGGCGTCGCCGCCCTCGCGGAGCGGCACGGACAACGGCACGCTGCCGAGCACCGGGACGGCGGTGTCCTGGTCGCGGGAGAGCCGGCGGGCGGTCTCGGCGCCACCGCCCTCGCCGAAGAGGTGCAGCACCGACCCGTCGGGCTGCACGAGGCCCGCCATGTTCTCGACGACGCCGATCACCCGCTGCCCGGTCTGCCGGGCGACGGTCCCGCTCCGTTCGGCCACGTCGGCAGCGGCCGCCTGGGGCGTGGTGACGACCAGGACCTCGGCGTGGGGGAGCAGCTGGCCGACCGAGATCGCCACGTCACCGGTGCCGGGCGGCAGGTCGAGCAGGAGCACGTCGAGGTCGCCGAAGTACACGTCGGTGAGGAACTGCGAGACGGTGCGGTGCAGCATCGGACCGCGCCAGGACACCGCGGTCGAGACGTCGTCCACGAACATGCCGATCGAGACGACCTTCACGTCGTGCGCGACCGGCGGCAGGATCATGCTGTCGACCCGGGTCGGGCGAGGGGCCACGCCCGCGGCGTCGGTGAGCCCCATCAGCCCGGGGACGCTGAAGCCGTGCACGTCGACGTCCACGATGCCCACGCGCTGCCCGCGGGCCGCGAGGGCGGCGGCGAGGTTCACGGTGACCGTCGACTTGCCGACGCCGCCCTTGCCGCTCGTCACCGCGATCACCCGGGTGAGCGAGTCCGGGGTGAACTGCACGCCCCGGGGTCTCCCCGCGCGGAGTCGTTCGGTGAGCGCGGCACGCGTCGCCGGGGCCATCACGGACACGTCGACCGCCACGCTCGAGACGCCGTCCACGGAACCGGCGGCCGCACGCACGTCGCGCTCGATGGTGTCGGCGGCCGGGCATCCAACGATCGTGAGCTGCAGGTCGACGCGCACCGCGCCTCCTGGCTGCACGTCGACACCACGGATCATGTCGAGCTCCGTGACGGGCCGGCGGATCTCGGGGTCGATCACGCGGCCGAGCGCGGCGAGGACCGCGCTGCCCAGCTGCTCGTCCGACCGGCCGCCGTCAGCCACGGGCCGTCGTGCCGGACTCGTCGGCGAAGCCGGCGTCCTCGGCGTCGCGCCGGTCGAGTTCCTCGAGCAGCGAGCGGATCTCGGCGCGGATGAAGTCCTTCGACGCCATGTCCCGCATCGCCAGGCGGAGCGCCACGACCTCGCGGGCGAGGTACTCGGTGTCGGCGAGGTTCCGCTCGGCGCGCTGCCGGTCTTGCTCGAACTGCACGCGGTCGCGGTCGTCCTGCCGGTTCTGGGCGAGCAGGATGAGCGGCGCCGCGTACGACGCCTGCAGGGACAGCACGAGCGTCAGGGCCGTGAAGCCGATCGCCGCGGAGTCGAACTGCCAGGGCTTCGGGGCGAGCGTGTTGTAGCCCATCCAGACGACGCAGAACAGGGTCAGGCCGACGAGGAACCAGGGCGTTCCCATCGCACGCGCGATGCCCTCGGTCGCGCGACCGAAGGCGTCACCGCGACCTCGGCGCCGGGTCGGCAGGACGCGGGTGCGCATGCCCTTGGGGGAGTCGAGTCGAGCATCGGTCCGCTCGCGATCGCGGCGGTTGTCATCCGTTCGGGCCACGGGTGGTCCTCCTTCCCGTCGTCACGGGCGTCCTGCGTGGGCGTTGGCGCGGAAGCGGTGAGGGTTCCCCCTCGCCCTGACTTCGCCAGTCGTCCGGCAGGACGTGGTCGAGGACATCGTCGATCGTCACCACCCCGACGAGACGGTGGGCATCGTCGACCACGGGGACGGACAGCAGGTTGTAGGTCGCCATGATGCGCGTGACCTCGGCCGCGCTCGCGTCGACGCGGACCGGGTCGGTCTGCTGGTCGATGAGCGTGCCGAGTCGTTCGTTCGGCGGGTAGCGGAGCATCCGCTGGAAGTGCACGAGGCCGAGGAACCGGCCGGTCGGTGGCTCGTACGGCGGCAGCGTCACGCAGACGGCGGCGCCGAGCACCGGCGCGAGTTCGTGGCGGCGGACGAGTGCGAGCCCCTCGGCGACGGTGGCGTCGGCGGAGACGATCACCGGTTCGGTCGTCATGAGACCACCGGCGGTGTCTGGTTCGTACTCGAGGAGCATGCGGACGTCCTGCGCCTCTTCCGGCTCCATGAGCTGGAGGAGGGCCTCGCTGCGCTCGTCGGAGAACTGCGCGAGGACGTCGGCCGCGTCGTCCGGCTGCATGTGGTCGAGCACGTCGGCCGCACGTGAGTCGACCAGCCGGGTGAGGATCTCGATCCGCTGCTGGTCGGGCATCTCCTCGAGCACGTCGGCGAGCCGGTCGTCGGGGAGCTCCTCGGCGACCTCGAACCGCCGCTCCTCGGGCAGGTCGAGCAGCGTCGACGCCAGGTCGGCCGGCAGCAGGTCGGAGTAGGCGGCGATCACGTGTTCGGCTGACTGGGCCTCGCCGGGGAGCTCGTCCTCGGTGACCTCGTTCCAGGTCGCGAACGTCGTCGGGCCCTTGCCGAACGGGGACGGCGTGGTCTTCGGCTTGCGGAGGAAGAGCTGCGACACCTCCCAGTCGCCCTGCCCGCGGTCCTCGATCGCGACGTCCTCGATGGTGGCGCGGATGCGCTCCTTCTTGATGAGGACCTTGCGACCGAGCATCTCCGCGATCACCCGGACCTCGCCACCGCGCTGCTCGAAGCGGCGCATGTTCACGAGGCCGGTCGTGATGACCTGCCCGGCACCGATCGAGGTGATGCGGCCGATGCTCACGAAGATCCGGCGCTTGCCCGGGACCTCGACGATCAGACCGACGACGTGCGGCGGATCGGCCCGGCGGTACACCACCAGGACGTCTCGGACGCGGCCGACGCGGTCTCCCGCGGGGTCGAAGACGGAGCACCCGGCGAGGCGGGCGACGAAGACCTTCGTGGCGCTCACCCGACCCAGCGTAGTCGGTGCGTCTGGCCGGATCCGCCGTGGCGGTCGGCGGCTTCCCTGAGAGTGCACGTGCGATTGCAAGGTGTGCGGTGAATGATGGCTGTGTGAGCAATCAGAGCCCGTTCGGCGGCCGGACCGCCCAGGCCTTCCCGACGCTGCCCAAGGGCGACGTCCTCGGCACCTACGACAGCTACCCCGACGCCCAGCGCGTGGTGGCGAAGCTCGCCGAGGCCGACTTCCCGGTCAACCAGCTCTCGATCGTCGGCAACGACCTCAAGACCGTCGAGCGCGTCACCGGCAAGATGACGTACGGCCGTGCGGCGATCGCCGGCGCGCTGTCCGGCCTCTGGCTCGGCATCTTCTTCGGCATCGTGCTGACGCTCTTCTCGCCGAGTGCCGGTGGCCTCATCCTCGCCGCCGCCATCATCGGTGCGGCGTTCGGCATGCTCTACGGCATCGTCTCGTTCGCGATCACGAAGCGGCAGCGGGACTTCACGAGCGTGCACCAGGTCCTCGCGACGAACTACCAGATCGTCGTCGAGCCGCAGCTCGTGGGCCAGGCACGTCGCATCCTCGGTGAGGCCGGGCTCGCCCCCACCACGCACTGGAACCCCGGTACGCCGGGTGCACCGGGACCGCAGAGCGGGCCGGGGGCCGGGTTCCAGGGGCCGCCGCCGCAGCAGCCGTGGCGTCCGGGTCCCGGTTCCGGCTCCGGTGCTCCCGGCTCCGGCGGGCAGTCGGCCGGGTCCGGTGGCGGGTGGGGTGCCGGTCAGCAGGGATCGCCGTACGGTGGGCACGCCACGCCGCACCACCAGCCAGGAGGCGCGCAGCAGCCCGGCACGCCGCCCTCCGGCGCGCAGACGGCGACGCCGCGCTACGGCACGAACGAGGGGCCGCGCTACGGGGAGACCCCGGCGACCGCTCCCGCGCCGGCAGCGCCCGCGTCCGCACAGCAGCCGCGTGCGGAGGAGCCGCCGCGCTACGGGGAGCGGGTGACCGGGGCGACGCCGCCGGCGCCGAGCTCCGCCGAGTCCGCGGAGTCGGCGCCCCCGAAGGACGACGAGTCGCGTTGAGTCGCTGGCGGCCGCCGAGCTCGGGGTCGGGGCGGGGCTCGGGGCCGAGATCGGGGCGAGGCCGGTGCCGAGGTCGCACGACGCGCCGCTCACGTCCGCCGAGGTCGCACGAACGGCCGTTCCCCGTCGCGGGGAGCGGCCGTTTCCGCGACCTCGGCGGCGGCCGTCCCGCGCGCGGATCGTCGAGCGGGCGGGACACGCCGCGCGCGGGTCGTCGAGCGGGCGGGACACGCCGCGCGCACGTCGTCGAGCGGGCGGGAACGGCCGCCGAGGTGCTGCGAGCGGGACGTACTTCGCCCGCTCGGGGCCCGGGCTAGAGGACCTTCGAGTAGCAGATCGAGGTCGGCACCCCGACGTACGGCCCGAAGTTCGCGATGCGCGTGAACCCCTCGCGCTCGTAGAACCCGATCGCACGCTTCTGCTCGTTCCCGGTCTCCAGCACGAGCGCCGGCGAACCGAGGTCGAGCGCAGCGTCCTCCAACCGACGCAGCAGCGCCGCCGCGACACCGGCACCCCGGGACTCCGGCCGGACGTACATCCGCTTGATCTCGGTGATGCCGTCCTGCACGACCCGCAGCCCGCCGCAGCCGAGCGGCGTACCGTCGTCGTCCCGCGCGAGGAAGAACACCGCGATGGAGTCCGCCGTCGGCTTGTCGCCGGGTTCGGTGTCGCCGCCGTACGCACGGTCGATCTCCAGGCGCTGGGCGGCGCGGAGCCGCTGGGCGTCGGGGGAGTCGAAGTGCTCGACGTCGATCGAGAACGCGCTCTCGCTGGGGCTGGGGGAGACCTCCGGTGTCGTCACCCGCTCAGGCTAGCGGCCGGAGCGGGCGATCCACCCCTCCACTTCCGAGGGGGTCCGGGGGATGCCGACGGACAGGTTCTCGGCGCCGTCCTCGGTCACGAGGATGTCGTCCTCGATGCGGACGCCGATGCCGCGGAACTCCTCGGGCACGGTGAGGTCGTCCTGCTGGAAGTACAGGCCGGGCTCGATCGTGAAGACCATGCCGGCCTGCACGGTGCCGTCGATGTACATCTCACGCCGGGCCTTCGCGCAGTCGTGCACGTCGAGGCCGAGGTGGTGGCTCGTGCCGTGCACCATGTAGCGACGGTGGAACTGGTTGTCCTGCTGGAGCGATTCCTCGGCGCTGCCGGGCAGGAAGCCCCACTCGGCGGTCTTGCGGGCGATGACCTCCATCGCGGTGGCGTGCACCTGACGGAAGGTGATGCCGGGCTTCACGATGGCAAAGGCCGCGTCCGCCGCTTCGAGCACGGCTTCGTACACGAGGCGCTGCACGTCGGTGAAGGTGCCGCTGACCGGGAGCGTGCGGGTGATGTCGGCCGTGTAGAACGAGTCGACCTCGACCCCGGCGTCGATGAGGATCAGGTCGCCCGGCTCGACGGCGCCGTCGTTGCGGGTCCAGTGCAGGATGCAGGCGTGGTGGCCGGAGGCGGCGATCGTGTCGTAGCCCACGGTGTTGCCGTCGGCACGGGCACGGCGGTTGAACGTCCCCTCGACGATGCGCTCGCCGCGGGGGTGCGCCAGGACCGCGTCGAAGTCGGCGATGACGTCGTCGAAGCCGGCCTTGGTCGCGTTCACGGCCTTGCGGAGCTCGTTGACCTCGTACGCGTCCTTCACGAGGCGCAGCTCGGAGAGGTCGCGGGCGAGGGCGTCGTCCGTCGCGGGCACGCCGTCGGCCTCGGGCGCGCCACCGACGGCGCTGCCGATCCGGTCGTCGAGTCCGCGGGTGAGGTCGGTGTCGGCGTCGCGCACGACGAGGGCCGAGGCGTCGAGCCCGGCGCGCACGGCGTCGAACGCGCCGAGGTCGGCGGTCGCGAGACCGAGGTCCGCCGCGACCTCGTCCAGCGAGGGGCGCGGGCCGACCCAGAACTCCCCGATCTCGGGGTTGGCGTAGAACTCCTCGGAGTCGCGCCCGGCGGTCGCGCGGAAGTACAGCGTGGCGTCGTGCCCGGAGCCGTTCGGCGTCATGACGAGCACGGAGCCGACGACGGTGTCGGTGCCCCAGCCGGTCAGGTGCGCGAACGCGGAGTGCGGGCGGAACGGGTAGTCGCAGTCGTTCGATCGCACCTTGGCCTGGCCGGCCGGTACGACGATCGTCCGGCCCGGGTGCAGCTCGGAGAGCTTCGCGCGGCGCTCGGCAGCGAAGGCGGCCTGCTCGCGGGGGTCGGGCAGCGGACGGTCACGATCGGCCCACTGCGAGCCGATGTAGTCCTTGAACGTCGAGGATCCGGGGGTGGTGGAACGGTTGCTCGTCGCGCGGGGCGTGGTGTCGGACATGCACCCATCATCGCACCGCCCGTCGTCCCGCGGCCTGTGCGCCCGCTCACCTGTGGATAGCATTGTCGACGTGCCCGATCCGTTCATCGACCTGCACGCGCACTCGAGCGTCTCCGACGGCACCGAGCGACCCGCGGACCTCGTCCGGGCGGCAGCAGCCGCCGGACTGGACGCCGTCGCGCTGACGGACCACGACACGACCGCGGGGTGGGACGAGGCCACGGCGACCGTCCGCGACCTGCCGGTCACGCTCCTCCCGGGTCTCGAACTGAGCACCCGCGTCGGCTACCGCAGCGTGCACGTGCTCGGCTACCTGGTCGACCCCGCCGACCCGGCGCTCGTCGCCGAGACCGAACGGATCCGCGACGGACGCCTCGCCCGGGCCCGCCGGATGGTCGACCGCATCGGCCGCGACCACCCGATCACCTGGGACGACGTGCTCGCGCAGTCCCGCGACGGAGCCACGATCGGCCGCCCGCACATCGCCGACGCCCTCGTCGCCCGCGGGCTCGAGGCCGACCGCAGCGCGGCGTTCCGGGGGATCCTGCACCCGGCCTCCGGGTACTACGAGCCGCACGAGGCGCCGTCCCCGCTCCGGGGCGTCGAGCTCATCCGACAGGCCGGCGGCGTGCCCGTCATCGCCCACCCCGCCGCGTCGTCGCGGGGGATCGTGATCGACGAGCCGATGCTCCGCGAACTGGTCGAGGCCGGGCTCGGTGGGCTCGAGGTCGACCACCGCGAGAACCTCGCGCACGGCAAGCGCACCCTGCTCGACTGGGCGACGCGGTACGGCCTGTTCGTGACCGGGTCGAGCGACTACCACGGCACGGGCAAGCCGAACCGGCTGGGCGAGCACCGCACGGCGTTGGCGGCGTTCGACGCCATCCGCTCCGAGGCGACCGGCAGCGCGCCCGTCGTCGGCGCCGGCTCCCGCCTGGCCTGAGAGCGGCCGCCCGGGCGTCAACGACGTCAAGTCAACGACGTCAAAGCGACAGTCTTCGCGCTGGTTGCTCCGACCTGGCCGTCAAAGCGACGGGATGCCGCGGAACGTTCGCGGGAGTCTGTCGCTTGTGCGGCAGGCGACTCCGGCCCGGCGCGGCCCCCGCCCGGCGCGGCCCGCACACGACGAAGGGCCCGTCGCGTCGGCGACGGACCCTTCGGTGACGGCCTGGAGGCGCTACTCGCCGTTCGACGACCCCTGCGGCGCCGAGGCGGTCGCCTCGGACGAGCCGCTGCCGCTCCCGCGGCGGCGACGCCGACGACGACGCTTCGCGGCGCCGTCGGTCGAACCGTCGGCCGGTGCGCCCTCGGCACCACCGGACTGGGCCGGGGACTCGGCGTCCGCAGGCTGCGAGGCGGACCGTGCCGCGCCTCCCGAGCCGTTGCCGGAACCGGATGCCGAACCCGAGCCGGACCGCGTCCGGGTGCGGGGCGGACGCGAGCCGCTGCGCGGACGGTCGCCCGACTGTTTCTCGGCGGGGCCACCGGCCGATGCCGCGTGCGCCGAAGCGCCGGGCAGACGGCCCTTGGTGCCGGCCGGGATGTCGAGTTCCTCGAACAGGTGCGGCGACGACGAGTAGGTCTCGACGGGCTCGGGGATGCCGAACTCGAGCGCCTTGTCGATCAGCGTCCACTTGTGCAGGTCGTCCCAGTCGACGAACGTGACCGCGATGCCGGTCTTGCCCGCACGGCCGGTGCGCCCGGCACGGTGCAGGTAGGTGTCCGGGTCGTCCGGGATGGTGTGGTTGATCACGTGCGTGACGTCGTCCACGTCGATGCCGCGGGCCGCGACGTCGGTGGCGATCAGCACGTCGCGCTTGCCGGCCTTGAAGGCGGCCATGGCACGCTCGCGCTGCTCCTGGTTGAGGTCGCCGTGCACCGCTGCGGCGTTGAATCCGCGGTCCTTGAGCTCCTCGACGAGCTTCGCGGCGGCGCGCTTCGTGCGGGTGAAGATCACGGTCTTGCCGCGCCCCTCGGCCTGCAGGATGCGGGCGATGACCTCGTCCTTGTCGAGCGAGTGCGCGCGGTAGATGAGGTGCTTGATGTTCGCCTGCATCAGACCCTCGTCGGGGTCGGTCGCGCGGATGTGCACCGGGCGGCTCATGAAGCGGCGGGCGAGCGCCACGATCGGCGCGGGCATCGTCGCCGAGAACAGCATCGTGTGCCGCACCTCGGGGATGGCCTGGAAGATGCGCTCGATGTCCGACAGGAAGCCGAGGTCGAGCATGCGGTCGGCCTCGTCGAGGACGACCTCCTGCACGTGCGACAGGTCGAGCAGGCGCTGGCGCTGCAGGTCGATCAGGCGCCCGGGGGTGCCGACGACGATCTGGGCGCCGGCCTTGAGCTGCTCGATCTGCCCCTCGTACGCCTTGCCGCCGTAGATCGCCGCGATGGTCGTCGGGCGGTTCGAGGTGGCGAGCTCGAGGTCCTCGGTCACCTGGACCGCGAGTTCGCGGGTCGGCACGACGACGAGGGCCTTGACGCCGGGCGCCGGGTCGGCTCCGAGTCGCTGGATGAGGGGGAGGCCGAAGCCGAAGGTCTTGCCCGTACCCGTCTTGGCCTGGCCGATGATGTCCTGGCCGGTGAGGGCGAGCGGGATCGTCTGCTGCTGGATCGGGAAGGGCTCGAGGATGCCCTTCGTCGCGAGCGCGTCGACGATGTCCTGCTCGATGGAGAGGTCTGCGAAAGTCAAAGAATCACCTTAGTTCTGGTGGAAGTCCCGACCAGTCTACCGGCGGGTCGGGCTCGGTTCTCCAGGCCCCTATGCTGGAGCCGTGGTGTCGTGGTGGAACCGGAAGCGCGCGGCGGAGCTCGCGTCCGCGTGGCTCGCGTCGCGGAACCCGCGGAACGCCTCGCCCGTGGAACGTCTGCAGCTCGACGACGTCAGCCCCGAGCTGGACGTCTACCTGGGCCAGGCGGCGTACCTCGAACTCTCGCTCTACGAGACGATGGGCCGCGCCGGGGCCGGTGCGCCGACCCTGTCCGGCCGGCTCGTCACGGGCGTGCTCGCGACGACGGCGCTCGAGCGGCACCGCGCCATCGTCGCCGAGATCGAACGGACCGGCGGTGACCCGGCTGCGCTGATGGCCCCCCACCGCGAGGCGATCGACCTGTTCCTCGAGCGCACGAGCGGCGCGGACTGGTACGAGTCGATGCTCACGGGCTACGTCACCGCGGGGATCCTCAACGACCTGTTCGGCTCGCTGCTCCGGTCGCTCCCGGCCGAGGTCCGGCAGCGCCTGAAGACCGTGTTCGACGCGCGTGAGGAAGCCGCCGTCGTCGAGGAACTCACCGAACGCATCGCCGAGGACCCGCAGGTCGGGTCGCGACTGGCGATGTGGGGGCGTCGGCTCGTCGGGGACACGTTGCTCGTGGCCCGGTCGGCGCTCGCATCGCACGCGCGTGAGGACCAGGAACGGCTCGAGCCGGTCTGGACCGAGCTCATCGCTGCGCACACGCGGCGCATGGACGCGCTCGGCCTGACGGCCTGACGGCCCCCGGGTCAGGCGCCGGAGGCCTTGACGCGCTCGTAGTACGCCGCGTCGGCAGCCGTACGGCGCTTGCCGAGGACCCACTCCGCGACGAGGGCGACCACACCGGCACCGACCAGGGCGACGACCCAGATCCAGGTCGCGTCGTACTGCCAGCCGGCCCAGGTCAGGGCCTCCCACAGCACCGCGGCGACGATGCCGCCGACCGCGGGGCCGAGCAGGGAGCCACGGCTCGAGCGCCACGGCAGGACCACGTGCGCGACGGCCCCGAGGATCAGCCCGCCGAGGACCGCGAAGAGCAGCTCCACGTCAGGCGACGAAACCGATGCGACGGGACTCTTCCGCGCCGACCTCGACGTAGGCGAGGGACGCGACGGGGACGATGAACCGACGGCCCTTGTCGTCCTGCAGCGAGAGGTGCGTCGCCTTGTCGTCGAGCGCGGCCGCGACGGCCTTCTCGATCTCGTCGGCGGTCTGGGCGGTCTCGAACGCGATCTCGCGCGGGCTGTTGGTGATGCCGATCTTGATGTCCACGAGCACAGCGTATCCGAGCGGCCCCGACGGCCATCGGGCGTTCGCCGCAGGCGCACTGTCGGTCGCTGCGGTTACCGTACGAGGGTGCCCCAGACGACGCTCACGCCCGCACCCGAGGCCACGGGCGTCGCGCGGGCGTTGGCGTCCGACCCGTCGCAGGCCGCCGTGCTCGCGCTGCCGGACGGCCGGCACGCCGCGGTCATCGGCGCACCGGGCACCGGCAAGACGACCACGCTGTCGCGGCTGGTGGCAGCACGGCTCACGCGCGACGACGCGATCTCGCCCGACGGTCACGCCACAGTCCTCGCCCTGACGAGCGCCCGCACGGCCGCGACCGCGCTCCGCGACCGGCTCGCCGCCTCGGTCGACCGGGTGATGCCGGGGGCACTCGCACGGACGGTGAACTCGCTGGCCTTCCAGCTCGTCGCGCACGCCGCCGCCGTCCAGGGCCTCGAGACCCCGACCCTCCTGACCGGCGGCGAGCAGGACCGCATCATCGCCGACCTGCTCGACGGGCACGAGACCGACGGCACGGGTCCGGACTGGCCGGCACCGATCACCGCCGTCGTCCGCGAACGCGCCGGCTTCCGCACCGCCTTGCGCGACGTCATGATGCGGGCGGTCGCCGCGGGCGTGGAACCCGAGGACATGCGCGAACTCGGGGACGACACCGGGCGTCCGGAGTGGCGGGCCGTCGGGGACTTCGTCGACGAGTACCGCGCCGCCGTGACCTCGTTCCGGGCCACCAGCCTCGACGCCGCCGAACTCGTCGCCTACGCCACGGCCGCCGTCCTGCGGGGGCAGGTCCCGGCGAGCGTCGCCGCGCTGCGCCTCGTCGTGGTCGACGACACGCAGGAGCTCGTCGAGGGGGAGATCGCGCTGCTCGGGGCGCTCGCCCGCTCCGGCGTGCAGATCGTCGCCTTCGGTGACCCCGACATCGCCGCGTCGGCGTTCCGCGGGGCCGAGCCCGACGTGCTCGGCCGCCTGGCCTCCCGGCTCGGTGTGGACCGCGTCGACGAGCTGGTCCTCGGCACGGTGCACCGGCACGCGGCACCCGTCCGCGCCCTCGTCTCCGGCATCACGGCGCGCATCGGTGCCGCCGCGGCCGGACGGCAGCGCACCGCCGTGGCGACCACGGCGGACGCCCGCCCCGACGCCGTCGTGCACCTCGAGGGCGCGAGCCGTGCCGCGCTCGTCGTCGCGATCGCCCGGCGGCTCCGCGAACACCGGCTGCTCGACGGCGTGCCGTGGCACCGGATGGCCGTCGTCACCCGCAGCGGTGCCGCGATCCCCGAGCTCGTCCGCGCGCTCTCCGTGGCCGAGGTCCCTGCGACCGCCGGGGCCGCGCCCGTCCGACCCCGCGACGACACCGCGGCGCGGTCCCTGCTCGACGCCGCGGCCGTCGCGCTCGGGGTTCTCCCGCTCGACCCGGTGCTCGCGACGTCCTTCGCGACCGGGCCGCTCGGCGGGCTCGACACCCTGGCGATGCGGCGACTCCGCCTCGCGCTGCGGCGGGAAGAACTGGCCGGTGGCGGTACCCGCACGGCCGACGAACTCCTCGTGGACGCACTCGGCGCGCCCGAGCGCCTGGCGACCGTCGACGCCGGGTTCGCCCGACGCGCGACGCGGCTCGCACGGAGCCTGGTGCAGGCGCACCACGACGCCGAGTCCGGTGCGAGCATCGAGGAGATCCTCTGGGGGCTCTGGGAACGGAGCGGGCTCGCCGGCGCCTGGGGCGGCCAGTCGGCCGCCGGCGGGGTCGGTGCGGCCGAGGCCGACCGGCACCTCGACGCCGTGGTCGGGCTGTTCACCGCGGCGAAGCGGTTCGTCGAGCGGACGCCGGACGCCCCCGCGCGGGTGTTCGTCGACGACCTGCTCGGCGCCGACCTGCCCGAGGACTCGATCGGGCCCGACCGCACCGCCGGCCGGGTCCGCGTGCTCACCCCCTCGGCCACGATCGGGCTCGAGTGCGACGTCGTCGTGGTGCTCGGGCTGCAGGACGGCGTCTGGCCGAACACCCGGGTACGGGGCAGCCTGCTCGACCCCGACGGCCTGGTCCGTGCCGCCGCGGGGATCGACCACGAGACGATCGACGACCGCGCCGCCGTGATCGCCGACGAACTCCGCCTGTTCGCCCGTGCGGTGTCCCGCGCCACCACCCAGGTGATCATCGGGACGGTGGCGAACGACGACGAGTCGCCCTCGCCGTTCGTCCGCCTCGTGCCCGTGCCGCCCGACCGGCAGCCGACCGTGCACCCGCTGTCCCTGCGCGGCCTCGCCGGATCGCTCCGTCGGCGCGTGGTGGCCTCGGGCGACCACGAGGCCGCGTCCGCCCTCGCGCGCCTGGCCGAGGCAGAGGTCCCCGGCGCCGCTCCGGACGACTGGTACGGGCTCGCCGAGCCCTCGACCGACGACCCGCTCGTCGACCTCGACGCCGAGCCGGCACCCGAGCACGAGGGCGGCGAGCCCGTGCCCCCGACCGTGTCGGTCTCGCCCTCCCGCATCGGTACCTTCGAGGAGTGTCCCGTGCACTGGTTCGTGCAGACCTTCGGCGGCAGCGCCCCGAGCCCCGCGATGGGCATCGGGACGATCGTGCACGAGACCATGGAGCACGCCACCGCCGTCGACGTGGAGTCCCTGTGGCAGCACGTCGAGGGCCGGTGGGACGAGCTGACGTTCGAGTCGCCCTGGATCGCCGATCGCGAACGCGCCCGCACCCGTCGCATGATCGAGGGACTGAGCGACTACCTCCGCACCTTCGCGAGCGCCGGACGCCGACTGCTCGGCGCCGAGACCTCGTTCGCGCTCGTCACCGGGCCGGCACGGATGCGCGGCAGCATCGACCGGATCGAGGTCGCCCCGGACGGCCGTGTCAGCGTCGTCGACCTCAAGACCGGGCGCTCGATGCCGAGCGAGAAGAACGACATGCCCGAACACCCCCAGCTCGGCGCGTACCAGCTCGCGGTCGAGGACGGCGCGGTCGAGGGGGTCCCCGCCGGCTCGGCGATGGCCGATGCCCGGCTCGTGTTCGTGCAGAACGCCCGCAGCGGCCGTGCCTACTCCGAGCGGACGCAGCAGGCGTTCGACGACGAGGCGCGTGAGGCCTACCGCCAGCGGCTGCACACCGTGGCGACGGGCATGGCCGGACGGACCTTCCTGGCGAACGTCGACGACCACTGCGAGAAGGCCCGGACCGGCGTCGAGTGCCGGATCCACGTCGTGGGTGAGGTGACCTGGTGAACGAGGAACAGCTGCTCGGCCCCGACGGTGCCCGCACCGCCGACCCCGACCGCGTCGAGCCGCCCCGGCACGACGCCGACGCGATCGCCGACGCCCTCGGACGCCCGCGCCCCACGCCGCAGCAGCGCGCCGTCATCGAGTCCCCGCTCACCCCGGCGCTCGTCGTCGCGGGAGCCGGCAGCGGGAAGACCGAGACGATGGCGTCGCGGGTCGTCTGGCTGCTCGCGAACGGGATGGTCCGCCCCGACGGCATCCTCGGCCTGACCTTCACCCGCAAGGCCGCCGGCGAGCTGTCGGTCCGCATCAACGACCGCATCCGCGCGCTCGAGGACGTCGGGCTGCTCGAGGCCGGTGACGCGTTCGAGGCGCCGACGGTGTCCACCTACAACGCGTTCGCCAACTCGGTCTTCCGCGAGAACGCCCTGCTCGTCGGCCGCGACGGCGAGTCCCAGGTGCTCACCGAACCGTCCGCCTGGCAGCTCGCGCGCCGGGTCGTCGTCGCGGCGCGGGACGACCGGCTGGCCGGGCTCGACCGCGACGTCGACACCGTGACCGCCGCGGTCGTCTCGCTCGCCGGCGCGGTGTCCGAGCACCTCGTCGAACCGGAGCGGTTGCGTCGGTTCGCGATCGAGTTCGCCGAGCTGCTCCAGCTGCCGGGGAACGCCCGCGGTGGCGCGTACAAGGCGATCACCGACGCCGTCGCCGCGATCGGTGCCCTCGAGCCCCTCGTCGACCTGGTCGAGGAGTTCCGCCGGCAGAAGGTGGACCGCGGGTTCGTGGAGTTCTCCGACCAGATCGCGCTCGCCCTCGCCGCGGCCGAGTCGGCACCGCGCGTCGTCACCGACCTCCGGCAGCGGTACGGCGTCGTGCTCCTCGACGAGTACCAGGACACCTCGGTCGTGCAGACGCGGTTCCTCGCCCGGCTCTTCCGCGGGCACCCGGTGATGGCGGTCGGCGACCCCCACCAGTCCATCTACGGGTTCCGTGGGGCGAGCGCCGCCAACCTCGCCCGGTTCCCGCGGGACTTCGGCGGGACGTCCGACGACGGCGCCGACGCCGCACGCCCCGTCACCTTCGCGCTCTCCACCAGCTGGCGGAACCCGGTCGACGTCCTCGCCAGCGCCAACGCCGTCGTCGCGCCCCTGTCCGAGGCGTCCGAGGTCGACGTCGAGCGCCTCGTCCCCCGACCCGGGGCGGACGCCGGGACGGTCCACGCCGTGTTCCCGGAGACCCTCCCGGACGAGGCCGCCGCCGTGGCGGAGTGGTTCGCCGCGCGCCGCGCCGCCGACCCGACGGGGTCGATGGCGCTCCTGCTGCGCTCGCGGAAGGACCTCGCCGCGTTCACCGCCGCCCTCGGCGACCGTCGCGTGCCGTTCCACGTGCTCGGCACCGGCGGACTCCTGCAGCGGCCGGAGATCGTCGACCTCGTCGCGTGCCTCCGCGTGCTGCACGACCCCGCCGCCGGCAACGACCTCATCCGGCTGCTCGCCGGCGCCCGGTGGCGGATCGGCGCCGCGGACATCGCCGCCCTGCACGCCCTGGCCCGCTGGCTGTTCGGCCGCGACCACACCCAGCAGCGACTCGACGACGACGTCACCGCAGCCTTCCGGGCATCGGTCGCCGCGGGGGAGCACGGCTCGATCGTCGACGCCCTCGACTTCGTCGCCACCGCCCCGGACGAGCACGGCGCGCTCGCCGACATCAGCGAGACCGGACGCCTCCGGATGCGCGACCTCGGCCGCCAGCTCCAGGCGCTCCGGTCCCGGGCCAGCGGCGACCTCGTCGACTTCGTCACGCTCGTCGTGCAGGAGATGCGGCTCGACATCGAGGTCGCCGCGCACGAGCAGGGGAGCGGGGCGTTCCTCGACGCCTTCATCGACGAGCTCGCGGGCTTCGTGATGACTGACGACCGAGCCGACCTCGGCGCGTTCCTCGGCTGGATCGACGCCGCTGCCCGTCGCGACGACATGGGTCCCCGCTCCGAGGAGCCCGAGGCCGGCACCGTGCAGATCCTGACGATCCACGGGTCGAAGGGCCTCGAGTGGGACGCCGTGGCGGTTCCCCGACTGGTCGAGGGTGCGCTCCCGGCCCGCCCGCTGGAGGGCTCGTCCGGGTGGATCGGCTTCGGCCGGCTGCCGTACGAGTTCCGGGGCGACGCCGACGAGCTGCCGCGACTGGACTGGCGCGGGCACGACACGCAGAAGGACGTCACGCTCGCGATCGACGCCTACAAGGAACAGGTGAAGGCCCGCAACGAGGACGAGGAGCGTCGCCTCACCTACGTCGCGCTCACCCGGGCGAAGCACGACCTGCTCGTCTCCGGCTCGTTCTGGGCGGGCGGGGTCCGACCCACCGAGCCGAGTCGGTACCTGCGCGACCTCGTCGACGCCGGTGTCGTGGACGCCGCCGCCGTCCCCGAGACGACCGAGCACGAGGAGAACCCCCTCGGTGACGCCGGGGCCACGCAGTCCTGGCCGCACGTGCCGTTCGGGCAGCGCGCCGCCCGGGTGGTCGCCGCCGCCGACCGCGTGCGGAACGCCAACCCCGGGGCGGCCGGTCGGTTCAGCGCCGACATCGACCTGCTGCTCGCCGAGCGCGCCGCGAACCGGTCGGCCCGGCACCGGGTGGTCGTCCCGCACCGCGTCCCGGCGTCCGGGTTCAAGGACTACCTGGCCGAACCGGACGCCGTGGCCGAGCGGCTGCGGCGCCCGATGCCGGAGCGGCCCTACCGCGCGACCCGCCTCGGCACGCTCTTCCACCAGTGGGTCGAGCAGCGTGCCCGCAGCGGCGGTTCGCTCGAGACGCTCGACGCCTGGCCGGACGAACTCGACCTCGACCCGGACGACGTGGTCGACGCCTCGGCGGACGTCGCGGTCACCGACGACGACGCCCGTCGGCTCGCCGACTTCCAGGCGACCTTCGCCCGGTCACGGTGGGCGGAGCTGACACCGATCGAGGTCGAGCGCGAGATCCACATCCCGTTCCTCGGCCACAGCGTCGTCTGCAAGCTCGATGCGGTGTACGAGATCGACGGCCGGGCCGAGGTCGTCGACTGGAAGACCGGCAAGGCCCCGTCGGGCGACGACGACCTGGCGAAGCGGCAGCTGCAGCTCGCGTTGTACCGGGTCGCCTACGCGGAGTTCACCGGGCGTTCGATCGACGAGGTCGACGCGGTGTTCTACTTCGTGGCCGACGACCTCGAGGTCCGGCCGCGCGAACTCCTCGACCGCGCCGGACTCGAGCGCGCCTGGCGGGACGCGATCGGCTGACGCCGGCCCGGCGCCGGCCGGCCGCGCTGACGCCGGCCCGGCGCCGGCTCGGCGCCGGCCGGCCGCGCTGACGCGGGCCCGCGGGTCGAACCACGAATCCGACGTCGAACCACGCGCGGACGCTGGTTCCGTGTCGGAATCGTGGTTCGATCCGGACCGGTGGCGCGGCGGACCGCCGGCGACGGGGCGGGGGCGAGCCGCGCCTCCAGGGCCGACGCGCGTCAGCTGCGCCGACGCGCGTCAGCTGCGCCGACGCGCGTCACCCGTGCCGACGCTCGGTCGACGACAGCAGCTGCTCGACCTCGCCGATCTCCATCGTCTCCGGCGAGACCGACTGCAGCGGTGCCGCGCTCGGCGTCTGGACCGCGTCCACCAGCCGGTGCATCATCGCGACCGCGTCGTCGACGACCTCGGTGCTCTTCACCTGCACGCCGTGCAGCAACCACTGCGCGGTCTCGAGCTCGTGGTGCACCCGCGCGCGCTGCGCGAGCTGCCGGTCCCGGCCGCCGCCGTTCGCCTCGTACGCGCTGAGGACGGTGTCGAACGCGTCCTTGCGGCCGGCGAGCACCCACGCGAGGTCCTTCGCCGGGTCGCCGAGCCGCAGCTCGCCCCAGTCGATGACGCCGGAGACGTCGTCACCGGAGACCAGGATCGTCTCGGTGCCGAGCGACCCGTGCACGACGGTGGGCGTGAACTGCCAGAGCTGCTGGTCGCGTGCCGCGCCCTCCCACCGCTCCTTGAGCGCCGCCGGGACGAGCTTCGTGGCGACCGCGCGGTCCATCACGGAGACGGCGGAGCGCAGGACCTCGAACGGGGTGAGGGACGGCAGGCCGGCGTCGGTGACGAAGCTCGTCGGCAGCTGGTGGATCGCGGCGATCGCCCGGCCGACGCTGGTCGCGAGCTCCGGTCGTTCGACGAGGGCCTGCAGCTTCGGGTGCGTCCCGGGCAGGTACGAGGTGACGATGGCGCGGGTCGAGCCGATCGGCGCCTGTCCGCGGTACTCGGCGACGCCGAACGGGAGGCGCGTGCGGATCCCGGCGCTCAGCGCTCGGATCGCGACGAGGTCGGCGGACTGTCGGGCCTCGGCCCGCTGGTTGCGTGGACGGCGGATCGCGGACCAGGCGCCGTCGGCGTCGCGGAGGACGGCCGACTCGTAGTCCCCGGACGCGGCCGAGCCGAGCGTGCGCGTGCCCGTGACGACGAGGCCTGAGACGGCCGTGGTCGCCAACGCGGCTAGAGTGAACTGGGATCCCGCCATGCCCCTCAGGGTAGGTCCGCAGCCGGTGGTCGAGCGTGCGCCACGCTGGCCCGCGGCAGCCCGGGCTCCCGCACCGCCGACCCGATCCGACCCGAGGAGCCCCCTGCCGTGACCGTCGAGTTCGCCGCGAGGCTGCCCCTCTCCCGCAACGACCTCGACCGCGACGCGGAGTTCCGCACGACGGACGACCTCGACCGGGTGCTGCGGGACGACCCGTCGACCCGGTACCTGCCCGTCCGCGGCTCCGAGATGCTGCGGAACGCCGACGGCGCCCTCCGCTTCGTCTCCGCCGATGCCGTGCCGGTCGACGCGGTGACGCTGTACCTCGGTCGTGCCGTGTCCGACGCCCCCGATGCGCCCGCCGGCACCCGGTTCGTCGCCGCGTTCCTCGACGCCGAGACCGCCGCCCGGATCGAACCGGCCGACGACGCGTGGGAGAGCCTGCGGATGTTCGGGACCGAGCTGTCGCCGCGCGACCAGGGCCTCGCGGTCGAGGCCGTGGCGATGGCGAACTGGCACGCCGTGCACGGCTTCTCGCCCCGCACCGGGTCCGCGACCGACGTGGTCACCGGCGGCTGGGTGCGCCGCGATCCCGAGGGGCACGAGCACTTCCCGCGCACCGACGCGGCGATCATCGTCGGGGTCACCGACGCCGACGATCGGATCCTGCTCGGGTCGAACGCGGCGTGGGACGCGGACCGGTACTCGCTGCTCGCGGGCTTCGTCGAGCCGGGGGAGTCGCTCGAGGACGCCGTCCGGCGCGAGGTCTGGGAGGAGTCCGGCGTCCGCGTCGAGGAACCCGAGTACCTCGGCTCGCAGCCGTGGCCGTTCCCGGCGTCGCTCATGCTCGGCTTCCGCGCCCGTGCGGTGGACGGGGACCCGACGACGGCTCGGCCGGACGGCGTGGAGATCCTCGACGTCCGGTGGTTCTCGCGCGACGAGATCCGGGAGCGTGCGGGCGACACCCTGCTGCTGCCGGGCAAGACGTCGATCGCCCGCGCCATCATCGAAGAGTGGTACGGCGGGCCGCTGGACCTGCCGTGAGCAGCGCCGCCGCCGGGGCCGGGGCCGGGGCCGAGCCGCTCCGACCGCCGTCGCCGGACGAGCTCCTCGCCGCCCTCGACGCCGAACAGCGCACCGTCGCCCGGACCCTGCTCGGTCCCGTGGCCGTCCTCGCCGGCGCCGGCACCGGCAAGACCCGCGCCATCACGCACCGCATCGCGTACGGCGTCGCCACCGGCACCTACGCGCCGAACCACGTCCTCGCCCTGACCTTCACCACCCGGGCGGCCGGCGAACTGCGGTCGCGGCTGCGCTCCCTCGGCGCGGGCACGGTGCAGGCCCGCACGTTCCACGCCGCGGCGATGGCGCAGCTCAGCTACTTCTGGCCGGACACCGTCGGCGGACACGCCCCGAAGATCGTCGAGTCCAAGGGCCGGATGATCGCGCACGCGGCGGACACGGTCGGCCTGCGGGTGGACACCCCGACGCTCCGCGACCTGGCCGGCGAGGTCGAGTGGCGGAAGGTCCAGATGCTCTCGTACGACGAGTACGAGGCCGCGGCGGCCGAACGGGTCATGCCGCGCGACACCGCGCCGCGCCGGGTCCTCGACCTCATGCGCGCGTACGAGCAGCTCAAGGACGACCGGCGGCAGCTCGACTTCGAGGACGTCCTGCTCGCGACGCTCGGCATGGTGGAGTCCGAACCCCGGGTGGCGTCGTACGTCCGGCAGCAGTACCGCTTCTTCGTCGTGGACGAGTACCAGGACGTCTCGCCCGTGCAGCACGACCTCCTGCGCGCGTGGCTCGGCGGCCGGGACGACGTCTGCGTCGTCGGCGACGCCAGCCAGACGATCTACTCGTTCGCGGGGGCGTCGAGTCGCTACCTGCTCGGCTTCGGCTCGGAGTTCCCCCGCGGATCCGTGCTGCGGCTCGAGCGGAACTACCGCTCCACGCGCGAGGTGGTGCACGCCGCGAACGCGCTCATGCGCGGGCAACCGGGCGCCCTCGACCTCGTCGCGCAGCACACCGAGCCCGGACCACGGCCCGAGGTGGTGGCGTGCGTGCACGACGGCGACGAGGCGCAGACGGTCGCCCGGACCATCGCGTCGCTGGTCGCCGACCCTGCCTCGGGCGCGTCCTACGGGGACGTCGCGGTCCTCTACCGCCTCGGCGCCCAGGCCGCCGCGGTCGAGTCGGCGCTCGGACGCGCGGGCATCCCGTACCGGGTCCAGGGCGGCACCCGCTTCTTCGACCGCCCCGAGGTCAAGCTCGCGGTGCACCACATGCGGGGCGAGGCCGTCCGGCAGACCGACGACGAGCTCACCCGGCGGGTCGGCCTCGTGCTGCAGGTGAGCGGGTGGACGCCGACGCCACCGGAGGGCACCGGCGCCGTGCGCGAGCAGTGGGAAGCGCTGCAGGCGATCATGGGCCTCGCCGAGGACGCTCCCGCCGGCACGACGATGCAGCAGTTCACGCAGGACCTGGTGGACCGTGCCGCGACGCACCACGAGCCGGAGCTGGACGCCGTGACCCTCGCCACGCTGCACTCGTCCAAGGGTCTGGAGTGGCCGCACGTCGTGGTGATCGGTGCGGCCGAGGGGCTGCTCCCGATCTCGTACGCCACCACCGACGCCGAGATCGACGAGGAACGCCGGCTCTTCTACGTCGGGCTGACCCGTGCCCGCCGGTCGGTGACGGTCACGTGGTCGCGACAGGGTTCCACGCGTGGGGGAGCCCGGGTGGCGAGTCGGTTCCTGGCAGCGCTCGGCACGAACAGCGCGGATGGAACGTCACCGGGAGCCGACTGACCGACAGGTCGTCGCGGTCGAAGACCAGTTGGTCCGGACCGGGGTGCTGGGTTCGGGACGGCAGCCGTTCGAGGAGCATCCGGGTCGCCGCCGCCGCGACCGCCGCGATCCGGTAGGGCGAGAGCGGTGCCGCGGGGCGGCCCCACACCTGCGCCGCGATGGCCGGCCAGCACGGGTCGTCGTCGACGTGCGCGTACTCGACGCACTGGAGGCACGGCCCGGCACCCGGGACGACGAACGGCCCGAGGCGCACGCGTCCGTCCCCGACGACGACCGGCAGGTGCGCGGTGCCCCGCCGGGTCCAGGCCGCGCGGACCGCCGGGTCGACGACGTGGTCGGCCACCACCACGGCGAGCTGGGGATCCGGGTCGGGGACGGTCACCGGTCCGCCCCGCGGCGCCGTCGTGCGTGCGACCGTGACGCCCTCGCCCGAGAGCAGTTCGGCGACCGCGTCCGGCAGGGTCCCGGTGCCGTGCACCTCGACCCGGGCCAGCGGTTCGGGCAGGACGTCGACGACCGCGGGCGAGGCGTCCCCGAGGACGCGCGCGGCGAGACCGGGTGGACACCCGCTCGCCGCGGCGACCCCGGAGAGCGCGTCACGGCCGGTCTCGCGACGGAGTGCGCAGAGGAACCGTTCCTCGGCCGTGCTCGGGACCGGCACGACGGCGCGCGGCGGATCGACCCCGAGCTGGACGGTGGTCGGGTCGCGCCAGACGAACTCGAGGGTCGGATCGATGCGGATGCCCATGCCCCCACGCTGGCGGACCGGGCGCCCGCGCGGGACAGGGACGGCGGATCTGTGGAGAACTACTTCGGAGCGTCGCCCTCGTCGACGTTGCCGGACTCGTCCTCGCGCGGACGGTCACCGGTGGCGTCGTTTAGCAGGTCCTCGAGCGCCTTGTCGAACTCGTCGTCCTCGGCGGAGCGGCCGGGGTGGCGCAGCCGGGCCACGAAGGCGTCCGGCGCGTCGATGTCGTCTGAGGTCGGGACCGCGTCGAAGTGCGACCAGAGCGCGTCGCGCTGCTCCGTGCCGAGCTCGTCGGTGACCCGCTGCCACATCGCCGCGGCTTCGCGGAGGCGACGGGGACGCAGTTCGAGACCGACGAGGGTGGCGAACGCGGACTCGGCCGGACCGCCGGCAGCGCGACGACGACGGACCATCTCGGCGATCGCGCCGGACTTCGGCAGACGCTCGGTGGCGGCGGCGGTCACGGTGTCGACCCAGCCCTCGACGAGCGCGAGCATCGTCTCGAGGCGGGCGAGGGCGGCCTCCTGCTCCTCGGTGCGCGGCGGGATCAGGGCACCGGACGCGAGGGCGTCGCGGAGTTGTTCCTGGTTCGTCGGGTCGATCTCGGACGCGAGCTCCTCGACGCGGTCGAACGGGATGTGGATGCCCCGCGCGTAGTCGGTGATCGACGAGATGATGTGCAGGCGGAGCCAGCGGGCCGAACGGAACAGCCGTGCGTGCGCGAGTTCCCGGACGGCCAGGTAGATGCGGACCTCGTCCTCGGGGACGTCGAGTCCCTCGGCGAACTCGGCCACGTTCTGCGGCAGGAGTGCGGCGACCTGCTCGTCGAGGAGCGGCACGCCGACGTCGCCGCCGGACACGACCTCCTTCGAGAGCTGCCCGACGACCTGGCCGAGCTGGATCGCGAACAGTGCGCCGCCGACGCCGCGCATCGCCTTCGAGACGTCGCCGAGCATCGCCTTGAGCTGCTCCGGGGCACGCTGCTCGATCGCCTCGGTCAGGGCGTTCGAGATGCTCAGCGCCACGGGTTCGGCGATCTGCGCCCACACCGGCGTCGTCGCCTTCGCCCACTGCTCGCGCGTGTAGAGGCTCGGCGTCGCGGTGAGCTCGGCGACCGAGGTGGCCTCGTCCAGCCAGAGCGCCGCGACCTGGAACGCCTGGTCGGCCGCCTGCGAGGTCGCGGGGTCGACCGGGTGGCCACCTTCACGGGCGATCGCGGTGGCGCGCTCGGACGCGACGGAGAAGTCGATGCCGTCACCGCCCGACTGCGCGGCACGCTGCAGCTGGCTCATCAGGTTCGCGACGAAGGCCGGGTCGTTCGGCAGTCCGGCGGCACCGGCGAGCTGCGACGGGTCGATCTGGCCCTCGCCGGAGAGGAGCTTCCGGAGCATCTCCTGGAAGTCGTCGTCCGGCCCCGGCTGCGGTTCATCAGGCATGACGACTACGCTAATCGCTGCTCACGGGGCCGCGCCTGGGACGCCCCCGTGGGAACGCCCGAACCGCTGCGCCGAGGGCGAACAGCCCCCGTGGAAGGACGTTCTCGTGACCCTCTTCGCCGCCGAGCCCCGCCGTCGTCCCCGTTCCCGGACCGTCGGCTGGGCGTTCGTGATCGGTGCCGTCGTCCTCGGGCTCCTCGCCAGCCTGCTGCCGAGCCCCTACCTGATCGAGGTCCCCGGCCCGGTGTACAACACCATCGGGACCCAGGAGCAGGGCACGGGCAAGGACGCGAAGCAGGTCAAGCTCATCCAGGTCGACGGCCACCCGACCTACCCCACCGCCGGCGCACTCGACATGCTCACCGTCGGCATCCAGGGCGACGCCACGAACCGCCCCTCCTGGACGAGCGTCATCCGGGCGCTCTTCACGAAGTCCGAGGCGGTCATCCCGGCGTCCGCGATCTACCCCGAGGGCGTCACCACCGACCAGGTCAACCAGCAGGACACCGCCGACATGCAGCAGTCGCAGCAGTCCGCCGTGGCCGCGGCCCTCATCCAGCAGGGGTACGAACTGCCCACCGACCTCGAGGTCGGCACGGTCCAGAAGGGCTCGGCAGCCGACGGCGTCATCGAGAAGGGCGACGTCATCCGCTCCTTCGACGGGACCTCGCTCACCGAGAACGCCGACGCCACCTCGCTCCGTGAGCTGGTCGCGAAGCACGGCACCTCGGGCCCGGCGACGGTCGTCGTCGGACGCGACGGCGCCGAGAAGACGGTCGAACTGACGCCGCGGAGCGAGCAGGGCACGGCCCTGATCGGCGTGGGCGTGACCGAGCAGTACGACTTCCCGTTCCGCGTCTCCATCGAGCTCCAGGACGTCGGCGGCCCGTCGGCCGGGATGATGTTCGCCCTCGGGATCATCGACGAGATCACGCCGGGCAAGCTCAACGGCGGCAAGCACGTCGCCGGCACCGGCACGATCACCGCCGACGGCGAGGTCGGCGCGATCGGCGGCATCCGGCAGAAGCTCTACGGCGCGAAGGACGCCGGCGCGACCGTCTTCCTCGCGCCGGCCGACAACTGCGGCGAGGTCGTCGGCCACGTCCCGGACGGACTCGACGTCTACAAGGTCGCCACGCTCGACCAGGCGGTCACCGACCTGCAGACGATCGCCTCCGGGAAGAGCACCGCGAAGCTCGCGCGCTGCACGTCGTAGACCCGGCCACGCGCTCCAGGCGACGTCCGCGGCCGTCGCGATCCGTGCCTCCCGAACCGCGTTCCAGGAGGCGCGACCCACCATCCTGAGCCTCCGTACAGTTTCAGGGGTGCTCGCGCCACATAGGATCGATGCACTGACGGCCCGCCGCGCCGGGCCCGCCGGTTCGACACGTCTGGAGCACATCAAGTGACGACAACCTCGTCCACCTCGGGGCGGCGTTCGCCGCGGGTCCCGATCGTGGTCACGATCATCGTGCTGGCCGCACTGGTGATCGCCTTCTTCATCTTCGCGAGCCTGTACACCGACTACGCGTGGTTCGCGCAGCTCGGCTTCCAGCAGGTCCTGACCACGCGGTGGATCGCCGGGACCCTGATGTTCCTCGCCGGGTTCCTCGGGATGGCGGTGCCCGTCTACGCGAGCATCGCGATCGCGTTCCGGTTCCGGCCGGTCTACGCGAAGCTCAACTCGCAGCTCGATCGCTACCAGCAGGTCATCGAGCCGCTGCGCCGTGCCGTCATGATCGGGATCCCGGTCGTGCTCGGCATCTTCGCCGGGCTGTCGACCGCCGGCCGGTGGACCATGGTGCTCGAGTACTTCAACCGGACGCCGTTCGGCAAGACCGACCCGCAGTTCGGGCTCGACATCGGCTTCTACGTGTTCGAACTGCCGTTCTGGCGCGCGATCGTGGCCTACTCGTCGGCCGTGGTGCTCATCGCCGGGCTGGCCGCGCTCGCCGCGTGCTACCTGTACGGCGCGATGCGCTTCGGCGGGCGCGAGGTCCGGATCTCGAAGGCCGCGCGCATCCAGCTCGCGATCACCGCCGCCGTCTACGTCGCGCTGCAGGCCGTGAGCCTCTGGCTCGACCAGTACGCCGCGCTGACGAAGTCGAACTCGCTCATCACCGGTGCGCAGTACACCGAGGTGAACGCCGTCATCCCGGGTCGCGAGATCATGGCGGGCATCGCCGCGATCGTGGCGATCCTCTTCATCGTGACCGCGGTCATCGGCCGCTGGCGCATCTCGATCGTCGGTACCGGGCTCCTGCTCGTCGCGGCGATCGTCATCGGCGGCATCTACCCGTGGATCGTCCAGCGCCTGCAGGTGAAGCCCTCGGAGCGGACGTTCGAGTCCGCGTACATCGAGCGGAACATCAAGGCGACCCGTGACGCCTACGGTGTCGCGGGCGTCCAGGAGCAGAACTACGACGCGACGACCGAGGCGAGCTCCGGCGCCCTCGCGCAGGACGCCCAGACGACGGCGAACATCCGCCTGATCGACCCGAAGATCGTCTCGGACACCTTCAGCCAGCTGCAGCAGTACCGGCAGTACTACCAGTTCCCGAAGGAACTCGACGTCGACCGCTACGACGTCAAGGGCGAGACCGAGGACACCGTGATCGCGGTCCGCGACATCGACCTCGACGGCCTCAGCGCGCAGGCGAACACCCCGTACAACCGTGCCTTCGTCTACACGCACGGCTACGGCGTGACGGCGGCCTACGGCAACCAGCGCGCCAGCGACGGCAAGCCGGTGTTCCTCGAGTCGGGGATCCCGTCCAACGGTGCTCTCGGCGACTTCCAGCAGCGCGTGTACTTCGGCGAGACCTCGCCGGCGTACTCGATCGTCGGTGCGCCGAAGGGCTCGAAGAACGTCGAGCTCGACTACCCGTCCGGCTCGGACGAGAACGACGACAGCGGCGGCAACGCCACGACGACGTACGCCGGCGACGGCGGCCCGAGCATCGGCAACTTCTTCAACCGGCTCGTCTACGCCGCGAAGTTCCAGTCCGAACAGATCCTGCTGTCGAACGCCGTGAACCAGGACTCGCAGATCCTCTACGACCGCGACCCGATCACGCGCGTGCAGAAGGTCGCGCCGTACCTGACACTCGACAACGACGCGTACCCGGCGATCGTCGACCACCGCATCCAGTGGGTCGTCGACGGCTACACGACGAGCGACGCGTACCCGTACTCGCAGAGCCAGAGCCTCTCCGACACGATCGCGGGCGCCGAGAGCTCGGCGTACCGGACCGACCAGGTCAACTACATCCGGAACTCGGTGAAGGCCACGGTCGACGCGTACACGGGCAAGGTGACGCTCTACGCCTGGGACACCAAGGACCCGGTGCTCAAGACGTGGCAGAAGATCTTCCCGACGGCGACGAAGCCCGTGTCGAGCATGAGCGCGGAGCTGCTCGACCACGTGCGGTACCCGACCGACCTGTTCAAGGTGCAGCGGTCGATCCTCGGCACCTACCACGTCACGAACGCGAACTCGTTCTACTCGGGTGACGACGCATGGAACGTGCCGCAGGAACCGACCTCGGGGACGAACGACACCGACACCTCGGACGCGTCGACCACGACCAACTCGGGCACGAACGCGCTCGGGGCGACCACCACGACGACGGCCAAGGGCAACCTGCAGGACCCGTACTACCTCACGATGAAGGTGCCGGGGCAGGGGACCGCGTACACGCTGTACACGACCTACATCCCGCAGCAGTCGGCCGGGGCGAACAACCGGAACGTGCTGACCGGGTACCTCGCGGTGGACTCCGATGCCGGAGGCGCGGGGAAGGGCAAGAAGGGGTCCGGCTACGGCAAGCTCACGCTGTTGACGATGCCGAAGACGGACAACATCCCCGGGCCCGGGCAGGTGCAGAGTCTCTTCAACGGTGACTCGACCGTCTCGCAGGAGCTGAACATCCTGAAGCGCGGGAACTCGACCGTGAAGCAGGGCAACCTGCTCACGCTCCCGGTGGGTGGCGGCTTCCTCTACGTGCAGCCCGTGTACGTGCAGTCGACGTCGAGCGGCTCGTACCCGCTGCTGCAGAAGGTGCTCGTGGCGTTCGGCGACAAGATCGCGTTCGAGGACACCCTCGACGAGGCGCTCAACAGCCTCTTCGGCGGCGACTCGGGTGCGTCGGCCGGTGACTCCGGTGCGTCGGGTGGCTCGGGTGACTCGGGTGCGTCGTCGGGTTCCGACTCGGGTTCGTCGGACTCGGGTTCGTCGGGTTCCGAATCCGGTGCGTCCTCGGGCTCGTCCGGCTCCGGCGCGGTCGACAACGCGGCGCTGCAGAAGGCCCTGAACGACGCCAAGCAGGCGCTGCAAGACCGCCAGGACGCCTACGCGGACAACGACCTGGTCGCCGCCGCCGAGGCCGACCAGCGGCTGCAGGACGCGATCCAGGCCGCCACCGAGGCCGAGGGCGGGAACTAGACACACCGTGGCGGGGCACTCGATTTGTGCCCCGCCACGGCCCCGTGTAGGCTGTTCAACGTGCCGCGGGGTGGAGCAGTTCGGTAGCTCGCTGGGCTCATAACCCAGAGGTCGTAGGTTCAAATCCTGCCCCCGCAACCAAGCGTCACAGAGAAGGCCCCGGTCCAGTCGGACCGGGGCCTTCTTCGTGTGCGGGTGCTGGCTGGTGCGTGTGCACGTCCGCCCGAGTCTCGGCCGGGCGGACAGTTTCGCGCCCGCACTACGCGAAGAATGTCCGCGGAGCCGAGTCTCGGGCCGCCCGGTACGCTCGGCGGATGGGCACCCTCACCGTCGCCGCGGCGCAGTTCGCACCCGTGGACGACCCCGTCGCGAACCTCGAGACCGTCCGCGCCGCGGCAGTCGACGCCGCCGCCCGACACGCCGACCTCCTCGTCACGCCGGAGTACACCTCGTACTTCACCGCCGAGATCGACGACCGGTTCGTGGCCGCCGCCCAACCGCTCGACGGTCCGTTCGTCACCGGTCTGCAGGCCGTCGCCCGCGAGGTCGGCATCGCCCTCGTCGTCGGCGTCGCCGAAGCCGCTGACGTCCCGGACCGCTTCCGGAACACCCTCGTCGCGGTCCTGCCCGACGGGTCGATCGCTGCGACGTACCGGAAGGTGCACCTCTACGACGCGTTCGGCTCGAAGGAGTCGGACCACATCGAGTCCGGCGACCCCGAACAGCTGCCGGTGTTCGAGCTCGGCGGGCTGCGCGTCGCCCTCGAGACCTGCTACGACCTGCGGTTCCCCGAGGTCACCCGGCGCCTCGCCGCACCCGAACACGGCGCCGCCGACGTCGTGGTCCTGCCCGCCGAGTGGGTCCGAGGCCCCGGCAAGGAGCACCACTGGAGGACGCTGCTCACCGCCCGTGCCATCGAGAACACCGTGTGGGTGGTCGGGGTGGGACAGACGCCGCCGATCGGCATCGGGGGCTCGGTCGTCCTCGACCCCTCGGGCGTCGCGGTCGCCGCTGCCGGGGCGGTCCCGGGGATGCTCGTCGCGGGGATCGACACCGCCGTGACGGACGCCGTGCGCCGCACGAACCCGTCGCTGGCGCTCCGCCGCTACGAGGTCACGCCCCGCCCCTGACCCGCGCGGCGTTGGGCGGGCGAAGTGTGCGCATTTGCGCCCCCGCGAGCGGGCGAAATACGCCCCTCTGGAGGCGCGAGCGGATCCGATTCCGCCCGTTCGCGTTGGGGCGCGGCGGCGCTCGTGCCGAGCGGGCGAAATGCGTGGGCCTGGCGGAGCGGGCGGGCACTGCTCCGCCCGCTCGCGGTGGGGCGCGGTGGCGCTCGCGGCGAGCGGGTGAAATGCGTGGGCACGGAAGCGCGAGCAGCGTCGATTCCGCCCGCTCGCGTTGGGGCGCGGTGGCGCTCGTGCCGAGCGGGTGAAATGCGTGGGCCTGGAGGCGCGAGCAGCGTCGATTCCGCCCGCTCGCGTTGGGGCGCGGCGGTGCTCGTGCCGAGCGGGCGAAATGCGCCGCCCGGCAGGCGCGGACGGGCACTGTTCCGCCCGCTCGCGGTGGGGCGCGGTCGCGCCGGCGCCGAGCGGGCGAAATGCGTGGGCCTGGAGGCGCGGGTCGGGTTGATACCGCCCGCTCGCGGTGGCGGGCGGGTCCGGTCCGCCCGCCCGACCGCGGGGGAGTCAGCCGCGCAGGGCGAGACCGGCGAGCCGAGCGGCGGCGTCCTCGAGCACCGAGCGCCGCTTGCAGAAGGCGAACCGCACGAGTGACCGGTAGCCGGCGGCGTGATCGGGTCGGACGAACGCCGAGACCGGGACACCGACCACCCCGGCGAGCTCGGGGAGCTGCAGGCAGAACGCCCGGGCGTCCTCGTACCCGAGTGCGGCCGTGTCGGCGATGACGAAGTACCCGCCGTCCGGGCGCATCACCTCGAAGCCGGCCGCTCGGAGTCCCGCGGCGAGCAAGTCGTGCTTGGCGGACAGCTCGGCGGCGATGCCGGCGAACACACTGTCCGGCAGCCGGAGCCCGGTCGCCACCGCGGGCTGGAAGGGCGCGCCGTTCACGAACGTCAGGAACTGCTTCACGGTGGTGATCGCGTCGACGAGCGCCGGTGCCGCCGTGAGCCAGCCGATCTTCCAGCCGGTGGTGCTGAAGGTCTTCCCAGCGCTCGAGATGGTCACGGTGCGATCGGCGGCACCGGGCAGGGTGGCGATCGGGACGTGCGGGACGTCGAAGGTCAGGTGCTCGTACACCTCGTCGGTGACGATCACGGCGTCGTACTTCGTGGCCAGTTCGACGATCGTGGTGAGCACCTCCGTCGGGAGGACACGGCCGGTCGGGTTGTGCGGGGTGTTCACGAGCACCGCACGGGTCCGGTCGGAGAACGCGGCGCGGAGGGTGTCCTCGTCCGGGAGGAAGTCGGGCGCCCGCAGCGGCACCGTCACGTGGGTGCCGCCGGCGAGACCGATGAGCGCGCCGTACGCGTCGTAGAACGGTTCGAAGGTGATGACCTCGTCGCCCGGCTCCACCAGGGCGAGGAGCGTCGCGGCGAGGGCCTCGGTCGCGCCGGCGGTGACGAGCACCTGGCGGTCGGGATCGACCTCCAGGCCGTACCACCGGGCCTGGTGCTCGCTGATGGCCGCCCGGAGGTCCGGGGTCCCGCGTCCGGGCGGGTACTGGTTGAGGCCGTCGCGGATGGCTCCGACCGCTGCCTCGAGGACCTCGGCGGGACCGTCCTCGTCCGGGAATCCCTGCCCGAGGTTGACCGCGCCCGTGGCCGCCGCGAGCGCACTCATCTCGGCGAACACCGTCGGCGCGGGGACGCCGTCCGGGCCGAGGAGCATCGCTCCCTCTGCTGCTCGCAACCAGGGTCCTGCGTGACGCATGTGGTTCCCTCCGAGGTGTCGACCGCACTCGCGGCGCTGAACGGACCCCAACCTAGCGGCCGGGCCGAGGGCATCTCGGGAACGGCCGCACAGCCCACGCATAAGATCGCCATAGGTCGCTTGCAGCGTCACCAGGAGCACCGCTCAGGTGGGTGCGACAGACTGCACGAGCTTGAAAGGAGCACGTCCAGCATGACCGACACCACGCCCAACGGGCAGGGCGACGACATCCGTCCGGACGACGCGGCCGCGAAGGCCGCATCCGAGGACGCTTCGCCGAACGACTCCGAGCACTTCGACCACGCGTTCCGCGACGACGCTCCGAGCAGCGATGCTCCGACGAGCGACCGTTCGCCGAACGACGGCTCCGCGGACCACACCGACGTGATCGCTCCCGCGAGCGAGACCGATGTCATCGCGGCCTCGAACGACCACCCGACCGACCGGTACACGGCGCCGTACCCGACGGTGTCCCAGCACGACTCCGACGCCGGCCAGACGAGCCAGTACGGTCAGACGAGCCAGTACGGTCAGGCGCCGGCCGGGTACGGTGCGCACGCCACCCCGTACGGCACCGACCACGCGCAGCAGTCCCAGTACGGCCAGCAGCAGTACGGCCAGCAGCAGTACGGCCAGCCGCAGTACGGCCAGGACCAGCAGCAGTACGGCCAGTCCCAGTACGGCCAGCAGCAGTACGGGCAGCAGTACGGCGAGTCGCAGTACGGACAGCAGGCGCAGTACGGCCAGCAGCCCCGCTACGGCGAGTACGCCCAGCCGACCTCGGCGCCGGCATCGGCCTCCGAGTACGCCGGAGCCCCGTCGGCCCAGGCCCCCACGAGCGCGTTCGGCGACGTCGACGGCTCGAACCAGCGCAACGGCCACTACTTCGACACCGGAGCCGCCGGAGCAGCCGGAGCAGCGGGCGCAGCCGGAGCAGCAGGCGCCGGAGCAGCAGCCCCCGGCCGCCGCACCGGCACCGGCCGCGGCCGCCTCGCCCTCCCGATCATCGCCGGCGTCGTCATCGCCGGCCTCGTCGGCGGCGGCGCCGGCTGGCTCGCCGCGTCCAACACGCAGGGCGGCGGCAACGTCGTCGGGTCCTCGAGCGCGCAGGGCGGCGGCAACCTCACCGTCAACGACTACAACAACGCCACGGTCGTCACCGCGGTGGCCGCGCAGGCGACCCCCTCGGTGGTCACGATCAACGTCTCGTCGAGCAGCGAGGCCGGCACCGGTTCCGGCGTCGTCTTCAGCAAGGACGGCTACATCGTCACGAACACCCACGTGGTGACTCTCGACGGCGACAGCTCCAACGGCACGATCACGGTGACGACGTCGGACGGCAAGATCTACCCGGCGAAGCTCGTCGGCACGGACCCGACGGTCGACCTCGCGGTCATCAAGATCGACGCGACCGACATGAAGCCGATCAGCTTCGCGGACTCGTCCGACCTCAACGTCGGCGACACCGCGGTTGCGATCGGTGCGCCGCTCGGCCTGTCGAACACGGTGACGGACGGCATCGTCTCGACCCTGAGCCGCAGCATCCAGGTCACCTCGAGCGCTCCCACCGAGGGCGGCGACTCGAACGAGGGCGGGAACGGCTCGAGCGGCGGTCCCTTCGACTTCTGGGGCAACGGCGGCAACGGCAGCGACTCGTCGACGAACAGCACCGTCTCGCTGCCGGTCATCCAGACCGACGCGTCGATCAACCCCGGCAACTCGGGTGGTGCGCTGCTCGACTCCAAGGGCAAGCTCATCGGCATCAACGTGGCCATCGCGAGCGCGGGCAGCTCGTCCGACTCGTCGTCGAGCCAGTCCGGCAGCATCGGCGTCGGCTTCTCGATCCCGTCGAACCTCGTCAAGCGGGTCGCGAACGAGATCAAGGACAACGGCTCCGCCACGCACGGGCTGCTCGGTGCGACCGTGGGCGACGCCGCCGAGGACGCGAACGCCACGCAGATGGGCGGCCTCATCAAGTCGGTGTCGTCCGGTGGCGCGGCTGCCAAGGCCGGCCTGCAGAAGGGCGACGTCGTCACGAAGATCGGCTCGGCGACGGTGTCCGACGCGACCGACCTCACGGCACAGGTGCGGTACTTCGCCGGTGGTGCGAAGACCACGATCACCTTCATCCGCGGCGGTGAGACGCGCGAGGCGGACGTCACGCTCGGCACCTACAAGGGCTGACGCGACCAGCGACGGACGGGAGGCGCGGTGCCAGCTGGCACCGTGCCTCCCGTCCGTCTGCCGGTCGCCCCGACGACCCGCGGCGACTTGATAGGCTCAGGGTCGCTCTTGCGGGGCGGCACCGTCCGCGGTGCGTCCCGTGCACCCAGGTGAGGACCCCGAGGTACCGATGCAGACAGACGGACAGCCCCTGCCGGGCGTCTCGTACGTGATGCCCGTCCTCAACGAGGTCACCGAGGTCCGGGCAGCCGTCCAGAGTCTGCTCGAGCAGGACTACTCCGGTCCGTTCGAGGTCATCCTCGCCCTCGGCCCGTCGATCGACGGCACCAACGAACTCGTCGCCGAGATGAGCGCGGCCGACCCCCGGATCCGCGCGATCGAGAACCCCGCCGGCTCCACGCCCGCCGGGTTGAACGTGGCGATCCGCGCGTCCGTGCACCCCGTCGTGGTCCGTGTCGACGCGCACTCGGTGCTGCCGCAGGACTACACGCGGATCGCCGTGCGCGTGCTGCAGGAGTCGGGCGCGGACAACGTCGGCGGGATCATGCGCGCCGAGGGGCGGACCCCGTTCGAACGCGCCGTGGCGCTGGCGTACGGCAGCCGCGTCGGGCTCGGTGGTACGCCGCACCACGTCGGCGGCCAGGCCGGTCCGGCCGAGACGGCGTACCTCGGCGTGTTCCGGCGTGACCGACTGTTCGAGGTCGGGCTGTTCGACGAGGGCATCAAGCGCGGCCAGGACTGGGAGCTCAACCGGCGCCTCCGGCAGACCGGTGGCACGGTGTGGTTCACCCCGGAGCTCGTCGTCACGTACCGCCCGCGGCCGAGCCTGAAGCGTCTGGTCCGGCAGTTCGTCGCCACGGGGCTGTGGCGCGGCGAGCTCGCCCGCCGGTTCCCCGCCAACAACGGCCTGCGCTACTTCGTGCCCCCGGCCATGGTCGCCGCGATGGCGCTCGGCATCGTCGCCGGCATCGTCGGGATCATCGGCGCCGCACTCGGGACGGGGGCGGCGTGGGCGCTGCTCGGCTTCGTGGTGCCCGCCGTCTACATCGTCTTCGTCGTGCTGGGGGCCGTCGCGGTCGCCCGGCGGTCGGGGCTGCCGACGCTCCTCTGGCTCGTCGTGGTGCTGCCGTGCATCCACGTCGGGTGGGGACTCGGCTTCATCATCGGCTTCCTGACCCGGACGTCCGAGCTGACCACGCACACGGGACGGTGACCTGACCTCTTGACCGATGACACGACCGGCCGCGGGAACGCCCGCCCCACCTCGATCGCCGAACTCCGTGCCGTCGCCCAACCGGACGAGGTCCGTTCGCGGGCGAACGCCGAGCACTGGACGGCGTCGCTGTACCTGCGGGACGTCTCGCCGTACCTGACGTGGGTGCTGCTGAAGACCCGCGTGACGGCGAACCAGGTGACCGGCCTGATGATCCTCGTCGGGTGGAGCGTCGCGGCCGCCCTGCTCATCCCGGGCATCTGGGGCGCGGCGCTCGCGCTCGTGCTCGGGCAGCTGCAGATGCTCGTCGACTGCTGCGACGGCGAGGTCGCCCGGTGGCGGGGGACCCGCTCGCCCGCCGGCGTGTTCCTCGACAAGGTCGGGCACTACACGACCGAGGGACTCATCCCCATCGCACTCGGCGTCCGTGCGGCCACGTGGCCGATCCACGGCGCGGACTGGATGTGGACCACGATCGGTTGCGCGCTGGGGCTCGTGATCGTCCTCAACAAGGCGCTCAACGACATGGTGCACGTCGCACGGGCGAACGCCGGGCTCGACAAGCTCGTCGACCGTCGCGACGCCGGCACCGCCCCGTCCGGACGACGGCTCGCGACGCTGCGTCGCGCCGCGCGGTTCCTGCCGTTCCACCGCCTGTACCACTCGGTCGAGCTGAGCATCCTCGCGTTCGTCTTCGCGCTGCTGGCGCTCGTGATCGGTCATCCCCTGGCCGACCGGATCCTGGTGGGCGCGCTCCTGCCGCTGGCGATCCTGGCGACGTTCGGGCACTTCGTGGCGATCATCTCGTCGAAGCGGGTCCGCGGGTGACCCCGGGCACGCTCCGTCGTCACGCCGTCCCGCACCGCGAGCGGCCCCGGGTCGCCGTGGTGAGCCTGTCGCAGGGGACCCGCCCGGACGACCTGCGTCGTGGACTCGAGAGCGTGCTCGCGCAGCAGGACGTCGACCTCGACGTGGTGTGCGTCGGCAACGGATGGGAGCCGACCGGTCTGCCCGAGGGCGTCCGCGCGCTGGCCCTGCCCGAGAACGTGGGCATCCCCGCCGGGCGGAACGCCGGGGCCGAGGTGGTCGACGGCGACTACGTGTTCTTCCTCGACGACGACGCCTCGGTGCCGTCGGAGACGTTCCTGCGTGACGCGATCGACCTGTTCGAGCGCGATCCGTCGCTCGGTCTCGTGCAACCCCGGGTCGTCGACCCCACCGGCGCTGCGAACCCGACGCGCTGGATCCCGCGGATCCGCAAGGGCGAGCCCGACCACTCGTCGCCGGTGTTCTCGGTGTGGGAAGGGGCGGTCGTCCTGCCGATGGACGTGTACCGCGCGACCGGCGGTTGGGGAACGGAGTACTTCTACGCGCACGAGGGCATCGAGCTCGCGTGGCGCGTGTGGGATGCCGGCCGACGGACCTGGTACGCCGGGGACCTCGTCGCGCACCACCCCGCGATCGACCCGGCACGCCACACCGAGTACTACCGGCTGAACGCCCGGAACCGGGTCTGGCTGGCTCGGCGCAACCTGCCGGCGGTGCTCCGACCGCTGTACGTCGGGTCGTGGGCGGCGATCCAGGTCGCACGCTGGTGGCGACACCCGCAGCGGCTCGCCACCTGGTTCGGTGGCGTCCGTGAAGGCTGGCGGAGCGACTGCGGTCCCGTGCACGTGATGGGCTGGCTCACGATCGGCCGCATGACGCTCGCCGGCCGTCCGCCCGTCGTCTGACCCGCCCGCACCGAACCGTCCCCGGACCCAGGAGGAGAGACCATGCCGATCATCAGTGACGCGCGCACGGCCCTGCGGCTCGCCGACCGCCTGCTCAAGTCGCGACGCAGCCGTCGTGAACTCGCACGCCGGCTGCCGTCGGTGGTGGCCCCTGCTCCGGGCACCGTGGAGATCGCCGTCTACTTCGCCGACGGCCCCGTGAACATGTACCAGGTGCGGCAGTGGTACGCCCCCCTCGCCGAACTCGCGGCGACTCACCCGGTCGCGATCATCGCGCGAAGCCCCGGCACCATGCTCACCCTGCTCGACGAGTCCCCGGTGCCCGTGGTCTACGCGCGCCAGGTCGTCGACCTCGAGCAGTTCGTCGAGCAGCAGGCCCCGAAGATCGTCTTCTACGTCAACCAGAACGCCCGCAACTTCCAGATGATGCGGTACGGGCGCATGTGGCACGTCTTCGTGAACCACGGCGAGAGCGACAAGATGTACATGACGACGAACCAGTTCAAGGCGTACGACTACGCCCTGATCGCTGGCGACGCCGCTCGTGGACGGCTGTCGGACGCCCTGTGGGACTACGACCTGGATGCCCGGACGATCTCGATCGGTCGCCCGCAGGCCGACCACTTCGCCGGCGCCGCGCCGTACCCGGCCGACGACCGCACGGTCGTGCTCTACGCGCCGACGTGGGAGGGGGACCGCGCAGCGGCCGCCTACGGGTCGATCGCGAGCCACGGCACCACGATCGCCGAACGGGTGCTCGCGTCGCCGGCGCACCGGCTCGTCTACCGGCCGCACCCCCGCAGCGGTGTGCGCGACGCCGCGTACAAGGCGGCGCACGAGCGGATCGTCGCTGCCATCGCGAGCGCCAACGCCGCCGACCCCGGCGCCCACCACGTGTACGACGACGGCGCCGAGCTGGGGTGGCAGCTCGCCGGAGCGGACGTGGCGATCACGGACATCAGCGCGATGATCTACGACCGGCTCGCCGTGGGCAAGCCGCTCATCGTGACCCGGCCGGTCTCGCCCGAGGCGGACGTCGACGAGCGAGGGTACCTGAGTGACGCCAACTGGTTGACGGCGTCCGATGCGCAGGACGTCGTCGCGCGGGTCGACGCCGCGGCGAACGACGCCGCCGAGCTCGCGAAGCTGCAGCACTGGGTCGAGCGGTACTTCGGGGACACGACGCCGGGTGCGGCGACGAAGCGGCTGCACGACGCGGTCGAACGGCTGCTCGCCCGCTGGCAGACCGTCGCGGCGTCGCGCGGCGAGGACTGAGGGACCGACCCGGACCCACCGGTCGGCGGTGGCACGACGAGGACGGTCAGGCAGCACGGGCGTCACCCACGAGGGACATCCGCCAGAGGTACTCGGAGCGGTCCGGTCGACGCCAGCGGACGATCACCACGCCCGTGTCGTCGGCGGTGGCGCCGAACACGGCGATCGAGAGCGACCGACCCGGTTCGAGCCGGTGCACGGCGAGCGGCGGGCAGTAGCCGCTGCCGAGGTGGGTGAGCGTGATGCCGTCGACGGGTTCGTCGCCGGTGTTCAGCAGGTCGTAGCGGCGCGGGGCACGGGAACGGTCGATCGAGAACGGAACGGGGTAGGCCGGTGTCGGGTGGTGCATGCCGTCACCGTAGGGTGAGGGTCTGACGTCCGGCGGCCGGTTCGGCTCGGGGGAGTGGCGGCTGTGGAGAGCGGCCCGGGGGACCCTGGTTGTGGACGGGGACCGGTGGTCAGACGGCGTAGTCGGACGAGTACCGCTGCAGTGCTTCCTCGATCGTGCCGTCGAGCTGCAGGCGACCCTTGTCGAGGTACAGCCCACGCTCGCAGAAGCGGCGGAGGTCCTTGTCGCTGTGCGAGACGAAGAACAGCGTGCGGCCACCGGCGAGGAGCTCCTCGATCCGCTTGTAGCACTTCTCGCGGAACCCCTTGTCGCCGACCGCCAGGACCTCGTCCACCAGGATCACCGGTTCGTCGAGGCGCGAGATGACCGCGAACGCGATGCGCACCTTCATGCCGCTCGACAGGTGCTTGTACGGGGTGTCGACGAAGTCGCCGATCTCGGCGAACTCGATGATCTCGTCGAAGGCGTCGCGGATCTCCGCCCGGGACATGCCGTGCAGTCCCGCCGTGAGGTAGACGTTGTCGCGGACCGAGAGGTCTCCGACGAAGCCACCGGTGATCTCGATCAGGGGTGCGACCCCGGCACCGACGTGGATGCGTCCCTCGTCGGGGAGCATGACCTGGGCCACGAGCTTCAGCAGCGTCGACTTGCCCTGACCGTTGCGGCCGACGACCCCGATCGCCTCACCCGGGCGGACGTCGAACGACACACCCCGGAGCGCCCAGAACTCGTCCGCGCGCTTGCGGCGGTTGCTGCCGGCGAAGAGGTCCTTGAAGCTCCGGCTCGCCCGACGGTTGCGCTTGAACCGGATGCCGGCGTCGCGGACGGAGATCACGGGGGCGACCGTCGCGCTGCGGCTGGTCTGCTCGGTGGCGGTCATCACAGCTCCTTCAGGACGCGGTGTTCGCTGCGGCGGAACACGACGAGTCCGATCGCGAGGACGACGACGGTGACGACGACGGAGACCCCGACCTCGAACCAGTTCAGCTGCGACGGGAAGAACGCCGCGCGGTAGATGCCGAAGATGCCGCTGAGCGGGTTGAAGGCCGCGAGGTCGTGCAGCTTGTCGGGCAGTGCCGACGTGCCGTAGATGATCGGCGATGCGTAGAAGAGGAACCGGAGCACGAGCTTCACCGCACGCTCGAGGTCACGGAAGAAGACCACGAGCGGCGCGACGATCAGGCCGAGCCCGTACACGAGCGCGCACTGCAGCACGATCGCGAGCGGGTAGAGCGCGATCTCCCAGTGCCAGTGCGCCCCCGTCGCGATCGCGAACACGGCGAGCACCGGCAGGCTGAGGAGGAACTCGATGCCCTTCGACGCCGTGACCCGGGCGACCCAGATGCTGCGCGGGATCGTCGTCGACCGGATGAGCTTGGTCTCCTTGATGAACGCCCGCGTGGAGTCCGAGACAGCACCGGTGAACCACATCCACGGCAGCAGCGCCGACAGCAGGAACACGATGTACGGCTCTTCGCCGACCGACCCGCGGTGGAACACCTGCGTGAAGACGAACCAGTAGATCGCCGACATCACGAGCGGGTCGAGGATCGACCAGAAGTAGCCGAGCGCCGAGGTCGAGTAGCGGACGCGGAGGTCTCGGATCGTCAGCAGCCAGAGGGCATGACGATAGCGCCGACCGGCGCTCCGGGACGCCGCTGGTGCGGCAGCCGCGGGCGCGGTCGGCGCACTCGCTGTGGTCACGGTTTCCCTTCGGGCGGAACCGCCGAGGGGGTCTTGACGCTGGTTCAGGCGAACAGGTTGTTCGCGCGCTCGAGGTCCTCGGCGAAGTCGATCTCGACCGCGTAGAGGTCGGAGATGTCGATCGGGCTCCAGAGTAGCCCGTCCTCAGCGATGGCAGCCTCGATGCCGCCCTCGAAGTACTCCTGGTCGTCGACGCGACCGAGCTGGCGGATGAGCGCCTGCTTGTCCTTCGAGGACACGTAGTTGATGCCGACGGCTTCGCCGAGGCCACCGACGACCTGCTTCGACAGCTTGTGGATGAAGCCCTCGGCGTCGACGGTGTACTTGACCTCTTCGTCGGAGACCTTGTCGGTGTTGACGCTGACGAACGAGCGGTCCTCGTCGATCATGTCGGCCGCACGCACCAGGGCACGCGGGTCGAAGACGACGTCGCCGTTCATCCAGAGCACACCGCCCTTGCCCGTCGCCTTGAGGGCGCGGAGCAGGCTCTTCGAGGTGTTCGTGGAGTCGTAGGACTCGTTGTAGACGAAGTTCGCCTCGGGGAAGGCCTCGACGATGTACTCCGACTTGTAGCCGACGACGATCGTGACGCGTGCGCTCGAACCGAACGCCGCACGGATGTTGTCGAACTGCTGCTGCATGATGGTGCGGCCGTCGCTCAGTTCGGTCAGCGGCTTCGGCAGGCTGCGCCCGAGGCGGCTGCCCATCCCCGCTGCGAGGATGACGATCTGCGTGGTCATGCTGGTCCCTTCTGGTGTCCGCCCGCGCGCCCTGGGGCACGGGCGGGCCTCGTCGAGTGTGCTCCCGGAAGATCCGATCTGCCCGGGAAGACCGCCGTCTCTGCGCGCATTCGCAGGGAGGGATCGTCACGGGGACACCGGCCGGGGCAGGTTTCCAAGTGGTGAACACTTCGTTGTGCCTCGGTGAATGATACGGAACGACCCTCCGCCGGGGTACGGTCTCGGCCGCTTCGTGCTCATTTCGTGACACAGCGCCGGGGATTCGGGACACTGCGCCCGAGGCGTCCCCCGCTGTCCGGTGAGCGTTGGTACGGTGGGGCGGTGGCCGCAGCAGCAGGGGACGACGACGACGTGTACGCCACGTCGGACGCTGCCTGGCTGACCGAGGAAGCGGACGCCGACACCGAGGCCGAAGCGGCCGCCGACGGCGACGACGACACCGCGGACGACGCTGCCACCGAGGACGACGACGCCACCGCGGCGGGAGACGCCGCTGACGACGACATGGGGGACGGGGATGCACACGACGCCTCCGCTGAGGACACGATGACCGACGACACGACGGCCACCGAGACGACGGAGACGGGGGCGGACCGCGTCGCCGCGCAGGCGGTGGCGCCGACGACCACCGGTCGCCGCCCTGCCAAGGCGCGCGGCGGCAAGGGACGTGCCACCCGCCCGACGCAGACGGCGGGGACGACCGGCACCGTGCCTCCTGGCCCGCGCGACGGGGCGGACGAGACGGACGCGACCGCCGGCACGGACGCGACCGACCGCGCGACCCCGACCGACCGCGCGACCCCGACGGACACCGCAACCGCCACGGACCCCGCAGCGGACACGGCAGCGCCCGACACCGCAGCGGACACCGCGGCGCCCGACACCAAGTCCGCGAAGAAGCGCCCGAGCGGCACGAAGCGCCCCGCGCCCACGGCCAAGCAGCCCCAGCAGCCCGTCGTCCTCCGTGCCGACGGCCTCGTGAAGCGCTACGGCCAGACCCTCGCCGTCGACGAGGTCGACCTCGAGATCCGCCAGGGCTCGATCTTCGGCGTCGTCGGCCCGAACGGCGCCGGCAAGACGACCACCCTGTCGATGGTCACCGGACTCCTGCGCCCCGACGCCGGCAGCGTGACGGTGCTCGACCACGACGTGTGGGCCGACCCGACCGCCGCCAAGCGGGACCTCGGCGTGCTGCCGGACCGGCTCCGGCTGTTCGACCGGCTGACCGGCGCGCAGCTGCTGTACTACTCGGCGACCCTCCGCGGGCTCGACGGTGCCACCGCGCGCAAGCGCAGCAGTGACCTGGCCGAGGCGTTCGGTCTCGGCGAGGCGCTCGGCCGTCAGGTCGCCGACTACTCCGTGGGCATGGCGAAGAAGATCGCCCTCGCGGCGACCCTCATCCACTCGCCCCGGGTGCTCGTGCTCGACGAACCGTTCGAGTCCGTCGACCCGGTGAGCGCAGCGACCATCACCGAGATCCTCCGTCGCTACACGCGCGGGGGCGGCACGGTGGTGCTCTCCAGCCACTCCATGGAGCTCGTGCAGCGCACGTGTGACTCCGTCGCCATCATCGTCGGCGGCAAGGTCCTCGCCTCCGGCACGATGGCGCAGGTCCGCGGGCGCAAGAGCCTCGAGGACAAGTTCGTCGAACTCGCGGGCGGCCGCGTCGTGGCAGAGAGCATGGAATGGTTGCACAGCTTCTCCGGCTGAGGGCAGACCTACTCGCGGGCGAGGTCCGCGGGAGCGCCCGTCGGTCGGTCCTCGTCGTGCTCGGCAGCCTCGCGGGACTCGTCGCCGCGGTGCTCGTCGCGATCGAGGTCGTCGGGCTCCGTGACGCCGCACCCGAGGTCGCGCGTTCGGTCGTCGTCCCGGTCGGCACGCTCATCGCCTTCGCGTTCACGGTCGTCCCCCTCGTCGTCGGGCGCGGCGACCAGTTCGATCCGCGGCGCTTCACCGTGTTCGGCATCGGCCGACGTGACCTGGCGGTCGGGCTCGGGGTCGCCGGACTCATCGGGGTCCCGGTCGTCGCGGTCGCCGTCGTGGCCGTCGCGCAGTCGGTCGCGTGGATGCGCGGTGCGGGTGTCGGCGTCCTCGGCGTCGTCGCCGCCCTCCTCGCCATCGCCACGTGCGCCCTGCTCATCCGCGTCGGCAGCGCCGTCGGTGCGTCCCTGATCGGTCCGCACCGGTCGCGGGACGCCGGCTGGTTGGTCGCGCTGGTCATCGTCGTGCTGGCGATCCCGGCCGTCTCGCTCCTGCTCCGCGTCGACTGGCTCGACCCGGCCGGCGCCGAGATGCAGCGCGTCGCCGACATCGCCGGGTGGACGCCGTGGGGCGCCGCCTGGGCCGTGCCGGCCGACGTCGCGAGCGGCCGTGTGGGCGAGGGCATCGTCAAGCTCGTCATCGCGGTGGTCGTCGTGGCCCTGCTCGGCCTCGCCTGGTGGGCCGTGGTCGGCCGGGCGCTCGAGACCGTCGACGGCCGTGCGCGGACCCGTCGGTACCGGGGCCTCGGATGGTTCGACACGCTCGGCTCCACGCCCGTCGGCGCGGTGGCGGCACGGGCACTCACCTACTGGGGACGCGACCCGCGGTATCGCGCGTCCTACCTGATCATCGTGTTCGTCCCGCTCGTCGTCATCCCGCTCGGGGTGGCCGGCGTGCCGTGGCACTGGACCGCCCTGGTGCCGCTGCCGCTGATGGCGCTCATCGCGGGCTTCCTGCCGCACAACGACGTCTCGTACGACAACACCGCGGTGTGGCTGCACGTCGCCTCGGGAGCCCCAGGCTGGAGCGACCGACTCGGTCGCCTCGTGCCGGTGCTCACCGTGGGCATCCCCGCACTCGTCGCCGGCTCGTGGGTCTCCGCGTGGCTGTTCGGCGACTGGACTGCCTTCCCGCTGCTGGTCGGCGTGAGCACGAGCGCGCTCCTGTCCGGCCTCGGGCTGTCGAGCGTCGTGTCCGTCCTGCTGCCGTACCCGACCGTCCGACCGGGCGACCATCCCTTCCAGCAGCCGCAGGCCGCCGGTGTCCTCGCCTCGGTCGCGCAGTCGTCGATGGTGGTCGGCATCCTGGTCTGCTCCGTCCCCGCGGCCTGGCTCGCGGTGCTCGCGTTCGTCGACGGCCCGGAGCCGTGGGGGGTCCTGACCCTCGTCGTCGGGGTCCTGGTCGGCGTGGTCGTGCTGGTGGCGGGCGTCGCGATCGGCGGTCGCCTCTTCGACCGCCACGGGCCGGACCTGCTGGCCGCAGCGCAGCGCAACTGAGCCGGGTCGCCTCCCGGGGTGACCACCTGACGGCCTGGAGGCGCGGGTCGACCCCGCCCCGCGCCTCCAGGCCGTCACAGGTCGGCCACGCCCCCGCGCGATGCGGACCGTCGCGGCGCGCGCCCGGTCGTCGTACCCTGGACGCATGAGCATGACGGAACCCGGTGGCGGCCTCGACGTGATGGACCGCGAGCTCGAGAAGCTCCTCGAGGAAGAGGCGATCGAGCCCGGCGACCACGAGCGCTTCTCGCACTACGTCAAGAAGGACAAGATCCTGCAGTCGGCCCTGACCGGCAAGCCCGTCAAGGCGCTGTGCGGGAAGAAGTGGATCCCCGGTCGCGACCCCGAGAAGTTCCCGGTCTGCCCCGACTGCAAGGCGATCTACGAGAAGATGAAGGCGGAGTGACGCCGACGCTCAGATGACGAGCGTGGGGATGGCCGGGTCGCCTCGACCGATGCGTGACGCGTCGGCGGGCAGCTCGGCCTTCGCCATCTTGTGGTGCGCGCGGGCCGCTTCGACGCCCTGCACGCCGAGGAACGCCGGGTCCACCTCGCCGTTCGTCACCACGGGGACGAGCAGCGGGCGCTCGTCCGGCCCGACCTGACCCGTGGTCAGCACGACCTCGGCGGTGGCGATGCCGTTGCGGAGGCGGCGGCCGGCCTGCTTGCGTCCGCCGACGGTGGCCTTCTCGGCCGACTTCTTCGCGACCGGGACCCAGCCGGCGTCGGCCGCACCGCCGTCGGCTGCGTCGCGGTGGCTCGCGTCGCGGTGGCTCGCGTCGCGGTGGGCCACGAGCTTGAACACCATGCCCGCGGCCGGGTGGCCCGATCCGGAGACCACCGAGGTCCCGACGCCGTAGGAGTCGACCGGCGCCGCGCGGAGTGCCGCGATCGTGTACTCGTCGAGGTCGTTCGTGACCGTGATCTTCGTGTCGGTCGCCCCGAGCCGGTCGAGCTGTGCGCGGACCGACGCCACGACGGACGGCAGGTCGCCACTGTCGATGCGGACGGCGCCGAGCTTGCCGTCGGTGAGCCGGACCGCGGTGTCGACGGCGGCCTCGATGTCGTAGGTGTCGACGAGCAGCGTCGTGCCGGTCCCGAGGGCGTCGATCTGCGATCGGAAGGCGTCCTCCTCCGAGTCGTGGAGGAGCGTGAACGCGTGCGCCGCGGTGCCCATCGTCGGGATGCCCCAGGTGCGCCCGGCCTCGAGGTTGCTCGTCGCCCCGAAGCCCGCGATGTACGCGGCCCGGGCGGCGGCGACGGCGTTCCACTCGCCGGTGCGCCGGGAGCCCATCTCGGCGAGGGGTCGACCGTCGGCAGCGGAGACCATGCGTGCGGCGGCGCTCGCGATCGCGCTGTCGGCGTTGAAGATGCTCAGCGCGAGGGTCTCGAGCACGACGGCCTCGGCGAAGGTGCCCTCGATCTGGAGGACGGGGGAGTTCGGGAAGAAGACCTCGCCCTCGCGGTAGGCGCGGATGTCCCCGGTGAACCGGTAGTCGGCGAGGTACGAGGCCGTCCCGGCATCGATGACGCCGCGGTCGCGCAAGAACGCGATCTCGTCGTCGCCGAACCGGAAGTCCGTCAGCGCGGTCAGGAACCGGCCGAGGCCCGCGGCGACACCGTAGCGGCGCCCGTCCGGCAGACGGCGGGCGAAGACCTCGAACACGCACCGGCGGTCGGCCGTGCCGTCCTTGAGGGCCGCGTCGACCATGGTGAGTTCGTACTGGTCCGTGAGGAGCGCGCTGGTCACCTCTCCGACACTAGTGTCGCCCGGGCTCGGAGGTACGGATCCGCCGGCCGGCGCGCGCGAGCGGGCGGTATGTGCCGCGTCGGCGCGGTGAGCGGTGCGTGTTCCGCCCGCTCGCGGGGTGGGTGGCGGCCTGGAGGCGCGGGGCGGCCTGGCGGGGGCGGGTCGCGCCTCCTGGACGGGACGTTGACGCGAGCGGGCGGATTCCGTTGGGTCGGCGCGGTGAGCGGTGCGTGTTCCGCCCGCTCGCGGGGCGGGCGGGCCCGCGCGCTCGGTACGCTGGTGTCGTGACGGATGCACCGATCGGAGTCTTCGACAGCGGGGTCGGCGGACTCACGGTGGCCCGCGCCATCATCGACCAGCTGCCACGCGAGAGCATCCGGTACGTGGGCGACACCGTGCACTCGCCGTACGGCCCGAAGCCCATCGCGGACGTCCGTCGCTACGCGCTCGAGGTGATGGACGACCTCGTCGAACAGGGTGTGAAGGCCCTCGTGATCGCGTGCAACACCGCTTCGTCCGCGGTGCTCCGCGACGCCCGCGAACGGTACGAGCAGGCGTACGGCATCCCGGTCGTCGAGGTCATCCAGCCCGCTGCACGCGCCGCCGTCAAGCAGACCCGTACCGGACGCATCGGCGTGATCGGCACGGTCGGCACCATCGCGTCGCGCTCGTACGAGGACGCTTTCGCGGTCGCGTCGGACATCAGTCTGAGCCTCGCGGCATGCCCGCGCTTCGTCGAGTTCGTCGAGGCGGGGGACACCTCCTCCCCAGCGCTCCGCGAGGTCGCTGCGGGCTACCTCGCACCGATCCGCGCAGCCGACGTCGACACGCTCGTCCTCGGGTGCACCCACTACCCGCTCATGTCCGCCGCGATCCAGTACGTGATGGGTCCGGACGTGACGCTCGTCTCCAGCGCCGAGGAGACCGCCAACGACGTGTACCGACGACTCGTCGAGCACGGACTCGAACGCACCGCCACCGAGCCGCCGACCTACTCGTTCGAGGCGACCGGCGACGACAAGAACGGCTTCATCCGACTCGCCCGACGCTTCCTCGGCCCCGAGGTCTCCAGCGTCGGCCACCTCCAGACCGGGGCCATCACGCTGCCCCGCATCGAAAGGACCCCATGAGCGACACGCTCCGCATCGACGGCCGCACCGCGACCGACCACCGTCCCGTCACGATCGAGCGGGGGTGGAGCACGCAGGCCGAGGGCAGCGCGCTCATCTCGTTCGGCAACACCAGGGTGCTCTGCACCGCGTCCTTCACCAACGGCGTCCCGCGGTGGCTCGCCGGCAAGGGTACCGGCTGGGTCACCGCCGAGTACTCGATGCTGCCCCGCTCCACGAACGAGCGCATGCAGCGCGAGTCGATCAAGGGCAAGGTCGGCGGGCGCACGCACGAGATCTCCCGCTTGATCGGCCGATCGCTCCGCGCGGTCGTCGACACGAAGGGTCTCGGCGAGAACACGCTCGTCATCGACTGCGACGTGCTCCAGGCAGACGGCGGCACCCGCACGGCGTCGATCACCGGCGCGTACGTCGCGATGGTGGACGCGATCGAGTGGGGGCGCGACCGCGGGTTCGTGGCGAAGAAGGCGACCCCGCTGCTCGACAGCGTGCAGGCCATCTCCGTCGGGATCGTCAAGGGCGAGCCGATGCTCGACCTCGCGTACACCGAGGACTCCGCCGCCGACACCGACATGAACATCGTCACCACGGGCTCGGGCAAGTTCATCGAGGTACAGGGGACCGCCGAGCACGCACCCTTCGACCGCGACGAGCTCAACGTGCTGCTGGACCTCGGGCTCGCGGGCAACCAGTCCCTCGCGGCGATCCAGAAGTCCGTGCTGGGGCTCGCGTGACCTCGCGCACGGTGGTCCTGGCGACGCACAACCAGGGCAAGGTCGTCGAGTTGCGCGAGATCCTCGGGTCGGCACTGGGCGACGGTGTCGAGCTCGTCGGGTACGACGGCCCGGAGCCGGTCGAGGACGGGGACACCTACGCCGCGAACGCCCTCATCAAGGCCCGGGCAGCGGTCGCGCACACGGGGCTCCCGGCGCTCGCCGACGACTCGGGCATCGCTGTGGACGCATTGGACGGTGCTCCCGGCATCCACTCGGCGCGGTACGCCGGCACGCGGGTCGACGCGGACAACATCGCGCTGCTGCTGCGGAACCTCGACGGGGTCGTCGAGCGCACGGCGGCGTTCGTGTGCGCCGCGGCGTTCGTCACGCCGGACGGCACCGAGCACGTGGTCGAGGCGGTCTGGAACGGCGAGGTCACGACCGAGCCCATCGGCGACGGTGGGCACGGGTACGACCCGGTCTTCCGGCCGGACGACGCCGACCGGACGTCGGCGGAGCTGACGCGCGAGGAGAAGAACGCGCTGTCGCACCGGAGCAAGGCGTTCCGCGGGATCGCGCCGGTGGTGCGGGAGTACTTCGGCGTCTGACGCGCGGGCGCGCGGCTGCGCGGCTGCGCGTCCGCACAACCGAAGACAACCCGAGCCACGTCGCGACGTGGCTCGGGTTGTCTTCGGTTGTGCGAGGGCCCAGCGCCGCCGCGGTTGTGCGGCGAGCGGGCGGAATGTGCCGCGCGGGGGCGCCGAGCGGGGCGTACTTCGCCCGCTCGGCGGAGCGGGCGGCGGCTCGGCGCGGCGGACGTGCGGCGAGCGGGCGGAATGTGCCGCGCGGGGGCTTCGAAGGGGACGTACTTCGCCCGCTCGGCGGAGCGGGCGGCCGCTGGGCCGCCGCGGGCGCGCGGCGAGCGGGCGGAATGTGCCGCGCGGGGGCGTCGAGGGGGACGTATTTCGCCCGCTCGGCGATGCGAGCGGACCGAGCGGGGCGGGCGGCCCGGCGCGGCCCGGCGCGGCCCGGCCGGCCCGGGCCGGCACGGCCCGCGACGGACAGGAGGCGCGGTGCCAGCCGGCACCGCGCCTCCTGTCCGGCAGGACGGACCGTCAGCGCTGCGGCTCGGTCCCCGCCTCGGCCGCGGCCTCGTCGCGCTTCGCCTTGCGCGCGTTCCGGAAGTACGTCAGCGCCATCGGCACGACCGTCACGACGACGGCCGCGAGCAGGATGATGTCGATGTACTCGCGGACGATGTGCGCGACGAACGGGATGTGCCCGATGAAGTACCCGAGGAACGTCACCCCGACGCCCCACACGACGGCGCCGATCGCGTTGTACAGCGAGTACTTCTTGTAGTTCATCCGGCCCACGCCGGCGGCGATCGGCAGGAACGTCCGCACGACGGGGACGAACCGGGCGAGGATCACCGCGAGGGGCCCGAACCGGTGGAAGAACGCGTTCGTGCGGTCGACGTTCGCCTTGGAGAACAGCCCGCTCTCCTTGCGCTCGAAGATGGGCGGGCCGGCCTTCTTGCCGATGTAGTAGCCGAGCTCGCCGCCGAGGAACGCGGACGCGGCGATCATCAGCGCGGCGATCCAGACGGGGATGCCGCCGATCTCGCCACCGCGGTCGAACGCGAAGAGGCCGGTGATCACGAGCAGGCTGTCGCCCGGGAAGATGAAGCCGACGAGCAGCCCGGTCTCGGCGAAGATGATGGCGCACACCACGAACACGGCGATGGCCCCGAAGTTGTCGAGGATGTACTGCGGATCCAGCCAGGGGATCAGGGCGAGTGCGACGGAGTGCATGGTTCTTCCGGTCGTGGAGGCGGGGACACGGGGAGGCGTCCCGCAGGACGAGGGTACCGTCCGCCGATGACGGCAACGTCCCTCGGTGGTATGAGATGCGTGAGGACGCAACTTCTGGTGCGGAAGGAGGGACTCGAACCCTCACGCCAGGGGCACAGGAACCTAAATCCTGCGTGTCTACCGATTCCACCACTCCCGCGAGCAGCGGCAGTCTACCGAGCGCCGCCCGCGCGCCGGACGTGATCCGCGCCTCCTGGGCCGCCCCGACCGGCCGTTCGGCGGACGGTCAGCGCAGCTTCCGTGGGAGGTACCGCGGCACGTACCGCAACAGGATGCCCGCGCCGACCAGGCCGAGCACCCCCATCACGCCGCTCGCGACGGCGATCGACGCGACGGCGGTCACGCCGGAGATGAGGAGCGGTGCAGCGGCTTGCCCGAAGTCGCCGGTGAACCTCCAGGCGCCCAGGAACGGCGCCGGGTGGTCCCGCGGCGCGAGGTCCGCGCCGAGCGTCATGAGGATGCCCGACCCGACCCCGTTCGCGAGCGACATCCCCATCGCGATCGCGACGAACCAGCCCACCCGGGCGTCGAGGTGTCCGGACCACGCGAGCAGGAAGTAGCTGATGCTGAGCCCGACCATGCAGGGGAGTGCGCTCGCCAGGCGGCCCCACCGGTCCATGATCTGCCCGCTCGTGTAGAAGAGCGCGAAGTCGACCGCACCGGCGATGCCGATGACGAGGGCTGCGGTCGAGTCGTCGAGCCCGACGCTGACCGCCCAGAGCGGCAGGATGACCTGGCGGCCGGCGCGGAGCGCGCCGATCAGGCCGGCACCGCTGCCGAGCCGGAGGAGCACGGCCCGGTTCGCGCGGATGGTGCGGAAGAGGCCGTGCGCTTCCTCTTGGACGAACTGCGCACCGGTGTCGGTGGGTGGCTCCGTGGTGGTCGCGTCGGTCTTGTCCCTCGCGTCGTCCGTCGTGGGCCGGGAGGCGCGGCTCGGCCTGCGGAAGCCGCGTGCGCCCGTCGCGGGGTCGCGCAGGACGAGGAGCGTCACGGCCGCCAGGAGGCAGCAGACGATGTGGATCCAGAACGCGCTCTGCGTGGTGCCCGTCAGGTGCACGACACCGGCGGCGATGAACGGACCGACGAAGTAGCCGAAGCGGAACACACCACCGAGGCTCGACAGCGCCCGTGCCCGGATGTGGAGGGGGATCGCGGTCGTCATGTACGCGTGCCGGGCGAGCGCGAAGACGGCGGTGGAGACACCGACGAGGAACACCCCGAGCGCGAGGACCCAGGCGTTCGGGGCGGCCGTGCACACCAGGAGCCCGACGACCGAGACGACCGCCGCGCCGATCATCGCGTTGCGCTCCCCGATGCGGGCGACCACCACCCCGGACGGCACGTCCCCGATGAGCTCGCCCACGAGGATGAGCGCCGCGACGAAGCCCGCGAACGCCAGGCTCGCGCCGAGGGAGCTCGCCGCGATCGGGATGATCGGGATGATCGCGCCCTCGCCGATCGCGAAGAGCGCTGCGGGCAGGAACCCGGACAGCAGGACCGACCGGAAGTCGAAGGCAGGGGTCTCGGAGGTCATCGCTCGGACAACGGTACGCCCGCGGTACCGCTTCGTCGGCGGGTTACCCTGGAGCCATGCGAGTTCTGGCGGCGATGAGCGGTGGGGTCGACTCGGCGGTGGCCGCAGCCCGGGCGGTCGACGCCGGGCACGACGTGGTCGGTGTGCACCTGGCGCTGAGCCGCATGCCCGGGACCCTGCGCACCGGCAGTCGCGGCTGCTGCACGATCGAGGACTCGATGGACGCCCAGCGCGCCGCGTCCGCGCTCGGCATCCCGTACTACGTGTGGGACTTCTCGGCCCGGTTCAAGGAGGACGTCGTCGACGACTTCGTGGCCGAGTACCAGGCCGGCCGCACGCCGAACCCCTGCATGCGCTGCAACGAGCGGATCAAGTTCGCGGCGCTGCTCGAGAAGGCGCTCGCCCTCGGGTTCGACGCCGTCTGCACCGGGCACTACGCCTCGATCGTCACCGGTCCGGACGGGGCGCGCGAGCTGCACCGCTCGGCGGCGTGGGCGAAGGACCAGTCGTACGTCCTCGGCGTCCTGACCGCCGAGCAGCTCCAGCACGCGATGTTCCCGCTCGGAGCGACGCCCTCGAAGGACGAGGTCCGGGCCGAGGCGGCAGCGCGGGGCCTCACCGTGGCGCAGAAGCCCGACTCCTACGACATCTGCTTCATCCCGGACGGCGACACCCGGGGCTGGCTGGCGGACCGGGTCGGCGCGGCTCCCGGCGAGGTCGTCGAGCGGGACGGCACGGTCGTCGGTGCGCACGACGGAGCGACCGGGTACACGGTCGGACAGCGGCGCGGACTGCACCTCGGTCGACCGGCACCGGACGGCAAGCCGCGGTTCGTGCTCGAGATCCGCCCGAAGGAGAACACCGTCGTGGTCGGCCCGAAGGAGGCGCTCGACGTGACCTCGATGTCCGGGTCGCGCTTCACCTGGGCCGGCACCGCGCCGGCCGACCCGTCCACGCCGTTCGCGTGCGACGTGCAGATCCGGGCGCACGCCGACCCGGTGCCCGCGACCGCACGGGTCACCGACGGCCAGCTGGTCATCGACGTCGACGAGCCGCTCTCGGGCGTCGCGCCGGGGCAGACCGCGGTCGTGTACGTCGGCACCCGGGTGCTCGGGCAGTGCACGATCGACGCGACGGTGTCGGCGGTGCCCGCCGCCGTCTGACCGCGCGGCGCTCCCGGGTTGCCCGTCGGCTGCGCGTCCGGTCGGTGGTTGCCGGTAGAACTGAGGGCATGAGCGACACGACGCCCGCGGACTCGACGTTCGAGACGATCGACCCCGCCGCACTCGACGCGGCGCAGGCGCAGCGTGAGGTCGACCGGCTCCGGTCCAGCATCAACGAGCTGCGGCACGCGTACTACGACGAGAACGGGTCGACGGTCGCGGACGGCGAGTACGACGGGCTCGTCCACCGCCTCGACGCGATCGAGCAGCGCTTCCCGGAACTCCTCACCGAGGACAGCCCGACCCAGACCGTGGGCGGCCAGGCGCAGACCGTGCAGTTCGCGCCGGTCGAGCACGCCGAGCGGATGCTCAGCCTCGACAACGTCTTCAGCCCGGACGAACTCGTCGACTGGGCGGTCAAGGTGCAGCGCGATGCCGGTGCCGAGCGCGTCCGGTTCCTCACCGAGCTGAAGATCGACGGGCTCGCGATCAACCTCCGGTACGAGAACGGTCGGCTCGTCTCGGCCGCGACGCGCGGTGACGGCGTCGTCGGCGAGGACGTCACCGGCAACGTCCGCACGATGGGCACGATCCCGGACCGCCTGTCCGGTTCCGGGCACCCGCCCCTCGTCGAGGTCCGTGGCGAGATCTTCTTCCCGGTCGAGCAGTTCGACGAACTGAACGCCAAGCAGCGCGACGCGGGGGAGCGGGTCTTCGCGAACCCGCGCAACGCGGCAGCCGGATCCCTCCGCCAGAAGGAAGAGGGCAAGTCCGAGGCGAAGCGCGAGCTCATGGTGGACCGGCTCCGTCGGCTCCGCATGCTCGTGCACGGCATCGGCGCGTGGCCCGTCCGCGAACTCGAACGGGACACCGACGTCCGCGCGCAGTCCGAGGTGTACGAGCTCCTGCAGACGTGGGGCCTGCCGACGAGTTCGCACTACCGGGTCTTCGACTCCATCGACGAGGTGCTGGCCTTCGTCAAGGACTACGGCGAGCGACGCGCCTCGGTCGAACACCAGATCGACGGCATCGTGATCAAGGTCGACGACCTCGCCCTGCACGAGGAACTCGGGTCGACGTCGCGCGCCCCGCGGTGGGCGATCGCGTACAAGTACCCGCCGGAAGAGGTCCACACGACGCTCCTCGACGTGGTCGTCAGCGTCGGTCGGACCGGTCGCGCCACGCCCTTCGCGGTGATGGCCCCGGCCGAGGTCGCCGGGTCGGTCGTGCGGCAGGCGACCCTGCACAACCAGCAGGTCGTCAAGGCGAAGGGCGTCCTCATCGGGGACACCGTGGTGCTCCGGAAGGCCGGCGACGTCATCCCCGAGGTGCTCGGTCCGGTCGTCGAACTCCGCGACGGTACCGAGCGCGAGTTCGTCATGCCGACGAACTGCCCCGAGTGCGGCACGCCCCTCGCCCCCGCGAAGGAAGGCGACATCGACCTCCGCTGCCCGAACGCGAAGAGCTGCCCGGCGCAGGTGCGCGGCCGGGTCGAGCACATCGCCTCCCGTGGCTCGCTCGACATCGAGGGGCTGGGCGAGGTCGCTGCGGCGGCCCTGACGCAGCCGCTCCACCCCGAGCAGCCCCCGCTCGAGACCGAGGCCGGCCTGTTCGACCTGACGATGGAGGACATCGTCCCGATCGAGGTCATCGTCCGTGACGCCGAGACCGGCATGGAGAAGACCACCGACGACGGTGCGCCGAAGCGCGTGACGCCGTTCAGCCGCGCGCGCAAGAAGACCGACCCGCCGTTCGACCCCGACGCACGGGGAGCGGACTACACGGGAGAACCGAGCCGGTACCCGTCGAAGAACGCGTTCGAGATGCTCGCGAACATCGACGCCGCCAAGACGAAGCCGCTCTGGCGGATCATGGTCGGCCTGAGCATCCGACACGTCGGGCCGGTGGCAGCCCGCGCGCTCGCGAACCACTTCGGGTCCCTCGACGCCATCCGGGCCGCCTCGCGCGAGGAACTCGCCGCGGTGGACGGTGTCGGCGGGATCATCGCCGACGCCCTGCTCGACTGGTTCGAGGTCGACTGGCACCGCGACATCATCGACCGCTGGACGGCGGCGGGCGTGCAGTTCACCACGCCCGGGCACCCCGGACCGGGCGCCGCGGACGTAGAAGGCGGCGTGCTCAGCGGGCTGACCGTCGTGGCGACGGGCTCCCTCGAGGGGTACAGCCGCGAGGGCGCGCAGGAGGCGATCATCGCCGCGGGCGGCAAGGCGGCCTCGAGCGTGAGCAAGAAGACGGACTTCGTCGCGGCCGGTCCCGGTGCCGGTTCGAAGCTCACCAAGGCCGAACAACTCGGGGTCCGGATCATCGACGCCGAGCAGTTCCGCCTGCTGGTGACCGAGGGGCCGGCGGCGCTCGGCGACGCGGCCGGCGACGAACCCGAGGACTGAGTCTGACTCAGGGGCACGTCCGGCGTCGGTCGGTGCGGTACGGCGCGCCTGTGTGTCCACCCAGTTCGGGGGACAAGTTGCAACGCGCACGTCCTCGGGAAGGCTATTCTCCTTACACTCGATAGAGCATCACCCGTCGTCTGCAGGGAGTCGACGGGACGGCCTTCCCGGGGGAGACCCGATTGCTGCTCATCGCCGCGGCTCTGCTCACCGCCTCGATGCACTCGCTCGGAGTGGTCGAGGTCCCAGTCGCGCCCGCCACCCACTCCGTGGCCGTCGTGCACGCGATCGCGCGGGTCCCTGAGGGTGCCTCAGTACCCCGACCGGTCATGACCGGGGTACACCTGACCGCGTCGGTGTCCGTGTCCGGGCCGTCGTCCGCGTCGGGTGGGGTCACCGTCGAGCGCGGGCAGGCGTTCCTCACCGACCTGTCGTCGCTCAGCGGCGCGGACCTCCTCCGTGCCGGGCAGGATCGTCACGTGCTCGCGACCGCCGAGGACGACCCGCCGACCGCCGCCGAGGTCACCGCCTGGTGGTCCGGACTCACCGACGACGAGCGCGACACGCTGACGACCCTCGCGCCGTCCGTCGTCGGGAACCTCGAGGGCGTGCCCTACGCGGTCCGTGACCGTGCGAACCGGGCGGTCCTCGCCACGGGTCTCGCCGACCACTCGGCCGCTGCCGCCGTGACCGCGATGCTCGGCCAGGTCCGCGACGCACTCGTGCACGAGGTCGGTGCACCGGACCGGTACCTCATCACGCTCGACACGCGAGGGGCCGGGCGCGCGGCCATCGCCGTCGGGGACCTGGACACCGCCGCCGACGTCACGGTCGTCGTCCCCGGCATGTTCTTCACCGTGACCGGCCAGATGGCGGACTTCACGAACACCGCGAACGACCTCTACACCGAGCAGGCGACCGTGGCCGGTCTGGCCGCGCCCGGCTCGGGCAACGGCGTCGCCGTCGTGGCGTGGATGGGGTACCGCACGCCGGACCTGTCGAACATCATGTCGCTCGGCATGGCCAAGACGGGCGGGGAGCGCCTCGCCCGGACGGTCGGCGGGCTCCGGGAGATCCGCGACGGCGACGAACCGCGGGTGAACATCGTCGCGCACTCGTACGGGTCGACCGCGGCGCTCATGGCGCTGGCCTCGGGGGAGATGAGCGCGGACACCCTGACGGTCCTGGGCTCGCCGGGGAGCGACGTGCGCACCTCGGCCGACCTGGCCGTCAGCGCCGGGCAGGTGTTCGTCGGCGATGCGCACAGCGACCCGATCGCCGGCTCCGGGTACTTCGGCACCGATCCCGGTTCCGCGGGGTTCGGCTCGACCGTGCTCGACCTGACCGGCGGCGTCGACGTGCAGGAGGCCGGCGAGGTGTTCCGCCGACCGGTCGGGCACAACGACTACCTCAAGCCGGGGACGGCGTCGCTGCACGACGTGGCGCTCATCGCCGTCGGCCGCGGGGACCTCGTCCGCGAGCAGGTCCGGCGCGGTGAACGCGGTGGCGACGGGCTGCCGCAGGCGTCGCCGGACATGTACCTCGTCCGACCGCAGGACCTCCAGCCCCGCGACTGATCCTGGGTGGGAACCTGAGCGGCGGTGCAGCGTGGACTCGTTCCACGGCAGAACCAGTCCAGATCGTGACCGTACGGTGCCCTGCATGCGTGTGGTGCGATGGCCTGGTGCTCTCCTGACGTTCGTCGCGATGTCGGCGCTGGCCGGCATGCTCGTCGCCGTGGCGGTCACGCCGGGGGTCGCCGTCGCGGGCGAGAGCACGTCCGGGGCGGTGTCCTTCTTCGAGGACCTGCCGAGCTACCTCGACATCCAGACGCCGCAGCAGGTCTCCTCCGTCTACGCGGAGAAGGGCGGACAGCAGGTCAAGATCGCCTCGTTCTACGCCGAGAACCGCACGACCGTGGCGTCCGGGGCGATGGCGAAGACGCTCAAGCAGGCGGCGATCGACACCGAGGACCCCCGCTTCTACGACGAGGGCGGCATCGACGTCGTCGGCACGCTCCGCGGTGCGGCGGCGACGGTCGTCGGCGGTGACGTGCAGGGCGGGTCGAGCATCACCCAGCAGTACGTGAAGAACGTCCTCGTGCAGCAGTGCGAGGAGCTCACGGGCAAGGACGCCGCGGACACCGAGAAGAAGGTCGCCGCGTGCTACGAGGACGCCGCCGGGGTGACCCCGCAGCGCAAGCTCCAGGAGATGCGGTACGCGATCGCCGTGAACAAGAAGTACTCGAAGGACCAGATCCTCACCGGGTACCTGAACCTCGTCGGGCTCGGCGGCCGCGTGTACGGCGCCGAGGCCGGTGCCGAGTACTACTTCGGCGTGCACGCGAAGGACCTCTCGCTCGTCCAGTCGGCCACCCTCGTCGCGATCCTCAACAACCCGTCGAACCTGCGCATCGACCAGCCGTCGAACGCCGACAACGGCGCGAAGAACGGCTACGCCGCCACCAAGGAGCGCCGCGACTACGTGCTGCAGCGCATGTACGTCCACCACGACATCACGAAGGCGCAGCTCGAGCAGGCGAAGGCGACACCGGTCACGCCGAAGATCACCGCCACGGCGAACGGCTGCTCCTCGGCGGCGACCGGGTACGACGCCGGGTACTTCTGCGACTACGTGCGCGACCAGGTGCTGCAGGACCCGGCGTTCGGCAAGACGGCCGCCGAGCGCATCGCGACGCTCGACACCAAGGGCCTCGAGATCCACACCTCGCTCGACCTCGACCTGCAGTCCCAGGCGCAGACCGCGCTGTCGACCTACGTCCCGTCGACGATGGCCGGCGTCGACGTCGGCGGCTCGAACGTCACCGTGGAGCCGGGCACCGGCCGGATCCTCTCGATGGTGCAGAACACGCAGTACACGCAGGGCGACACCTCGACCGCCGGGTCGACCGCGGTGAACTACAGCGCCGACAGCGGGTACGGCAACTCGGGCGGGTTCCAGACCGGCTCGACGTACAAGGTGTTCACGCTCGCCGAGTGGCTCGCCACCGGGCACACGCTCTCGCAGTCCGTGTCGACGACCGAGCACACGTTCCAGAACTCGGAGTTCACGAACACCTGCCAGAACGTCAGCGGCGGGACCTGGCCGGTGTCGAACGCCGAGAACGTGCCGTCGTCGATGACCGTGCAGGCCGCGACGTCGGAGTCGATCAACACCGCCTACGCCGCGATGGGCAAGCAGCTCGACCTGTGCAAGATCGCGCAGCTCGCCCAGTCAATGGGCATCCACCCGGCGGCTGGCGGCGCGCTCGGACAGACCCCGTCGTCGATCCTCGGCGTGAACAACCTGTCCCCGATCGACCTCGCCGAGGCCTACGCGGGCTTCGCGAACGGCGGCGTCGTCTGCACGCCGACCGCCATCGACTCCGTCACCGAGTCGGATGGCACGAAGATCACCCCGACGCCGTCGTCCTGCACGCAGGGTGTCGCTGCCGACGTAGCGGGGACGGTCGACTACGCGTTGCAGGGCGTCCTCACCGGGTCCGGCACGGCCGCGAGCGCCAACCCCGGCGACAGCACCCCGAAGTTCGCGAAGACCGGCACCACCGACGGTGACGTGCAGAACTGGCTCGTCGCGTCGAGCACGAAGTACACGAACGCGACCTGGATCGGCAACGTCCAGGGCAACGTGAGCCTGGCGAACTGGCCGTTCCTGCAGGGGACCACCGGGTACAGCGCGAAGTTCGGCGTCGGCAAGTCGATGATGTCGTACCTCGACCAGACCGTCGGCGGTGGCACGCTGCCGGCTGCGGACCCGGCGATGATCGGCCAGGCCAGCCACACGTCGTCGAGCGGATCGTCGAGCGGTTCCCAGGGCGACGCGGCGGCGACGCAGCAGCAGGGCCAGCAGCAGGGTCAGCAGACGGGAGCGCAGCAGCCGGCGCAGCAGTCTCCACAGAAGCCGCAGGGGAAGCAGAAGGGCCACTGAGGCACCAATAGACTGGTGCGCAATCCACGAACCGATCGACGGAGCACCATGCCTGACATCACGAGCGAGCAGGTCGCCCACCTGGCGAACCTCGCACGTATCGCACTCACGCCCGAAGAGATCGAGAAGCTCACGGGGGAGCTGTCGCACATCGTCGACAGCGTCGCCAAGGTCACCGAGGTCGCCACCCCGGACGTCCCGGCGACCAGCCACCCCGTGCCGCTCGGCAACGTCACCCGACCCGACGTGGTCGGTCCGACCCTCACGCAGGAGCAGGCGCTCTCGGGCGCACCCGACTCCGACGGCGAACGGTTCCGCGTGACGGCCATCCTGGGAGAAGAGCAGTGACCGACATCACGAAGCTGAGCGCCGCGGCGCTCGCCGACGCCCTCGTGGCGCGCGACGTCTCGAGCGTCGAGGCCACCCAGGCGCACCTCGACCGCATCCAGGCGGTGGACGGCGACGTCCACGCCTTCCTGCACGTCAACCAGAACGCGATCGCCGCGGCGAAGTCGATCGACTCCCGCCGTGCCGCCGGTGACGACCTCGGTCCGCTCGCCGGCGTGCCGATCGCGATCAAGGACGTCCTGTGCACGCAGGACATGCCCACGACGTCCGGCTCGAAGATCCTCGAAGGCTGGGTGCCGCCGTACGACGCCACCCCGGTCGCGAAGCTCCGTGCCGCCGGCCTCGTGCCGCTCGGCAAGACGAACATGGACGAGTTCGCCATGGGCTCGACGACCGAGTTCTCGGCGTACGGCCCGACGCACAACCCTTGGGACCTCGACCGCATCCCCGGTGGCTCCGGCGGCGGTTCGGCCGCCGCGGTCGCCGCGCACGAGGCACCGCTCGCCCTCGGCTCGGACACCGGCGGCTCGATCCGTCAGCCGGGTGCCGTCACCGGAACCGTCGGCGTGAAGCCGACCTACGGCGGGGTGAGCCGCTACGGCGCGATCGCCCTGGCCTCCAGCCTCGACCAGGTCGGCCCGGTGTCGCGCACCGTCCTCGACGCCGCGCTGCTGCACGACGTCATCGGCGGGCACGACCCGCGTGACTCCACGAGCATCCCCGACGCCTGGCCGTCGATGGCGGCCGCTGCGCGCGAGGGCCTGCAGGCGGACACGCTGCGCGGCCTGCGCGTCGGCGTGGTGAAGGAGCTCGCCGGTGGCGAGGGCTTCCAGGCGGGCGTCACCCAGCGCTTCCACGAGACGGTCGCCCTGCTCGAGTCGGCCGGTGCCGTCGTCGTCGAGATCGACGCCCCGTCGTTCGCCTACGCGATCAGCGCGTACTACCTGATCCTCCCGGCCGAGGCGTCGTCGAACCTCGCGAAGTTCGACTCCGTGCGCTTCGGGCTCCGCGTGACGCCCGAGAACGGTGCCACCGTCGAGGACGTCATGGCCGCCACGCGCGAGGCCGGTTTCGGTCCCGAGGTGAAGCGCCGCATCATCCTCGGCACGTACGCGCTGAGCGCCGGCTACTACGACGCCTACTACGGGTCGGCGCAGAAGGTCCGCACCCTCGTGCAGCGCGACTTCCAGGCCGCGTTCGAGCAGGTCGACCTGCTGGTCAGCCCGTCGGCCCCGACGACCGCGTTCCCGATCGGTGAGCGCATCGACGACCCGCTGGCGATGTACCTCAACGACCTGACGACGATCCCGGCGAACCTCGCCGGCGTCCCGGGCATGAGCATCCCGAACGGCCTCGCTCCCGAGGACTCGCTCCCCACGGGCGTGCAGCTCATGGCACCGCAGCGTGAGGACGCCCGGCTCTACCGGTACGGCGCCGCCCTCGAACGCCTGCTCGAGCAGCAGTGGGGCCGCCCGCTCATCGACAGCATCCCGGACCTCGACCAGAGTCAGCAGTCCGCTGCGCAGGAAGGTGTGATCTGATGGCGCAGAAGGACGCGCTGATGGACTTCGACGAGGCACTCCGGCTGTACGAGCCGGTCCTCGGCTTCGAGGTCCACGTCGAGCTCGCGACGAAGACCAAGATGTTCTCGGACGCGCCGAACTTCTTCGGCGGCGAGCCGAACACGAACGTGACGCCGGTCGACCTCGGGCTCCCCGGGTCGCTGCCGGTCGTCAACGCGCAGGCCGTGCGGTACTCGATCCAGCTCGGGCTCGCGCTCGGCTGCTCGATCGCCGAGTCCTCGCGGTTCGCCCGGAAGAACTACTACTACCCGGACAACCCGAAGAACTACCAGATCTCGCAGTACGACGAGCCGATCGCGTACGAGGGCGAGGTCGAGGTCGAGCTCGCCGACGGCACCATCTTCACCGTGCCGATCGAGCGCGCCCACATGGAAGAGGACGCCGGCAAGCTGACGCACGTCGGCGGTGCCACGGGCCGCATCCAGGGTGCCGAGTACTCGCTCGTCGACTACAACCGTGCCGGGGTCCCGCTCGTCGAGATCGTCACGAAGCCGATCTTCGGCGCCGAGGAGCGCGCACCCGAGCTCGGCGCGGCGTACGTGCAGGTCATCCGTGACCTCGTCCGAGCGCTCGGCGTCTCCGAGGCCCGCATGGAACGCGGCAACCTCCGCTGCGACGCGAACATCTCGCTGCGTCCCCGCGGGCAGGAGAAGCTCGGCACGCGCACGGAGACGAAGAACGTCAACTCGTTCCGGGCCGTCGAGCGGGCCATCCGCTACGAGATCCAGCGCCAGGCCGCGATCCTCGCCGCCGGTGGCTCGATCACGCAGGAGACCCGGCACTGGCACGAGGACACCGGTCGCACCTCGGCCGGCCGTCCGAAGTCCGACGCCGACGACTACCGCTACTTCCCGGAGCCCGACCTGCTCCCGGTCGTGCCGGACCCGGCCGTGATCGAGGAGCTCCGCGCTTCCCTGCCCGAGGCCCCGGTGGCACGTCGCCGTCGACTCAAGGGCGACTGGGGCTTCACCGACCTCGAGTTCCAGGACGTCGTGAACGGCGGGCTGCTCGACGAGCTCGAGGGGACCGTCGCCGCCGGTGCCGCACCGCAGGCCGCCCGCAAGTGGTGGACGGGTGAGATCAGCCGTGTCGCGAACACGCGGGACGCCGCCCCCGGTGACCTCGTCTCGCCGCAGCACGTCGCCGAGCTCATCGCCCTCGTCGAGTCCGGTGACCTGACCGACCGCCTGGCACGCCAGGTCCTCGAAGGCGTCATCGCCGGCGAAGGGTCGCCGTCGCAGGTCGTCGAGTCGCGTGGGCTGAAGGTCGTGTCGGACGACTCGGCGCTCACCGCCGCGGTCGACCAGGCGCTCGCCGCGCAGCCCGACGTCCTCGCCAAGATCAAGGACGGCAAGGTCCAGGCCGCCGGCGCCATCATCGGTGCCGTCATGAAGGCCATGCAGGGCCAGGCGGACGCCGCCCGCGTCCGCGAGCTGGTGCTGGAGCGCGCGCAGCAGTCGTAGTCCGGACCACACGATCGACGGGAGGCCCGGTGCCAGCTGGCATCGGGCCTCCCGTCGATCCTGGGGACGCGTCAGCGACCCGGTGACAGGATGAGTCGTGTCCGCAACGATCCGCGCCATCGGTACCGCCGTCCCCGAGACGACACTCGAGCAGGCTGCGGTGCGCGACCTCTTCGCGTCGCAGCCCGACCTGGGCCGGCTCGGCAGGCGGCTCGTTCCCGCCGCGTTCGACGCCTCCGCCGTGGAGCACCGGCACACGGTGCTCGACGAACTCGACAGCACGCGGCCGTCCGGCGCCTTCCGCGACGACCACGGCGTGCTGCGGTCCCCGTCGACCGGCACCCGGAACGACCGGTACCGCGAGCTCGCCCCGGCCCTGTTCGTGGCGGCCGCCCGCGACGCCGTGGACCGCGCGGGTGTGACATCCGAGTCGATCACCCACGTGGTGACCGTCTCGTGCACCGGGTTCACCCAGCCCGGCCCCGACCTCGACGTCGTCACCGAACTCGGCATCCCGCGCACGGTCTTCCGCCAGCACATCGGGTTCATGGGGTGCTGCGCGGCGTTCCCGGCGCTCCGCATCGCTGCGGCGTTCGCCGAGTCGGTGCCGTCCGCCGTGGTGCTCGTCGTCTGCGCCGAGCTCTGCACGCTGCACGTCCGGGCGAGCGACGACCCGGACCAGATCGTCGCCAACAGCGTCTTCGGTGACGGTGCGGCGGCCGCCGTGGTCACCGCCGAGGGTGCCGGACTCCGCCTGGACGACTTCGCGACGACGGTCGTGCCCGAGGGTGCGTCCGAGATGGCGTGGAACATCGGCGACGAGGGCTTCGAGATGGTGCTCAGCACGGCCGTCCCGAAGCTCGTCGGCGCCACGGTCGCCGAGGCCGTCGCACCGCTGCTGTCCGCCGTGGGCTCCGCTGCCGTCGACGTTCCGACCTGGGCCGTGCACCCGGGCGGCCGCGCGATCCTCGACCGGACGCAGGTCGCCCTCGGGCTGCCGGACGCCGCCCTCTCGGCGAGCCGCGCCGTACTCCGCGACCACGGGAACGTCTCGAGTGCCACCGTGCTCTTCGTGCTCCGCCAGGTGCTCGACGACGGCATCGACGACGGTGCCCCCGTCATCGCGCTCGCGTTCGGGCCAGGCCTGACGGTCGAGGCCGCCCGACTCACCGCCGTCGGCAGCACGCGACCGTCGATCCCGACCCGCGAGCAGGACGAACCGGCCAAGGCGGCGACCGCAGCGACCCGCGACCACGCGGTCGAGACGGCGACCACGGGCGTCTCGTGAGCCGCACCGAGGGGATCGACCCGCGCCTCCCGGCCGTCGACCTGACCACGCGCGCACTGGACCTCCACGAACTCATGGACGACCCGGACTGCGACGCGCGCGCGCTCGCGCGGACGTTCCGGCGCTTCGCCGTGGTGAACGCACTCGTGAGCGGCTGGCGCTCCGCGTGGCGGACGCACGTCGCGCCGGCGCTCCCCGCGAACGGGCGGGGACGCGTGCTCGACCTCGGGTGCGGCGGCGGCGACCTCGCGCGGGCGCTCGTCCGGTGGGCTGCCGCCGACGGGTTCGACGTCGAGGTCGTCGGGGCCGACCCGGACGCGCGGGCGATCGACGCGGCGACCCGGTCCACCCCGCGCGGTGTCACCTTCCGGCAGCAGTCGAGCGCCGAGCTCATCGCCGCGGGGGAGCGGTTCGACGTCGTCGTGTCGAACCACGTGCTGCACCACCTCGGCGACGAGGAGCGGCGTGGGTTCCTCGCGGACTCCGAACAGCTGGCGACGAGCCGCAGCCTGCACTCGGACATCCGGCGGTCGCGCTCGGCCTACCGGGCGTACGCGGTCGGTTCGACGTTGGTCGCGGCCGGCACCTTCGTGCGGGTCGACGGGTTGCGCTCGATCCGGCGGAGCTTCACGCTGCCGGAACTCCAGGACGTCCTGCCCACCGGGTGGCGGGCGGAGCGGGCGGCACCGCACCGGGTCCTCGCGATCCGCGACGCCTGACGTCCCCGGAGGGCGCTAGCGTCGCTGCATGGCCACGCCCCACCTGCACCGCGTCGCGGTCCTCGTGCTCGACGGGGCGAAGCCGCTCGACGTCGGGATCCCGGCGCAGGTCTTCTCGAACCGCCCGAGCATGCCGTACGAGGTCCGGGTGTGCGGCCCCCGCGTGGGACGCATCGCCGGGGGAGACGGCCTCGCGTACGCGGTCGACCACGGGCTGGACGCCCTCGAGTGGGCCGAGACGGTCTTCGTGCCCGGGTACCGGTTCCCCGCGGACACGCCACCGCCCGCCGACGTGGTGACGGCGCTCGGGCAGGCGCACGATCGGGGCGCCCGGATCGCGGCGATCTCCACCGGGGCGTTCGCCCTGGCCGCCGCAGGACTGCTCGACGGCCGCCGTGCGACCACGCACTGGCACTACACGCGGGTGCTCCGCGACCGGTACCCCGAGGTCGACGTGGACGAGGACGTGCTGTTCGTCGACGCCGGGTCGGTCCTGACGAGTGCGGGAGCGGCGAGCGGGATCGACCTGTGCCTGCACATCGTCCGGCAGGACCACGGGGTCGGGCTGTCGAACCACGTCGCACGGCGGCTCGTGAGTGCCCCGTACCGGAGCGGCGGGCAGGCGCAGTACGTCCCGCGGAGCATGCCCGAGCCACTCGGAGACGTCTTCGCCGAGACGCGGGAGTGGGCGCTCCGGCACCTCGCCGACCCGCTGACGCTCGAGGTCCTCGCCCGGAACGCGACGGTCTCGCCGCGGACGTTCTCGCGGCGCTTCGTCGAGGACACCGGGTACACGCCGATGCAGTGGGTGCTCCGGGCTCGGGTCGACCTCGCACGGGAGCTGCTCGAACGCTCGGACCTCGCCGTCGACCAGGTCGCCGAGCGGGCGGGGCTCGGGTCGGACGCCAACCTGCGGACGCACTTCCGTCGGATCCTCGGGACCTCGCCGACCGAGTACCGGCGGACCTTCCAGGACTGACCGCGTCGCCGCAGTGGTGGCGACATCCTTTCGAACGCTGGCTTCCCAGCCACTGGAGCCGCGCCTCCCGGGCCGTGAGCATGGACCGCGGAACGAAAGGAAGTCCACATGACCCGCATCGCGATCAACGGCTTCGGCCGCATCGGCCGCAACACCCTCCGCGCGCTCCTCGCCCGGGGAGGCGACGACCTCGAGGTCGTCGCCGTCAACGACCTCACCGCACCCGAGACGCTCGCCCACCTGTTCCGGTACGACTCCGCGCTCGGCCCGTTCGCCGGGACCGTCGAGGTCGACGGGGACACCCTCGTCATCGACGGACGGCGCATCCGCGTGCTCGCGTCGCGCGAGCCGGCGGAGCTCCCCTGGGGCGACCTCGGCGTCGAGGTCGTGCTCGAGTCGACCGGCCGGTTCACCGCGCGCGACGCGGCGGCGGGACACCTGACCGCGGGAGCCCGCCGCGTCCTCATCAGCGCGCCCGCCACCGGCGCGGACGCCACCATCGCGTACGGCGTGAACTCCGACGTGTACGACCCGGCGGTGCACACCGTCGTCTCGAATGCCTCGTGCACGACGAACGCGCTCGCGCCGCTGGCGTCGGTGCTCGACGACCTCGCGGGCATCGAGCACGGGTTCATGACGACCGTGCACGCCTACACGCAGGAGCAGAACCTGCAGGACGGTCCGCACCGCGACCTGCGTCGGGCGCGTGCCGCCGGCGTGAACATCGTGCCGACGTCGACCGGGGCTGCCAAGGCCATCGGGCTCGTGCTGCCGCGGCTCGACGGCAAGCTGTCGGGTGACGCGATCCGGGTGCCGGTGCCGGTGGGGTCGATCGTCGAGCTGAACACCGTGGTGTCGCGGGACGTCACCGTCGAGGAGGTCAACGAGGCCTACCGCGCTGCCGCCGCCGGGCCGCTCGCGGGGGTGCTGGCGTTCACGGCGGACCCGCTCGTGTCGACGGACATCACGGGGCGGCCGGAGTCGAGCGTGTTCGACTCGCTGCTCACCCGTGTCGACGAGGGGCGGCACGTGAAGGTGGTCGCCTGGTACGACAACGAGTGGGGGTTCTCGAACCGGGTGGTCGACATGCTGGGGCTGCTGGCGCGCGCGTAGCGCGGCGCGCGCGGCGCGCGCGCGGCACGGCGTGGCGGTCTCGCCGAGTCTCGGCTCTTCGGACAGTTTCGCGGCGCGGCGGCCCGCATCTCGTCCGCCCTGCCGAGTCTCGGGGCGCGCGACCACGGGATGGGCGCGAGCACGGTCGGACGGGAGGCGCGGTGCGGGCTGGCACCGCGCCTCCCGTCCGTGCGTGGTGACGTTTCGGGCTGGGCGACAGTTCACGGGTCCGGGCGGCCGTGAACTGTCGCTGGGCGCGAAACCTCGCGCGGCCCGCGCGCGGCGCGCGCGGCGCGTCAGCGGATCGGCGCCGTGGTGCTCGCGAAGGCGCGGGAGCGCACGGCCTGCCGGTAGCGGTCGAGCGCGGCGTCGTCGGCCCCGACGGACTCCAGCGCCGCCAACCCCGCCCCGAGCACGGGAGGATCGGTCACCCACGTCGGCACCGCTCCGGGCACCCGGGCAGCGAGGCCGTCGACGACGCCCTCGACGAGCAGGGCATCCCGCGCTGCGAGCACCCCGCCGCCGAGGACCACGGGCACCGGGCTCGCGGCTGAGCCACCGAGACCGAGACGCTCGAGCGCGACCGCGGCGAGCAGGACGATCTCCTCGGCCTGCCGCGCGACGACGCCGGCGGCCACGGCGTCACCCGCGCCGGCGACCTCGAACAGCACCGGGCACAGCCGGTTGAACACCCGCTGGTCGAGGCGGCCGAAGTGGATCGCCTCGGTCACCTCGCGGACGCTGCGGAGGCCCAGTGCCGCCGGGACGGCCGTGACCAGGGCCGTCGCCGGTCCGCGACCGTCGTCGGCGCGGGCTGCGTGCCACAGCGCACGGTTGCCGAGGTACGCGCCGCCGCCCCAGTCGCCGGAGACGTCCCCGATGGCGGGGAACCGTGCGGTGGTGCCGTCGGCCCGGACCGCGAGCGCGTTGATGCCCGTGCCGCAGACGACCGCGGCGGCGTCCGGCGACAGCGTCCCCGCCCGCAGCAGCGCGAACAGGTCGTTGTCGAGGACGTGCGGCGCGCCGCCGTCGGCCTCCCAGTGCGCGAGCGCCTCGGTTGCCGCGACGAGTTCGTCGTGCAGGTCGAGCCCGGCCAGGTACACGTGCGTCGTCCGGATCCGACGGTCGCCGAGGTCGCCGACGACCCGCGCCCGGACGTCGTCGAGGATCGGCCCGGCGACGTCCCACCCGCGGGTCTGCGGGTTCGAGCCGGGGCCCCGTGCGTGCCCGACGATCGATCCGTCGAGTGCGATCGCGACGACGTCCGTCTTGCTGCCGCCACCGTCGACGGCCAGGACGACGTCGCTCGGCGCCGGCGGGACGGGTGCGGGCGGACGGGTCGCTCGGGCGGTGCCGACGCCGCCTCCGGACGCTCCGGCTCCGTTCAGCCCGCCCACGTCAGCTGCTCCGATCGCGTCCACGGCAGGTGCTCCGCGTTCGCGGCCAGGAGCAGGTCGGTGAGCCGTTCGGCCTTGTCGACCTGCCCGACGAGCGGGTGCGCCCACATCGCGCGGAGCACGCGGTCGCGGCCTCCGTGCACGGCGGCGTCGAGGGCGAGGCGTTCGTACCCGGCGACGTGCGACACGAGTCCGACCATGTCGGCATCGAGTGGCGCGACGGGCAACGGTGTGATCGCCGCGCGGGTGACCCGGGCCGGGACCTCGATCACGTGGTCGTCGGGGAGGAACGGGAACGTGCCGTCGTTGCGCACGTTGAGGACCTGCACGTCACCGCGGTCGCCGAGGATCGAGGAGAGCACGTCGATCGCCGCCTCGGAGTAGTAGGCGCCGCCCCGCTGCTCGAGCTCGGCGGGCTTCGTCACGACGGACTCGTCCGCGTACTTCGCGAGCAGGGCCCGCTCGGTCTCCATGACGGCCTCGGCACGGGTGGGCGCGTGCAGCTGTTCCTCGAGCACGACGTCGTGGCTGTAGAAGTAGCGCAGGTAGTACGAGGGCACGGCGTGCTGCAGCCGGATGAGGTCGGCCGGCATGTGCACGCTCTCCGCCATCCGGTCGAGGGCACCGGTGTCGGCACGGAGCAGGTCGGACAGGACGTCGCGCTCACCGGAGCCGTCCGTCACGTGGACGCCGCGCTCCCACGTCAGGTGGTTCAGACCGACGTGGTCGAGCCGGACGGCCGACGGAGCGACGTCGAACTCCTTCGCGAAGCGCCGCTGGAACCCGATCGCCACGTTGCAGAGCCCGACGGCCCGGTGCCCCGCTTCGAGCAGTGCACGGGTGACGATGCCCACCGGGTTCGTGAAGTCGACGATCCACGCGTCCGGCTTGGCGTACCGCTTGACGAGCGACGCGTACTCGAGCACGACCGGCACGGTGCGGAGCGCCTTCGCGAACCCGCCGGGCCCGGTGGTCTCTTGCCCGATGCAGCAGGCGTCGTGCGGCCAGGTCTCGTCCTGGTGCCGGGCGGCCTGCCCGCCGATCCGGAGCTGGAACATGACGGCGTCGGCGTCCGAGACCCCGGCGACGACGTCGTCCGTGACGTGGATCGTGCCCGGATGGCCGGCGTGGGCGAACATCCGCTTCGCGACACCGCCGACGAGTTCGCGCCGGACGGGGTCGGGGTCGACGAGCCACAGCTCGTCGATGGGCAGCTGGTCGCGGAGCCGGGCGAAGCCGTCCACGAGTTCGGGGGTGTAGGTGGATCCGCCACCGATGACTGCGAGTTTCACTGTGGTGCTATCCCTTCACGCCGGTGAGCGCGATGCCCTCGACGAATGCCTTCTGTGCGAAGAAGAAGATGATGACGACCGGCACCATGACGACGACGGTCATCGCCATCGTCATCGACCAGTCGGTGCCGTGTTGGCCGCGGAACGTGGCCAGCCCGTACGCCACCGGCCAGGCGGCCTGGTTCTCGGAGGCGTACAGGAGCGGGCCGTAGTAGTCGTTCCACGAGTGGAAGAACATGAAGATCGCCGCCGACGCGATGCCGGGGCGGGCCATCGGGACGACCACGCGCCAGAGCACGCCCCACTCGCTGCATCCGTCCATGCGAGCGGCGTCCCCGTACTCCTTCGGGATCGTCATGAAGAACTGGCGGAGCAGGAAGATGCTGAACGCGTCGCCGAGCAGGTTCGGCAGGATGAGCGGCCAGAGCGTGCCGGTGAGGTGCAGCTCGGACCACATCACGTAGACCGGCACCGCGGTGACCTGCGGGGGCAGGAGCATCGCGACGATGATCACGGTGAAGATCAGGTTCGCGCCACGGAACTTGATCTGGGCGAGCGCGTACGCCGCCGGGACCGAGCTGACGAGCATGAACGCGGTGGCGAGCACGGCGTACATCGACGAGTTGCCGAACCACTGCACGAGCGGCAGTTCGGTGAACACCCGGCCGTAGTTCGAGAAGTCGAACGGGCGCGGCACGATCGACGCGGTGAGTGCCTGGTTGCTCGACATCAGCGACGTCAGGATGACGAACACGATCGGCGCGATGGTCAGGACGCCGAGCGCGACGAGTGCGGCGTGCTCGGCGATCCAGACCAGCAGGCTGCGGCGCGGACCGCGGGCGGAGGCGGACGCCGCACCGCGGGGAGCCCGGGCGAGCGGGGACTGGGACACGGCGGTCATCAGGACTCCTCGGGTCTGAAGACGGAGATGCGGCGCATCGTGAGGACGAGCACCACGGCGGTGACCACGAACAGCACCACGGCCATCGCGGACGCGTAGCCGAACTGGAAGTTCGCGAACCCGTGCTGGTAGAGCAGCTCGGTGTAGGTGAGCAGCGAGGTGCCCGGGTAGCCGAGCTGCGCCGCGGTGCCTCCGCCGATCGTGGCCTTGCCGCTGGCGACGCCCGACGCGACGGCGGCCTCGGTGAAGTACTGCAGGGCCGCGATCACCCCCGTGACGGCGGCGAACCCGATGACCGGCGCGATCGTCGGCAGCGTGATGTGCCGCACCTGCTGGACGCCGTTCGCCCCGTCGAGCGACGCGGCCTCGTACAGGTCGCGCGGCACGTCGAGGAGCGACGCCAGGAAGATGATCATGATGTCGCCCATCACCCAGACGCCCATGATCACGAGCGAGGGCTTCGACCACGCGGGGTCGTTGAACCACAGCGGGCCGTCGATGCCGAACACCCGCAGGATCTGGTTCACGGGGCCGGTGCCGGGGTTGAACAGGAAGACGAACGCGACGACGCTCGCGACGGGCGGCACCAGGGCGGGCAGGTAGAACAGCGTCCGCCAGAACCCGGTCGCCGTCTTCGCGCGGCTGAGCAGTCCCGCCACGAGCAGCCCGCAGACGATCCGGACCGGCACGAGGATGACCACGAACCACAGCGTGTTCACGACCGCGGGGCCGATCTGCGGGTCCTGGGTGAAGAGGAACCGGTAGTTCAGCAATCCGACGAACTCGGGTTCCTGCAGCTGGTTGTAGCGCGTGAACGAGTAGAAGATCGACGCGACGAGCGGGTACGCGAAGAAGATCACGAGGCCCGCCAGGGCCGGGGCGAGCATCGTCAGCGCGACCAGGCGACGGCGGGACTCTGCGGAGCGGCGCCGACGTGGCCGGCTCCCGGGGGCCGTCGAACGCGACCCGGCGCTGGCCGGCGGCCGGGAGGCGCGGGTGGGCCGCGCCTCCAGGCTGCCGGTCTCAGGGGTGGTGACGTCGGTCATGGTCACGGACCAGCCAGCTGGTTGGCGTTGTCGATGTCCGAGTCGAGCTTCTTGAGCTTCGCGTCGAGGTCGCCGCCGTTCTGCTGGTACGCCTGCCAGAACTTCGTGAAGGTGCCGATGTAGGCGGCGCCGTCCGCGGTGCCCGGCGAGGTCATCGTGTCCTTGTCGCCCGCGACGTCGACGAAGGTCTTGTAGTTCTCGTCGACCTCGAGCTTCGGAGACTCGAGGGCCGAGGTGAGCGTCGGGATGTTCTTGAGCCCGTTGCCCATCGTGACCTGCGCGTCGGTGTTCGTGGAGAGGTACTTCAGCAGCGCCCAGGCCAGTTCGGGGTGCTTCGACCCCTTCGCGATGCCCGCCACGTTGCCCGCGATGTAGGTCGATCCGTAGTTGCCGAGGCCGTCCATCACCGGGGTCGGCGCGGTGCCGTAGTCGAGGTCCGGCTTCTGGTCCTTGATGAAGGCGGTGCGGTACTCGCCGTCGATCTGCATCGCGACCTGACCGGTCTGGAACGCGTTGTCGGCGGCGAACTCCTGGCCGAGCCCCGAGGTGAAGGCCTTGAGCTTGTCGTAGCCGATCTCGTCGACGAAGCCCTTCTGCCAGGTGATGAGCTTCTTCCAGGCGTCGGACGTGCCGATCACGCTGTTGCCCTTCGCGTCGAGCCACGATCCGTCGACCATCGGGGCCCAGTGCTCGGGGGAGTTCTCGTAGAAGTCGATGAGCGGGTTGAAGCCGAGCTGCTTGATCGACCCGTCGGCGTTGTAGGTCGTCAATTTCAGCGCGTCGGCCTTGAGCTCGTCGAGCGTCTTCGGCGGGGTCGTGATGCCCGCCTTCGCGAGCAGCGGCTTGTTGTACATCAGCGCACTGACGTCGGCGAGGGCCGGCAGGGTGCAGCGCGTGCCCTTGTACTGCGTGTACGACTGCACGGCCTTCGGGATGTCCGACAGGTCGACCTTGTCACGCTTGATGTAGGGCGACAGGTCGCGGAAGGCGCCCGATGAGCAGAAGCTGCCCACGATGGCGGTCGAGTACGACAGGCCCACGTCGATGTTCTGGCCGGACGAGATCGCCTTCTGCAGCTTCTCGTCGTCCTGGCCGGCGTGGATGTCGACCGTGACGCCGGGGTTCTCCTTCTCGAAGCCGGCGACGGCGCTCTTCACGACGCCGGCTTCGCGCCCGGTGAAGAAGTGCCACAGGGACACGGTGCCCTTGAGCTCCTTCGGTGCGCTCTTCTCGATCGAGTCGGCGCTGCTGCCGGAGCTGCAGCCCGCGACGACGAGGGCGCCCACGGCGGCGACGGCCGTGGCGGTGACGATGCGGCGGAACGTCCGGCGGCGCGGGACGTTCGGTTGGGGGAGGGACACTGCGGTACTCGCTCTCTGGTCTCGCTCCGACGCGGTGCGGTCGCGGTGCCGCACGCCGGACGGATCCGGGCGTGCGACGTCGTTTCCGGGCGCGCCGAAGAGCCCTGGGACAGGGCCGGGTGATGGTGCCTCGAGTGGTGCGGGTGGGGTGGTGCTGGTCAGGGGCGCTCGGCCGGGTCCGGTGCGGGCACATCGTCGCTGATGCGCTCGAGCCGGTCCGCGAGCGCGGTGCGGACGACGTCGATGAGGACATGCCGCGCACCGTGCAGGACGGGGGTGTCGGGGACGCCGGGGGCCACGACGGCGGTGGACCAGCGCGTGCGGGTCCGGAGCCAGGCGGTCACGGCGGCGGCCAGGGCGGGTCCGCCCGCGATCCCGGTCGGGCCGTGCAGCACGACCGTCTCGGGATCGGCGACGGCGAGGGCGGGGAGCACGTTGTGCCCGACGCGCTCGCCGAGGGCGGTGGTGAACGGGTGCTGCTCGGGGAGCCCGGGCAGCTGCGGGAGCACCTGGCGCCAGTCGGCAGCGGTGCCGTCCGGTGCCGTGATCCCGTGTTCGGCGGCGAGTGCGATGATCGCGGACTCGGAGATGAGGTCCGCGACGATCGTGGCCGTCGGGTCGATGGAGCGTGCGTCTGCGGGCACGCCGAGGTAGCCGATCTCGCCGGCGGCACCGGACGCGCCGGTGTGCAGGTGGCCGCCGAGGTCGAGCGCCATGCCGAGGCCCTCGGCCATCCAGAACAGGGCGAACGACCCGGGGGTCCGTCCGGCGCCCATGTTCCGTTCGGCGATCGCCGCGAGGTTGGCGTCGTTCTCGATGACGACGCGGACCCCGAGTGCGGCGGAGAGCGTCGCGGCGACCCGGTCACGGGGCCAGCCGGGCAGCCCGTCGGTGAAGATGAGGGTGTCGGTCGCGTGGTCGACGCTCGCCTGGACCCCGACGCCCACCGCGGTGACGAGGTCCGGGTCGACGCCCGCGGCCGCCGCGGCCCGGGAGATCGCGGCGGCGACGATGTCGGCACCGGGCGCGCGCATCTCGGCCGGGGACATCGTGTGGGTCGCGACCGGGAAGGTGCGGCCGGCGGCGTCCACCACGGTGCTCCGGACGTCGACGAGCTGGACGTCGACCGCCACGCCGAGGTCGCGGTCGGTGATCGCTTCGTAGACCACCGCGCTCGGGCCCCGGCGACCGGCCTGCGATGCGGTGCCGGCTTCGCGGATGAGGGCCGCCGCCTCGAGCCGCCGGATGATCTCGGCCGCGGTCGGCTTGCTGAGCCCGGTGCGCTGGGCGATCTCGTTGCGGGTGAGCGGCCCGTCGTCGAGCAGGAGCTCGAGCGCGGCCCGGTCGTTGAGGACACGCAGGAGGCCGGGCTGGCCGGGGGTGCGTCCTCGAGTGGTCATGTCGAGGACTGTAACGGACAACCTTCTTTACTGAAAGGTTTGTTTACCGATTCGAAACACGCGTTCCGCTCCGCGAAACGTGCGGAGCGGAACGCGCGGCACGGAACGTCGACGTCGCGGACCGGCCCTACGGGCGCAGCAGCACCTTGATCGCGCGACGCTCGTCCATCGCGCGGTACGCCTCCGCCGCCTCGTCGAGCGGGAGCTCGAGGTCGAAGACGCGGCCCGGCTCGATCGCACCCGAGAGCACGTCCGGCAGCAGCTCGGGGATGTACGTGCGTGCCGGGGCCATGCCGCCCGCGACGGTGATGTTCGTGTCGAAGAGGTACCGCGTGCCGATCGTCGGCACCCCGTGCGGGACCCCGACGAAGCCGAGGTTGCCACCCGGGCGGACCGAGTGCAGTGCCTGGTCCATGCTCTCCTCGGTGCCGACGGCCTCGACCGCGCAGTCGGCCAGGTCGCCGTCGAGCAGCTCGCGGATCGCCGCGACGCCCTCCTCGCCACGCGCCTCGACGACGTCCGTCGCGCCGAACTCGCGCGCGAGCGCCTGTCGGTCGGCGTGCCGGCTCATCGCGATGATCCGCTCGGCACCGAGCCGCTTCGAGGCGAGGACGGCGGACAGCCCGACCGCGCCGTCGCCCACCACGACGACCGTCTTGCCGGGGCCCACGGCTGCCGACACCGCGGCGTGGTGCCCGGTGGAGAAGACGTCCGACAGGGTGAGGAGCGAGGGGACGAGCGCCGGGTCGACCGGGCCCGGCACCGCGACGAGGGTCGCGGAGGCGTCCGGGATGCGGACGTACTCGGCTTGGGCGCCGCCGACCGGGTCGCCGTACGCGTCCTTCCCGCCGAAGCCGGACAGGTGGTCGCAGCCGGTCGTCATGCCGTGGCGGCAGGCCTGGCACGTGCCGTCGTTCATGGTGAAGGGGGAGATGACGAAGTCGCCGACGTGCAGGTCCGTGACGGCGTCGCCCACCGCGACGACCTCGCCGACGAGCTCGTGGCCGATCGGACGCGGCTGCTTCGTCGGCGTGACGCCCCGGTACGGCCAGAGGTCCGACCCGCACACGCACGCCGCGACGACCTTGACCACGACGTCCTTCGGCGTGATGAGGTCGGGCTGGTCGCGGTCCTCGACACGGATGTCGTTCGGGGCGTGGATGATCGCAGCGCGCAAGGGTGTGCCTTCCGTCGAGATGGTGGGGTGTGCGGCCGGTCGACGTCGTCCGGGCCCGGGACGACAGTACCCTCGTGCGGGTGGACGACGACCGGTACGGCAGTGACGTGCTCTCGGGCGACTGGCGCTCGCGCGGGGTGCAGAAGGTGCGGCAGGTGCCGCTCGAGCGGGACATGGTCCTCGAGGACCCGACGACCGGCTGGGCCGGCGCCGTGGTGCGGCTCGAGGCCGGCAACGTGGAGCTCGAGGACTGGAAGGGGCGCACCCGGTCCTTCCCCTTCAGCGGGCAGTTCCTGCTCGAGGGCGAGCTCGTCACGCTGGGCCGCCCGCAGGCGCCGGTGGGGCGGTCTGCCGCCGCTGCACCGCCGGTCGGGAGGCGCGGCTCGGCCCCGGCGGTCCGGCACGCGTCCGACGGCGGTCGCCTCCGCACCGCGTCCGGATCGTTCGCCGTGGAGTCGCAGCGCGCCCGGGTGGCACTGCCCTCCCGGATCATGGTGGAGGGCAAGCACGACGCCGAACTCGTCGAGAAGGTCTGGGGAGCCGACCTCCGGGTCGAGGGCGTCGTCGTCGAGGAGCTCTCCGGCGTCGACAACCTGGCCGACGTGCTCGACGACTTCCGGCCCTCGCGCGACCGTCGTGTCGGCGTGCTCGTGGACCACCTCGTGCCGGGCTCGAAGGAGTCCCGCTTCGCCGACGCCGTGATGCGGGGGAAGTGGGGCGCGCACGTGCTCGTCGTCGGGCACCCGTTCGTCGACGTCTGGCAGTCGGTGAAGCCCGCCCGTGTCGGACTCCAGGCGTGGCCGACGATCCCGCGCTCGATCGAGTGGAAGAAGGGCATCTGCCAGGCGCTCGGATGGCCCTCCGCCGAGCAGGCCGACATCGCCCGGGCCTGGCAGCGGATCCTCGGCCAGGTGCGCACCTTCGCCGACCTCGAGCCGCAGTTGCTCGGTCGTGTCGAGGAGCTCATCGACTTCGTGACCGAGCCGAAGGACTGACGACCTGGCGTCGCCCGGCGCCGCGCCGCCGTTCCGCAGTGTGCGAGGTTCCCCGCACGGTGGCATGCCCGTGGCCCCTCACGATGCGCGGAACCTCGCACAGTGCGGCTCGCACCTCGCACAGTGCGAGGTGCGCGATCGGCCCCGGCCCGGAAATCCGCGGCGATCCCGGGCGCGGCGCATACCCTTGGAGCATGGACGGCATCGACGGACGCGTGCGCAGCGCTGTCGAGGTCTGGCTGCGCTGGCTGCCCCGCTGGCAGATCGGCACCGCGCGGCCCCGGACACGCATCTGCCGCAAGTGCACCGGTTCGCCGATCGCCACCGCCGCGGGCTTCGGACCGGACGTGCCGCACGCCGTCCAGCACGCGTTGATCGGCCGCATCTCGACGATCATCGAGGACGCCGTCGACGACTACACCGCCAAGAACCTGCCCCTGCTGCAGCGCGAACTCGAGCGGGCCGCGGCACGCAAGCGTCACGCCGGGTACCAGCCGACCGAGGGCCTGCAGCCGGAGTTCCAGGGCCTCGACGTCGACCCGGAGCCGTCACCGGGGGAGCCGTTCCTCTTCACGCTCGGCGAGCTGACCGGCACGGGCGCGCACGAGCAGGCGCCGCGCGAACCCTTGTCGGACGAGGCGAAGTCGGCGCTCCGTCACGAGATCGCCCTCTCCGACGAGTGCGCCCGTTCCACCGGCACGGCGGTCTGCCTGGCGCTCATCGACCACCGACCGCGGATCGCCGAGGCGGTCGAACGACTCGTCGAGCCGCAGATCGAGGCTCTGGTGTCGGACATGTTCCGCGGGTTCGACGGGCCGGAGGCACCGCGCGCCGGGCTGTTCTGACCGGTGTGCGGTCGGGGCGGGCGCACCTGACGGTCAGCGCTCGGCCGACACCGCCCCGCGCTGCCGGCGTCGGTCGACGGCACCGATGACGAGTCGAGCGAGCCCGCGCCACCCGAGCAGGAACACCCCGAGCACGATCGTCGCGACGATCACGAACGAGATCGGCAGCGGGTTGCCGTCCACGTCGCCCTGGCCCGTCGCCACCCGGATCGCCAACCCGACGAACACCGTGAGGACCCACACGACGACACCCGTGGGCCAGAAGCGCAGCGGGCGAGCCCACGCTCCGCTCGTCACGTAGGCGATCGCCCACCCGGCGAGGAACGGGTAGGCGGTGGTCCACAGCGCGAGTGCGGAGTTCGCCTCACCGTGCGAGGAGCGCCCGATCAGGGCGAACAGGACGATGAGCACGACGTCGATCACGGCTGCGAGCCAGCCCCAGGTGCGTTCGGTCACACCCCATTCTCGCAGTCGGCGACGGCCGCCCACCCGCACGCCGCGTTCACGCGCTCGTCACCTCCGGTTCGCCGGCGTCCGGCACGATCGGCGGATGACGTCGACCGCGCAGGCACCGACGGGCCGGATGGTCGCCACCGACGCTGCCCCGGACGCCGGGCGCGTCGTACGCCGGCCCCGCCTCGTCGCCCACCGGGGTGCGCCGCGCGTCCGGCGCGAGAACACCCTGCCGGCCATCGCCGTCGCCGAGGCCCTCGGCGCGGACACCATCGAGGTCGACGTCCGCCGCACCGCCGACGGCGTCGCCGTGCTGCTCCACGACGAGACCCTCGGCCGGATGTGGGGCGACGCCCGACCCGTGTCCGAGGTGGACTGGTGCGACGTCGCCCGGCTCGGGAACGGCCTCGACCGGATCCCACGGCTCGACGCCGCACTCGAACGGCTCGACGGCTGCCGGACCTCGCTGCTCGTCGACCTGACCGACCAGGAGGACGCCCTCGTCGCCGCGCGGACCGTCGCGGCGCACCGGGGGAGCACCGGCGTCGCGTGGTGCGGCGCGCCTGAGGCGATGGCGGCGGTCCGCGAGGCCCTTCCGGACGCCGACGTCTGGCTCGCGTGGGAGTCGCTCGAGGCGCCGACCGCGGAGGACCTCGCGCCGCTCGCGCCCTCGACGCTGAACCTCGACGTCGCGTTCCTCACGCCGCGCACCGTCCGGGCCGCGCACGAACTCGGCCTCGTCGTGTCGGTGTGGACCGTGGACGACCCCGAGCCGGCCGTCTGGGCCGCGATGTCGGGCGTCGACTCGATCACCACGAACGACGTCGCCGCGGTCCGAGCGGCACTCGCAGCGGCGGAACGGGACGGCTGGCCCGAGCGCGACCGCGAGCCCACGGAGACCGAGGTGGCCTCCCGCGCCGAGGCACTGGCGCACCGGATCGCCCACGAGGTGATCGCCTTCACCCGTGAGCACCCGGTCGGCGAGGTCACCACGAAGGCGCACCCGGCCGACCTCGTCACCGACGTCGACCGGCTCGTCGAGCGGCATGTCCGTTCCCGCGTCCGGACGGTGTTCCCGACCCACGGGTTCACCGGCGAAGAGTACGGCGAGGCACCCGGTGACCGGCACCGCTGGTACCTCGACCCGGTCGACGGCACGACGAACCTCGCGAACGGGGTGCCGTGGACCTCGATGTCGCTCTGTCTCACCCGCGGCGGTCGTCCACTCGTCGGCGTCGTCGCCGATCCGTGGCGCGGTGAGGTGCTCGAGGCCCGGAGCGGTCGCGGCGCCACCCTCCGTGACCGGACGCTGCGCCTCGACGACGCCCCGCGGGCACTCGCCGGAGCCGTCGTCGGCACCGAGCTCGACGGGCACCGGCCGTGGCCCGGGTTCGGCGCGTTCCTCGACGCCCTCGCGGCCCGCTCGTGCACGCTGCGGGTGCAGGGGTCCGGCACGCTCACGATCGCCCAGGTCGCGGCCGGACGGGGGATCGGCGGGTGCGTGTCGGCGTTCGACCCGATCGACCACGGTGCTGCGGTGTTGCTCGTGCACGAGGCCGGCGGCGTCGTGCTGACCCGGGAGGGCCCCGTCGACGGGTTCCCGCCGGCGGGTGGGCCGTTCCTGGTGGCACACCCGGGTGCGGCTGACGAACTGCACGCCGTGTGGACGGCAGCGCTCGCCGCCGTCTGAGCGTCACCCCTGTGGGCCTGGAGGCGCGGTGCGGGCCCGACCCGCGCCTCCCGGCCCACAGGTGGGCGCGTGACGAACCGCCGGCTCTCGGGTGACTCTGTGCGGGCGTTCAGTCAGTGGTCGCCGGCGCTCCCTAGGGTGGCAGTCCACGGCACCGCTCCACGGCGGGCCGCACTGCTCCGCCGCCGGCGGGGCGCACCCGAAGGAGCATCGACCATGGGATTCCTCGACCGCCTGCTCGGACGTCCGGAGCGCGACCAGAACGGCGCCGCGCAGCAGAACCAGTGGGGACAGCCGCAGCAGCCGCAGCAGCAGGGGTACCGCTACGGCCAGCAGTCCTACCACCAGCCCGCGCCCACGGGGGCGCCGGCGGCCGGCGGCCAGTACGGCACGCCGCAGTGGGGCGGCGGCGACCCGACCGGTGGTCAGCAGGCGTCGACCGACGACGAGCGTGCGGTCGAGCGCTACCGCTACCTGCTCCGCACGGCCCCGCCGGAGCGCATCGAGGAGGTCCACGCCGAGGCCTTCGCGAAGCTCACGGACGAGCAGCGCCGGATGGTCTACGACGAGTTCACGCGGTCCGCGCCGGCCGGCGAGGCCCCGCGCGGCGACGACCCGCGCTCCCTGGCCCAGGCCGCGACGCGCTCGGAGATCCGGCAGCCCGGGTTCATGGAGCGCTCGCTCGGCGGTGTCGGGAACGGGCGCGGCGGGATGTTCGGCGGTGCCGGGCAGCGCTCCGGTCCCTCGTTCGGCAGCATGATCGGCGCCTCGATCCTCGGGACGGTCGCCGGCTACGTGATCGGTTCGGCCATCATGAGCGCCTTCCTGCCGGACCCCGGATCGTTCGACGGCGGTACCGATGCTGCGGGTGACGGTGGTTCGGAGGACACTGGTGCCGACTCCGGTGACGGAGGCGCGTCCGACAGCGGCGCGTCCGACGGCGGCGGGTTCGAGAGTGCGGGCTGGGGCGACAGCGGATCCGACTTCGGCGGTGGCTTCAGCGACTTCGGTGGTGACTTCGACGTGTAGCGCGTCACGGTCGGCACCGACCATCTGATATGTTCCATGCTCGACAAGGGAGCGACATGGCCATCATCGAAGCCTCCGGGCTGACCAAGACGTACCGATCGAAGTCCGGTCCCGTGCACGCACTGGCCGGGCTCGACCTGGTGGTGCCGCAGGGCACCGTCAAGGCGCTGCTCGGGCCGAACGGTGCCGGCAAGACCACCACGGTGAAGGTGCTGACCACGCTCATCACGCCGGACAGCGGCACGGCGACGATCGACGGCATCGACGTCATCGCCGACCCGCAGGCCACCCGGCGTTCCATCGGGGTCTCCGGCCAGTACGCCGCGGTCGACGAGAACCTGACCGGGTTCGAGAACCTCGAGATGATCGGGCGGCTCTACCACCTCGGTCGTCGGACGGCGCGGGAACGGGCGCGCGAGCTCATCGACGTCTTCGACCTGGCCGAAGCAGGGGACCGCCCCGTGAAGGGCTTCTCCGGCGGCATGCGGCGGCGGATCGACCTCGCCGGCGCGCTCGTGATGAACCCCCGCGTGCTGTTCCTCGACGAACCGACCACCGGGCTCGACCCGCGCAGCCGGCTCGCGCTCTGGGGCATCATCGAGGGGCTCGTGGCCGAGGGCACGACGGTGCTCCTCACCACGCAGTACCTCGAAGAAGCCGACCAGTTGGCGGACGACATCGCGGTGATCGACGGTGGGACCGTCATCGCCGAGGGCACCTCCGACCACCTCAAGGCCCAGGTCGGCGGCCACCGGGTCGTCGTCACGCTGGTCGACCAGGCCGATGCGGACGCCGCCACGACCGTCCTCCGTCGCTACGGCGTCGGCGAGGTCGAGGCCTCCGGCGACGGCCGGACCCACGCCATCGCGGTCGAGGCCGGACCCTCGGCACTCCAGCGGGTGCTCGCCGACCTCGGTGACGCCGGCATCGAGCTGCACGACGCCGGCATGCGACGCCCCACCCTCGACGACGTGTTCCTCCGGCTCACCGGCCACGCGGCGACGGACGACGATGCGGTCGACCCGGCTGACACGAAGCAGAAGGAGGCGGCACGATGACCGCCACCACACCCGCCACGGCACTCGGCCGGCAGCTGCCCGTCGTCGTCACGTCGCCCGCGGCGGTCTGGCTCGAGGACGGCTGGACGGTCACGAAGCGGAACCTCATCAAGATCAAGCGGTCGCCGGACATGCTCGTGTTCGCGGTGCTGCAGCCGATCATGTTCGTCCTGCTCTTCAGCCAGGTCTACGGCGGCGCGATCCAGGTGCAGGGGACCGACTACACGCAGTTCCTGATGGCGGGGATCTTCGCCCAGACGGTCGTGTTCGGCGCGACGTTCTCCGGATCGGCGATGGCGCAGGACCTCAAGGAAGGGCTGATCGACCGGTTCCGCACGCTCCCGATGTCGGCGTCCGCGGTGCTCGTCGGCCGGACGAACTCCGACCTGGTGCTGAACGGCATCTCGATGGCGATCATGATGCTCACCGGGCTCGCGGTCGGGTGGCGGGTGAACTCGTCGCCGCTGGAGTTCCTCGCCGGCATCGCACTGCTGCTGCTCTTCAGCTACGCGTTCAGCTGGGTGATGGCGCTGCTCGGCATGAGCGTCAAGACGCCCGAGGTCATCAACAACGCTTCGTTCATGATCCTGTTCCCGTTGACGTTCATCTCCAACGCCTTCGTCCCGAGCGACACGCTGCCGCTCGTGCTGCGGGTCTTCGCGGAGTGGAACCCGGTGTCGTCGCTCGTGCAGGCCGCCCGCGAGCTGTTCGGCAACGTCGGCTCGGCGCCGGTGCCGGACATCTGGACGATGCAGCACCCGATCGTGACGGTGCTGATCGGGATCGCGGTGATGCTGGTGGTGTTCGTGCCGTGGTCGGTGAACAAGTACACCCGGATCAGCTCGAAGTGAGGCGTCGACCGGGTGCTCAGAGGAGCTTCCGCTGGAGCGCCCACGCCGTGAGCTCGTGCCGGTTCGACAGCTGCAGCTTCCGCAGGACCTTCGACACGTGCGTCTCCACGGTCTTCACCGAGATGAACAGGTCCGTGGCGACCTCCTTGTAGGCGTACCCGCGGGCGATGAGCCGCATCACCTCCTGCTCGCGCGCCGACAGGCGGTCGAGTTCCGTGTCGACCTGCGCGGTCTCGCCGCTCACGGCGCCGAACGCGTCCAGCACGAAACCGGCCAGCCGCGGCGAGAACACCGCGTCCCCCTCGGCCACGCGGTCGATCGCCTCGGCGACGTCGGCCTCCGACGAGCTCTTGGTGATGTACCCGCGCGCTCCCGCCCGGATCACCCGCACCACGTCGTCCGCCGCGTCCGAGACGCTCAGCGCGAGGAACCGGGTGTCCGGGTGGCCCGGGGCGGAGCGTGCGATCACCTCGGCGCCACCACCGCCCGCACCGCCGGGCAGGTGGACGTCGAGCAGGACGACGCGCGGTCGGGTCGCGGCGACGAGGTCGACGGCCTCGTCGACGGTCGCGGCCTCACCGACGACCAGGAGGCGCGGCGGCAGCCCGGCGCGCACGCCGGCCCGGAAGATGGAGTGGTCGTCCACGATGGCGACGGTGAGCGGTGCGGCCTGCGGCTGCGCGGTGGGGTCGTCGGTCACGGGTGCTCCTCGGTCGGCCGGTCGGGGGCGGTCAGGGGGAGGACCAGACGGACCTCGGTGCCGGTGCGTCCCGGCCCCGGCGCGATCGTCGCGGTGCCACCGATGCGCTGCATCCGGCCGACGATCGATTCGCGGACGCCGTAGCGGCCCTCCGGGACGGCCGCGGGGTCGAAGCCCGGCCCGCGGTCGCCGATGGTGACCTCCACGCGGTCGTGGGCGGTCTCGGCGTACACCCGGACGGTCCCACCGGCGTGCCGAGCGGCGTTGAGCATCGCCTCGCGGGCGGCCGCGACGATGCCCTCGGGCAGGTCGGCCCGCGCCGGACCGATCGCGATCACCTCGACCTGCGCCGGGTACTCGGTCTCGATCTCGACCGCGGTCGCCCGGAGCTGGGCCCCGAGGTCGGCGGTCGGCTCGGCCTGCTCGGCGAACAGCCACGACCGGAGTTCGCGCTCCTGGGCCCGCGCGAGCCGTGCGGCGTCGGAGCCCGGCTCGGCCCGCTGCTGGATGAGCGCCAGGGTCTGCAGGACGGAGTCGTGCAGGTGCGCCGCGATCTCGGCCCGCTCGACGTCCCGCACACGGGCGGCGCGCTCCTCGGCGAGGTCGCGGACGAGCCGGACCACCCAGGGCGCGACCACGACGGCGACGCCGAGCAGCACCGCGGTCGCGGCGGTGAGGACGGTCCAGACGTTCGGGTGCGTGCTGGAGGTGAAGAACAGCAGGATGCCGAGCACGACGAGCACGAGCGCGCCGAGGGCCCGGACGACGAGGGCGGAGGACCCCGCGGCGCGGACGTTCCGGAGGGCGTCGAGTTGCCGCCACGCGAGTGCCGCTCCGGTGGCGACGACGATCGCCGGCACGATGAACGCGAGCGGGACGTCGGCGCCCAGGCGTGAGGCGACCATCGCGCCGCCCGCCGTCAGCAGGGCGATGCCGAGCAGGATCTCCACGACCGGCGCCCGGCGCGCGTGCTCGTCCGGCGCGGCCTCGGCCTCCGCTGCGGGACGGGTCAGCACCGCCCGCAGGGACGTCGGCGTCGCCGGACCCTGGCTCGGCGTCGTCGCCCAGAGCCAGGCGTAGAGCAGGACACCGGCCCCGCCGCACACCGCCAGCACCGCGGTCGCGAGCCGCACCGCGCCGACGGGCAGCCCGGTGTGGGCAGCGAACCCGCCGCACACGCCACCGACGACCCGGAGGGCCGGGCGGGACATCGTGGCGGTCCGCATGGGCCAATCCTGGCACCCCGGGTCCGTCGATCGCGGGCTCCGGGGCGGGGATCAGGGGACGATCAGGGTGAACCCCGATGGTGCCGACCGTCGGCGGCCACGATGCTGGTGGCCATGACACAACAGGACACCGGCGGCCCCGCGTCGGCGACACGGTTCTTCGACTGGATCCGGGGCATCCACGTCACCCGGTCCGACGACCGCTGGCTCGCCGGCGTGTGCGGCGCCGTCGCCGAGCGCACCGGGCTCGACCCGCTCGTGGTGCGGGGCGTCGCGATCGTCGTGGCGCTCCTCGGCGGCCCGGTGTTCCTCGCCTACGCGGCGGGGTGGGCGCTGCTGCCGGACTCGTCCGGGCGCATCCACGTCGAGCGGATGGTCCGCGGGGTGCTCGACCCGGCGCTCATCGCCATCGGCGTCCTCGTGGTCCTGACCTTCGTCCCCGCCGTCCAGGGCATCTGGTGGCAGGGCGTCCCGGTGGCGTGGGGGATGCCCGGCTGGCTCTCGGCCACGCTCGGGACCGCGTGGACGATCGCCCTCGTGGGGTGCGCGGTGTGGCTCGTGGTGGTCCTGGCGCGCCGGGGCTCGCAGCCGGCAGCCGGCGAGCAGGCGGCGGCCGGTGAGCAGGCGGCGCACGGCGAGCCGGCGGAGCCGGGCACGCGCCGCGACTTCTGGACGAGTGCCGACGACCCCGCGCCGACGCCGTGGGCGGCGACGGGCGCGACCACGGCGGGTGGACCCGACCACGTCGCTCCCGGTGGGTCCGCGGCGGGGGCGAGCAGCGCCTCCTGGCAGTGGGACACGACCTCCGCGGCGGACCGACACCGTCAGCACACCGAGCGGATGCGCGCGGAACGGCAGCGTCAGGCGGAACGGCGCGCGGAGCGAGCCGACCGGCTCCCCGGTGCCGGGTACGTCGCCGTGAGCCTGGGCCTCGCCCTCGTCGTCGGAGCCGGCGTCGCGGTGTGGGCGCAGCAGACCGACCTGCCCGTGCCGGTGCTCGGGATCGCCGCCGCGGTCGCCGTGCTCGCCGTGGCGACCGTCGTGGCCGGCGTGCGCGGGCGGGAGAGCGGTGGCCTCGGGCTGTTCTCGACCATCGGGGTCGTCGCGCTCGTCGTGACGGGGGTGCTGCCGACCGGCACGCAGGTCACGGTCGTCGGCGGGACCACCTGGCGGGTGGACGACGTGCGGCCGGGCACCGAGCGGAACTACGCGATGGTGGTCGGTGGGCCGACGCTGGACCTCCGCGGGCTCGACGAGACCGACGGCGGCGGGACGGTGAACCTCTGGCTGGGAGCCGGGGGAGCCGAGGTCCAGCTGCCGACCGACGCTCCCGTCCGGGTCCGGGTGAGCGGCGTCGGGTACGGCGTCGAGCTCCGTCCGGACGACGACGCGGACGACAGCCTCGGTGGCGCGCTCGGCACGACGACCGTCGAGAACCGGGCAGCGCGATCGGCGGACGCCGCCGAGACCACGACCGTGCACGTGTGGGTCATCGGCGGCGGCGTCGACGTGCCGCGCGCCGTGACCGTCGACCAGTGAGGAACGAGACGATGACGAACGACGAGACCACCCCCGACGACCGGACCACCCCCGACGACCGGACCACACCGGTCGACCCGACCACCCCGACCACCTCGACCACCCCGTTCGACGGGGCCCCGGCACCCACTCGCCGCCCGCGCCGAGCACCCCGTTTCGGCACGGTCTTCTGGGGGGTCGTCCTCCTCGTGTTCGCCGCCGCGATGGCCGTGAGCGCCCTGCCGTGGTTCACCGTCGACCCGATGACGCTCCTGCTCGGGGCCTGCCTGACCGCCGGGGTCCTGCTCGTGGTGGCCGGTGTCGCAGCGGTGATCGCGAGACCACGGCGCTAGGACGGCCTACGATCGTGTCCGTGACCGCGACAGACGCCGAGCGGGCCGCGGAACGCGACGCGACCGAGCCTCCCCTCGACCGAAGCACCCGTGTGCGTCGCTGGATGCTGCACGGGGCCGATCAGGGCGCCTCGCACCAGGGCCCGCACCAGGTCGAGGTGGAGAAGACCCACTCGTGGTGGCGCGTCATGTGCCTCACGGGCGTCGACTACTTCTCGACGCTCGGGTACCAGCCCGCGATCGCCGCGCTCGCCGCCGGGCTCCTGTCGCCGATCGCGACGATCGTGCTCGTGCTCGTCACGCTGTTCGGCGCGCTGCCGGTGTACCGCCGGGTCGCGCAGGACAGCTTCCGGGGCGCCGGCTCGATCATGATGCTCGAGAAGCTCCTGCCCTGGTGGGCCGGCAAGCTCTTCGTGCTCGTGCTGCTCGGGTTCGCCGTGACGGACTTCATGATCACGATGACGCTGTCCGCGGCGGACGCGACGGCGCACATCGCCGAGAACCCCTTCACGCCGCACTGGTTCACCGAGATCCCGGTGCCGCTCACGCTCGCGCTGCTGCTCCTGCTCGGGGTGGTGTTCCTCCGCGGCTTCAAGGAGGCGATCGGCATCGCGGTCGCCCTCGTCGCGGTGTACCTGCTGCTCAACGCGGTCGTCGTCGGGGTGTCCCTGTGGCACGTGTTCGAGAACCCGATGGTCGCGAGCGACTGGTGGAGCGGCCTCACGGCGCAGCACAGCAACCCCCTCGTGATGATCGGCATCGCCCTCATCGTCTTCCCGAAGCTCGCGCTGGGCCTGTCCGGCTTCGAGACCGGCGTCGCGGTGATGCCGCAGGTGCGCGGCGACGCGTCCGACGACACGAGCGCCCGACCCGAGGGGCGGATCCGCGGGACGAAGCGCCTGCTCACCGTCGCCGCGGTCATCATGAGCTCGTTCCTCATCACCTCGTCGATCGTCACGACGTTCCTCATCCCGCAGCACGAGTTCCAACCGGGCGGCGGTGCGAACGGGCGGGCGCTGGCGTACCTGGCGCACGAGTACCTCGGTGGCGTGTTCGGCTCCGTGTACGACTTCTCGACGGTCGCGATCCTCTGGTTCGCCGGTGCGAGTGCGATGGCGGGTCTGCTCAACCTCGTGCCCCGGTTCCTGCCCCGCTACGGCATGGCACCGCAGTGGGCGCGGGCGACCCGGCCGCTCGTCATCATCTTCACGCTCATCGCCTTCGTGATCACGATCATCTTCCAGGCGAACGTCGACGCGCAGGGCGGCGCCTACGCCACGGGCGTGCTCGTCCTCATCACGAGCGCCGCGGTCGCGGTGACGCTGTCGGCCCGGCGCAAGCAGCAGAAGAAGCGCACGATCGGGTTCGGCATCATCGCCGTGGTGTTCGTGTACACGACCGTCGCGAACGTCATCGAGCGGCCGGACGGCGTCCGGATCGCCGCGATCTTCATCATCGCGATCGTGGTGGTCTCGCTGGTCTCCCGGGTCCGTCGGTCGTTCGAGCTCCGCGCGTCGTCGATCGAGCTCGACGCCACCGCCCGGCAGTTCATCGAGGCCGACGCCGACCAGTTCAGCTCGGTCTGCATCATCGCGAACGAACCGGGCGCCGGCACGGCCGAGGCGTACCGGTCGAAGGGGCGCGAGGAACGCCGCGACTCCGGCATCCCCGCCCGCGTGCCGACGATGTTCCTCGAGGTCCTGCCCGCCGACTCCTCCGACTTCGAGGAGGACCTCGTCGTCGAGGGCCACGTCATCCACGGGCACCGCGTGCTCAAGGTCCGGTCGGGCAACGTGCCGAACACGATCGCGTCGACGCTCCTCGCGATCCGGGACATCGCCGGCGTCGTCCCGAGCATCTACTTCGAGTGGAACGAGGGCAGCCCGATCCGCAACGCCATCCGCTTCGTGTTCACCGGCGTCGGTGACGTCGCGCCCGTGACGCGCGAGGTGCTGCGCGAGGCGGAGCCCGACGTGAACCGCCGACCGAGCGTCCACGTGTCGTGACGGGCGGGGCGGACGCGAGCCGCGCCTCCAGGCCCGTGGGCGGACTCGCGGCGGTCCTCGTCGCCGCGGGCGTGTGGGGGACCACCGGCACCGCGACGCACTTCGCGCCCGGGGTCCCCGCGTTCGTGTTCGGGGCCGTGACGTTCGGCCTCGGTGGGATCGTCCTCGCCCTCGGCGCCGGTCGCGGCACGCTCCGCGCGGTCGCCGACCCGGCGAGCCGTCGCTGGGCGCTGCTCGGCGCGGCGTCGCTCGTCGTCTACGCGGTCGCGTTCTACGCGGCCCTCGCCGACGCGGGCGTCGCGCTGGGCACGACGGTGGCCATCGGGTCGTCGCCCGTGTTCGCGGGGCTCGTCGAGTGGGTGGCGGACGGGAGGCGCGTCACGCGCAGGTGGGTCGTCGCCACCCTGGTGAGCGTGGTCGGGATGGTCGTCGTGACGCTCGCGCGGTCCTCCGAGCATGCGGGCGCGTCGGGTGGTTCCGACCGGGACGGGTCGCTCGTGCTCGGGCTCGGGAGTGCGCTGCTCGCCGGTCTGACGTACGCGCTGTACTCGTGGGCGGTCGCGCGGGGCATGCGTGCGGTGTCCGTTCCCGTCGCGCTGCCCGGCGGTGTGTCCGTCGCGGATCGTGCTTCGCTGCTGGCTCGCGCGTCCCTGCCGGCTCGCGCGTCGCTGCCGGGTCGCGCTTCCTTGCCGGCTCGCGCGTCCCTGCCGGGTGAGCGTGGACTCGTCGGTGCGGTGTTCGGGCTCGCGGCGGTCCCGCTCGTGGTGCTCGCCGTCGTGGGCGGGCAGGCGTCGCTCGGGGTCGCGGCGAACTGGCCGGTGTTCCTGTACCTCGCGCTCGTGCCGACGGTGCTCGGGCACTCGCTGTACGCCGTCGGGCTGCGGTCCGTGAGCGCCTCGGTCGCGACGCTGCTGTCGTTGTTCGAGCCAGTCGTGGCCGCGGTGCTCGCCGTGCTCGTGGTCGGGGAGCACCTCGGTGCCGGCGGCTGGGTCGGCATCGGGCTGGTGGTCGTCGGGCTGGCGGTCCTGGCCGTGCCGGAGCGGACGCGCGCCTAGCGGTGCGGGTGCGCCGCCAGGGACGCGCTGCCAGGGGTTCGCCGCTACTCGCCGAGGATCTGGTCGCGCACCTTCCGCCGCAGCACCTTGCCGATCATCGAGCGCGGCAGGTCCTCGACCACGACCACCCGGCGGGGCACCTTGTACGCGGCGAGGTGCTCGCGCGACCACGCCCGCAGGGCATCGGCGTCGAACGTCGCGGGGTCCTTCGGCACGACGGCCGCGACGACCTGCTCGTTGCCGCCCTGGGTGATCCCGACGACCGCGACCTCGCGCACGCTCGGGTGCTTGAGCAGGGCGTCCTCGACCTCGGTCGGGGAGACGTTGAACCCGCCGGTGATGATGAGCTCCTTGAGGCGGTCGACGATCCGGACGTACCCGTCGGCGTCGATCGCCACGATGTCACCGGTCCGGAACCAGCCGTCCGGCGTGAAGACCTCGTCGGTGGCCTCGGCCTTGCCCCAGTACCCACGGAAGACCTGGGGCCCGCGGACCTGGAGCTCGCCCGGCTCGTCGGTCCCGAGGACCTTCGTCGGGTCGTCCGGGTCGGCCACCCGCGCCTCGGTCGAGGACAGCGGCAGGCCGATCGACCCGAGGCGCCGGGCCGGGGACACCGGGTTCGCGAGCAGGACGGGGGAGCACTCGGACAGGCCGTAGCCCTCGACGAGGTAGCCGCCGGTGCGGGCCTCCCACGGCTCGACGACCTCCTTCGAGAGCGCCATCGCCCCGGAGATGCCGATCTCGATCCCCTCGAGCGAGACCTTCGCGGAGTCCGCCGCGTGCTGCAGCCGCGCGTAGATCGGGGGCACCGCCGGCAGGAACGTCGGCGGGTGCTTCTTCATCGCAGCGAGCACGAGTGCCGGGTCGAACGTCGGGAACAGCACGAGCCGCGAGGCCATGCTCATCGCGAAGGTCAGGCAGAGCGTCAGGCCGTAGGCGTGGAACATCGGCAGGACCGCGTAGACCACGCTGCCGTCACCGGGCTGGATCTGCGGGACCCACGCCCGGGCCTGTGCGGCGTTCGCGATGAGGTTGCCGTGCGACAGCACCGCACCCTTCGGTACGCCCGTCGTGCCGGACGTGTACTGGATCAGGGCGACGTCGTCGGTGGCGGGTCGGGGGTGGCGCTTCGACAGCTTCCGGTTCGACACGAGGTCGTCCCACGGCGTCGTGCCGCGCACCGTGGTGGTCAGCTTCGCCCGGGACTCGCGGGCCTTCGCGACCGGCAGCGACAGCGCGATCCGGGTCCCGCGCGGCATCGCGCGGGTGAGGTCGACCGAGACGATCGCGTCGAGCTTCACGTCCGAGGGGAAGTCCTGCAGCGTCGCCACCGACTTGTCCCACGCGATCGCGACCTTCGCGCCGTGGTCCTCGAACTGGTGGCGGAGCTCGCGCGGCGTGTACAGCGGGTTGTGTTCGACGACGACGGCGCCGAGGCGGAGCACGGCGTAGAAGGCCACGATGTGCTGCGGGCAGTTCGGCAGCACGATCGCCACCCGGTCGCCCGCGGTCACCCCGAGCTTGCGGAGGCCGTTCGCCGCCCGGAGGATCTGCTCCTCGAGCTCGGCGTACGTCGTCGTCCGCTTGAAGAACTCGAGTGCGACCTTCTTCGGGAAGCGCCTGGCGGACCCCTCCACGATGTCGTAGAGGGAGCCGGTCGGCTCGTCGATGTCGTGCGGGACCCCCGGGGCGTACGAGGCAAGCCAGGGACGAGGCGTGTCGATGCTCACGCCGACCAACCTAGTGGGCCACCCGAGCGCGTTGTCAGGGGCACGACGGACGATGGCGTCATGCCCTCTGTCGCCGATGCCTTCCGATCCCGTCTCAACGACACGTTCACCGGTGGTGCGACGGAGCGCCCGGCCTGGATCGACGAGCTCGAACAGGGCACGGACGCCGGGTTCTTCGGGCCCGGCTCCGCCACCTGGTCGGTGCACGGCGGGAAGCAGACGATCCTCGCGGGTGTCCGCGCCCTGCTCGTCCAGGCGCTCCACCCCGGGGCGCTCGCCGGCGTCGCCGACCACTCCCGCTACCGCGAGGACCCGTTCGGCCGCCTCGCCGGCACCATCCGCTGGATCTACACGGTCTCGCACGGCGACACCACAGCGGCCCGGTCCGCGAGCGCCTGGGTCCGGAAGCTCCACGAGCGCGTCCGTGGCGAGTACGTCGACGGCCACGGGGTCACGAAGCCGTACGCCGCGAACGACCCGGACCTCGCCCGGTGGGTGCACCTCGCGTTCACCGACGCCTTCCTCCGCAGCGCGCAGCTGTGGGGCGAACCCATCCCCGGCGGCGCCGACGCCTACGTCCGCGAGTGGGCGATCGCCGGCCGGCTGATGGGCGTCGAGGACGCCCCCGAGTCCGACGCCGAGCTCCGCGCCCAGATGAACGGGTACCTCGACCGCGGGGAACTCGTCGCGACCGCGCGGACGCTCGACGTCGTCCGGTTCATCAAGGACCCGCCCCTCGCACGCCTGCTGCGCCCCGGGTACCGGGCGCTCTTCGACGGCGCGGTCGTCTCCCTCGATCCGCGCCACCGCTCGATGCTCGGGTTGCGGACGCCTGCGGTCGGGCCGGTGGAGTTCCCGGTCCGTCGGACCGCGGGCGTGGTGCTCGACGGCATCGGTGCCGTGCTCGGGCACCAGCCGGGGACGGAGCGCGCGGCGCTCGTGCGGATCGCGCGGCTGGGCGGCGAGCGGCGGATTCCGGACGCGACCGTCTGACGGCCAGGAGGCGGGGGGGCCCCGGGGCCCCCCCCCCCCCCCCGGCCGGGGGGGGGGGGGGGGGCGGGTGGAACGCGGGCACCCCCGGGGGGTGCGCGGCCCCCCCCCGGGAGGCCGGGGGGGGGAGCGGGGCCCCCC
>NZ_JBIVBW010000011.1:0-49592 GCF_044746255.1 Curtobacterium sp. NPDC086286
GGGGCGGGGGGCGGCGCCGCCGCCCCCGGGGCCCCCCCCCGCGCCCCCCGCGGGGCGGGGGGGGGGGCGCCCCCCCCCGCCGCCCCGCCCGGGGGGGGGGGGGGGGGGGGGGGGCCCGGCCCCCCCCCCGCCTCCAGTCCGTCAGTCGTCCTCGTGCGCAGCCAGGGTGGCGAGCACGAGCTTGGCGATCCGCCGTTGGCCGGAGTCGTTCGGGTGGATGCCGTCCGTCGAGTAGATCCCCGTGCCCGAGTGGTCGGCCTGCGGGAGAGCGTCCGCCAGGCCGACGAAGGCAGCGCCACCCTTGGCTGCGGCGTTCTCGATCTCGGCGAGGTAGGTCGACCACGGGCTCGCCATGCCGTCCGTCATGCTCGACGCCGGGTCGAACTCACCGATCACGAGCAGCGAGGGCTTCGTGGGGAGCGCCGCGAGCGCCTTCAGGAACGCCACGTACTGCGTCCCGAGTTCCTCGGGGGTGAGCTTCGACGCGTCGTTGCCACCCAGCGTGATCGTGACGAGGTCCGGAGCAGCACGACGCACCGCTGTCAGGAAGCCCTCCTGGTCCTCGGTGAAGGTCGCGATCGTCGCTCCGGAGTGGGCGGAGTCGTAGCGGTGGATGCCCTTGCCCCGGTCGCCGTCGAAGATCGTGAACCCCAGCAGGGAGAACGGCGAGACAGCGGTGACGGTCACCGTGTGCTCACCGCTCGACAACCCGTCCACCGTCGTCGTCGTGCCGGTGCTGGCGTTCCCCGTCGTGGCGACGGTCTCCGGTGCGGCTCCGTCGACGCTGTAGGTGAAGTCGCCGGACCCGGGGTAGCGCGCCCACCAGATGTCGATCCCGGTGCCCGTGAATGCGTAGGTGCGCGAAGCGCCTGCCTGCATCGCGACCGATCGGTAACCGAGGTCGGGTGCGGTGGCGTCGAACTGGCTCGACCCCGTGCTCGCGGTCGCCCAGTCACCCCACGTCGAGTCCGGGCCGTACACGGCGAACTGTGCCGGGAGGTACCCGGCGCCACCGGTGACAGCGTCCGTCGGGTGCTCCGTGCGGAGCCCGTCGAGCGTGAGGTCCATCCACCGGGTGGAGCGGGCGGAGGCACCCTGCCCCTCGGTGATCGAGTCTCCCAGGGCGACCCAGTTCGCGGGTTCGTCGGCCCGGTCGGCCACGGCAGCGTTCCAGGTGGCGAGGGGATCGGCGGCCTTCGGGGCCGTCTGCGTGGAGCACCCCGACACGACGATGCCCAGGAGTGCGACGGCCACACCGGCCACGACCCGGGCTCCCCCTCGACGCCGTCCACGAACAGTGCTCCGCAGTGGGCCGTTCACGTTGCCTCCCGTGCGTTGGGGTGTGTTCCGCGACCGAGCGCCGGGTCGGGCAATGCTACGCGCCCCGCTCGCGGACCCGGAACGAGGCGTCGCCACTGACGAGCTCGCGTGACCACGCGACCTCGCGTCCGAGCTGCCCGGTCGACGTGAAGAGGCGCACCTGTTGCGTCCCGGGCAGGACGGAAGCGAGCACGTCGCGGTCTGCGGGAGTGAAGCCGAGCTTCTGCCAGAAGGGCCCCGACCGCCGCGAGAACAACCACGCTCGACCCGCGCCCGCTCGAGCCGCTTCAGCCAGCGCGAAGCGCGCGAGCCGCGTACCGGCCCCGGACGCCCGCATCGAGCCGGACACCGCGACGCTCCGGATCAGGGCGTGCGCGCCGTCCGCGCTGAGCTCGAATCCGGTGCTGCCGATGATCCCGCCCTCGGGTCCGCGTTCGAGCCAGATCTGCACGGCCGGCGAGTCGAGGCCGGCGACCGTCAGGTCGGCCTCGAGCAGGAACGTCCGCAACTCGTCCAGGTCGTCGCTCGTCGCTCGTGTGCAGGGCACGACTCGTCCTCGTCCGGTGACGACTACGGGAGCAGCTGCTGGAACACCGCGACGGCCCGACCGATCCCGACGATGATGCCGATGACGACGACGGCGATGCTGATCCACAGCGGCCACATGGGCCGTCCGGGTGCGACCTTGCGGACGACGACGTACCGGCCGATGACGTAGACGATCGGCGACAGGAACGCCCACGGCCACGAGAACGGCCGGACGACGCCCCGCCGCCCGAGGGCCCGGTGGTCGAAGAACGCGAGCACGACGTTCGCGGCGTACAGGAGCACGGAGAACGCCTGCAGCAGGAAGTACCCGGCGGTGTAGATGGAGGTCGGGTCCACCGTCCGGACGCCTCCCGGACCGACGCCGTACCGGACCTGCGGCTCGTAGAGGAAGGTGACGGGCAGGGAGAGCAGCGGGAGCAGCGCGAGGACCCAGACGAACACGGTGTCCGTCGGCACGTGTTCGGGCAGCCGCTGGCGGGGCAGCTGCGCGGGCGGCGGGCCGACCTGCACGGTCCACTGGGTGCCGTCCCACCACCGGGTGGCGTGTTGACCGGACGGGTCGGGGTACCAGCCTGGCGGCGTCGGTGACGACACGGTGCGCTCCTCGGGGGTCGGCGGGAGCATCGAACCCCCGCCCCGACCGTAGTGCAGCACGGCGGCCGAGTGCACCTACGCCCTCGCCGGACCCACCTCGTCCGGAGCGACGTCCTTCTGCACCGCGAACTGCGTCCGGTGCAGTTCCTCGTACCGCCCGCCCGCCGCGAGCAGCTCCTCGTGCGTCCCGCGCTCCACGATCGAGCCGTCCTCGACGACGAGGATCTGGTCCGCGCTCCGGATGGTGGAGAGTCGGTGCGCGATCACCATCGCCGTGCGTCCCTCGAGCGCCTCGCTGAGGGCGGCCTGCACCGCGGCCTCCGAGGTGGAGTCGAGGGCCGCCGTGGCCTCGTCGAGGATGACCACCCGCGGCTGGGCGAGCAGGAGCCTCGCGATCGTCATCCGCTGCCGCTCCCCGCCGGACAGCCGGTAGCCGCGCTCCCCCACCATCGTGTCGAGCTGGTCCGGCAGGGACCGGATCAGCGACTCGAGGCGCGCGCGGCGGACCGCGTCCCACACCTCGTCGTCGGAGGCGTCCGGCCGCGCGAGCCGCAGGTTCGAGCGGATGGTCTCGTGGAACAGGTGCCCGTCCTGGGTCACCATGCCCATCGTGTGCCGGAGGGACTCGAAGGTCACGTCGCGGACGTCCTCACCGGCGAGCCGGACGGCGCCCTGGTCGACGTCGTAGAGCCGCGAGAGCAGCTGCGCGATCGTGGACTTGCCCGCGCCCGAGGTCCCGACGAGCGCCACGGTCTGTCCGGGCTCGATCCGGAACGAGATGCCGTGCAGCACCTCGTCCCCGCCGCGGGTGTCGAGCGTGGAGACCTCCTCGAGCGAGGCCAGCGACACGCGGTCCGCCGAGGGGTAGGCGAACCGGACGTCGTCGAACTCCACCGCGACCGGACCGTCCGGCACGGCCACGGCGCCGGGCTTCTCCTGGATGAGCGGCTCGAGATCGAGGACCTCGAACACCCGCTCGAAGCTGACGACCGCGCTCATGATCTCGACACGGGCGTTCGCGAGGCTGGTCAGCGGCACGTACAGCCGGGTGAGGAGGAGCGCGAGCGTGACCACGTCACCCGTGTTCAGCTGGCCGCCGAGGGCGAGGACCCCGCCGAGGCCGTAGACGAGCGCGAGGGCGAGGGCCGCGACGAGCGTCAGGGCGGTGACGAAGACGAACTGCAGCATCGCGGTGCGCACGCCGATGTCCCGGACGCGCGCCGCACGGACGCGGAACTCCTCGGACTCCTCCTCCGGCCGACCGAAGAGCTTCACGAGGGTGGCTCCGGGTGCGGAGAAGCGCTCGGTCATCTGCGTGCTCATCGCCGAGTTGTGGTCGGCGGCCTCGCGACGCAGGGCCGCGAGTCGACCACCCATGCGGCGAGCCGGCACCAGGAAGAGCGGCAGCATGAGCACCGCGATCACCGTCACGAGCCACGACGTGCTGAGCATCACGGCGAGGGTGAGGACGAGCGCCACGAGGTTCGTGACCACGCCGGACAGCGTGCCGCTGAAGGCCTGCTGCGCCCCGATCACGTCGTTGTTGAGGCGGCTGACGAGCGCGCCCGTCCGGGTCCGGGTGAAGAAGGCGATCGGCATCTTCTGCACGTGGTCGAACACCGCCGTCCGCAGGTCGAGGATCACCCCTTCACCGATGCGGGCGGAGTACCACCGGGTCGCGAGCGACGAGGCAGCGTCGGCCACGGCGACGACGGCGATGACCACCGCGAGCCAGACGATCGTGCCGACCGCGCCACGAGCGGCGATGACGTCGACCACCTGGCCGGCGAGCACCGGAGTCGCGACCGCGAGGAACGCGCCGACGATCGAGAGCGCGATGAAGACCACGAGCTTGGCGCGGTACGGCGTCGCGAACGTCATGATGCGCCGGAGCGACTCGCGGGAGAACCCGTTCCTGCCGTCCTTGGCGGTGGAGATCTTGTAGAGCGAGCTCCAGGCCGCGCCTTCCATGCTCATGGCAGTTCCCTCCGCGCCGCGGAGTCGACGCGGGCCGGCAGCCAGGATACGGCGGTCCGTCGCGCCCCGCGCCGGTCGCGGGAGCCTGGAGGCGCGACCCGCCTGACGGAGGCGGGTCGCGCCTCCAGGCTGGTCACCGCGCGAGCGGTTCGACGCCGTAGCTCGTGACCACCGCTCGCAACTCGTCCAGGTACGCCTGCGCCTGCACGGTGAGGGGAACCGAGGCGTGGGAGATCCACCCGATCTCGATGCGTTCGTCGACGTCGAGCGGGATGGCGACGATCTCGGGGTCGAGGTCATCGCTGATGAGGCCCGTCGAGATCGTGTACCCACCGAGGCCGATCATGAGGTTGAAGATCGTCGCTCGGTCCGAGACCCGGATCTCCCGCTTGCTCGACATCGTCGACAGGATCTCCTCGGCGAGGTAGAAGGAGTTGTTCGCGCCCTGGTCGAACGTGAGTCGGGGCAGGTCGGCGAGGTCCTCGAGGGTCGCCCGCTCCCGCGACGCGATCGGGTTCCGCCGCGACACGAAGATGTGCGGCTGAGCGACGAACAGCGGGGTGAACACGACGCCGGCGTCCCGCAGCAGCTTCCCGAGGACCTGCTTGTTGAAGTCGTTGCGGTAGAGGATGCCGACCTCGCTCCGCAGGGTGCGGACGTCCTCGATGATGTCCCAGGTGCGGGTCTCACGGAGCGAGAACTCGTACTCGTCCGCGGCCGCCGCTTCGACCATCCGGACGAAGGCCTCGACGGCGAACGAGTAGTGCTGCGCCGACACCCCGAGCAACCGACGCGACGCCTGCCGCCCGACGTACCGCTGCTCGAGCAGGGAGACCTGCTCGACGACCTGCCGGGCGTACCCGAGGAACTCGACGCCGTCGACGGTGAGCACGACACCCCGGGCCGAACGGGTGAAGAGTGGGCGACCGATCCGTGTCTCGAGGTCCTTCATCGCCGCGGACATGGTCGGCTGCGACACGTAGAGCAGATCGGCCGCAGCGCTCATCGAGCCCTCGGTCGCGACCTCGATGAAGTACCGGAGCTGCTGCAGGGTGATGTCGTTCGAGACCCGTGCCATAGGCCGAGGCTATACCGCCGCATAGTGTCTCGGTATTACCTGATGGCCTCGGGATCCCGCCATGATCGATGCATCATGGCGAGCGAGATCACCTTCAGCATCACCCGGACCCGGTTCGACGAGGACTACTCCCCGTCGGACAGCTCCCGGCTGACCACGAACTTCGCCAACCTGGCGCGCGGCGAGTGCCGGCAGGAGAACCTCCGTGCTGCGCTGGCGATGATCGACGAGCGCGCGAACGAGCTCTCGGCTGCCGGTGATCGCTACCGCCTGCAGCTCGACATCGTCTCGGCCGCACTGCAGTTCTCCGACGGTGGATCGGACGCCGAGTTCCCGCTGCTCGAGATGCTCGACGTCACGATCGTCGACCAGCACACCGGCGAGCACCACCACGGCATCCTCGGCAACAACTTCTCGTCGTACCTGCGCGACTACGACTTCTCGGTGCTGCTGCCGTCGTCGCCGGGCCTGCCGTCCGACTTCGGTGTGCTGCACGGGGCGCTCTTCCAGCGGTTCCTTTCGTCGTCGGCGTTCCACGACGGCTTCAGTGCCGAGCCCGTCGTCTGCATCAGCGTCTCGACGAGCCAGACCTACCGCCGGACCGGGTACGTCCACCCCGTCCTCGGCGCGGAGTACGAGCACGAGCACTCCTCGCTCACCGACGACTACTTCGGCCGGATGGGCATGCGGGTCCGGTACTTCCAGCCCGCCGGAGCGTCGGCCCCGCTCGCGTTCTACACGCGCGGCGACCTGACCGGGGACTACACGGACCTCCAGCTCATCGGCACGATCGCCACCATGGAGACGTTCCAGAAGATCTACCGCCCGGAGATCTACGCAGCGAACACCCCGGCCGGCAGCACGTACCGCCCCACCCTCGACCACACCGACTTCACGCCCACCCCGGTCACCTACGACCGTGAGGAGCGCAGCCGCCTCGGAATCACCCAGGGCCGGTGGACCGAGGAGCACCTCGTGACGCCGCACCACGCGCTCCTCTCGCAGTTCGCTGCCGAGCCCGCCCCCGCCCGCTGACCGTCTGGACCCGCACCCGCATGAGTTCTCTCCTTCCCACCGCGATCGTCGGCAGCCTGCCGAAGCCGTCCTGGCTCGCCGAGCCCGAGCGCCTCTGGTCCCCCTGGCAGCTCGACGGCGCCGCCCTGACCGAGGGCAAGCAGGACGCACTCCGATCCGCCGTGCACGAGCAGGAGCACCGCGGGATCGACATCGTCAGCGACGGCGAGCAGACCCGCCAGCACTTCGTCACGACGTTCATCGAGCACCTCGACGGCATCGACCAGGAGCGCAAGGAGACCGTCCGGATCCGCGACCGCTACGACGCTGCCGTCCCCACGGTCGTCGGCGCCGTGAGCCGTCCCGCCCCGGTGTTCGTTGACGACGCCAAGTTCCTCCGGGCGCAGACCGACCGGCCGATCAAGTGGGCGCTGCCCGGGCCGATGACCATGATCGACACGCTCTCCGACCAGCACTACAAGTCTCGCGAGAAGCTGGCGTGGGAGTTCGCCACGATCCTCAACCAGGAAGCCCGCGAGCTCGAGGCCGCCGGCGTCGACATCATCCAGTTCGACGAGCCCGCCTTCACCGTGTTCCACGACGAGGTGCAGGACTGGGGCGTCGCCGCGCTCGAACGCGCCACCGAGGGGCTCCGCGCCGAGACCGCTGTGCACATCTGCTACGGGTACGGCATCGAGGCGAACAACAAGTGGAAGGAGACGCTCGGGGCGGAGTGGCGGCAGTACGAGCAGTCGTTCCCGCTGCTGCAGCAGTCGTCGATCGACATCGTGTCGCTCGAGTGCATCCACTCGCACGTGCCGCTCGACCTCGTGGAGCTCATCCGGGGGAAGAAGGTCATGCTCGGGGCGATCGACGTCGCGACCGAGGTCGTCGAGACTCCGGACGAGGTCGCTGAGGTGCTGCGGCGGGCGCTCGAGTTCGTCGATGCGGACAAGCTCATCCCCAGCTCGAACTGTGGGATGGCGCCGCTGGCGCGGGGTGCGGCGTTGGGGAAGCTCAGTGCGCTGTCCGCTGGTGCGGACATCGTGCGGGCGGAGCTCGTCGGCACTGCCGTCCCGTCGGGTCGCTAGGCGCGATCCCGTTCGTCGCGTCCGCCGCGTGCGCGCCTCTCGATCTGGCCTGGAGGCGCGGCCACTTTCGGTCGGTCACGTCGCGCTGGTCCTTAAGTCGCCTGGAAGCATCAGGCATGCAGCGTTGACTACGTCCATGATCCCCAAACGCCTCATCCACCAGGTCGAGAGCGCGACGGTCCGCGATCGCTACGGCGCGTCGGTCGGCAAGGTAACGCAAGTGTTCCCGTCCGATGAGGACGGAAGCGCCGCCTACGTCAGCGTCGCGTTGGGTGTGCTCGGGAGGCGCCAGGCGCTCGTTCCGGTCGAGGACGCTGCCTTCGACGGCGCCGATCTACGCGTCGGGTACACGAAGGGCGCGATCAAGGGCGCTCCCTTAATCGTGCCAGGACACTCCGTGTCCCCCGCCGAGGCAAACGCCGTCCGCAACCACTTCGGCTTGTCCGCCGTCGGCGCAGCGACCGGCGACATGGGCGACCCGGATGAGAACCTCGATCAGGCTGGGAAAGGTCCGGCCGGCGCGGACGACACGGAGGGCGCTGGCACGACGCCGCCAACGTGAAGGGTGCCTACGCGACGGACGGCATCTTCCCGTTCGGAGAGCTGCACCTCTGATGCTCGCCGTTCGCCGTTCGTGCTCGGCCGTCAGACCCCCGCAGCGAGGGTCGCGGTCGATGGTGCCTCGGTAGCACGATCAGCTCGACCGGCTCGTAAACGCCCGCGGCGGCGCTGTGTGCGTCCCCCATCTCGTTAATCACTAATCTCTGAGACAGAACCGAGCCGGCGCTGCACGCCGGTCCCCACGTCATCATCGCTCTCCTCAACGACGTCCAGGCAAGCTATCGCTATCTGGACCGCGCCACAGAACCAGTGAGGCCCTTCATGCATGCAGGCCTCTAGTATCGGAGCGACGCGCAATCGCGCGTTTCACGTCACGTTAGCCGCGGTGCATCGTGACCCGGACTCCGCCCGTAGGATCGTCCTTCCATCCGGAGACGATGCCGGCTGCGTTCAAGCGCTGCAGAAGTCCGCGAACTGCGGAAGTTGAAGGCAGCAGAGGGCGACGTCTGCCGAGATCAGCGACCGCAGCGTACGGTTCGCCGAGTCGCCGGAGCGTTTGTCGGACCAGGTCGAGCGGCACAAACTCACCACCTCGATTCAGAAGCTCGAGGATACTGGAGGCCGGTACGTCGCCCCGGGGAAGCATTGCTATCTCCGACGGCGCGAGTTGGACCCGTCCGGAGAGAGCACATTCGGCGATGGCGCGGAACGCGTCCTTGGGGACAGACTTATACTGCCCGAAGGCACTGATCAGGGCAGTCTGACTGCGAGATGAAACCTCGACGCTTCGCATCAACGGCGCGATGAACTGCGGCGCTAGTACGTCTGGCCCGACAAAATTCTCAAACGACGGAGAGTTCACTATTGCGTGCTGTTGTGTCGGCCAGTCCAGCATCAACCGGGTATTGAACGCGGACTCATCATCCACGATGAGACCAGCTCGGAGGAGCTCCCCGACGAGCACGCCGCGCTCCGGGACGAGTTCGGCAGTCGGCAGCCTGCCGGGCTGCAGAGCTGCAGCAAGCTTGATCCTGTGCGGCACGCTGATGTGCTCTGATCCAGCGTTGATGATCGCCGCAGCGATGCGCATTCGTGCCTCTTCACCCACGTCCGGTACGTCGCCGATGCTGTCAGCCTCGCGAAGCCATGCTGCCAAAGGCGCATCGACGTCGCCGAAGTGGCCTAGGTAGGCGTCGACGTTTTCGAAAGTTGCAGGCGCGCGGCCCTGCTGAGCGAGGATGGGCCAGCTGATCGCCGGAACCTCCCGGAGCACTTCAACCTCGCAGTGCTCACTCACCCCCTCAACTAACGCGACGAGCTGCTCGAACTTCCAACGTTCTGTGTCTCGGAGTATGGCTGCAAAATTGGAAGCCTCATCAATGGTAGGAGACGTTTCCGATGTAGCCGCGCGAGCCGCAAAATACAACTCGGGCTCGTCGAGCGCGTACCTGTACATCTCACCATTGTGCTCACGTAGGCGATCTAGCGCCAAGGAGGTCGACCCCGTCAAGTGCGTCAAGTTCCCGGCAGTAAGGCGATATGCGCGCGTCCCGGCCATCGAGGCTCTGGCGGCACGGGATAGTGCGGAGACATCGGGGAGTGTTGCACCTGCGGAATGCACGAAGTCGACTGCCAGTTGAGCGTGCTCGCCCGGTTCGGATGTGAGCACCGACATCCGGGCGCCATGGTGCTCGAGGAACACCGCGATCGAGTCACTCAATTCGAAGTCAAGGTCAGGGTCTCGGTGATCTATGGCAACGCTGACCATGCGAATACGTTCTTCAAGCTCGAGGGGTGCGTCCTCCACGAGGTACCGCACGAGGAAAGTCGCGTGCGGCGCGAGCGTCGCAATGAAGATAGCCTTTTCTTGCCCGGCGCTGAGGTATCGATCGATGAAGGCGATGCCTTCGGCCCCGCGGAGGGATCTGATGACGGACGTTGCTCCGGCAAGGTCAGAGACCAACAAACGATCGATGATCGACACGTTACGCACGCTCGGTTCGGACAAGATTGACCTGCCTTGGTCGGCCAGGATGGCATCGACGTCCTCCGGCTCGAGAGGATACTCCGGATCGGCCGTTCCGTGGTCGATATTGCGCATGATGTAGGTCATTGCGTCTGGGCGGATAAGTTCACCATAGAACGCTGAGACGTGGAGCGGGAAGTACTCGGTAACATACCCGTGCTCGACGAGCTCCACCACGAGGGAAGATGGCAGGAGTTCGGAGGCCCACTCGCGGAATGTCCGCGCCTCCCCTTCGGCCACAGAGTGAGTAAATTCCGAGCGGAGGAATAGGTCTTTCCACGAATGTCGCCGCAGGAACTGCAACGCGACACCGTTCCGCGCTGTTTGAGCGTGCTCTTTCGCGACTGCTTCGGCTGAAAACGCAGCGTGGGCAATTGGCATACCGATGAGCATTTCGAGTTCGTCGAGCCCTAACCGCATCATTTGATGACTATAGGAATGCGTATTCTGCGCAACGAGGTCGATCGTTCGGTTATGCTCTCGAAGGTCATCCCAGAACGCGGCGGTTCGTATGCGCGCCTCGTCGACAGCGACCCCATCCACGCTAATAGCGTCACTTGCCAGGCCACTTCCGGCTGCTTGGAAGAGGCCTTGGATGCGCAGATGCAGGATTTCGGCAAGTTGCTTGGCGTGCTCCTCGGCGGCTGTCTGGCGTTGAATACGGCGATATCGCTGATCGGTGTCCGTTCGAAGTCGGTCCTGATTTGCGACTACGAATGCACGCCAGGTGTCGTAGAGCTTGTCCAAGCTGCTCTCGCCGTGGCGTATCGCTTCGAAGTCCTTTGCCTGTGTGTTTTTGACCAGCATCAGCGCAAAAAGCCGCTCGCTGGTCAGCTCGGGAACCGGCGTGGGAACGTCGAGGAGTTGTCGCTTGAAGACCTCATATTCGTTGATGATGTTGTGAATGAGTCGCATGTCCGGGAGATGTCGTGCGGCGAGATCGATCAACTCTCTCGACATGGAGTAGCCGCGGGCTTGCAGGGTTCGCTGCAGGAGGTCACGCGCGTTCTTGTGGGTGATGAACGGCACCATGGGGATGATAAGCTCGAAGAATTTCGTGCGATTCCCGCGACCAAGCTCGGCGCGCGTATCATCTGTCGGACCATCGGGTTCGCGGCCAAGTCGTTCAAACACGCTGTCGCGGACGGCGTAAACGAAGCGGATGTTCCGTTGCCGAAGTTGGTGCGCTGCATTTAGAAGCGCGTTCAAGGATCGCAGCGACTCGTAGATGAGCGGGTCACCGAACCTGTCTAGGTCTTCGATGATGACAATGTCGCGTGGTCGGTTCACCTCAAAAAAGTAGATGAGTTCGTCAAGGTACTCATCGAAGTAGCTCGTTGACCTAGCAGGAAGGGAGATCGTTGCGGGGCCAGCCGCAACCTTGTCGATGCCGATGCGGCCGCGGCTGACCATCCGGGCGAGCAGGACGACGCACCCCGCTGCACCAACCGCGAGAACCGCGAGCGCCACGGGTCGCAGCCACTCTTCAAACGACGGCGGTTCGATCCTGACGTATCGCAGTGCTGAGTCCAGCACCCCGGCGAGAAAGAAGAGGCTGACCAGAACTGTGCCCCCGATGGAGGCGACCAGCAGCTCGATCCACCAGTGCGGGCGATCGATCCGGCGGAATCGGGACTGCTTCGTCTTTCCGGGACTCTGCTGGTACAGCAGCTGTTTGACAATTTCCTTCTGTATGCGATTGGTGGTGGTGTTCGCCGCCGGATTCATGTCGGTGGTGTCACTCAATGGTTCCGGCTGAACACCGAGTGTGAGCAACGAGATGTTGATGACCTGGCGCTTGCGTCGTCTCGCGAGCTCGGTGAGAACACTGCTCTTGCCGACGCCATATGGCCCGGCGAGCGCGATGTTGCGCGCACCGGGCTGAGCGTCGATTGCGTGCTCGAGCGCCGCGAGATAGGTGCTGTGGTCCCGTTCTCGGTAGTCGGGTGCTAGTGAATCTAGTTGCACAACGTCGTCAAGGCGGAGTGGGGCTTTGCTCACCTTCACACGGTACTCGACGTTGGACTCGCCCACGCCTCATTGGTCCAGCCCCCCACGCCGGGTCACCGAACCTCGCAGCGCCTACCAGCCGCTGCCGAACGACTCGGTCGAAGACCTGCGAATTCCGAAAGCCGGCCTTCCAGCGGCCACAGCCTCTCTCAGGTACCTCAACGCGGCCTCCGCGACTTCCATGGCTCGTCCGGAACGAATCTCGATGAGCGCCCTCTATCCGGCCGCATCAGCGACTCCGCCCGTGAACGAAGAACGCCCCGCCAGCCGAAGCCAGCGGGACGTCCCACGAATCAGACCAGACTCAGAAGTCCCAGTCCTCGTCCTCAGTGTTCACAGCCTTGCCGATCACGTACGACGACCCCGACCCCGAGAAGAAGTCGTGGTTCTCGTCAGCGTTCGGCGACAGCGCCGAGAGGATGGCCGGGTTCACGTCCGTGATGTTCTTCGGGAACATCGGCTCGTAGCCCAGGTTCATCAGCGCCTTGTTGGCGTTGTAGTGCAGGAACTTCTTGACGTCCTCGGTCAGCCCGACCTCGTCGTAGAGGTCCTGCGTGTACTGCACCTCGTTCTCGTACAGCTCGAACAGGAGCGAGAACGTGTAGTCCTTCAGCTCGTCCCGCTCGGCCTGCGTGAGCTGCTCGAGCCCCTTCTGGTACTTGTACCCGATGTAGTACCCGTGGACGGCTTCGTCCCGGATGATCAGGCGGATGAGGTCGGCAGTGTTCGTCAGCTTCGCCCGCGACGACCAGTGCATCGGCAGGTAGAACCCGGAGTAGAACAGGAACGACTCGAGCAGCGTCGAAGCGACCTTGCGCTTCAGCGGCTGGTCGCCCTGGTAGTAGTCCATGACGATCTGGGCCTTCTTCTGCAGGTTCGGGTTCTCCTCGGACCAGCGGAAGGCTTCGTCGATCTCGGGCGTCGACGCGAGGGTCGAGAAGATCGACGAGTAGCTCTTGGCGTGCACCGACTCCATGAACGCGATGTTCGTGTAGACGGCTTCTTCGTGCGGGGTGATCGCGTCGGGGATGAGCGACACGGCGCCGACGGTGCCCTGGATGGTGTCCAGGAGCGTCAGGCCGGTGAAGACGCGCATGGTCAGCTTCTGCTCGGCCGGCGTCAGCGTGTTCCACGACTGCACGTCGTTCGACAGCGGCACCTTCTCGGGCAGCCAGAAGTTGTTGACGAGGCGGTTCCAGACCTCGACGTCCTTGTCGTCCTGGATGCGGTTCCAGTTGATGGCCTGGACCCGATCAATGAGCTTCAGCTTCTCGACCAACGCACGTTTCCTTCAAGAGATGGTGACTAAGTGACGGACTGGAGGCGCGGTGCGGGGCCGCCCCGCGCCTCCAGTCCAAAGATGATCGCGCGAGCGATCAGAGCATGCAGGACACGCAGCCCTCGACCTCGGTGCCCTCGAGCGCGAGCTGGCGGAGACGGATGTAGTAGATCGTCTTGATGCCCTTGCGCCATGCGTAGATCTGCGCCTTGTTGATGTCACGCGTGGTGGCGGTGTCCTTGAAGAACAGCGTCAGGGACAGGCCCTGGTCCACGTGCTGCGTCGCCGCGGCGTACGTGTCGATGATCTTCTCGGCACCGATCTCGTACGCGTCCTGGTAGTAGTCCAGGTTGTCGTTCGTCATGAACGGCGCCGGGTAGTAGACGCGACCGAGCTTGCCTTCCTTGCGGATCTCGATCTTCGACGCGATCGGGTGGATCGACGACGTCGAGTGGTTGATGTACGAGATCGAACCTGTCGGCGGGACGGCCTGCAGGTTCTGGTTGTAGATGCCGTGCTCCTGGATGGACGCCTTCAGCGCCTTCCAGTCGTCCTGCGTCGGGATCGTGATGTTCGCGTTGTCGAAGAGCGAGGCAACGCGAGCGGTCGCGGGGGTCCACGCCTGGTCGGTGTACTTGTCGAAGAACTCGCCCGACGCGTACTTCGAGTCGCGGAATCCGTCGAAGGTCTCGCCGGTCTCGATCGCGATCTTGTTCGACGCACGAAGGGCGTGGAACAGCACCGTGTAGAAGTAGATGTTCGTGAAGTCGATGCCCTCTTCGGAGCCGTAGTACACGCGCTCACGAGCGAGGTAGCCGTGCAGGTTCATCTGGCCGAGGCCGATGGCGTGCGACTTGTCGTTGCCGTCCTCGACGGAGCGGACCGACGTGATGTGCGACATCTGCGACACCGAGGTGAGGCCGCGGATGGCGGTCTCGATGGTGCGACCGAAGTCCGGCGAGTCCATCGTCAGCGCGATGTTCAGCGAGCCGAGGTTGCAGGAGATGTCCTTGCCGATCTCGTTGTACGAGAGGTCCTCGTTGAACGTGGTCGGGGTGTTGACCTGCAGGATCTCAGAGCACAGGTTGGACATGTTGATCCGACCCTTGATCGGGTTGGCCTTGTTCACCGTGTCCTCGAACACGATGTACGGGTAGCCCGACTCGAACTGGATCTCGGCGATCGTGGTGAAGAAGTCGCGCGCCTTGATCTTCGTCTTCTTGATGCGCGAGTCGTCGACCATCTCGCGGTACTTCTCGGAGATCGGGACGTCGCCGAACGGGATGCCGTAGACCTTCTCGACGTCGTACGGCGAGAAGAGGTACATGTCCTCGTTGTTCTTCGCGAGCTCGAACGTGATGTCCGGCACGACGACGCCGAGGGACAGCGTCTTGATGCGGATCTTCTCGTCGGCGTTCTCACGCTTGGTGTCGAGGAACCGCATGATGTCCGGGTGGTGGGCGCTGAGGTAGACCGCGCCGGCACCCTGACGCGCACCGAGCTGGTTCGCGTAGGAGAAGGAGTCTTCCAGCAGCTTCATCACGGGGATGATGCCCGAGGACTGGTTCTCGATCTGCTTGATCGGAGCGCCGGCCTCGCGGATGTTGGAGAGGAGCAGGGCCACGCCGCCGCCGCGCTTCGAGAGCTGCAGCGAGGAGTTGATGCCGCGCGAGATCGACTCCATGTTGTCCTCGATGCGGAGGAGGAAGCAGGAGACGAGCTCGCCGCGCTGGGCCTTCGCGGTGTTGAGGAACGTCGGGGTCGCGGGCTGGAAGCGGCCGGCGATGATCTCTTCCACGAGGTCGATCGCGAGCTGCTCGTTGCCCTGTGCAAGGCCGAGGGCGGTCATCACCACGCGGTCCTCGAAGCGCTCGAGATAGCGCTTGCCGTCGAACGTCTTGAGCGTGTAGCTCGTGTAGTACTTGAACGCACCGAGGAACGTCTGGAACCGGAACTTCTTCGAGTAGGCCAGGTCGTTGAGCTTCTGGATGAAGTCCAGCGAGTACATGTCGATCGTCTCGCGCTCGTAGTACTCGTTCTCGACCAGGTAGTCGAGCCGCTCCTTCAGGTTGTGGAAGAAGACGGTGTTCTGGTTGACGTGCTGCAGGAAGAACTGCTTCGCGGCTTCACGGTCCTTGTCGAACTGGATGTTCCCGTCCGCGTCGTAGAGGTTGAGCATCGCGTTGAGGGAGTGGTAGTCCATCCCCGTCTGCGGCGACGTCAGATCGACGTCTGCAACTGCTGCGTCCAAAATGCATCCAATCCTGTGTTGACCGCTGACACGTCGTCAGGAGTCCCGAAGAGTTCGAATCTGTAGAGGACGGGGACGTTGCACTTGCGTGCGATGACGTCCCCCGCAAGGCCGTAGGCCTCGCCGAAGTTCGTGTTGCCCCCGACGATCACGCCGCGGATGAGCGAGCGGTTGCGTTCGTCGTTGAGGAACTTGATGACCTGCTTGGGGACCGCTCCCTGCCCGTTGCCGCCACCGTAGGTGGGCAGCACCAACACGTACGGCTCGTCCACGTGGAGGAACGGGTCGTTCGGGTAGAGCGGGATCCGGTCCGCGTCACGGCCGAGCTTCTCGACGAAGCGTGCGGTGTACCCGGACACGCTCGAGAAGTAGACCAGTCGGCTCATGGTGCCCCTCCGATGAGAAGGTGCGGACAGACGGACCGTGGGTGTCCTGCGGTGGTGATCCGAGCCTCCTGAACGAGCTCGGGTCACCACCCGCGGACGTGGGTCGAACTACGCGAGTTCGGCGCTGAGCGTCGCGATCTTGTCGGGACGGAAGCCCGACCAGTGGTCGTCGTCCGTGACGACGACGGGCGCCTGCAGGTAGCCGAGGCTCTTCACGTGCTCGAGCGCGGCTTCGTCGGTGGAGACGTCGTGCACTTCGTACTGGATGCCCTTGTTGTCGAGCGCCCGGTACGTCGCGGTGCACTGGACGCAGGACGGCTTGGTGTAGACGGTGACGGCCATGATCTCCCCTGGTTCTGCTGTTGCTGTGGTGGTTGTCTTGATGCCTGTGTGCAGCAGGTTCCGGGAGGGGCCGCTGCGATGCCTCCACACTACATCTAGTGGCTGGCGGAGTCACCGACCACAAGAGGAAGTGTTACAGCCGTGTAGTTCTCCACAAGCTCCTCCACAGTGTGAACAGCTCGGAGAGGCCCGTGATTCCGCCATTCTCCAGCGGACCACCGACACTTCCCCACACCCGTGGACAGCGTCGATCCACATGTGTGGAATCAGCGTGTCGGCGTGTCGCGGGCAGCTCGCCGTCCACACCTCCCCCGGACGGGTGACAGGGCCATCCGTCCGGTCCGTACACTCGTCTCGTGAGCACGTACGGCCCCCTCCTCAAGACTCCCGGCGTGGGTCGCGTCATCGCCGCGCAGCTCACCGCACGGTTCCCCTTCGGCATGCTGTCGCTGGCCTACCTACTGCACGTCGAGCACGTCTTCGACTCGTACGGCGCCGCCGGTCTCGTGCTCGCGACGACGAGCATCGGGCAGGCGATCGCGGGTCCGCTCACCAGCCGCTGGATGGGCAGCTGGGGCATGCGGCCGGTGCTCATCCTCACGAGCCTCGTCGCGCTCGTGAGCATGGCCGTCATCGCGTTCTTCGTCATGCCGCTGTGGGCCTACGTGGTCGTCGGGTTCCTGGGCGGCCTCGCCGTCCCGCCCGTGCAGCCGGCGGTGCGCACCATCTACCCCAAGATGGTGACCTCGTCGCAGCTCACGCCCCTCTTCTCCCTCGACGCGAGCGCGCAGGAGCTCATCTGGGTCGCCGGCCCGGTCATCACGACGTTCGTCGCGACGCAGATCGGCACGGTCCAGGCGATCGTCGTCGCGATGGTGTTCCTGGTGGTCGGCGGCACGTGGTTCATCGCCTCCCCCGAGCTCGGCCGGGTCCGCATCCCGCGGTCGAAGCGTGCGTTCGGCGTCGTCCTGAAGCGGCCGTCGGTCGTCGTCGCCACCCTCACCGGCCTCCTCCTCATCGGGGCCTGCGCCGCGGTCGAGGCGAGCGTCACGAGCGTCTTCGGCGAGGGCAGCCCGAACGCCGGCATCGTCCTCGCCGTGTTCGCGGTCGGGTCGCTCATCGGCGGCCTCACGCTGGGCCACCTGCCGATCTCTCGCAACACCCTGTGGACGCGCATGTCGATCGTGTTCGTCGGACTCGCCCTGGCCGTGGGCGGCACGAACTTCTGGTGGCTCTGCCTCGCCCTGGTCATCGCCGGCGCCGGCATCGCTCCGGCCCTCGCGGTCATGTTCGGCTCGGTCTCGGCGACGGTGAAGTTCTCCGACACGGCCGAGGCGTACGGCTGGATGGGCACCGGCCAGCTCATCGGTGCAGCGGGCGGTTCCGCGGTCGCCGGCTTCCTCATCGACAGTCAGGGGGCGACCGGCGGGATGATGGTCGGCGCCGTGATGGCCGCGGTGGGCGTCGTCCTGCCGCTCGTCACGAGGCGCTGGCTGCCCGACCTGCGCGGGCGCGACGCGAGCCCCATCCCCGACACGGAGCCGGTGAACATCCCCACCTAGGCGCGAAACACGCGTGTTTCGACGTCCCGCGCGTCGATCGACACGTGTCACGTCGATGACGTGGTGCGACACCCAGCCTGGAGGCACGGCGCACCCCGCCACGATCGGCAGGATGGGTGCATGGTCACCTCAGTCCCCCTCCGCGACGGCGCATCGATCCCCGCCATCGGCTTCGGCGTCTACAAGGTCGACGACACCGAGGCCGAGACGGCGGTCGGTCTCGCGCTCGACGCCGGCTACCGGCACGTCGACACCGCCGAGATGTACGGCAACGAGACCGGCGTCGGGAAGGCGATCCGCGCCTCCGGGCTCGACCGTGACGACGTCTTCGTGACGACCAAGGTGTGGAACGACCACCAGGGGCGCGACGCGACCCTGCGGGCGTTCGACGCGAGCCTCGAGCGACTCGGGCTCGACACCGTCGACCTCTACCTGATCCACTGGCCGGCCGCGGCGAACGACCGCTACGTCGACACCTGGCGCGCCCTCGTCGAGCTGCGCGAGTCGGGGCGCGCGCGCAGCGTCGGGGTGTCGAACTTCCAGGTGCCGCACCTCGAACGGCTCATCGACGAGACGGGCGAGGTCCCGGCGGTGAACCAGGTCGAGCGGCACCCGTGGCTGCCGCAGCGTGAGCTCACGGCATTCCACGCGCAGCACGGGATCGTGACCGAGGCCTGGTCGCCGCTCGGACGCGGGCGGCTCATCGACGAGCCGGTGCTCACCGGCATCGCGGACGCCCACGGGGTGAGCGTGGCGCAGGTGCTCGTGCGGTGGAACGTGCAGCAGGGGGTGGTGGTGCTGCCGAAGTCGGTGACGCCGTCGCGGATCCGGTCGAACCTCGACGTCGACGGGTTCGTGCTGAGCGACGACGACCTCGCGGCGATCGCGTCGCTCGAGTCGGGGCAGCGCACGGGGTCCCACCCGGACTCGGTGTCCTGACGCGCGTAGGTTCTTCGGGGTGAACGATCCTCAACAGACCGCGCGTGAACACCTCCAGCCGGACGAGCACCTGTACTGGGCGGGGACGAGCGATCCGGCGAAGCTGTTCGCCGGACAGGACGTGTTCCTGGTGCCCTTCTCGGTGCTCTGGTGCGGGTTCGCCGTGTACTGGGAGGTCACCGCCGCGACGTCCGGCGCGCCGACGTTCTTCCTCGTCTTCGGGGGCGTCTTCATCCTGCTCGGCCTGTTCTTCGTCTTCGGCCGTTTCCTGCTGAAGGGTCACCGGAAGCGCACCACGGTGTACGCGGTGACGTCTCGCCGAGCGCTCGTCATCACACCCCGCGGCTCGCGTGAGGTCTCGGTGGGCCGCACCAACCGGACCATCACGTGGAGCAAGGACCGTCGGCACTGCTCGGTGGAGTGGAACACCGGCCAGCCGTCCGGGCTCCCGGCGTTCGTCAGCGGTTCCGGAGCGGCACGCCTCTACGCGAACACGGGTCTCGACGCGTTCGCCTTCGGCCCGCAGCGGTTCGCGTTCTGGGACGTCCGCGACGGTGAGGAGCTCGTCCGCGAACTCGACCGGGTGGCGAGCTAGCCCCGGCGGTCCTCCTCGGACTGCCACGGCAGGTGCAGGTCGCCGGGCTCCGGCTCGACGTCGCCCGCGTCGTCGGCACCACCCGTGCCCGGAGCGGCGACGATCCGCGAGGGGTCGATGCCGTCCGCCTCGAGGTCGGCGCGATCACGCTGCGACGTCTGCGAGGCCTCGGTCTCCCGCTCGCTCGACGGGCTGTACGAGGTGTCGGCCGCGCGCTGCTCGCGCTCCCCGACCCCGTCCGCGCCCTCGTGGTGTGCGGCCTCGCGCAGGGCGTCGGTGCGTGCGTGGTCGTCGGAGTGCTCGGGGCCCGGGACGTCGGGGATGCTGTCGCTCATGGCGCCGACCGTAGGCCTCGCTGCCCGAGCGACGTCCCCGGCAGTCCGATCGACGCACCCGACCGGTGGTCCGCCCGAGGGCGACCGCTCGATCCCGCAGCATCGGTACCGATCCGGTCACGAGCCCGGAACGCGCCCCGACCCCACGCTACGATCGCCGCGGGCCAGGCGAGATCCGACGCCGGCCGGGGACGAGGGGGATCATGCGACGAGCGGTGACGAGGGGACGGACGACTGCGGTGGTGCTGCTGGCGGCGGTCGCAGCCATCGGACTGACCGGCTGCTCGGTGTTCAGCGGACCCGATCCGGTGCCGAGTCCGACCCGGCTGGCCGTGCAGGGACCGGACGCCACCGAGTTACCGACGCCCTCCGCCTCCCCGACCCCCGAGCAGGTCCTCCCCGCCGGGACGGTCGCCGCCGAGACCGACGTCGTGTCGAAGACCGGGGACACGTCGATCCACGTGCGGGTCACGGCCGATGCCGACGGTGTGTTCACGGTGCACCTCTCGGACTACCGGACGACGAACCCGCAGCCGATGTCGATCCAGTTCCGCCACCGCGTCGCCGGGTTCCAGGACGGCTACGACGCGGTCGCCCGCGGGTTCGTGCAGTGGGACCGCGCATCCGGACCGCCCGACTCGTACACGCTCGACGCCGGCGCACGGCCCGACTACCTCGCGAGCGCCGTCCTGGTGCCGATGTCGTCCGACGACGGCAGCAGTGACGCGGACCGCCCGTGGGTCGGCTCGGTGCTCGCGGTCGGCACGCTGACGTGGAAGATCCCGAATCCCTACCCGGACCTGCGCGTGACCGTGGGGAAGGCCCGCCCGGGTGCGTACGGGTACGTGAAGGACGTCGACGGCACGCCCACCTGGTACATGGTGTCGCACGGCGACGACCTCACCACGGTGTCGAAGCGCTTCGGCGTCACCCCGGCGCAGTTCGAGTGGATGAACCCCTACCTCGAGCTCCGCGGCGACAAGTGGCTCAACGAGGACGCCACCCTCAACATCTCCCCCGCGAACCGCTGACGCCGGGGTCGGTCCGGTCCGTTACGGTTGACCAGCACTCGCCACACGCAGGAGGTCCCACCGTGACGATCGTCGCCGCAGCAGACGGCTCAGCCCTCGGCAACCCCGGCCCGGCCGGCTGGGCCTGGTACGTCGATGACGACCGCTGGGCCGCCGGTGGGTGGCCGAACGCCACCAACAACCAGGGCGAGCTGACCGCCGTCCTCCAGCTGCTCCGCGCCACGAAGGACACCGGCGAGCCGCTGCACATCCTCTGCGACAGCCAGTACGCGATCAAGGCGTGCACCGAGTGGCTCGCGGGCTGGAAGCGGAAGGGCTGGCGGAAGGCCGACGGCAAGCCCGTGCTGAACGTCGAGATCATCAAGGAGCTCGACGCCGAGCTGCAGGGGCGCAAGGTCACCTTCGAGTGGGTCCGTGGCCACGTCGGGCACGAGATGAACGAGGCGGCGGACGTCCGCGCCCGCGGTGCTGCGACCGCCTACCAGCAGGGCACCGAGGTGCCGCACGGCCCGGGGTGGCCAGGGGTCGAGGTCACCGAGCCGGCCGCGCTGCCCGAGGCGACTCCGCCCGCGACCCTGTTCTGACCGTCAGAGCGGCCGGTCCGAGAGCGGCCGCTCCCAGAGCGCGACCGTGCTGACGAGGTGGTCGTACCGGTACGGCTTCTCCTCCCCCGTCGGCTCGTACCCGAGCGCCCGCCAGAACGGCTCCGCCACCGACGCGTTCGACGCGACGATCCCGAGGCGCAATCGTTCCACGCCCGAGCGCCCCGACGCCGCCCGGACCCGCCCGACGACCGCGTCGTGCATCGCCCGCCCGAGCCCCCGACCCTGCTCGCCCCCTCGGACGACCAGCAGCCCGATGTACGCGACGGCGGGCGACGGGTACCCGAGCAACACGTCCGCGAACGCCACGAGCCGCTCCCCCTCCCACAGCCCGAGCCCGACCTTCCCCGCCGGATCGAACCCGTCCGGCACCGACAGCAGCGCGCTCAGCCCGTCGGACGGCCCCGGCGGGTACCCGGTGATCCGCAACGCGTAGTCCGGCACCGACTCGAGCAGGTCCTGCAGCGCGCCGACGTCGCCGTCGGCCGAGGAGCCGCCGAGCTCGCGCACCACGGGCATCAGTCGACGTCCACGTCCGACCAACCGTCGAAGCGACCGATCTCGGTGACCCGCACCACGGCCTCACCCGCCTCGTCCGACGCGTCGAGGTCGATCGTGGCTGAGAACCCGAAGTCCTTGTCACCGGCGGGATCGGCGAAGATCTGCCGCGCACGCCAGACGCGTGCCGAGCCCGCCGCACCGGACACCCCGGTGGCCCCGGCCTCGTCGAGCACCAGGTACTGCATGGACCGGGCGTCGGCACCCGTCCCGATCTCGTCGTGCGCCTCGAAGTACTCCTCGAGCACGGCGTCCCACGCGTCCTCGCCGAAGCCCGCCGCTCCGTCCAGCGCCGCGAGTCCGGCGACGTCGTCGGCGGCGGCGAGCAGGACCCGCTGGAACAACGCGTTGCGGACGAGCACCCGGAACGCCCGCGGGTTCCCGGTGAGCCGCGAGGGCTGCGGCGGCGCGATCTCCTCGTGTTCCTCCGACGCGAGCAGGACGTCACCGTTCAGCAGGGCCTCCCACTCGTCGACGAGCGAGGAGTCGGTCTGCTTGACGACCTCGCCGAGCCACTCGATCAGGTCGTCGAGCTCGGGGGTGCGCTGCTCGTCGGCGATCGTCTGCCGCATCGTCCGGTACGCGTCGGAGAGGTACCGGAGCACGAGCCCCTCGGAGCGGGTGAGCTGGTAGAACCGCACGAAGTCGCCGAAGGTCATCGCCCGCTCGTACATGTCACGCACGACGGCCTTGGGCGAGAGCGCGAAGTCGAGGACCCACGGCTGCTCGGCGGCGTAGGCCTCGTAGGCGGCCGTCAGCAGCTCGTCCAGCGGCTTGGGCCACGTGACCTCCTCGAGCAGCTCCATCCGCTCGTCGTACTCGATCCCCTCCTGCTTCATCCGGGCGACAGCCTCGCCGCGCTCCTTGAACTGCTGCTGCGAGAGGATCGCCCGCGGGTCGTCGAGGGTGGCCTCGACGATCGAGACCATGTCGAGCGCGTAGCTGGGAGACGAAGGATCGAGCAGCTCGAACGCCGCGAGCGCGAACGGCGAGAGCGGCTGGTTGAGCGCGAAGTTCGGCGCGATGTCGACGGTCAGCCGGTACTCCCCGTCGACCTTCTCGATCACCCGCGCGTTGATGAGCGTCCGCGCGATGGTCAGTGCCCGCCGGGCCATCGCGAGCTGCCGCGACCGGGGCTCGTGGTTGTCGAAGACGAGCGACCGGACGGATTCGAACGCCGAACCGCCGCGCGCGACGACGGAGAGCACCATCGCGTGCGTGATCCGCATCCGCGAGACCATCGGCTCGGGCTCGGCCGCGATGAGCCGCTCGAACGACGCCTGGCCCCACGACACGAAGCCGTCCGGTGCCTTCTTCCGCTTGATCTTGTTCTTCTTCTTCGGGTCGTCACCGGCCTTCGCGACCGCCCGCGCGTTCTCGATGTCGTGCTCCGGCGCCTCGGCCACGACGTCGCCCTCGGTGTCGTACCCGGCACGACCGGCACGACCGGCGATCTGGTGGAACTCGCGAGCGGACAGCTGCCGCATCTTCGTGCCGTCGAACTTCGTCAGCCCGGTGAGCAGCACCGAGCGGATCGGCACGTTGATGCCGACACCGAGGGTGTCGGTGCCGCAGATCACCGGCAACAGCCCGCGCTGGGCGAGCTGCTCGACGAGCCGTCGGTACTTCGGCAGCATGCCGGCGTGGTGGACGCCGATGCCCGCCCGGATGAGTCGGGACAGGGTCTGCCCGAACCCGGCGCTGAAGCGGAACCCGGCGATGGCCTCGGCGATCTGGTCTCGGCGTTCGCGTGACGCGACGCGCGCCGACATGAGCGCCTGCGCCCGTTCGAGTGCGGCGGCCTGGGCGAAGTGGACGATGTAGATCGGCGCCTTGCCCTCCTCGAGCAGCCGTTCGACCGTCTCCTGCACGGGCGTCATCACGTACTCGTACTCGAGCGGCACCGGACGCGAGACCCCGGTGACCCGCGCGGTGGGCCGTCCGGTCCGGCGCGAGAGGTCGTCCGCGATGGTCGTGACGTCGCCGAGCGTCGCGGACATGAGCAGGAACTGCGCCCGTTCGAGGACGAGCAGCGGCACCTGCCACGCCCATCCGCGGTCGGGGTCGCCGTAGTAGTGGAACTCGTCCATCACGACGACGTCGACGTCGGCATCCGGTCCCTGCCGGAGCGCGAGGTTCGCGAGGATCTCCGCCGTGCAGCACACGATCGGGGCATCGGCGTTGACGCTCGAGTCGCCCGTGACCATGCCGACGTTCTGGGCGCCGAACAGCTCGACGAGCTGGAAGAACTTCTCGGAGACGAGTGCCTTGATCGGCGCCGTGTAGTAGCTCCGCTTGCCCTCGGCGAGCGCGGCGAAGTGCGCACCCGCGGCCACGAGTGACTTGCCGGTGCCGGTGGGCGTCGAGAGCACGACGTTGGCGCCGGACACGAGCTCGATCACGGCTTCGTCCTGCGCCGGGTAGAGCGGGCGCCCGCCCTCGGCCGCCCAGGCCGCGAACGCCTCGTACACGGCGTCCGGGTCGACGACACCGTCGACCGCCGCCGGCAGGGCGGCGACGAGCGGGGGCTGGGTGGTGACGTCGGTCATGGGACCATCCTCCCAGGTGGGTGGTGACGACGAGGCGGACTGGAGGCGCGGTGCGGGCCGGCACCGCGCCTCCTGGGCCACGCATGGATGCGTCCGCATAGACTCACGTCGTGCGCGAACTCGGCTTCCTCTCCTTCGTCCCGAACCACGGCGGCACGGCCGGCGCCGCCGCCGCCCTCGAGGACGGCCTGCGGCTCTTCGAGACCGCCGAGTCGCTCGGGTACGGCACCGGCTGGGTCCGGGGGCGCCACTTCGAGCCGTTCCTGACCAGCCCGATGACCTTCTTCGCGGCAGCCGCCCAGCGGACCAGCACGATCGGCTTCGGTACCGCGGTCCTCGGCATGCGCTACGAGGACCCGATCCGCCTCGCCGAGGACGCCAGCACCGTCGACCTCCTCAGCGACGGCCGCGTGCAGCTCGGCATCTCGACCGGCATCGCGGGCTACGGCCCGATCCTCGACCCGGTGTTCGGCGCGTCCGACCGCAGCTTCCGCGACGAGGCGGAGGCGCGCGCGTCCCGCCTCCTCGAGGTGCTGCAGGGCGAGCCGCTCGGCACCGCCGGTACGGGCTACGAGAGCATCCCGGCCGGCGCCGACCTGACGCTGCAGCCCCTCAGTCCCGGACTCCGCGACCGTGTGTGGTGGGGCGGCGGCAGCATGGGCACCGCGGTGCGGACCGCCGAGAAGGGCCTGCTGCTGCACTGTTCGACCCTGAACACCGAGGACACCGGTGCCCCGTTCGCCCAGGCGCAGGCCGACCAGATCGCCGCGTACCGCGAGCGCTTCGCCCAGCTGCACCCCGACCGCACCCCGAAGGTCGCCGTCGGCCGGATCGTGGTCCCGCTGCTCGACGACCACGACCGCGCCGTGCACGAGGAGTTCCTCACCGGGTACGCGAGCGGCATGGACGACGAGGGGCGGCCGCTCTCGGGGAATCCGCCGTTCCGCTTCAGCAAGGTCGTCTCCGGCGAGCCGTCGGCCATCGTCGACGCGCTGCTCGCCGACCCGGCCGTGCGGTCGACCGACGAACTCGTGATCACCCTGCCCGCGAACGGCGACGCCGCGTCGCACGAGCGGATCCTGCGCATCGTCGCCGAGGACGTGGCACCCATCGTCCGAGCGGAGTGATGCGGGGCATCCGGCGGGCCCGCGCCGGGGGTTGGTGAGTTCCCCCGGGAGCCCGACCGGATGACCATCTCGTCCCTGATCCGCACGGGATGGTGCACCCATCGTTCCACCTACCGAGTGGTTTGTCACACCGGATTGCGGTTGATGGACCGAAAAAGTGACGTTCGTTCACTGGTTTCTCCCAGGCGGGAAGAAGTCAACCGGTTGGCATCTGCCGGAACGAACGAATGCGTCCCCGCGCGGACGCGGGGACGCATTCTGGACGCACCAGGGCCACCAGGGCTCCATCGGCCGGATCAGGAGACCGTGTCGCACGCATGGCGACCCCGTTCTCGGTGCGCACGCCGACGGTAACCAGCCGCCTGGCGCAGATCGATGTTACTGAATGATCACGGCGTCAGCGCGGAAACCGGACGACTTCACGCGGATTGGACCGTCACGGTGCCGGATTCGTCCGACACCGATGCGCCGACGTGCAGCGTGAAGGTGCCGGACTCGTGGGCCCATGCACCGTCCCAGTGCGCGAACGCCCGGGCCGGGACCTCGATCGAGACCTCGGTGGACTCCCCCGCGTCGAGCCGCACGGGCGCGAAGCCGACGAGCCAGCGGACCGGGCGGTCGACCGCCGAGGACTCCCGCGAGGCGTAGACCTGCACGACGTGCTTGCCGGCCCGATCGCCCGTGTTCGCGACGGTCGCGGTGACGATGACCGCGTCGCCCTCGCGAACGGTCGGCGTCGCGGTGACGCCGTCGATCGTCCAGGTCGTGTAGCCGAGTCCGTGGCCGAACGGGTAGGCCGGCTCGGTGCCCGCGCGGAGCCAGGCCCGGTAGCCGATGTGCACGCCCTCGTCGTAGGACACCTTGCCGTCGACCGGGGTGACCTCCAGCACGGGCACGTCCGCCATCGCGACCGGCCAGGTGGTGGGCAGACGGCCGCCCGGCTCGCGAGCACCGGTGAGGACGTCGGCGAGCGCGTTGCCGTACTCCTGTCCGCCGAACCACGTGAGCAGGACCGCGGCGACGTCGTTCCGCCACGGCATCTCGACCGGCGAGCCGGCGTTCACGACGACCACGGTGTTCGGGTTCGCCGCGGCGACCGCACGGACCAGGTCGTCCTGGTGACCGGGGAGCGCGAGCGAGGAGCGGTCGTAGCCCTCGGACTCGACCTTCGAGTTGGTCCCGACCACGACGACGGCGACGTCGGCGCCACGTGCGGCGGCTACGGCCGCGTCGATCAGCACCGACGGGTCCTCGTCGCTCGGCTCGGTGCCGAACTGGTACGCGAGCACGCCGCCGAGGGTCTCGTCCTGGATGACGTCGTACTCGATGCGGATCGCGACGTCCTGGCCGGCCGTCACCGACACGGGCACCGACCGTGCCGGCGGGTTGAGGAACGCGGCGCCGAGCTGGTCGCCCTCGAACGGGACGTCCTCGTCGAGCACGAGCTCGCCGTCGATCCACATGCGCGAGCGACCCGCTGCGCCGATGCCGATCCGGACCGTGCCGGTGGACGGCGCGGTGTAGGTCGTGGTGATGTCGAGCCGGTCGGCGTCGCGCGTGGGGGCGTCGCCGCCGAACCAGAACAGCGCGGTGGCACGGCGGTCCTCGACGTACAGCTCGGTCCCGTCGCGCACGAACGCGACGCGGGCGCCGGGCTCGCCGGTGCCGGGGTTGGTGATGGTGGACAGCGGGAACTCCGCGATGCCCTCCTGCACGACGGCACCGATCGCGTAGTCCACCGCGGCACCCGGGAACGCCGAACGGATCCCGTCGAGCGGCGAGACGACCTGCGACGGCACGACCGTGGCCGAGCCACCGCCCTGCGTGCGGGCCTGGTCGGCGTTGTGGCCGATCACGGCGATGCGGGAGACGGCGGGCGCGTCGAGCGGCAGCACGCCCGTGTTGCGGACGAGGACGGTGCCCTCGGCCTCGGCCTCGCGGACGAATGCGACGCCGTCCTCGACGTGCACGGGCTGCGCGGCCACGGGCTCGAAGCCCTCGAGTGCGCCCACGCGGGCGGCGAGGGTGAGGATGCGGCGGACCTTCCGGTCGATCGCCTCGATCGGCACGTCGCCGGACTGCACGGCGGCGAGCAGCGGCCCCTCGCTCCACCACTGGTTCGGCCCGGGCATCGCGACGTCCTGGGACGCCTTCGCCGAGTCGACCGAGCGGACACCGGTCCAGTCCGAGACGACGATGCCGTCGAAGCCCCACTCGGAGTTCAGCGGCGTCTCGAGCAGGTCGTGCTCCGACGCGGTGACGCCGTTGATCGAGTTGTACGACGACATGATCGCCCAGGCGTGCGCCTCGGTCACGGCCTTCTCGAACGCGAGCAGGTACAGCTCGCGCAGCGCACGGTCGGAGACCTCGGTCGACGCGGTGAAGCGGTCGGTCTCGTAGTCGTTCGCGATGTAGTGCTTCGGGGTCGCGGCCACGCCGTTCTCCTGCACGCCGTCGACGTAGGACGCGGCCAAGTCACCGGTCAGGACCGGGTCCTCGCTGAACGCCTCGAAGTGCCGGCCGCCGAGGGGCGAGCGGTGCAGGTTGATGGTCGGGCCGAGGACGACGTCGACGCCCTTGCGGCGGGCCTCGACGGCCGCTGCGGCGCCGTAGCGCTTCGCGATCGCGCGGTCCCACGAGGCGCTCAGCGCCGTCGCGGACGGCAGGTTCAGCGACGGGTCGCGCTCGTCCCAGACCTCACCGCGGACGCCCGACGGGCCGTCCGACATGAGGATGCGGCGCAGCCCGATCTTCTCGATCGGCCAGGTGGTCCAGAAGTCGCGCCCGGTCAGGAGCTGCACCTTCTCGTCGGTGGTCAGCTGGCCGACGAGCGCCTCGATGCGCTCGGCCGTACTGGAGGCAGTTGTCACGTCGTCCACGGTAGTCACGGTGGTCGGTCCTTTCGTTCAGAGCCAGAACAGGTGGTCAGCGCACGCCGCGGATGCGGGACACCGAGGCGATGCCGAGCAGTCCGACGACGGCGCCGGTGATGAAGAAGCCGCTGTACCCGCCGGTGAGGGCGATCACGCCGGGGGCGGAGGCGGGGACGATCGACTGTGGCAGGGCCTGCGCGATGTTCACCACGCCGAGGTCCTTCGCGTTGTCCTCGTCGGAGGGGAGCACGTCGGTGATGAGGGCGAGATCGACGGCGTAGAAGACACCCATGCCGGCGCCCATCACGAACTCCCCGACGAGCACCATGCCGAGCGACGGCGCGAGTGCGATGAGCACGAGTCCCACCACGCCGACGACACCGGCCACGGCGACGAAGAGCTTGCGGCGGCCGAGCTTGTCGGACAGCCACCCGGCGACGAGCGACGTGAGGACGATCCCCACGACGTTCCACAGCGTGCCCTGGAACACCGCGTTCGCGACGTGCTCGGACTCGACGCCGATGTCGTCGCGCAGGAAGTAGGTCAGGTAGCTCACCGCGGTGTACTGCGCGGCGACCATGAGGAAGCGGGTCAGCCAGGCCCAGCCGAGGTCCGGGTGCTTCACCGGGTTGAACACGAACGACCCGAAGACCTGCCCGACGCTGAGCTTCGACGTCGGCCGGTTGGTGAGCACGCGGTCCCGGAACACGAGCGCGTAGAGCACGACGACGATCGACCCGATCGCGCCGGGGATGATCATCTGCGTCGCCGAGGTCGAGAAGAGCTGCACGAGGAACGTGCCGCCGACGAGCGCGAGGTTCTGGGAGAGCCCGAGCAGCGCCGCGACCCGGCCGCGCTGGGAGCGCGTGACGTGGTCCGGCATGACGGCGGTCAGCGCCGCGATGGTGGCGTTGTAGGCGATCTGCGTGAGGCCCCACGCGAGGACCAGCACGACGGTCGAGGTGGTCGTCGCGACGACCACGAGGCCCGCGAAGCCGACCACGGTGCCACCGATGATCCACGGACGACGCATGCCGAGCCTCCCGGCAGTCCGATCGCTGAAGCGACCGGCAAGGGGGTTGGCGACCATCGCGGCGAACGCGCCCACACCGAGTGCCAGGCCGAGCACGCCCGCCTGGTTGTCCGGCGCGATCTCGGCGACCTTCAGCGCCATGGCGACGAGCACCGGCGGCAGCAGCGCGATGTACAGGCCGAGCATCGCGATCGGCATGCCGAGCGTGTACACGAGCGGATTGCCCCGGCCGCGCGTGGGGGCGACGGCGGTCGGGGTGTCGTTGACGGTCAGGGCATCGTTGGCCACTGCAACCTCTTCTCGGGGACGCCGCCTGCGTCGGCGACTCGCACGCCTTCGTCGGCGGCTCGTGCCACCGTAACACCAAAACCAACCGGGGCTAGGTTTTCTGGGCGGTCGCCGAGAGCGGTACAGTCCTGCCATGGCACGACGGGGTTCGTACGCGAAGGGCATCGCGAAGCGCGAGGAGATCCTCACGACGGCGCTCGACCTCGTCGCGTCGCAGGGCTTCCGTCGCACGAGCATCAAGGACATCGCCGATGCCGTCGGGCTGACGCAGGCCGGGCTGCTGCACTACTTCGACTCGAAGGACGAGCTCTGGGTCGAGATCCTGCGGCGCCGCGACGAGATCGACCTGCAGCACGACTGGCACGCCCCGGACCCGGCAGCGCTGCTCGCCGCCATCGTGCGGCACAACGCCGAGGTCCCCGGCCTCGTGCAGATGTTCGTCAACCTCTCCGCCGCGGCCGCGACCGACCCGGAGCACCCGGCGCACGAGTACTTCCGCGAGCGCTACGAGCGCAGCCGCCGCGACCTGTCGTCCGACTTCCGCGCCATGCAGGAGGACGGACGGCTCCGCGTCGACGTCGACGTCGAGGAACTGACGAGCGTGCTGCTCGCGGTCTCGGACGGCATGCAGATCCAGTGGCTGTTCGACCCGTCGCGGGACATGGCGCAGCACGTCGAGCTCGTCGCACGGCTCGCGATCGCCCAGGTCGCCCCCACCGCCTGACCCGGGCAACGGGGTACGGACAGGGCCTGGTCGGGTCAGGTCGCGCCGGGCAGGATGGAGCCAGCCCGCGAGGGCGACCCGACGACGATGTGGAGTGACGCGATGACGCGTGTAGTGGTGACCGGCGGCAGTGGGAAGCTCGGGCGAGCGGTGGTCCGCGACCTCGATGCGCACGGGTACGACGTGGTCCTGGTCGACCGCGTGCCCTTCCCCGACAAGCCCGAACGGGTGCAGTTCGTCCGCACCGACCTCACCGACCACGGCCAGGTGCTGAACGTCCTGCTCGGCGTCGACGACCGGTACGACCACGTCGACGCCGTGGTGCACCTCGCCGCGGTCCCCGCTCCGGGACAGGTCCCCGACGTGGCGCTCATCACGAACAACGTGACGTCGTCGATCAACGTCTTCCACGCCGCTCGTGCCGCGAAGATCAAGAACCTGGTGTGGGCGTCGAGCGAGACCCTGCTCGGCATCCCGATGGGTGAGCACCACCCGCCGTACCTGCCCGTCGACGAGGAGTTCGCGGTGCGCCCGCAGTCGTCGTACTCGCTCGGCAAGGCGGTGGAGGAGGAGATGGCCCGCCACTTCACCCGCTGGGACCCGGAGCTGAAGATGATCGGTCTGCGGTTCTCGAACGTGATGGACGAGACCGACTACCCCGCGTTCCCCTGGGACGCCACCCCCGAGGCGAAGACGTTCAACCTCTGGTCGTACATCGACTCCCGCGACGGTGCCCAGGCCGTGCGCAAGGCCCTCGAGGCCGAGCTCACCGGGTTCGAGGCGTTCGTGATCGCGAGCCCGGACACCGTCATGGACACCCCGACGATCGAGCTCGTCGAGCGCTACGTGCCGGACATCGAGCGCCGCGCGGACATCGACGGCGTCAGCTCGCTGCTCTCGTCGGAGAAGGCCCGCGAGCTGCTCGGCTACGCCCCCGAGCACAGCTGGCGCGACCACCGCGCCTGATCGTCAGGCGGCCGGGACGAGCAGGCCGTCGAGCACCAGGTCGCGCGCCGCCGGCAGCAGGTCGGCGGCGAGCACCTGCTCGTCCACCCCGGTGATCTGCGCGAGGGCGCCGACGATCGCCGCCACCGACAGCTCCCCGTCGCAGGCCCCGACGAACGCGGCGAGCGCGGTGTCGGCGTCCACGCGGCGTCCGAGTCCGCCGCCCTGCACGAGCGTCATCACGGTCGGGTCGTCGTTGCCCGGCCAGTAGAAGCGCTCCTCGGTGACGTCGCCGGCGACCGCGAGGTGGGCGGCGGCGAGCGCGACGTCGTCGTGCGCGGCGAGCCACGCGGCCGCGTCGAGGACCCGCGCGACCGTCGCGCCGAGACCCGCGGGGTTGGAGCCGAGCGTCTCGGGGACGCGCTCGAAGCGGCGGAGGTGCGCCGCGCCTCTCCCCACGGGCTCGGCCGCCACGTCGCTCCGCAGGCTCCGCGACGCGTCGGAACCGGCCCGCGTGGGCCCCGGCCGGGGCTTCCGGACCACGACGTACCCGAAGCCGACGCCGGTCACCCGACGGTCGGCGAAGTCGTCGAGCCACGCGCCGACCAACCGGTCGAACTCGGGCGTCCCGGGCTTCGTCCCGCCGTCCCGGATCCACGTCTCGGCGTAGGCGGTCGGGTCCTGCCGTTCCCGCTCGACGACCCAGGCGTCGAGCCCGAGTCCGTCGGTGTCTGCGCGCTCGAACCAGGACCGCACGCGGTCGAGGCCGTCCGTGCCCCAGTGGTACTCCCAGTTGCCGAGCAGCTGCGCGGTCCCGCCGGGTTCGAGGTGCTCGCCGAGTCCGGTGAGGACGGTCTCGACGAGGGCGTCGCCGACCATGCCGCCGTCGCGGTACTCGTAGGCGGGGACGCCCTCGCTGCGTGGTGTGATGACGAACGGCGGGTTCGAGACGATGCGGTCGAAGCGCTCGCCCGCGACCGGTTCGAACAGGGAGCCGAAGCGGAACTCGATGCCGTCGATGCCGTTGAGCTGTGCGTTGAACCGGGCGATGTCGAGGGCCCGGCGCGAGATGTCGGTGGCGACGACCTCGTCGGCGAAGCGTCGGGCGTGCATCGCCTGGATGCCACAGCCGGTGCCGAGGTCGAGCACGCGACGGACGGGCACGGGGACCTGCAGGCCGGAGAGCGTCGTGGTGGCACCGCCGATGCCGAGGACGTGCTCCTCACCGAGGGCCGTGCCGAGTGCGAGTTCGCCGAGGTCCGAGACGATCCACCAGCTGCCGGCGCCGAGGTCGTCGACGAAGGCGTAGGGGCGGAGGTCCACCGCGGGGGCGACGGAGTCGGCGTCGACGCGGACCAGACCGCTCGCTTCGACGGACTGCACGCCGGCGGACGGGAACGCGGCGTCCGCGTCGGCGCGACGGACCGGGAGCCCGAGCACGAAGAGCGTCGCGAGGGTGCCGAGTGGTGTCGTGTCGCGAGCGGTGAGCGCCCGGAGCGCTGCGACGCGCGAACCGCGGTGGAGCGACGCGGCGGCCTCGGCGCCCCACAGGGCGTCGACCCGCTCGACCGTGAACCCGGCGTCGGTCAGGTCCTGGCGCAGCGCGTCGGTGACGGCGGCGTCGGCACCGATCGTCGGGAGCGTGTGCGGGGTCCGGGCAGACGCGGCGGAGTCGGCGGAGGCGGCGGAGGCGTTCACGCGGCGCCCTCGACGAGGTCCGTGCGCATGAGCGCAGCGGGGACCTCCCACGCGAACACGAGGTCGAGGAGCCCGGGGAACCGCTGCTCGACGTCCTCGATGCGGACGCGGCTCGACCGGGTGAGCCCCTCCTGGTGCTGCTCGAGGAGCCCGGCCTCGCGCAGGACGCGGAAGTGGTGGGTCAGCGTGGACTTCGGCCGGTCGATGCCGACCCAGCCGCAGCTGCGGATGCCACCGGCGGCGTCGACGAGGTAGCGGTGCAGGATCGCGAGCCGGATCGGGTCGCTCAGGGCGTCCATCACGACCGGCAGGTCCATCTCGGCCACGGTCGGCTGCGGCAGGTGTTCGGGAGCATCCACGGTCGCGGGCATGGACGGGACGCTACCACCGTTCCGCTCGTAGTACGACTTGCGTCGTACAGCACGACTCGATACTGTACGACTCTCTTCGTACTGTCCCGCTCGCAACGGAAGGTGGCGCACATGGCGCAGTCAGCTCGCTCGGTCGCCGGGTTCTGGATCCTGGCGGCGATGCTCCTCGTGTCCGTCGCCTCGTCGGCGGTCCCCTCGCCGATCTACCCCGTGTACGCCGCGGAGTGGCACCTCACCCCGCTCATGCTCACCGGCGTGTTCGCCATCTACGTCGCGGGGCTGCTGGCCAGCCTGCTCGTCGCCGGGCGCCTGTCCGACCACGTCGGCCGCAAGCCCGTGCTCGTCGTCGGCGGCCTCGGCGTCGCACTGTCCCTCGGGCTCTTCGCGGTCGCGGACGGTGTCGGCGCACTGATCGTGGACCGCATCGTGCAGGGCGTCTCCGTCGGACTGCTCATCGGCGCCCTCGGAGCGGCACTCATCGACAACTCGCTCGAGCGCTTCCCCACCCTCGCCGGGGTGCTGAACGGCGTCATCCCGCCGATCGCCCTCGCGACCGGTGCGATGTCGAGCGGCGCCCTCGTGCAGTGGGGTCCCGCGCCCGAGCAGCTCGTGTACCTGCTCTTCGGCGCGCTGCTCGTCCTCATGGTGATCGCACTCGTCGTCGTCCCCGAGCGGGTCACCCCGCGACCGGGTGCCCTCCGCTCCCTGGTCCCCCGGATCAGCGTGCCCCGGTCCTCGCGGCGGCTGTTCCGCAGCGTCGCCGGATCGCTCATCGCGAGCTGGGCCCTCGGCGGGATGTTCCTGTCGCTCGTCCCCTCGGCGCTCGGCGCGGTCTTCGGCATCACGAACCACTTCGCCGCCGGGGCCCTGATCGCCGTCGTCACCGGGGTCGGCGCGCTGACCGGCCTCGCGACGCAGCGGATGGACGCCCGTCGCGCGGTCCTGATCGGCCTGGTCGCCCTCGTGCTCGGACCGATCGTCACGGTGGCGTTCGTGATGGCGCACTCCCTGCCCGGCCTCGTCGTGGGCAGTGCGATCGCGGGCGTGGGCTTCGGCGCCGGGTTCCAGGCACCGCTGCGGATGCTGCTCGCCACCGCGGCACCGACGCACCGGGCGGGGCTGCTCTCCACGATCTACGTCGTGAGCTACCTGGCGTTCGGCGTGCCGGCCGTCGTCGGAGGGCTGCTCGAGCCGACCGTGGGGCTCGTGCCGGTCATCGCCGGGTACGGGGCGTTCATCGTCCTCGCCGCGGTCGTCGCCCTCGTGCTGCAGCTCGTGTCGCGGGACGCCGCCGCCGTCGAGGAGCAGGCCGCCGAGGTGCTCGAGCGCACCTGCACCGGCTCGGTCTGGGTGTCCCCCGCCGAGTAGGCGCGACCGGCGCGCGGTTCAGTGCCCAGGCCGCGCCCGCTTCGCGCCGCGCCCGCGCACCCCGACCGTCCGAGCAGCACCGGTGTGCGCCGCGTCGACGTCCGCCTTGCCGCGGTCGGCGGCGTTCCGGAGCCACTGCGGCCCGTGCGCCTTCGCCCAGTCCCAGAAGCGGTGCAGCTGGGCACGGAGCCACGTGATGATCCGGTGGAAGAAGTGGAACTCGCTCGCGAGGATCGTGAGCCCGATGAAGACCACCAGCCACCCCGGCCCGGGCAGCGGCACGAGGATCAGCCCGATCACGACGACGAGCCCGCCGACGATCCCGACGAGCACCTTGTAGAAGAGGTGCAGGTGGGGACGCGCGTGGATCCAGGCGCGGACGTCGTGGAACCACTGGAACCGCCGGTGCGGCGTCTCGGCACGTTCGACCGCGTCGGTCCGGTCGTTCGGGTCGCCTTCCATGTGCCGCAATGTAGGGCGCGCGGCTGGGAAACCGCGGCGCGCGCGGTGGACGTGCGGTGCGTCCGTGACGGGAGGCGCGTGGCGGGGGCGACCCGCGCCTCCCGTCAGACGGTGTGGGCCAGGAGGCTCGTCACGCGTGCGCCACGCAGGTCGCGGCCCACGGGACGGCGGCGAGGCGCGCCTCCGGGATCGGTTCCCCACCGATGGCACAGCGGCCGTAGGTCCCGGCGTCGAGCCGCGCGAGCGCGGCGTCCACCAACCGGATCCGCGCGCGGGCGTCGTCCCGCACGGCGCCGAGCGAGCCGCGCTCCCAGGCGAGGGTCGCGCCCTCGGGGTCGTGCTCGTCGTCGGAGTTGGCGTCCTGCCGGGCGTCGCTGACGTCCCGCATGCTCCGCTCGACGTCCGCGAGGAGCCGCTCGTTGCGCGCCCGCTCCGCGACCAGTGCCTGGCGAGGGTCGTCCATGCCGGACACCGTAGTCGGCCCGGAATGGCCGTGCTGTCGGATGCGTTCGTATCGACATGACGAAGATCGGGTTCCTGTCGTTCGGACACTGGCGCGACGTGCCGGGGTCGAAGGTGCGCAGCGGTCGTGAGGCCCTGGTCCAGGCGATCGACCTCGCGGTCGCCGCCGAGGAGGCGGGCGTCGACGGCGCGTACTTCCGCGTCCACCACTTCGCGCCCCAGCAGGCGGCGCCCTTCCCGTTGCTCTCCGCGATCGCAGCGAAGACCAGCCGCATCGAGATCGGCACCGGCGTCATCGACATGCGCTACGAGAACCCGCTGTACATGGCGGAAGAGGCGGCTGCGACCGACCTCATCTCCGGTGGTCGACTGCAGCTCGGGGTCTCCCGGGGCTCACCCGAGACCGCCCTCGCCGGTTACCAGCAGTTCGGCTACGTGCCGGACGCCTCCGACGAGAACGGCGGGGACATGGCGCGGGCGCACACGTCGGTGTTCCGACGGGCGATCGCCGGTGAACCGATGGCGAACGCGAACCCGCAGATGACCGGCTCGGTCGGGTCCCTGCCGATCTCGCCGCTCTCCGACTCGCTCGGCGACCGCATCTGGTGGGGCGCCGGCACCCGGGCCACCGCGGAGTGGACGGCCGAGCAGGGCATGAACCTCATGTCGTCGACCCTGCTGACCGAGGACACCGGTGTGCCGTTCGACGAGCTCCAGGCCGAGCAGATCGAACGCTTCCGTCGGGTCTGGGCCGAGTCCGGCTGGGAGCGGACCCCTCGGGTCTCGGTGTCCCGCAGCATCATCCCGATCATCGACGACGAGTCGCGGCACTACTTCGGTGTCCGGGCACAGGTCGAGGGCCAGGACCAGGTCGGGCACCTCGACGGCGGGCTCGCCCGGTTCGGCCGGTCGTACATCGGGTCCCCGGAGGACCTGGTGGCCGAACTCGCGGCGGACCAGGCCGTGCGGGCTGCCGACACCGTGCTCGTCACCGTGCCGAACCAGCTCGGCGTCGAGTTCAACGCCCGGCTGCTCGCCTCGGTGAAGGACGTCATGCGCGAGGTGGACGCGGCGCCCGTCCCGGCCTGACGGGCGGTCAGGCGACGGCGGTCGGGTCCGGGGTCGGCGGGGCCGGCGGGGTCGTCGCCGGTGCGGGCGCGGTCGTCGCCGGTGCGGGCGCGGTCGTCGCCGGTGCGGGCGGGGTCGTCGCCGGTGCGGGCGGGGTCGGCGCCGGTGCGGGTGCGGGCCAGACGAGCCGGAAGCGTTCGCACACGACCGGCATCCGCGGATCGAACCCGCGCGGGTCCTCCGAGTGCGCGCGCCAGTACGCCTCGTGCACCCGACGCCAGTGCGCGAGCGTCCGGTCGCCCTCCCCCTCGGCCCGGGCGTGGTCCGCATCGACCTCGTCGAAGGGGACGATCCGGACGCTCGTCGTCTCGACGACCGCCCGCGGTGCCCCGGTGGAGTCCGTGACGATGCCGATGTCCCCGACCTCCGGCACGCGGTCCCCGGACGCCTCGTAGTCCCAGAACGACGACGCCGTCCCGTCCTTCACCCCGCGCAGCACGAGGTCGAGCAGATCGTCCGCCTGCGCCGGCGTCGCGCCGAACGACCACGCCTCCGGCAGGGCCGTCGGCAACTCCGGTCGCTCGTCGCGCCGGTCACGCCAGAAGTCGTCGAGCGTCGAGGTCACCCGCTCGACGCTACTGCACGCGGGTGGTCCCCCTTCCTGCCGACACCCGGGCTGGGACTGTGGCCGCTTCCCGCACTCCCGTAGCGTCGACGTGCACCTTCCCACGCACCCCGAGGAGCACCCCGTGACGCTGCCGGCCGCCGGCTGGTTCCCCGATCCGCAGGACGCGAGCCGCCTGCGCTGGTGGGACGGGCGCGCCTGGGGAGCGGCGACACGGGTGCTGCCGAGCCGGACCGAGCCGATCGTCCCGGTGGTCGTCGCGCCCGTCGGACCGTCGTTCTCGGTGCAGCCGGCGGCGATCCGGACGCGTTCCTGGGCGTCCGGGGGCTCCGGGGTCCACCGGTTCAGTGCGTTCTCGACCCTGGCGGTGCTGCTCGCGGTGGCTTCCGTGGCGGTGAACCCCTGGGGAGCGAGCAGCGCGGCGGCGATCGTGGCGGGGCTGCTCGGCGTCGCGTGGCCCGGGGCGACCGGGGGCTGGCGGGTGCTGGCGCGCAGTGCTTCGGCGAGCGCCCTGGTCCTCGCGGTGGCGACGGCTGCCGTGGCGGCGTCCGCGCAGTTCCACGTGTTCTGACCTCGTGAGCAGGAATGGTCGGGTGCCGTCAGGCGACCCGACCGTTCCTGCTCACGAAGTACGCCGCGCCCGCGGGTGCGCCGTCTGGTACACGTCCCGCAGCATGTCCGCCGTCACCATCGTGTAGATCTGCGTCGTCGCCACGCTCGCGTGCCCGAGCAGCTCCTGCACGACCCGCACGTCCGCTCCCCCCTCGAGCAGGTGCGTCGCGAACGAGTGCCGGAACGTGTGCGGCGACACGTGCTCGGAGAGCTCCGCACGCTCGGCTGCCGCCTGGATCACGAGCCACGCACTCTGCCGTGACAGCCGTGCGCCCCGGGCACCGAGGAACAGCGCCGGCGTCGACGCTCCCCGTGCCGCGAACACCGGCCGCGCCCGCACGAGGTACGCGTCGATCGCCGCCCGCGCGAAACTGCCGAGCGGCACCACCCGCTGCTTGTTGCCCTTGCCGGTGACCTTGACGACGGACAGCCCGTCGTCGAGGTCACCGGAGCCGTCCGACAGCGTCGTCACGTCGTCGACCGAGAGCCCGACGGCCTCCGAGATGCGCGCTCCCGTGGCGTAGAGGAGTTCGAGCAACGCCCGGTCCCGCAGCCCCACGAGGTCGTCGGCGGCACCGTCGGGCGACCCGGCGGACGCGGCCCCGAGCAACCGCTCCATGTCGTGCACGGAGATGGCCTTCGGCAGCCGCATCGGGGCCTTCGGCGGCCGCACGGACGCGCCGGGGTCGAGCTGGAGCCACCCCTCGCCGGCGGCGAACGCGGTGAACGACCGCACGGAGCTGAGCATGCGTGCCACCGACCTCGGCGCGAGCGGCCCGGACGGTCGGGTCGCGAGGTGCTCGACGAACCCCGCGAGGTCCGCGCGCGCGATCCTCCCGACGTCGTCGAGCACGGCCGGTCCGCCGGCACGGTCGGCGCCGTCCGACTCCACGACCGGAGCCGTCTCGAGCCACGACGCGAACGTCAGCAGGTCCCGCCGGTAGGCCGACAGCGTGTGCTGCGAGAGCCCCCGCTCGATCGCGATGTGCCGCAGGTACGTCTCCGTGGCACGTTCGAACGGGATCACCCCACGAGGCTAGCGCCGCTCGGGGAGCGTCAGTGCAGCGACCCGTCCGGCTCCCCCACGCGGAACCCGGTGAAGGCGACGGTCAGTCCCGCGCGGGACGGTGCCGCACAGAGCAGCCCCGCCGACACGGGGGCATCGGGGTCGAGGTACGCCACCCGCACGAGCCGCGGCGGCTCGTCGTCCGCCCACGCCCGGATCGTCACGGCATCGCCGTCGCGGCTGGCCCGGACCGTGACGACCCGCCCGGTCCACTCCGGCACGGGCGCGACCGACCAGTCCGACGCATCGCGCGTGACGACCGCTCCGACCTGGGGCGTCCCGTCGGCGAACTCGACGCCGGCCTTGATCCAGTTCCGCTCGTCGACCCGCAGGAACACCCCCGCTTGGTCGAACTGCTCCGTGTAGTCGAGCACGAACGACACCTCGACCGAGAACGCCCCGTCGACCGGGCGGAGCAGCGCGTGCTCGGAGTCGTGCACGAAGCCGTACGAGGTGGTGCGCCAGGCGTCACTGCCCTCGACAGCCGTCACCCGCAGGACCTCGCCGTCGAGCGTGGCCGCGGCGGGCTCGTGCGTCCACTGCCCCTGGTCGAGCAGCGCCGCGAGGCTCATGCGGCACCCCGCTCGAGCGCGTCCACCGCGAGCACGGCCACGACGAGCCCGGAGTTGTGCAGCCGACCGTCGAGGATCGCCTCCACCAGCTCGGCCCGGGGCACCCACCGCTTCACGATGTCGGCCTCTTCGGCTTCGCGGTCGAACGCCGTCGCGGTCGCGCGCACCCCACGGGCGCGGTATATCTGCAGGAACTCGTCGCTGCCGCCGGACGAGGTGTTGTAGGTGACGAGGGGCTCCCAGTCGTCCGCCTCGAGGTCGGCCTCCTCCGCCAGCTCGCGCTGCGCCGCGGTCAGGTGGTCCTCGCCCGCCATGTCGAGCAGCCCCGCCGGCAGCTCCCAGTCGCGCATTCGCACCGGGTGCCGGTACTGCTGGATGACGAGCACGCGGCCCTCGTCGTCCTCGGCGTAGACCGCGACGGCACCGGTGTGGTCGATGTACTCCCGGACCATCGTCTCGTCGTGGTACGCGATGCTGTCGCGGCGCACGTCCCAGACGGCGCCCTCGTACACGACGGTGGACTCGGTGACCTCGAACGAGGCGGGTTCGTCAGCGATGGGTGCGTCAGTCACGCGACCATCCTGGCACGCGCCTCCGACGCCACCCCATGGCAGACGGGAGGCGCGGTGCCAGCTGGCACCGCGCCTCCAGTCAGAGACCACTCGCGTTACGCGACCTGCTCCTCTTCCTGCGGGTCGAAGAGGCTCGACGCCTCGTGCCGCTCGATCGCGGCATCGACGAGCCCCGCGAACAGCGGGTGCGCGTCCGTCGGACGCGAGCGCAGCTCGGGGTGCGCCTGCGTGGCGATGTAGAACGGGTGCACCTCGCGCGGCAGCTCGACGTACTCCACCAGCGTGCCGTCGGGCGACGTGCCCGAGAACACCAGGCCGGCGTCCGCGATCTGCTGGCGGTACTTGTTGTTCACCTCGTAGCGGTGACGGTGCCGCTCGGACGCCTCGGGGGCCCCGTACAGCTCCGCCGCGAGCGACCCCTCGGTGAACGTCGCCGGGTACAGGCCGAGGCGCATCGTGCCGCCGAGGTCGCCGCCCGCGATGATGTCCACCTGCTCCGCCATGGTCGCGATGACCGGCGTCGAGGTCTCCGGGTCGAACTCGGTGCTCGACGCGTCGGTCAGACCGACCTCGTGGCGGGCGTACTCGATGACCATGCACTGCAGGCCGAGGCACAGGCCGAGCGTCGGGATGCCCTGCTCACGCGCGAACCGCAGTGCGCCGAGCTTGCCCTCGATGCCGCGCACGCCGAACCCACCGGGGATGCAGATGCCGTCGACGTCGCCGAGCTGCTTCGCCGCGCCCTCGGGCGTGGTGCAGTCGTCGGACACGACCCACTTCAGCGTGACCTTCGCGTCGTGCGCGAAGCCACCCGCACGGAGCGCCTCGGTGACCGACAGGTACGCGTCCGGCAGGTCGATGTACTTGCCGACCAGGGCGATCGTGACGTCCTTCTTCGGCTCGTGCACGGCACGCAGGACCGGGGTCCACGAGGTCCAGTCGACCGGCCCCGCCGCGAGCCCGAGCGCGTCGACGATGACCTGGTCGAGGCCCTGGTTGTTGAGCAGCGTCGGGAGGTCGTAGATCGACGGCACGTCCACCGCGTTCACCACGGCGTCCTCGTCGACGTCGCACATGAGCGCGATCTTCTTCTTGTTCGAATCCGACACCGGACGGTCGCTCCGCAGGACCAGCGCGTCCGGCTGGATGCCGATCGAGCGGAGTGCGGCCACTGAATGCTGCGTCGGCTTCGTCTTCTGCTCGCCCGAGGCGTTCATGAACGGGACGAGCGACACGTGCACGAAGAACACGTTGTTGCGGCCGAGCTCGTGGCGGACCTGCCGCGCGGACTCGATGAAGGGCTGGGACTCGATGTCACCGACCGTGCCGCCGACCTCGGTGATGATGACGTCGGGCTGCGGGTCGTTCTGCGCCTGCTCGCGCATCCGGCGCTTGATCTCGTCGGTGATGTGCGGGATGACCTGCACGGTGTCGCCGAGGTACTCGCCCCGACGCTCCTTCGCGATCACCGTCGAGTAGACCTGGCCGGTCGTGACGTTCGCGGACTGCGACAGGTTGATGTCGAGGAAGCGCTCGTAGTGCCCGATGTCGAGGTCCGTCTCCGCGCCGTCGTCGGTCACGAAGACCTCGCCGTGCTGGAACGGGTTCATGGTGCCCGGGTCCACGTTGAGGTACGGGTCGAGCTTCTGCATGACGACCTTGAGGCCGCGAGCCGTGAGGAGGTTGCCGAGGCTGGCCGCCGTCAGGCCCTTGCCGAGGGACGAGACGACCCCGCCGGTCACGAAGATCTGCTTCGTCACCTTCGGGGTCGCGTTCGAAGAATTGGTTCCGCCGCTGAGAGTGTCCGCCACGGGATTCCATCGTACGTCAGAACTGCCGGGAGGCGCGACCTCGGTTCGCCGTGGGCGTTGCGTCGGGCGTGTGGCCGGGTCTCCGGGCCGTGGTCGCGCCGTGCGGCGAGGTCCGCCGCACGGCGCGAGGCGGGCGCGAGCCGCGCCTCCTGGATCGGCGTGCGACGACGCGATCAGGCCTGCTGGCCGGCGACGTCGAGCAGCTCGCGCGCGTGCTCCATGCCGCTGGCGCTGTCCCCGAGCCCGGAGAGGAGCCGCGCCATCTCCTGCAGACGGTCCTCGCCCTCGAGGCGACGGACGCTCGACGACGTGACCGCCCCGCTGGCGTCCTTGACGACGTTGAGGTGGTTGTTCGCGAACGCCGCCACCTGTGCCAGGTGCGTCACGACGATGACCTGCGTGCGTTCCGCGAGCTTCGCCAGACGACGACCGATCTCGATGGCCGCCGCACCGCCGACGCCGGCGTCGACCTCGTCGAAGACGAACGTCGGCACCGTCGTGCTGCCCGCCATGACCACCTCGATCGCCAGCATGACGCGGGAGAGCTCGCCACCCGATGCACCCTTGCCGATCGGCCGGGGGTCGGTACCGGAGTGCGGCTGCAGCAGGATCGACACCTGGTCGCGGCCGTGGCGCCGGTAGTCGCCCGCGTCCGAGACCTCGACCACGAGGGTCGCCCCGGCCATCGCGAGGGACTTCAGCTCGGCGGTGACGCGCTTGGCGAGGTCCTTCGCCGCTTTGGTCCGTGCCGTCGTCAGGGCCGCGGCGGCACCGGCGAGCGTCTGCTCGTCCTGCTCGACCGCCTGCTGCAGCGCCACGATGCGGTCGTCGTCGCCGTCCAGTTCGAGCAGCCGATCACTCGCGCGCTGCCCGTAGGCGATCACGTCGTCGACGGTCTCGCCGTACTTGCGCGTGAGGCCGGCGAGCAGGGCCCGCCGCTCGTTGATGAGTTCGAGGTCGTGGCCGGCGTCGGGTTCGAGCGAGCCGAGGTAGCTCGACAGGCTCGCGGAGGCCTCGGACGCCTGGATGCCGAGCTCCGTGAGCTGCTCGAGCACGGGCTGCAGTTCGGCGTCGGACCCCGCGACCCGCTCGATCGCCCGGCGAGCGGACTCGACGAGCCCCACGACGTCCTGCACGCCGTCGAGCGACTCGCTCGAGAGGGCTTCGTGCGCGAGGCCCGCGGACAACCGGAGTTCTTCGAGGTTCCCCAAGCGCTCGGCACGGTCGGCCAGCTCGACGTCTTCGCCGGGCTGCGGATCCGCCGCCTCGATCTCGTCGGACGCCGCGCGGATGCGTTCGGCCTCGGCCACCCGGTCGTCACGGTCACGGGTGAGGGTCTCGAGCTCGCCGGTGTGCTGCTGCCAGGTGTCGTAGGCCCGCACGTACGCCGCGAGGACCTTCTCGAGCGCCGGACCGCCGAAGCCGTCGAGTGCGGCACGCTGCGCGGTCGCCGAGGTCAGCCGGATCTGGTCCGACTGTCCGTGCACGGTGACCAGCTGGTCCGCGAGCTCGCCGAGCACCGCGACGGGAGCGCTGCGGCCACCGACGGTCGCACGGCTGCGACCTTCGGCCGAGACCGTGCGCGTCAGGATGAGCTCGCCGTCCTCGACGGTGCCACCGGCGTCCTCGACACGTTCGGCGACGGCGTCGTGCTCGGGCACGTGCCAGCGCCCCTCGACCACGGCGGTCGACGCGTCGCGGCGGACGGACCCCGCGTCGGCACGGGCGCCGAGGAGCAGGCCGAGCGCGGTCACGATCATCGTCTTGCCCGCACCGGTCTCACCGGTCACCACGGTGAAGCCGGGGCCGAGCTCGAGGGTGGTTTCGCCGATGACCCCGAGGTCGGAGATGGAGATCTCCTCGATCACAGGGTGTCCTCGTCGTCCTGCTGCGGGCCGCGCCACCCGGCGACGGGGAGCTGGAACTTCGCCACGAGCCGATCGGTGAACGGGGCGTCCTTGAGGCGGGCGACACGCACCGGGTCCGGCGAGCGCCGGACCTCGACACGGGCACCCGGCGGGAGGTCGTGCGTGCGTCGACCGTCGCACCACAGGACGCCGACACCGCTCGTGCGACGCAGCACCTCGATCGCGAGGGTGCAGTCCGGGCCGACCACGATCGGCCGCGCGAAGAGGGCGTGGGCGCTCAGCGGCACCATGAGGAGCGCGTCGACGTCGGGCCAGACGATCGGCCCGCCCCCGGAGAACGAGTAGGCCGTGGAGCCGGTCGGGGTCGACACGACCACACCGTCGCAGCCGAACGAGGACAGCGGGCGGCCGTCGACCTCGGTCACGACCTCGAGCATGCGTTCCCGGGAGGCCTTCTCGATGGTCGCCTCGTTGAGCGCCCAGGACGAGTAGACGACTTCGTTGCCGACGACGACGTCCACCTGCAGGGTGACGCGTTCCTCGACGTGGTACTCGCCGGACAGGGCTCGTTCGACGGTCGCCCGGAGCCCGTCCCGCTCGCTCTCGGCGAGGAACCCGACGTGTCCGAGGTTGACGCCGACGATCGGGGCGCCCGTCCCGCGCACGAGCTCGGCCGCGCGGAGGATCGTGCCGTCGCCACCGAGCACGATGACGATCTCGAGCTGGTCGGCCTGGACGTCGACGCCGAGGATGTCGACCTGCCCGACCGAGGCTTCGGCGCGGCGGATGTCGGCGTACTCGTCGAACGGCATGACCGGGACGAGACCGGCGGCGTGCAGGAGGTCGCAGACCTCGACCGCAGCGTCGATCGAGTCGCGGCGGCCCGTGTGGGACACCAGGAGGATGTGCCGGTCGTCGCTCATGCCGTCCCTTCCGTCAGTTCGGTCGCACGGACGATCCATTCTGTCGGATTGGTACCGACATCCCGCTGGAAACGCGCCAGGTACTCGTGGTTGCCGTGCGTGCCGACGATCGGCGACGCCGCGAGCCCCGAGGTGCCCAGACCGAGGTCCCACGCTGCCCAGAGGACGTTCATGAGCGCGTCGTTCCGGAGCGCCGGGTCACGGACGATGCCCTCACGGACACCACCGCGGCCGACCTCGAACTGCGGCTTCACGAGCAGGACGAAGTCGTCGGCGGGGACGGACTCGGCCAGCGCCGGCAGGACGAGCCGGAGCGAGATGAACGACAGGTCCCCCACCACGAGGCTCGTCTCGGCCGCGGCGGGGTCGAGCGCGAGGTAGGCCTCGGCCGTGAGGTTGCGCGCGTTCGTGCCCTCGACGACGGCGACACGGGAGTCGAGCGCCACCAGGGGGTCGAGCTGCCCGTGCCCGACGTCGAGCGCCACCACGCGTCGTGCACCGCGGCTCAGGAGCACCTGGGTGAACCCTCCGGTGCTCGCACCGACGTCGAGCGCGACACGGTCCGACGGATCGACGCCGAACGTGTCGAGCGCGCCGAGGAGCTTCAGCGCAGCACGCGACACCCATTCGTCCGCACCCGCGACGTGGATCGGGGCCGATGGCCGCACCGGCGCCGACGGCTTGACGATCGCGGTGCCGGCGACGGTCACGCGGCCGTCCTGGATCAGTTTCGATGCTGCCGTGCGGGACTTCGCGAGCCCGCGGGAAGCGAGGAGGGCATCGAGTCGCACGGGCCGTTCGTCCTGCAGTGTCTCGTCGCCGTTGCCGTGCTCGTCAGGCACTCGTGCTGCCGCCGCTCTCGAGACGGGTCCGCAGTTCGTCGTGCAGCGCGGAGAACGCATCGGCGCGCTCGGCCAGCGGCAGCGATTCGGCCGCGGCGGTGCGCTGCCCGAAGTCGTCCGTCACGGCACGGTCGTCCGTCCGCACCTGGTCCGGATCGCCCGGGCGGGCGTCACGCTCGGGGTCCCGCTCGTCGTTCGACACCTCGGTCACGCTACTCGCCGCCGTACAGCTTCGGGTCGACGTCGAGCCCGTAGATCGCGAGCCCGGACTCCCAGATGAGGGCGGTCCCGGCGCGGAGCAGGTCGATCGCGTCGCCGTCGTCGAGCACCCGCACGACGTGGCCGCGCATCGCTACCGTGACGGCACCGACCGTCGCGTAGCGGGTACCGTCCGGGTCTTCCCGCCGGATGGTCACCGGGTAGGGCTCGGACAGGCCACGGAGGTCGCCGAGGATGTACGTGGGACGCGAACGCTGGTCGGCCGCGAGCACCTGCTTGGCCTTGTCGATCCCGGTGAGGACGAGGACGCTGGGGATGCCGGCGTCGTTCGCGCCCTTGATGTCCGTGTCGAGGCGGTCGCCGATGAACAACGGGTGCTCACCACCGAAGCGCGCGAGGGCTGCGTCGAAGATCGGCCGCTCGGGCTTGCCGGCGACCACGGGCATCCGACCGACGGCCTGGTGCACGGCGGACACGAGCGTGCCGTTGCCGGGCGCGATGCCGCGCTCGACCGGGATCGACCAGTCCATGTTCGTCGCGACCCACGGCACGTCCGGGTCGGCCAGGGCGAAGGACGCCTCGGCGAGGTGCGTCCACCCGAGGTCCGGGGAGAACCCCTGGATGACCGCGGCCGGCGAGTCCTCGGCGCTGGACGTCACGGTGAAGCCCGCTGCCTCGACGATGCTCGTCAGCCCCAGACCACCCGTGACGAGCACCGTCGCACCCGCGGGGACGAGCGTCTCGAGCAGCCGGACGCCCGCCTGCGACGAGGTCACCACGTCGTCCTCGGACACTTCGAGCCCGTACCGCTCGAGGTGCTCGGCGACGTCGACCGGTCGGCGCGATGCGTTGTTCGTGATGTAGCCGACGCGGGCGGTCAGCGAGGCGCGGGTCAGCGCCTCGACCGCATGCGGGATCGCGTTGCGGCCGCGGTACACGACGCCGTCGAGGTCGGTGAGGACGACGTCCACACCGTCCGTCGGCGGCTTCGGCACGTCAGTCGGCTGCGGACCCGTCGACGTCGGAGGGGTTGTCGTCGTCGATCTCGCCGGGCTCGTCTCCGGCCGGCTCGTCGTCGTCGGGCTCGTCACCGAGGGGCTCGTCGGCGAGGGGCTCGTCGGCGAGCTCGGCGTCGGGCTCGTCGTCGACGGCTCCGGCGAGCTCGTCTGCGGGTCCTTCGACTTCGAGCGTTTCCTCGACCACATCAACTGTCTCCCAAGCGTTCTCGTCGGCGACCTCGGCCAGGGCCGCTGCCGCACGATCGACACGGGCCCACCACTCGTCGGCCTCGTTCTGGCGGCCGAGCTCCTCGAGCGTGGCCGCGTAAGCACTGTAGAGCGCCGGGGACCAGCTGTAGGCAGTGGATGGGTCGAGCTGTGGAATCTCCAGCTCGCCGAGTGCGGCTGTGGGATTCCCGAGGTCGAGGCGCGCACCGGACATGGCGATGGCGAGCTCGACCTGCACGGCCGTGTCCAGCGCCGCGCGGTCGACCGACCGGCCGAGCTCGAGCGCCCGCTCGGGACGGCCGAGACCACGCTCGCAGTCGACCATCATCGGCAGCTGGTCGTTCCGGCCCGAGATGCGTCGGTAGGTCCGGAGCTCTCGCAGCGCCGTCGCGAAGTCACCGAGGCGGTACGCCGTGATGGCCGCCGTCTCACGGACGACGCCGACCCGGCCGGCTCGACGAGCCGCGCTCAGTGCGTGCTGGTTCGCGGTCTCGGGGTCCTCGTCGACCAGGAGTGCCGCGGCCACGAGGTGACGGGCGACCCAGTCGGCGTTGTCCTTGCTGAGGGTCTTGAGCTCCGCCCGGGCGACCTTGTCGAGATCGCGTGCCTGGATGTCCTCGGGGATCTCCGGGTCCTCGTGGCGGGGGCGGATCGACTTGGTGCCGTAGGGGTCGCGGTCCTCCCAGTCGTCCCGCGAGGCCTCGCCGAACCGCGCACCGGCGTGACGGCTGCCGTCGCCGAAGCGCTGACGATCGTCGCGGCCGCCGCGGTCACGGTCCTGGGCGCCGCGGAACGGACGGTCCCCGTCACGACGCGGACGGTCGCCGTCACGGGCGGGACGGTCCGAGCGGAACGGACGATCCCCGTCACGACGGGGTCGGTCGCCATCACGAGCCGGACGGTCCGAGCGGAACGGACGGTCGCCATCACGAGCGGGACGGTCCGACCGGAACGAACGGTCACCATCACGACGCGGACGGTCATCGCCACCACGGAAGGGGCGGTCACCATCGCGACGCGGACGGTCCGACCGGAACGAACGGTCGCCATCACGAGCCGGACGGTCCGACCGGAACGGGCGGTCGCCATCACGAGCCGGACGGTCCGAACGGAACGGACGGTCACCATCACGACGAGGACGGTCGTCGCCACCACGGAACGGACGGTCCCCGTCACGACGCGGACGATCCCCATCGCGAGCCGGACGATCCGACCGGAACGGACGGTCACCATCACGACGAGGACGGTCGGAACCCCCACGGAACGGGCGATCCCCGTCACGAGCAGGACGATCCGAGCTGCGCGGACCGTCACCACGAGGAGGACGACTCGAGTCGTCACGGTCACCACGCCAGGCGGGCCGCCGGCCACCATCGCGGAACGGACGATCGCCGTCCCGGTAGGAGCGCGCCCCGTCACGGGACGAACCAGCATCCCGAGCAGGACGATCCCCATCGCGCCGGGGAGTATCGCGCCGGTCGCCCTCGCGGCGCTCGAAGTCGCGCGGCCCGGACGACCAACGGTTCCCACCGTCACGCCGAGGGGACCGGTCGCCATCGCGGCCTCGTCGGTCTCCACGATCGCCGTCGTTCCGCCGCTGATCGTCGTCGTTCGCCACCGTTGCTCCTCATTGCGTGCCCGAGCGCTCGCCCAGGCCATCGTCCGCTGTGTCGTTGTGTGTGTCGGCGCCGCACTGTCCCGCCCGTACGCGTGCACCCAGTCCATCACGAACGAGCGCACGAGTCGAGCGAGGTGCGGCAGAAACAGAAGTAGCCACCGGCCTCCCGAGAACGAGGGTCTCCCCTACGAGTTCTCGATGGAGGGCCGATGGCCACATCTTCTTACTAAATTGAGTCCGGCGGCGTCCTACTCTCCCACAAGGTCCCCCTTGCAGTACCATCGGCGCTGAGAGGCTTAGCTTCCGGGTTCGGAATGTGACCGGGCGTTTCCCTCTCGCTATGACCACCGGAACACCTTCGACCCAATCGCTTGGAAGTTCGAAAGCTGTTCCGCGCATGCGCAGTGTTCAGTTTCTTGTTCCCGATCGTCTGTCGGGAACCACAAAGTGGACGCGAGCCCCACACCGAAGTGTGGGAAATAGTTGTGTTGTCAAGTCTTCGGCTTATTAGTACCGGTCAGCTCCACGGGTCGTTAGTCCCCGCTTCCACATCCGGCCTATCAACCCAGT
>NZ_JBIVBW010000012.1:0-41915 GCF_044746255.1 Curtobacterium sp. NPDC086286
AGAAGTCGAAATCCTCCGAGGCATCATACGCGAACAGCTCGGCGAAATCGACCTCGACGGGCTCGCTGATGTCGATGAGGCACCGGGAGCACTCGCCCTCGGCCTCGGCGCTGGCGTGCCCGGAGACGAGGACGCCCTCGTGCAGGCCCTCGAGCCGGAGGTCGATGTGCATCTCGGCGCCTTCGCGGACGGAGATGACACCGGCTCCCATCGCATCCGGCACCGCGATGTCGAGCGAGTGCTCGCGCATCTCGCCCGGCCGGTGCGCGAGGTCGCGCACGCGCAGGGCGTAGGGGCTGTTCACGTGGGAAGACACGATCGACAAGCCTACATCGCTCGGGCCTGCGAGTCGAGGCGGGGGCGGGCGTGTCCGGTTCCGTGCGTCCGGCGCTCAGCGCCCGGTGTGCTCGTGGAGGGCCGCCGCGACCACCTGCGGCACGTACGGGGTCACGTCGCCGCCGAGGGACGCCACCTGACGGATGAGCGAGCTCGACACGTGCGCGCGGGCGGCCTCGGGCAGCAGGAACACCGTCTCGACGTCGGCGAGGTGCCGGTTCATGATCGCCATCGGGGTCTCGTACGCGACGTCCTCGCCGGATCGGACGCCCTTGACGAGCACCTTCGCACCGACCTGCCGGCAGTAGTCGACGAGCAACCCCGAGGTCCATTCCCCGACCAGGACGTTGTCGGACACGCCCGTCTCGACGAGCGACTCCTCGATGAGGCGGACACGGTCGACCGCGTCGAACATCGCGGGCCGCTTGTCGGGGTTGTGCACGACGAGCACGTGCACCTCGTCGAAGAGCCCCGCCGCACGCCCGATCACGTCGAGGTGCCCGAGGGTCACGGGATCGAAGGAACCGGGGACCACCGCGATCTGCGCCATGCCAGCGACGATACCGGCGTTCAGTTCTTGCCGAGGAACGCGGCGTCGGACTCGTCGAGCCGCCGGGCCAGGGCTTCGCGGAGCGCGGGGTGCCCGTCGAGCTGCGGATCCGGCTCCAGCACGCGCTCGGCTTCCTCGCGCGCGTCGACGATGAGGTCGGCGTGCTCCACGACGCGCAGGAGGTTCAGCGACGACCGCCCGCCCGACTGCCGTTCGCCGAGCACGTCGCCCTCGCGCCGGAGCTCGAGGTCGACCCGCGCGAGCTCGAACCCGTCGTCGGACGCCGACACCGCGTCGACCCGTTCCCGCGAGGTCGTCTCGGCCTCGGCCGCGGTCACGAGCAGGCACACGCCGGCGTACTGGCCGCGGCCGATGCGCCCGCGGAGCTGGTGGAGCTGCGAGACGCCGAACCGGTCGGCGTCGAGCACGGCCATCATCGAGGCGTTCGGCACGTCGACGCCGACCTCGATCACGGTCGTCGCCACGAGCACGTCGACCGTGCCGGCCGCGAAGGAGGTCATCACCCGGTCCTTCTCGTCCGCCGTCATGCGGCCGTGCAGGACCTCGATCCGGCGGTCGGCGAGGACCGGCATCGTCCGGATCCGTTCCGCCGTGGCGAGCACGGTGGCCGGGGCGCGCTTCGGGGTGTCGTCGCTCGCCGGGTCGGGCTCGCCGTCGTCTTGCGTGTGGGCGTCGTCGATCGCCGGGCACACCACGAAGGCCTGTCGGCCGTCGGCGAGTTCCTCGGCCATGCGGGTCCAGATGCGGGACTCCCAGCCCGGGTGCTCGGCGAGCGGGACCGTGAAGGTCTCGACGCCGGCGCGGCCGGAGGGCAGCCCGGTGATCGTCGAGACGTCGAGGTCGCCGAACACCGTCATCGCCACCGTGCGCGGGATGGGCGTCGCGGTGAGGACGAGCACGTGCGGCGGTGTGGCCCCCTTCGTGCGGAGGGCCTCGCGCTGTTCGACCCCGAAGCGGTGCTGCTCGTCCACGACGACGAGGCCGAGCTCGGCGAAGTCGACCCGGTCGCCGAGGAGCGCGTGCGTGCCGACCACGAGCCGCGAGCTGCCGGACGCCGCCGCGAGCAGGGCCCGCCGCCGTTCGTCCGTCGACTGCGACCCCGTGAGGATCACCGGCCGGAGCTCGGCCGCGAGGTCGGGGCCGAGGAACTTCGCGATCGACCGGAGGTGCTGTGCCGCGAGGACCTCGGTCGGGGCGATGAGCGCCGACTGCCCGCCGGACTCGGCCACGGTGAGCATCGCCCGGATCGCCACGAGGGTCTTGCCGGAGCCGACCTCGCCCTGCACGAGGCGGTGCATCGGCCAGTCCGCCGCCAGGTCGTGCGCGATCTCGGCGCCGACCGACCGCTGGTCGTCCGTGAGGGTGAACGGCAGCGTGGCGTCGAAGCGTTCGAGGATCCCGCCGGGCGCGGCGGAGCGCGGCGTCGCGGCGGTGGCGCGCGCGGCGATCCGGCGCTGCACGAGGGCGGTCTGGAGCACGAACGCCTCGCGGTAGCGGAGGGCGTCCTGCGCGCGCTTGAAGTCCGCGACCTTCTCGGGGCGGTGCAGGAGTTCGAGGGCCTTGCGGAACGGCACGAGGTCGAGCCGGGTCCGCACCCGGGCAGGGATCGGGTCCGGGACGTCGGGCAGCGTGTCGAGCACGATCGCCATCGACTTGGCGATCTGCCACGAGGTCAGCGTCGACGTCGCCGGGTAGATCGGGATCGGCTGGCGGGAGAAGCGGATGGCTTCCTCGGACTCGGGGTCCGCCGTCGCCCGGGGGTCGTCGCGGTCGAACAGCTCGTAGTCGGGGTGGGCGAGCTGCCGTGCGCCGCGGTAGTCGCCGACCTTGCCGGAGAAGATGCCGCGGGCACCGGGCACGAGGTCCTTCGTCCGCCAGCCCTGGTTGAAGAACGTCAGGGTGAGCAGCCCCTTGCCGTCGCCGATCTTGGCTTCGAGGATCGACCCGCGGCGCGCACGCATCGTCCGTTCGCGGACGTCGACGACCTCGGCCACGATCGTCACCGACTCGCCGATCGCGAGGGAGTCGAGCGCGGTCAGGGCACCGCGTTCGGCGTAGCGCCGGGGTGCGTGCTCGAGGAACTCGCCGACCATGCGGTACCCGAACGCCTTCTCGATCGCGCTCGCCGTCCGTCCACCGAGGACGGTCGACAACCGCGCGTCGAGCGGTGCGGGGCCGAGGTCCGGCACCGCCGGCTCGGTTGTCGTTCCGGTCGTGACCACACGTCAACGGTACCCGGCGGCACCGACGCGATCCGCGCCTCCTGGACCGCCTGTGGAGAACGCCTGGAGCGCCCGGTGGCCCGCTACGGTGGCTGCATGACCCGCATCATCGCCGGCGCCGCCGGCTCCACGACGCTCCGGGTGCCGAAGTCCGGCACGCGGCCGACGAGCGACCGGGTGCGCGAGGCGCTGTTCTCGTCGCTCGAGGCACGCGGGCTCGTCGACGACACCTCCGTCGCCGACCTGTACGCCGGCACGGGCGCCCTCGGGCTCGAGGCGGCGTCCCGCGGTGCGGTCGAGGTCGTGCTCGTCGACCGCGCGTCGGCGGCGGCGCAGGCCTGCCGGGCGAACGCGAAGGCCGTGCAGCAGCGGGTTCCCGGCGTGCGGATCGACGTGCAGCCGCAGCCGGTGCTCGGGTACCTGCGCGGCACCGTGCGGACGTTCGACCTGGTGTTCATCGACCCGCCGTACGACGTCACCGAGCACGAGCTGGCCGAGGTGCTCGAGACGCTCGTGCCCCGGCTCACGGCGGCCGCGGTGGTGGTCGTGGAGCGGAGCAAGCGCTCCCCCGAGCCGACGTGGCCCGCGGGGCTCGAGCCGTTCAGCAAGCGGAGCTACGGCGAGACCGTCGCGTGGGAGGCCGTGGTCGCCGCCGCCTGAGGCCGCGCCCGCGAGCCGGTCAGCCGGCCGCGCCGTCCCAGTCGGCGTAGGGGTCCCAGCCGGTCGTCGGCACGGGCACTCCCCAGCGCACGAGGTCCGCGTCGCCCCGGTCGAGCACGACGCCGATCCGACGGAACCCCCCGGGCAGCGGGACACCGGGCGGGAACGCGGCGAGCAGCCCGTGGTCCTCGCCGCCGTGCAGCGCCACCTCGTCGATGACGTGCCCGCTGTCGGAGGCCTCGTCGAGCGCCAGTGTCACCCCGCTGGCCCGGGCGAGCCGTCCGGCGTCGATCGCCAGCCCGTCGGAGAGGTCGAGCATCGCCGTCGCCCCCGCGGACGCCGCGCGTGGCCCGTCCGGGATCGGCGGGACCGGGCGCCGCTGTCGTCCGACGTCGGGGTCCGTGTCCGCGCCGCTCGCCACGACCGCCTCGCGGGAGGGTTCGCCGTCGGCGTCCACACCCTCGCGGAAGAGCCGCGTCAGCCCACGCGCCGCTGGCCCGAGCTCCCCCGAGACGGCGAGGACGTCCCCAGGGCGGGCACCCGAGCGGACGACGGGGGCACGGCCCTCGAGGTCGCCGAAGGCCGTCACCGACACCGTGAACGCCGACGACGTGGAGAGGTCCCCGCCGACGACGCCGCAGCCGGGCGCCAGGGCGTCGACCGCCAGGCGCACCCCGTCCGCGAAGGACTCGAGCACCGCCACGGGGGTGTCCTGCGGTGCCGCCAGGGCGATCACGAGGCCGGTCGGCACCGCACCCATCGCGGCGACGTCGGACAGGTTCGTCGCCGCGGCCTTCCACCCGACGTCCTCGGGTGCGGACCAGGCCCAGCGGAAGTCCGGCCCGTGCACCATCATGTCCGTGGTCACCACGAACCGGCCGTCCGGTGCCGCCACGACCGCGCAGTCGTCGCCGGGGCCGAGCAGCGGCGTGCCGGCGGGCAACCGGCGCACGATGCGGTCGAGGACGACGAGTTCGCCGAGCTCCCCCACGGTCGGTCCGGCCCAGGCGTCGTACGTCGCGTCCACACGAGAACGGTAGCCTGGACGTCGATGGACACCGTGCGCCGCCCCACCCGGAAGACCGCGATCGTGGGCGTCGTGATCGCCCTCGCGGCCGGTCTGACCGGCTGCACGAACGCCGTCGCGATGTCCCCGGCGCCCTCAGCCGACGCCGCCGCGTGCGCGGCCGTGCAGGTCCGGCTGCCGGCAGCGGTCGACTCGAAGTTCGACCTGCGGAACACGAACGCCCAGTCGACGGCGGCGTGGGGCGACCCCGAGGTGGCCCTGTACCACTGCGGCGTGGCCGTCCCGACGGTCTCCGACCTGCCGTGCTTCTCGCTCGGTGACGTCGACTGGATCCGGGACGACCGTGGCGGGCAGATCGTCTACACGACATTCGGGCGGTCGCCGGCGGTCCAGCTCGTCATCGACGCGACGAAGACCACGAACCAGGTCGTGCAGGACGTCACCGACGCGGTGTCGACGCTCCCGAAGGACGGGCACCAGTGCCTGGACCCGTCCGACGTCGACCAGTAGGCCCGGGTCAGCGGACGGCGGCGCGCCCCAGCTCGATGAGCTCGCGGACGAGCTCGCCGTAGGACACGCCCGACGCCGCCCAGCAGCGCGGGTACATCGACAGCGGTGTGAACCCCGGCATCGTGTTGACCTCGTTCACCACGAAGCCGTCGTCGGTCAGGAAGCAGTCGACGCGGGCGAGCCCGGAGCCGCCGATCGCCTCGAACGCCCGGGCGCCGATCGACCGGATCTCGTCCGTCTGCGCCTCGGTGAGCGGGGCCGGGCAGAGCAGCGACTCGTCACCGCCGAGGTACTTCGACGCGAAGTCGTAGAAGCCGTCCTCGGCGACGACGATCTCGCCCGGCAGGCTCGTGCGCGGGACGCCGTCGCGACCCTCGAGCACCGCGACCTCGACCTCGCGCCCGATCACCCGCGGCTCGACGATGACCTTGGAGTCGTGCTCGAACGCCAGGTCCATCGCGGCACCGAGCTCGTCGGGACCGTCCACGCGGGACACCCCCATGCTGGAGCCCGCACGTGCCGGCTTCACGAAGAGCGGCCACCCGTGCGCGGCGATCGCCTCGGCGACGTCGACCGGGTCGGCCGACCACTCGCGACGGAGCACGGTCGTCCACGGCGCGACCCGGAGCCCGGCGTGCTCGAGGACCGCCTTGGCGACGTGCTTGTCCATGGCCAGGGCGCTCGCGAGCACCCCGTCACCGACGTACGGCAGACCGGCGATCTCGAGGAGCCCCTGGACGGTGCCGTCCTCGCCGAACGGGCCGTGCAGGATCGGGAAGACGATGTCGACCGCGATCGTCGTGACGGAGCCGTCCGGGTGCGAGACCACGAGCTCGTTCGTCGCCGGCGACGTCGGGAACGCCACGCGGGTGCCGTTGTCGGGCACCGTCGGGAGCGTGCCGTCACGCAGCGCCCACTGCGCCGGGTCGTCGGGCTGGAGCGTGAACGCCCCGTCCTTCGTGATGCCGATCGGCACGAGGTCGTACTCGGCACGGTCGACGACGTCCATGATCCCGCCGGCGGTCACGCAGCTGATCTCGTGCTCGCTCGAACGGCCGCCGAACAGCACGGCGACGGTCGTCGGTGGCACGGGTGCGATCGTGGGCATGGCAGTCCTCTTGCTGGTCGGGGTCGGACCGGTCACTCGCCCTGGGGTTCGTCGGTCTCGGTGAGGTGCGGCGCGATGTTGCGCGGATCGAGCCTACCGGCGAGCACCTCGGCGACCTGCCCCACGATGGGCATGTCGACGCCGTTCGCCGCGGCGAGCTCGAGGATCGGCGCGACCGAGGCGAGCCCCTCGGCGGTCTGGTTCATCTGGCGGACGACCTCGTCGAACCGGTACCCCTGGCCGAGCAGCCGCCCCGCGGTGTTGTTCCGCGAGAGCGGTGACTGGCACGTGGCGATGAGGTCGCCGAGACCGGCGAGCCCGGACAGCGTCGAGGGCTGCGCGCCGAGCGACACCGCGAAGTCGGTCATCTCGGCGAGCCCGCGCGTGATGATCGACGCCTTCGTGTTCTCGCCGTAGCCGACGCCGTCGACGATGCCGATCGCCACGGCGATGAGGTTCTTCAGCACGCCGCCGAACTCGGTGCCGATGACGTCGGTGTTGATGAACGACCGGAAGTACGGGTTCGTGGCGACGGCGGCCACCGCGCTGGCGGTCTCGGCCGACGACGAGGACACGACGGCCGCAGTGGGCTGCCGACGGGCGATCTCCAGCGCCAGGTTCGGGCCGCTCGCGACGGCGATGCGGTCCTGGTCGATGCCGAGGCCCTGGAGCAGGACCTCGCTCATCCGCAGACCGGTCGCCTTCTCGACGCCCTTCATCAGGCTCACCACGGGCACCCCCGGCGCGAGCAGCGGCGCGATCGCGTCGAGGTTCGACCGCAGGGTCTGCGACGGCACCGACACGTACACCTGCTGGGCGCCGTCGAGCACGGCGGACAGCGACGTCGAGGCGGTCAGGGTGCGCGGGAGGTTGATGCCGGGCAGGTACTCCGAGTTGCGCTTGGTCTCGGTGATCTCGCGCGCGACCTCGGGACGACGTGCCCACACGACCGTGTCGGCACCGCCCTCGGCGAGGACCTTGGCGAACGTGGTCCCCCAGCTGCCGGCACCGATGACGGCGACGCGCGGCTTGTCGGTCGACTGCATGACCACGCGGATCGCGGCGGTGTCCACCGCTCCGGGGGCTGCGACCGCGGGGTCCGGGTGGTCATCGTGCGGGCGGAGGCCCGGTCGCTGCTCACTCAAACCGGCCGGTCTCCTTCTGGTTGTTCGCCGCCGGGTCCCAGCGGGTCGGGGGTGCCTGCTGCCCGCGGAGCTCCTCGAGCAGCGCGGTGATGTGCCGCATGAGCAGCTCGGTCGCCTCGACGAGCACCTGCTGGTCGATCGGCTTGCCGCGGTACGCCGACAGGTCGACGGGGTCGCCGACGATGACGTCCACACGCGACGGCGGGATGAGCCGGAGCTTCTTGCCGTACCGCGCCATGATGTTCTGCGTGCCCCAGTGGGCCATCGGGATGAGCGGCACGTCGTTCTCGAGCGCGATCCGCACTGCGCCGGTCTTGCCGCGCATCGGCCACAGGTCCGGGTCACGGGTGAGCGTGCCCTCGGGGTAGACGATGATGGCGCCGCCCTGCTCGATGAGGGACCGGCCGCCACCGAGCGGGTCGCTCAGCCGGGTACGGCCGGAACGCTCGACGGGGATCTGGCCCATGCCGGACATGATCTTGCCGAAGACCGGGACCTTGAAGAGGGACGCCTTCGCGAGGAACCGCGGTGCCCGACGGGACAGCCAGACCGCCGTGCCGACGACGAGCGGGTCGATGTTGGTGAAGTGGTTCGGTGCGAGCACGAACGCGCCCTCGGCCGGCAACCGGTTCGGGCCGTGCCAGTGGTAGCGCGCGGAGAAGCGGAAGGTCGGGATGACCACGGTGGCGAGGATCCGGAAGGCCGTGTTCAGCTCCCCGCGGCGCCACCGGCGCCCAGGGACGGGCATGCCGGTGGTGACCTGCGAGGCGGAGGCGCGCCGCGCCTCCTGGCCCTCACCGTCACCGCGAGGTGCCGGAGCAGCAGTCACCGCGCTAGCCCGCGAAGTCGAAGTCGGCGCCGAGCTTGCGCAGCTTCGGGATGAAGTGCTCGTAGCCGCGGCTGATGATGCCGACGTTCGTGATGTGGGACTCGCCCTCGGCGGTGAGTGCCGCGATGAGGTGGCTGAAGCCGCCGCGGAGGTCCGGCACGCGGACGTTGGCGGCGTGGAGCGTCGTCGGGCCGGTGATGACCGCGGCCTGCTCGAAGGGACGGCGGGCGACGCGACGGTCGTGCCCGGGCAGGCCCTCCTTGTGGACGACGATGTCCGCGCCCATCTCGTTCAGGGCGTCGGTGAAGCCGAAGCGGTTCTCGTACACGGTCTCGTGCACGATGCTCTGCCCGGCGGCCTGGGTCAGGGCCACGACGAGCGGCTGCTGCCAGTCCGTCATGAACCCGGGGTGCACGTCGGTCTCGATGACGACCGGCTTGAGGACCTCGAGCTCGCGGTAGAAGCGGATGCCGTCCTCTTGGATGTCGAACCCGCCGCCGACCTTGCGGAAGACGTTGAGGAACGTCATGAGCTCCTGCTGCTTCGCACCCTCGACGAAGATGTCGCCGTTGGTCGCGAGCGCGGCGGAGGCCCAGCTGGCGGCCTCGTTGCGGTCGTTGATCGCACGGTGCGTGTAGCCGCGGAGCGACTGGACGCCCTCGATGAAGATGACGCGGTTCGGCTCGACCGAGACGATCGCGCCCATCTTCTGCAGGATCGCGATGAGGTCCATGATCTCGGGCTCGATCGCGGCGTTCCGGAGCTCCGTGACGCCCTCGGCGAGGGTCGCGGACAGCAGGACCTGCTCGGTGGCGCCGACGCTCGGGTAGGGCAGCTCGATGTACGCGCCCTTGAGGCCGTCCGGGGCGGTGAGGTGGATGCCGTTGACCTGCTTGTCGACGACCGCGCCCATGGCACGGAGGGCGTCGAGGTGGAAGTCGATCGGGCGGTCGCCGATGCGGCAGCCACCGAGGTCGGGGATGAACGCCTCGCCGAGCTTGTGCAGCAGCGGACCGCAGAACAGGATCGGGATGCGGCTCGAGCCGGCGTGGGCGTCGATCTCGGCGAAGTGCGCCGACTCGACGTTCGACGGGTCGAGGATGAGCTCGCCTCGTGCAGGATCGGTGATGCGCACGCCGTGCACCTCGAGCAGCCCGCGGACGACCTTGACGTCGGAGATGTCCGGGACGTCCTTGAGGATCGACGGGGTGTCACCGAGCAGCGACGCCACCATGGCCTTGGTCGCGAGGTTCTTCGCCCCGCGGACCTCGATGCGTCCCACGAGCGGCTTGCCCCCGCGGATGACGATCTCGTCCGACTTGAGGCCCACGCGCGCCCCTGCGGCCGCTGCGTCCTGTACGAGAGAGTTCACTACTTCACCGGCAATGTCTTCGGCCGCCAACGGGAGCGGCGGGATTCGAACTCCGTGATCGAGGTCTCGTCACGGAGGGTGAGCCCGATGTCGTCGAGCCCTTCCATCAACCGCCAACGAGTGTAAGCGTCGATCTCGAAGGGGACGTCCACATCCCCGAGCGACACGCGCTGCGCCACCAGGTCCACGGTCGCCGACACCCCCGGGTTCCGCTCGATCTCGGCCCAGAGCCGCTCGACTTCCGATTCGGTCACGATCGCGGTGACCAGTCCCTGCTTGCCCGCGTTGCCCTTGAAGATGTCGGCGAAGCGAGGCGAGATGACGACCGCGAAGCCGAAGTCACGCAGTGCCCAGACGGCGTGCTCACGCGACGAGCCGGTGCCGAAGTCCGGGCCTGCCACCAGGACCTTCGCGCCCTGGTACTCGGGCTGGTTCAGCACGAAGTCGGGGTCCTGGCGCCAGCCGGAGAACAGGGCGTCCTCGAAGCCGGTCTTCGTGACCCGCTTGAGGTAGACCGCGGGGATGATCTGGTCGGTGTCGACGTTGGACCGCTTGAGCGGTGCGGCGATTCCGGTGACGGTGGTGATCTTGTCCATCAGATTGCCCCTTCCAGGACGGCGTTCGACTCGGACGTCTCCAGGTCCCACGGGCTGGAGAGCGTGCCGCGCACGGCGGTGGCCGCGGCGACGAGCGGCGACACCAGGTGGGTGCGCCCGCCCTTGCCCTGACGCCCCTCGAAGTTGCGGTTCGACGTGCTCGCGCAGCGCTCCCCCGGCGCGAGCTGGTCGGGGTTCATGCCGAGGCACATCGAGCAGCCGGCGAACCGCCACTCGGCGCCGAAGTCCGTGAACACCTTGTCCAGCCCCTCGGCCTCGGCCTCGAGCCGGACCCGTGCGGACCCGGGCACGACCATGACCCGGACCCCGTCGGCCTTCTTGCGGCCCTGGATGATCGACGCGAAGGCCCGCAGGTCCTCGATGCGCGAGTTCGTGCACGACCCCATGAACACCGCGTCGACGGCGATGTCCTTCATCGGGGTGCCGGCCGCGATGTCCATGTACTCCAGCGCACGCTGCGCGGCGGCCTGGTCGTTCGGGTCGTCGAAGTCCGCGGGCGACGGCACGCTCTCGGACAGCGAGACGCCCTGGCCGGGGTTCGTGCCCCAGGTGACGAAGGGCTCGAGCTCGTCGGCGTCGATGAAGACCTCGGCGTCGAACACCGCGTCGTCGTCGGTCGACAGGGTGTCCCAGTACGCGACGGCGTCGTCCCAGTCCTGGCCGGTCGGGGCGTGGTCGCGGCCCTGCACGTAGTCGTAGGTGGTCTGGTCGGGGGCGACCATTCCGGCGCGGGCACCGGCCTCGATCGACATGTTGCAGATCGTCATGCGGCCCTCCATCGAGAGGGCACGGATCGCCGAGCCGCGGTACTCGAGCACGTAGCCCTGCCCGCCGCCGGTGCCGATCTTCGCGATGACGGCGAGGATGATGTCCTTCGCCGTCACGCCCGGACGCAGCGTGCCCTCGACCGTGATCGCCATGGTCTTGAAGGGCTTGAGCGGCAGGGTCTGGGTCGCGAGGACGTGCTCGACCTCGGACGTCCCGATGCCGAACGCCATCGCACCGAACGCTCCGTGCGTGCTGGTGTGCGAGTCGCCGCAGACCACCGTGATGCCGGGCATGGTCAGGCCGAGCTGGGGACCGACCACGTGGACGATGCCCTGCTCCTTGTCGCCCAGGGAGTGCAAGCGGACGCCGAACTCCTCGCAGTTGCGACGGAGCGTCTCGATCTGGGTCCGGCTGGTCGGGTCCGCGATCGGACGGTCGATCGCGAGGGTCGGGGTGTTGTGGTCCTCGGTCGCGATCGTCAGGTCCAGGCGGCGCACCGGGCGGCCGGCCTGGCGCAGGCCGTCGAACGCCTGCGGACTCGTGACCTCGTGCACGAGGTGGAGGTCGATGTAGAGGAGGTCGGGGTTGCCGTCCTCGCCCTTGACCACGACGTGGTCGTCCCACACCTTCTCGGCGAGCGTCTTTCCCATCGGGTGCGACCCTTCCTCGTTGTCGTCGATGCGCCGCTGTCGCGGCTCGGTCCGGCGAGTCTAGCAGGTTGGTATACCAACGTGCTCCCGCGCCGATCCGGCGGCCTGGAGGCGCGGCTCGACTCCGCGACACCCGTCGCGGTGGGAAGATGGACGCGACATGACGACACCTGCGCACTCGACCCGGACCATCAACATCGAGGGCGCGATCCGCGCCGCGGTCGCCGGTGGCGCCCCGCTCGCGCTGCTCATCGCCCTCGGGATGCCCGGGTACGCCGCCTTCGCCATGTTCGCCGGGTTCACGGCGATCTTCGGCGCGACCGAGCCCTACCGGCAGCGTGCGGTGACGACCGGTGTCGCCGGCGCGATGCAGGCGGTGTGCATGGCCGCCGGCGTGGGTGTCGCCCTGGCCGGGTCGCAGCTCTGGATGCAGGCGGTCGGGCTCGTCCTCGTGCTCGTCTTCGCCGTCTGCACGCTGAGCGCCCTCCGCTCGATCCCGGCGCAGCCGATCTTCCCGGTGTTCGCGTTCCTCGTCTCGTCGCTCGTGCCGGTCCGGCCGGCCGACGTCCCGGTCATCGCCACGATCATCGCGTGCTCGGTCGTCTGGGCCTGGCTCGTCGCGATGTCCGGCTCCGTCCTGCGCCTCGTGCTGCACCCGCACGCCCCGCACCGGTTCCGGCCGCTGGCGGAGCGCAAGCACCGTTCGCTCGCGGTGCTCCGGACGCCCGCGCTGTGGGAGACCGTGGCCCTCAACGTGGTCGGAGCGCTCGTCGCCGGGGCCGTCGCCGAGACGATCCCCGGGCTCGGGCACCCCTACTGGGCGGTCATCGCCGTGGTGTCGACGCTGCCCGCACTGCGCCAGCGGCACACGGTGTTCCGGGCGTTCCAGCGGTTCATCGGCACGATCGGCGGCACCGTGATCGCGGTGGGCATCCTGCTGCTGGAGCCCTCGGCGTGGTGGATCGTCCTGATCGCCGTCGTCGGGCAGTTCTTCGCCGAGATCTTCGTCGCGCGGCACTACGCCGTGTGCCTGCTCTTCCTCACGCCGCTCGCGCTCGCCGTGTCGTGGCTGAGCCTGCCCGAGGCGCCGGAGCTCCTCGCGCTCGACCGCGTCGCGCAGACCACCCTGGGCGCACTCGTCAGCGTCGCGCTGCTGTTCGTGGGGCGAGGGATCGAGCGGCGGCGCGGTCGCGCGCTGGGCGCGACGAGCGCGATCCGCACCGTCTGACGCGGGCTGCGCGGACGGGAGGGGCGGGTCGGGCCGGCACCGCGCCTCCCGTCCGCAGCAGGCCGCCGCAGACCCGCTGCGGCTGCGTGCGCGGACGCGTCAGTCGCGGGGCTGGATGTTCCAGGCGTCGATGACGGGACGGCCGTGCTCGTACCCGAGCACGCTCACCGAGGCGGTGCCGAGCTTCAGCACGGCGCCGTCCTGCGGTGCGAGGCGGATCCACGCGGCGCCGAGCGCGCGGAGGACGTGCCCGTGGGCGACGACGATCGCGTCCTGCCCCTCGGCGAGGACCGGTCGGGCACGGTTGAGGATGCGCTCGACGCGGACCCGGACCTCGGCGGCGTTCTCGCCGGGGGTGTCACCGGCGGGCACGCCGTCGGTCCAGAGGTCCCACGGGCCGTGCCGGAGGACCTTGATCTGCGGCGTGGTGAGGCCCTCGTACGCGCCGTAGTCCCACTCGTAGAGGTCCTCGTCGAGCTCCGCGTCGACACCGACGAGCGCCGCCGTGTCGCGGGCACGCTGCAACGGGCTGGACAGCGCCAGCGCGAACGTGCGGTCCGCCAGGTACCGGCCGGCGCGCTTCGCCTGCTCGATGCCGTTCTCGGTGAGCGGGATGTCGGTGCGGCCGGTGTGCTGCCCGCTCTTCGACCACTCCGTCTCTCCGTGACGGACGAGGACGAGTTCGCCGGGGCGTTCCGAGGTCATGTGTTCCTTCCGATGAGCAGGCCGAGCGCGGCTGCGCCGACCGAGACGACGAGCATCCCGAGGCCGTTCAGGACGGCGAGCCGGGGCTTGCCGGATCGGAGGAGCTGTACGGTCTCGACGCTCGCCGTCGAGAACGTCGTGTACCCACCCATCATGCCCGTTCCGAGCACCGCGACGACCGGGAGCGGGATCGTGCCCGCCTGCCCGAGGCCCGTCAGGACCCCGAGGACGAGCGATCCGGACACGTTGATGACGACCGTGCCGAGCGGGAAGCCGGACACCCGGGCCTTCACGACACCGTCGAGGAGGAAGCGCAGCGCCGCGCCGACTCCCCCGCCGACCGCGACGAGGAGCAGTTCGAGGGCGTTCACCGGGCGCCTCCGGACCGGAGCACCGTGGCGAGTCCGATGCCGGCCACGACGGCGAACAGCCCCACCACGACCGTGAGCAGGGCGTACCCGCTGCCGGCACCCCAGCGACCGACGTCGAGCAGCTGCGCGGTGTCGTCGGCGAGCGTGCTGTAGGTCGTGAAGCCGCCGAGGATGCCAGTGCCGACGAACAACCGCAGGCCCCGACGACGCCCGACGTCCGGGCCGCGGTGCGCCAACGCCTCGAGCAGGAGGCCGAGGCAGAACGCGCCGACGACGTTGATCGCGAAGATCGCCCAGCTGATGCCGTCGTGCGCCGGGAAGACCTCGGCGAGGAGCGCTCGGACACCGGTGCCGATCGCCCCGCCGAGTGCGACGACGCCGAGCATCGACCAGCGGAGGTGGGGTGGACGTTCGTGCACGGTGCTCCTATCGCCGAGCACGCCGGATCGTCTCCGCGCGTGCGGTGTTCTCGGGATAGGGACCGTTGGCGGCTGGCCGCGGTTGGGTCCGGCAGGCCCCACTGCCGGGTCTGACGACCGGATCAGCGTACCGCGTCAGTCCGTGACGGCCGCGACGCCCTCGATCTCCACGAGCTGGTCGTCGTACCCGAGGACGGTCACCCCGACGAGGGTGCTCGGCACGTCGTGGTCGCCCATGGCCTCGCGGACGACCTCCCACGCGGCCACGAGGTCGGCCTGCCGGGTCGACGCGACGAGGACCCGGGTCTGGGCGAGAACGGCGATCCCGGCCCCCGCGGCGTCGAGCGCGGTGCGGAGGTTCTCGACGCACTGCGCCGCCTGACCGCGGACGTCGCCCACGGCCACGGTCCGGCCGTCGGCGTCGAGGGGGCACGCGCCGGCGAGGAACACGAGTCGGCTGCCGGCGGGCACGGACGCGGCGTACGCGTACTCCGCGACGTCGCTGAGGGCACCGGAACGGATGAGTTGCACGACACTGGTCACCCCGTCAGCCTCGCAGAGCCGACCGGGACGACGAAAGCCCCCCGGCGGACCGGAGGGCTTTCGTGCTGGTGTGACCCCAGCGGGATTCGAACCCGCGTTACCGCCGTGAGAGGGCGACGTACTAGGCCGCTGTACGATGGGGCCGTCACACATGGGAATCCCCCGCCCGGAAGCGGGGGTCATGGTCGTTGTCGGAGTCGGAGGCAAGCCACCTGTGGTGACCCCAGCGGGATTCGAACCCGCGTTACCGCCGTGAGAGGGCGACGTACTAGGCCGCTGTACGATGGGGCCGTTCCGACAACTCGACAAGTATTGCACAAGCCCGACGCCGTGCCAAAACGAGGCGTGTCGCCCGGGTGCGCCGCCATGCCGCGGCGGGACAACCGCCCCCGTCAGATCGTGAGCGACTCCCCGGGACGGAGGACGACGAGCGAGCCGGAGGGCTCCACGGCCTCGCGGAGACGACCGCTGTGCATGCCGTAGCCGACGTCGGAGAGCGTTGCCTCGTGCACGGGGTAGGCCAGGCGGGGCCCGACCGCGAGGACGTAGTCCATCATCTCGGAGACCTTGAGCCACGGGGCACCGACGGGTGCGGCGAGGACCTCGACCGGGACGTCGGGCACCGTGTAGGAGTCGCCCGGGTGGAAGAGCCTGCCGTTCACGAGGACACCGGTGTTGTCGACGATCGGGACGCTCGAGTGGATCAGGTTGTGACGCGTGCCGTGGAACGACAGGTCGAACGGGCCCACGGTGCGTCGGTCCCCGGCGGTGACGACGTCCACCACGACGCCGTCCGCGCCGCCCGCGTCGCTCGCGCCGGCGAGCGCCCGGGCGACACCGGCGGGGCCGATCACGACCGCCCCGGGGTTCGCGTCGAGGATCCGCCGGACCTGCTCGTGCGTGACGTGGTCCGGGTGCTCGTGGGTGACGACGACGGCGACGACACCGGTGACGTCGACGGGCCGGGTGAAGTTGCCCGGGTCCATGACGAGGCGCGCGCTGTCCTCGGTGACGATCTGGCAGGCGTGCTCGAGCTTGGTGACCTCCATGCGGGCGACCCTACGCGGCGGCGTGGCGGCGCGGCGCGGCGCGGCTTGCGTCGAACCACGGAAGCGACGTCGAACCAGGCACGGCGCCCGGTTCGATGTCGCGTTCGTGGTTCGGAGCGCGGCGATGCCACCGCCTACGCGCGGACGGCCCGGGGCGGCCCCGTCGTCGACCGCACCACGAGGTGCGCCGGGGACGCCGGCAGCGGCCCCGCGAGCCCGCCGTCGACCTCGGCGAGCACGGCCCGCGCCGCGACCCGCCCCTGGGCCACCGGGTCCTGGGCGATGGTGGTCAGCCCGGCGACCTCGCCGTACTCGTGGCCGTCGATGCCGATGACCGAGACGTCCTCCGGCACCGAGAGGCCCGCTCGACGCGCAGCGAGCACCACCCCGAGCGCCATCTCGTCCGACGCGCAGAACACCGCGGTCGGCCACGCGCCGTCACGCCCGACACCGCGGCGCCCGTCACGCCCGCCGAACAACGCCTCCCCCGCGTCGACGCCACCCGCGAAGGAGAACCGCCCGTCGAGGATCCAGTCCTCCCGCACCGCGATCCCCCGCGCGGCGAGGGCGTCCACGAACCCGTCCCGGCGCAGCCACGGCACCGCCACGTTCATCCCCGCCTCGTCCTGGCCGCCGACGTAGGCCACGTCCCGGTGCCCGAGTCCGCACAGGTGCTCCACGGCGATCCCGGCCACGGCGACGTCGTCCACGCCGACGTTCCGGAGGCCCGGCGCCGGACCGCCGATCACGATCATGGGGTGCCGCGTGAGTTCCAGTTCGGCGCGCTCGGTCTCGTCGAGCACGAGCGACAGCAGGACGAGGCCGTCGACCCGGTGCCGCAGCATCGACCGTCGGAACGCCCGGTCGCGGTCGCCGCCGGGTCCGCCGAGGTTGTACAGCACCAGGTCGTACCCGGCCCGCCGCAGTTCGGCGTCGACACCGCCGAGCGCCTTGACGTAGAACCACCGGTCGATCACCGGGACGACGACGCCGATCGCACGCTGCCTCCCCGTGGCGAGGCCGGCCGCCGCCGAGCTCGGCACGTACCCGAGCTCGTCGGCGACCCGTCGCACCTCGTCGATCGTGGTGTCCGCGACCGTCGACATCCCACGCAGTGCGCGGGACACCGTCGACTTCGACAGGCCCGTGACGGTCGCGATCTCCTGGATGCCCATGGACGGTCCCGGGAGGCCCGTCACCCGTCCGACGGCCGCCGCACGTCGGCGACGGGGCCGGTCTGCGCTCGCGCGACCGTCGGCGCACTGTCCGCCCCGGGGAGCGCCGTGCCGGGCGCTGCTCCGGTTCTCGGGACCGCGGCGCGCCGCGTCCGAGCGGCCCGACGACCGGCGGGCGCGAGTTCGTCCCACCCGACGTGGCGGTGCACCCGACCGTCCGCCGCGGGCTGCACGGCGACGCGGGACGGATCCGACCGCCACCCCGACGGACCGGCACCGGCCGCAGCGACCGGCGCCGCCGACGGCCGCGCGACCGAAGCGTGGACCGGCGCCGCCCCGCCGACACCGTCGGTCGAACGGGTGCGGCGGAGCACCGACACCCGCCACCGGTCGAGCACCACCACGCCGAGCACGCAGACGAGCAGCGTGAGCGCCCAACCGAGCGCCGGGCGACCGGTGAGCTCGCAGAACACCGTGGCCCCGAGGAACAGGATGCCGAACGTGCCGACGAAGCCGATGGCCTCCTCGATCCGGGCCGTGGGCCGGGTCGGTCCGCGCTGTGCCATGGTCGTCACCCCTTCACGCCACCGGCGGTGAGGCCGGCCACGATGCGTCGTTGGAAGATGAGCACGAGGACCACGAGCGGGATCGTGACGATCGTGCCGGCGGCCATCACCGCCGTGTAGGGCTCCTGGTGCGGCTGGGACCCGGCGAACGAGGCGATCGCCACGGTCACCGGCTGCGTCGCGTCGCTCGAGAGCTGGGAGGAGATGAGGTACTCGTTCCAGCTGGAGATGAACGCCAGGATCGCCGTCGTGAACACGGCCGGGGCTGCCAGCGGCAGGATGATCCGTCGGAACGCCTGCACGCGGGTGCACCCGTCGATGCGTGCCGCTTCCTCGAGGTCCCACGGCATCTCGCGGAAGAAGCTCGCGAGCGTGTAGACGGTCAGGGGCAGCACGAACGAGATGCTCGGCAGGATCAGCGCCTGGTACGAGCCCATCCACCCGATGTCCGTGAACAGCTGGAACAGCGGGGAGATGAGCGCGACGCCCGGGAACATCGACGCCGCGAGGATCGCACCGGCGATGAGGGACTTGCCCTTGAACTCCAGACGGGCCAGGGCGTACGCGGCACTCGTGCCGACGAGCAGGGCGATGATCGTCACGACGCCACCGATGAGGAGGCTGTTCGCGAGCGCCCGCCCGAGGTGGTTGCCGAGCGCGGTGGAGAACGCCGTCGCGTAGTTGTCGAGCGTGACGTGCGTCGGCCACGGTGTGGCGTCGAACGTGAACCCGACGTCGCGGAAGCTGGTCACCACCATCCAGTAGAACGGCAGGAGGCACCAGACGGCGATGACGATGGCCTGCACGGCGGTGCGGATCCGCGGGCCGGTGTGGCGCTTGACCCGAACGTCGCTGCGGTCGACGGCGATGTCGCGGGTTCGGGCGTTGGACCGGGGACGGTCGGCTGCGAGGGTCACTTGAGCTCCCCCTTCTGCTGGGCGGCCTGCGTCTGCACCACGTTGGCGCCGAGGAACCGCACGAAGACGAACGCGACGATGAAGATCACCAGGAAGGTGATGGTCGACAGGGCCGACGCGGAGTTGAAGCCCTGCCGGATCTGTTCGACGACGAGGATCGACAGGGTCGTGGTGGCGTTGCCGGAACCACCGCCACCGCCGGTGAGGATCGCCGGCAGGTCGTACATGCGCAGCGCGTCGAGCACGCGGAACAGGACGGCGACCATGAGCGCCGGCTTGATGAGCGGCAGGGTGATGAGCACGAAGCGCTGGACGGTGGAGGCGCCGTCCATCTTCCCGGCCTCGTAGACCTCTTCCGGGATGAGCTGCAGCCCCGCGAGGATGAGCAGCGCCATGAACGGCGTGGTCTTCCAGGTGTCGGCGATGATGACCGCCCACCGGGACGCCCACTCGCCGCTCGTCCAGAGGATCTGCTGCCCGATGACGTGGTTGAGCACGCCGTTCGCGTCGAAGATGAAGTACCAGAGCTTCGCGGTGACGGCGGTCGGGATGGCCCACGGCACGAGGATCGCGGCACGGACGAGGGCGCGTCCCTTGAAGTTGCGGTTCATGATGATCGCCATCCACACGCCGATCACCGTCTCCAGGGCGACGGTGACGACCGTGAAGAAGAACGTGTTGCCCATCGACACCCAGAACTGGGAGCCGAGGCTGCCGGGTGGGCAGGTGACGTTCCCGCACTGCTGCCCGAGCCAGTGCACGTAGTTCGTCACGCCGGCGAAGCCGCCCTCGACGAAGAGCTGGGTCGCCTTGTCGAGACCCTGGTCGAGCTGGAACGACTGGATGATCGCGCTGACCACCGGGTAGCCGATGACGATGGCGAGGAGCACGATCGTCGGGCCGATGAGGTACACGGCCCATCGGCCGTGCTCGGCGTTGAGTCCGCCCTTGCGCCGCTTCTGCGGCTCCATGCCCGTCGGGTTGGGGATGGCGGCGGGGATCTCGGTTGCTGCTGACACGTGACGGCCTCCTTGCCGGGTGTCGGAACGCAGGATGGGACGGACGGGAGGCGCGGGGCGGGGCCGACCCGCGCCTCCAGTCCGATGCGGCGAACGCCGCGTACTCGGGTGCTAACTGCCGCTGCTGGTGGCCGTCTTGAGGGCCGCCTGCATGTCCTTCATCGCCTCGTCGACGCTCTTCGATCCCTTGAGCGCGGCGTAGGTGTTGTCCTGGATCGCCTTCGTCACGGCCGGGTAGAACGGCGTGACCGGGCGCGGCTCGGCCGACTCGATGGACTTGAGCAGGGTCGGCAGGTAGGGCAGCTTCGCCGTCAGCTCGGAGTCGGTGTAGAGGTCACCGACGACCGGGGCGAGGGAGCCCTGCGTGGCGAAGAACTTCTGCGTCTCGTTCGACTCCAGGAACTCGAGGAAGTCGTGCGCGGTCGCCTTGTGCTTCGAGTACACGCTGATCGCGGCGTTGTGACCGCCGAGCGTCGAGGCGCCGGTGCCGTCCTTGCCGGGGATCGGCGCGATGCCGAAGGTGTCCTTGACGGTGCTCGACCCGTCCGTCTTCGCGAGGCTGTAGACGTACGGCCAGTTGCGCAGGAACAGCAGCTTGCCGGCCTCGAAGGCGGTGCGGCCCTGCTCCTCCTGGTAGGTGATCGCCTCGGCGGGGATGTTGCCGTCCTTGAAGGCGTCGACCAGGTTCTGCAGGCCGGCCTTCGCGTCGGACGTGTCGACGTCCGGCGTGCCGCTCTTGCTGAGGACCGAGCCGCCGGAGCCGTTGATCGCCTCGGAGGCGTTCACGGTCAGGCCCTCGTACTTCGCGAACTGCCCGGCGTAGCAGCCGATGCCGGCCTGCTTGGCGATGTCGCAGTCCTGCATCATCTCGTCCCAGGTGGTCGGGGGCGTCTTGACGAGGTCCTTGCGGTAGTAGAGCAGCGCACCGTCGGAGGTCTGCGGTGCCGCGTAGAGCGTGTTGTTGTAGGTGGCCGTCTTGACGGTGGCCGGCAGGAGCTTCGACGTGTCGATCTTCATGCTGCCGGTGAGCGGGGTGAGCCAGCCCTTCGCCGCGAACTCGGCGGTCCAGACGACGTCCACGTCGACGACGTCGTAGTTCGCGTCCTTCGCCTGGAAGTGCTGCACGAGGTCGTCGTGCTGCTGGTCGGCCTGGTCGGACTGCTCCTTGAAGGTGACCTTCTCGTCGGGGTGGGCCTTGTTCCACTTCGCGATGAGGGGGCGGACGACGTTCGAGTTGTCCTTGCCCTGCACGTAGGTGATGGGCCCGCGGCTGTCCTGACCGTTCTTGGCGTCGTCCGACGCCGAGCTGCCGCTCGAGCACCCGGTCAGCACGAGGCCGATGACCGCGATCCCCGCTACGGATGCGAACCGCACTTTGGCGCGTGTTGTCTTCACAGTGTCGTCTCCACGTTGAGATCACCAGGCGAGGACCATCGGGTCGACGCTGCCTGGAGCAGGCGACGCTGCCTGCTGGAGGAGGAAGCTACGCCCGCTCTCAGCCGTCCGCAACCGGTTGCAAAGAATCCGTGACCTGCTCGTGACCACCGTGCGCCGTTCGCTTTTCGGGTGTGAGCGCTCACCCTCGTCCGGGGGCTCGGCGGCGCTGCCGTGCGGGGTTCCGCACGATCACCGCCAGCGGCCCCGCTCCCCGTTGTCGCCGCCGCGGCCTGGCACCTACCGTCCACACCATGGCCACCACCAGCACCGCTCGTGCACTCCCCGCACCCCGACGCGTGATCGACGTCGACCTCGACGCACCGCTCCCCCGCCTCGTCGCGGACGGCACGGGCTCGTCCGCGCTGGTGATCGGCTACCGCGGCGGGCGTCCGACGGGCACGCTCGACGTCGAGCTCACCGACGACCCCGCCGACGCCGCCCGTGCCCTCGGATCGCTGCGGGAGACCGTGCTCGCCGACGTCGAACCGGTGCCGGATGCCCTCCTGCCGACGATCTCCGTCGTCGTCTCGACGGTGGTGGACCGCGTCGAGGACCTCGGCGCACTGCTCGACGTCCTCGAGCACCTGGACTACCCCGACCACGAGTTGATCGTCGTCGACAACCGCGTCCGGGTGCCCGCCGACGACCGGCTCCCGGCACTGCTCGCCGGTCGGGGCGTGCGCCTCGTGACGGAGCGCCGGCCCGGCCTGTCCGCCGGCCGCAACGCCGGGGTCGCAGCCGCCCGCGGCGAGGTCGTCGCGTTCACCGACGACGACGTGCGGGTCGACCCGCAGTGGTTGCGCGCACTCGGCGCGCGGTTCGTCCGCGAGGCCGACCTCGACGCGGTGTCCGGCGTGATCCTCCCCACCGAGCTCTCGACGCCCGCGCAGATCTGGTACGAGGCGTACTACGGCGGGTTCAGCGGCGAGCGCACCTTCGCGCCCGTCACGATCGTCCCCGACGACGTCGCCGGCACGATGCGGCACGCGCGGGTGCAGGCGGTCCGCCCGGACGGGTCGGTCGTGAAGCACTTCGCCGTGTACGGCATCGGTGCCTACGGCGCGGGCGCCAACATGGCGTTCCGCCGATCGGTGATCGACGCCGTCGGCGGGTTCGACACCACGCTCGGCGCGGGCTCCCCGGCCCGTGGCGGCGAGGACCTGGCGATGTTCATCGAGACGCTCTGGCGCGGTGGGCGCATCGGGTTCGAGCCGCGAGCGGTCGTGCACCACCGGCACCGGCAGAGCATCGAGGACCTGCACAAGCAGTTGCACGGCAACGGCGTCGGGTTCACCGCGCTGATGTGCGCCCTCGCTGCCAAGGACCGACGGCACGTCGCGGTCCTCGCCCGGCTCGTGCCCGCCGCCGCGATGGTGAAGCTCCGCGAGACGGTCGGACGGCTGCGCACCGGCAGCGCACCGGCCCCCGCTGCCGTCGAGTCCGCGCCCGTCGATCCCGCGACCCCTGCCGTCCCGGACGCCGGGGTGCCGCGGTCGCTGGCCTACCACGAGCTCCGGGGCTTCCCGGCGGGCCCGGCGGCGTGGTTCCGCAGCCGTCGTCGCTGGCGGGACGTCGAGGCCGGGCGGTTCCACGCCGGGTGAGCCCGCGGGCGGGTCCACGCCCGACCCCCGCTGTCGGCGGACGCGTCGCTCCCTGCCCCGTAGGATCGGTGCAGCTGCCCGTACCGCGCGGGTCGGAGGAGGACGCATGCCGCTGGGGCCCACGCTCGTGCTCGAGCCCGTCACCGTGCCGACGTCCCACGCCACCACGGAGACGGCCGTCTGCGTGTGCGGCCACGCGCAGGACGCCCACGAGCACTACCGGCCGGGCAGCGACTGCGCCCTCTGCGACTGCCCGAGGTACCGCCGCCGCCGGTGACCGCTGCGGGAAACCGCCGCTTCCCCGCACCCGCCCCGGGACCGCCTTGTCGGTGTCCGGACGGCCCTGTTCACTCGAGACATGGCCAACTCCCCCGCGGCGCTCGCGTGCATCGTCCTCGCCCACGAGGACCCCCAGCACGTCCGACGACTCGTCGAGGCACTCGACCCGTTCCCGGTGTTCCTGCACGTCGACGCGCGCACCCCGGACGACGTGCACCGGGCGATGACCGAGGGGCTCCCCGACCGGGTCCGCCTCCTGCCGCGACTGCGGACGGGCTGGGCGAAGTGGGAGAACGTCGCGGCCGAGGTCTCCGGCTACCGTGCCGCCCTCGCCGAGACCGGCGCGCGCCACGTGGCGGTGCTGACCGGCAGCGACTACCCGCTGGCGAACCCCGCCGAGATCACCGCGCTGCTCGACGCCCACCGCGACCAGTCCTTCCTCATCCCGCACCCCCTCCCACACGCGGCGTGGGGCGCCAGCGGCGGGGTCGCCCGGATGCGGTACCCGCACTGGGCGTGGCGGAAGCACATGCTCCGCCTGCCGATCCCCCGCCGGATCCCGCGTGACGTCGTGCTCACCGGCGGGTCGCAGCTCAAGGTCCTCAGTGCCGCACACGCCGCCGCGGTCGTCGAGGTCGTCGATGCCCGTCCCGACCTCGTCCGCTTCTGGCGCCGCACCTGGATCGCCGACGAGTCGTTCGTGCCGACCGTGCTGAACTCACCCGCCCTGGTCGACGGCTTCGCCGAGGACCACGTCCCGCACACCCTGTGGTTCATCGGCTGGGACGGCTCGAAGATGAAGAGCCCGCCGTGGCTGACGCTCCCCCACGCCGGTCGACTGCTCGAACGATGGACGACGGACCCCACCGCGATGCCGCACCTCTTCGCCCGCAAGTTCTCGACCGCTGCGAGCTCGGACCTGCTCGACGTCGTCGACCAGGCGTTCGGACTCCGACAGCACGTCCGGACCCCGGAGGTGGGTGTCTCGTGACCGTTCCCCAGACCCGCCGCGAGGCCCGCCACGCCGCAGCCACCCCGCCCGACGCCGACAGCACCGGTCGGAAGGCCGCCGCGGTCGAGGCCGCCGAGGCAGCCGCCGCCGTCGAGGCCGCCGCCCACACCGTCCCCGACACCGGCAGCACCGCGGTCCAGAAGGGCGCGTCCGTCCTGTTCGGCCGTGGCCTGCTGTACGTGGTCGTGTGGTCGATGCAGCTCGTCGTGAGCTCGCTGATCTCGCCGGTCCTCGCGCACCTCATGCCGCTCTCCGAGTTCGGGGTGCTCGCCTCGGCGATCGCGCTCTACCAAGCGCTCGTCGTGCTCGCGGTCGCGGGACTCGACCAGGCGTCCGTGCTGCAGCGCGCCGAGGACGGCGGTGACGACCGGAAGGCCCGCGGGCTCATCGCGGTCGGCATCGTCCTCGCAGCCGTCGTCACCGCGGTCGCCCTCGCCACGATCCCGCTCTGGGGCGACGTCGCCGGGTTCGTCGGCGAACACCCGATCCTGCTCGTCGCCGTCCTCTGGATCTTCCCCGCCGCGGTCGTGCAGCTCTCCCTCGCGATCCTGGTCGCCCAGGACCGCATCCGGGTCTTCGCGGTCACGAGCCTGCTGTCCTCGGTCGGCGGTTCGATCATCGGCCTCGGCCTGCTCGTGTTCGTGCACGCCGACGCCACGACCTACGCCTGGGGCGGCGTGTTCGCCCAGGCCGCCGCGATGGTCATCGGCTTCGCGGCGACCCGGCCTCGCCTCGCCGGTCTGTTCGACCGCCAGACCACCGCACGGGCCTTCAAGCTCGGCGTGCCGATCGCCCTCGGCAACCTGTCCTACTTCGTGCTGAACGCCGGCGACCGGATCGTCGTGCAGCGGCTGCTCGGCCCGGACGAGGTCGCGCGCTACCAGATCGCCTACGTCGTCGGCTCCGCCGTGATCCTCCTGCTGACCTTCACGAACCAGGCCTGGGCACCGCACTTCGCGGCGCTCCGGGACGCCGTCGCCCGTCGACAGCTGGCCCTGCACGCCCGGGACCAGCTGTACCTGCTGCTCGCCCCGGTGCTGCTCGCGGTCACCCTCGTGTCACCGGTCGCGCTGCCGATCCTCGCACCGGCGTCCTACCGCGTGCACGAGCTCACCGTCGTGGTCTTCATCGTGGCGCTCACGGCGTTCCCGGTGATCGCCAGCGGCGCGACCGGACGGCTCCTGCTCGTGGAGCGTCGCGGCGTCGCCGTCGGGGTGATCGCGGCCATCGCCGGTGCCGTCAACATCGGCGCGAACCTGCTGCTGGTCCCGCTGCTCGGCATCGCCGGGGCCGGGGTCTCCACGGTCTTCGCCTACATGGTGCTCGCGGCGCTGCAACAGCTCTCGCTCCCCGACCGCCGGGAGTGGCGCGGCCCGCGTGCCCGGACGGTCCTCGTGCTCGCGGCCGTGGTGGTCGTCGCCGGGGTGTCCGTCCTCGTGCCCCAGGACCTCGTGTGGAACATCGTCCGCGTGGCTGGCGTCCTCGGCTGCCTGCCCTGGTTCATCCGCAGGCTCGCGATCGCGCGAGGAGGCACACCGTGACCCACGCCCCGGAACGCCCCGACCGTCGACTGCGGATCGCGGTCGTCACGAACGGGCTCGCCATCACCGGCGGGGTCGAGCGGTGCGTCCTCGAGGACACCCGCGAGCTCGTGCGCGCCGGACAGGACGTCGAGGTCTGGCACCGCGGCCACCTCGCCCCGGGACCCGACGGCGCCGAACCCGGCAGCGACCAGTTCACCGAGCTCGGGGTCGCCCTGCACCGCACCGGCGACCGGTCCTTCGGCCTCCGCAGCGCAGCCGGCGACGCCGCACGGTTCGTCCTCGACGGCCTCCGTCTCCGCCGCTCGCGCCCCGACGTCATCTGGCTGAACCGGCCCGAGCACCTCCCCTGGGGTCGTGTGGCGTCCGTGGTCTCCGGCGTCCCGCTCGTCGTGCACCTGCACCACGCGCCGAACTACCGACGCCTCGGCCCGATCGCCGGCGGCCGCACGCACTACCTGGCCGTCTCGCACGCGATGGCTCGTGCATGGGCGGACGTGGGCATCCCGGCCTCGCGGATCACCGTCGTCCCGAACGGCGTCGACACCGCACTCTTCCCCGCGGCCACGCCGTCCGCGACAGTCCGCGCCCGCCGCACCCTCGGGCTCGACGACGACACCCGCACCGTCCTCTACTACGGCCGCCTCACCCGGTCGAAGGGCGTGCTCGCGCTGCTCGAGGCCTGGCGCCTCGTGCTCGAGCAGGACGCCGAACGCCACCGCGCGCGCGCGCCGCGCGCCGCCGTGCGTGCCCTCACCCCCGCGCTCGGGCCCGCCAGCACGCACCACGCCACGCAGCCGCACCACCCGCCCGTGCTCGTGCTCGCCGGAGCGGCCGACCCCGACGACGCCGAGGACGTCCGACGCGCCGTCGCGTCCCTCCCCGCTGGCTCCGTCGTGCTCCTCCCCGAGCGGGACGACGTCGTCACCCTGCTCCACGCCGCCGACATGGTCGTCGTGCCATCCATCGAACCCGAGGGCTTCGGCCGGGTCGTCGTCGAGGCGATGTCCGCCGGCCGCCCGGTCGTCGCCGCCGAGAGCGGTGGCACGGGCGAGATCCTCGCCGGCGAGTGGGCGACGTCGACCGTCGACCCGACCGACCCCGAGGCGCTCGCCACCAAGGTCCTCGACACCCTCGACCGCGCCGACCGCGACCCCTCCCTCGGCGAGCGCTGCCGCGCCTGGGTGCGCGACCACTACGGCCGTGGACCGCACGTGGCCGGTCTCCTCCGCGCCCTGCTCACCCACGCCCGTCGCTGAAGCCCAGGAGGCGCGGCTCCCCCTGGCACCGCTCCTCCCGTCCGTCGCGTGCTCGCGTCCGTGTCGCGTTCTCCTCGCCGCCTGACCGTTCCGGTTCGCGATCCCCGGCGATCGCGAACCAGAACGGTCACGCCTCCCGTCCGCAACGTGCTCTCCCCGCGCGATGTCCGCCGTTCCCGCAGGCGTCCGCCCGCCGGTACCGCGCCGCTCGCCGCGATGAGGTCGCGCCCACGACGACGGTCACCCGCGGCGGCACGCGCCGCACCAGCGTGCGAGCTCGCGCGCACGGCGCAACGGCTCACGGGCCGCACCGTGCGCGGAACCTCGCACGCTGCGCCCGCGACCCGCGACCCGCGACGCGCGCGGACGACGGACGGGAGGCGCGGTGCCCACCGGCACCGCGCCTCCCGTCCGTCGGGTGCTCCCGGGTCAGCCGGTGAACGCCCGGAACTCGGCCAGGCCGACGTTCCGCGTGCTCGCCGACACCCCGGTGACGGTGAACCGGACCCACGTGACGTTCCGCGCCGAGAAGTCCACCGTGAGCGGCGACGCGTCGTTCGGGAGTGTCCCGACCGCCACCTGGCTGCCGTCGGAGAACGTCAGGGTGCCGCTCGTGACCTGGTCGTCGCCGTTCGGTCGGTCGTACAGGACGACCCGGTTCACCGCCTTCGACGAGGACCAGTCGAGCTGCAACCAGACACCGGTCGTGCCCCAGGGAGCGACCCACTCGGCGGTCGTGTTGTCGGGGTAGCCGCTGACGACTCCGTCGATCGCCTTGGCGGCGGTCTGCCCGGTCGAGGTGTCGTCCCACGCCGCGGTGGCGGTCGCCGAGCCCGTGACGTCGGTCGCGCCCCCGGGCGTCGGGGTCGGCGTCGGCGTCGGGGTCGGGGTCGGCGTCGGGGTGGGCGTCGGGGTCGGCGTGGGCGTCGGCGTCGTGGTGCCCGGGGCGAACGTCCGGATCTCCGCCAGGCCGACGTTGCGCGTCGTCGCGCTGACGGCGGTGACGGTGAACTTCACCGAGCTGGCCTGCCGGGACGAGAAGGTGACGCGGGTGAACGCGCCGCCGTTGTCGAGCGTCGGCACGGCGACGCTGCTCCCGTCGGAGAACGTCAGCGTGCCGGCCGTGACCTGGTCGTCGGCGTTCGGACGGTCCGCGAGGTCCACGGCGCCGAGCGTCACCGGGCTCGACCACGCGAGCTGCAGCCACGAACCGGTGCCGCCCCCGCGGGTCGCCCACTCGGCGGTCGGCGCGTCGGGGTAGCCGCTCGCGACGCCGTCGACGGCCTTCACGGCGGTCTGCCCGTCCGCGGGGTTCTCGCTGCTCGCGGTGACGGCCGCACCGGCGGTCACGTCGGCTCCGACGGACCCGCCCGAACCGGTGCCCGGGTCGGTGGGTGTCTGCGTGCCGACGGTGTACTCACGACTGAGCCACGAGCCCTCGGGACGCGACGAGCACGACGCCACCGAGGCGCAGGTCTCGGCGTCGTACGCGGAGTAGGCGAAGAACGCGTTCCCCTTCGCCTGCGTCTGCGCGGCGGTGAGGTTCGAGGGCTTGTCCGCGATCGGGTACCCCATGTACCCGGTGAGCGTGCTCGCCGTCGTGAGCTGCTGCTGCGCCGACTTGGTGAGGTACGCGACGGTGTGGTGGTCGCTGTGGTCGCCGTCGCCGTAGGTGCCGACGTGGTCGAGGGTGTGCACCTCCTGCGGCCCGTACCCGTTCATCAGCGCGAGCACGGTGGCCTGGAGCTGGGCGAGCGTGTAGGTGGTCCCGTAGGTCGCACCGGAGACCGTGCTCATGCTCGTGATCGAGCGCTGGTAGAGCTTCTGCAGGCTCTGGTACCGGGTGGCGGCGAACCCGGAGCCGTCGATGTTGCCGTCCGGCAGCTGCAGGTAGACCAGGCTGAGCCGCGGGTCCGCCGTCAGGGTGCGCGTCACGAGGGTCTTGCCACCGGCGCTGACCGAGCCCGAGGTCCAGGCGTTCGTGACGCCGGCGAGGTTCGCGTAGGCGGCCTCGAGGCCCGTCTGCCGGCCCTTCCAGTACGTGGCGGACTTGCCCGCGTCCCCGGCGGTGACGATGACCGAGCGGACGCACTTGTCCGCGTCGATGTCCTTGCGGAGCTCGGTGCCCTCGAACAGCAGGTCGTCGTCGGCGTGCGCGACGACGGTGAGGACCTTCCCCGCGCTGCAGTCCGCGGTGGTCGCCGCACCGGCGCTCGACGGCGCGAGGAGGCTCGGCGCCGAGACGGTGGCGCCCGTGATGACCGCTGCCGCGACCGCGAGTGCCACCTTCCAACGGCGTCGGATGGTGGCACTCGGGGTCGGGGCGTCTCGCTGCATGTCGTCTTCTGTGCGTGGGTGGGTCGGGTGGGTGGGTGTCGGTCAGGGAGCGCCGACGGGCTGCTGCACGGGCGCGGACACCGGGGCGGGTGCACGGACCACGACGGTGCCGAAGACACGGCCGACGGCGTAGCCGAACACGGTCGAGACCGCCGAGGTCACGATCGCCAGGGCACGGAGGCCCCCACCGCGACCGAGGGCCCCGAGCTCGCGGAGCACCGCGCCGGGCAGGACCCGGGTGAGGTACGTCGACTCGCTCGAGAGCGAGTCGCGGGCACCGACCCGGCGGCTCAGCACGGCCTTCGAGATGCCCTCGTAGTAGCTCCGGCGCCGCAGGTACCGCATCGTGACGCGGTCCGGGGAGACCCGGTGCGAGACGTTCGAGCGCGGCTCGAAGCGGATGCGGGCGCCGGGACGGATCCGGGCGATGCGGATGCACAGCTCGGTCTCCTCGCACCCCAGCGGGTGGTTGCCGACGCGACCGATGCCGGAGCGGAAGCCGCCGGCGGCGAGCACGACGTCACGGTGGAAGGCCATGCTCGACCCGATGACGTTGCGGACGTCCGCGGACGTGGTGGGGAGGCCGGTGTAGCTGCACCCGACGATCCAGAGCAGCTCGTCCGGGTAGGGCCCGGCGCCGGTCGCGGTCGGCCACGACGGGGTCGCCCGGCCGCCGACACCGACGACGTCGGGCAGCTCGAGCGCCTCGACGAGGTGCATCAGCCAGTCCGGGTCAGCCGTCGCGTCGTCGTCCAGGAAGGCGACGACGTCGGCCTCGGTGAGTGCGACGCCGGTGTTGCGCGCACCCGAGAGGCCGCGGTCCTCGGCGTTCTCGACGACGCGGAGCTCCGGCCAGCGGGCGGCCGCACGGCGGAACAGCTCCGGCTCGTGGTCGATGACGACGATCACCTCGGTCGCGTCGGGCTGGCGCTTCGCCGACTCGACCGCGTCCTGCAGGTCACCCCAGCGCTGCTGCGTGTAGGCGCAGATGACGACGGCGACCGTCGCGACGCTCACGCCGCTTCCTCGTCCATCGCCGGCACGGCGGCCGGGACCACGAGGCCCGAGACCGGGGTCGGCATGAGGCGCATGCGGGCCTTGGCCTCGCGGGCACGACGACGCTCGTGCATGATCGACTTCAGGACACGGATGCCGTCGCTGACCGCGTTGAGGTTGCTGGTGCCGTGCACGCGGAGCTTCTCGTGGCTCGGCACCTCGGTGATCGCGAACTCCGCGGCGGACCAGCGGCAGGTCAGGATCGTCTCGATCTCGAAGCCGTCACCCCAGCGCATCGAGCCGTCGGTCGGCTGCGGGAGCGTCGACGACAGCAGCCCGATCGTCGGCAGCGTGTCCGCCCAGAAGGCGTTGTAGCCGTAGCAGAGGTCGGTGTACCGCGCACGGAGCAGCACGTTGGAGATCATGTTGAGCCCCTTGTTGCCGAGGCCGCGGATGATCGTGATGTCGTCGCTGCCGCCACCGGGTGCGTAGCGGGAGCCCTTCGCGACGTCGGCACCGTCGACGAGCGCCTGCACGAAGCGCGGGATCTCGGCGGCGTCGGCGGAGCAGTCGGCGTCGAACATGACGACGACGTCGCCGGTCACGGCCTCGAAGCCGCAGGCGAGCGCGTTGCCCTTGCCCTTGCGGGTCTGCTGCACGACCTTGATCGTCGGCATGAGGCGCTGCGCCGTCGCGATGGTGTCGTCCACCGAGTTGCCGTCGACGAGGATCACCTCGTAGACGGGCGGGAGCTGCGGGAGGATGATCTCGAGGTTGCGGGCCTCGTTCCTCGCGGGGATGACGACCGAGACGCGGGGGTCTCGGGGTCGGACGGTGCTGGCGGACATGGTGCTCCTGTCGGGTTCAGGCTGCATGCGGGAGTGGTCGAGGGAGGACCCGGCGCTGGGTGGGCGTCGGAACGGGGGTACACCGTTCCCTGGGCTTGGACCAACCATCGTCCGGCGGACGGGGCTGGTCAATGCGGGTGGGCACTGGTTGCGGACCCCCGAGTGCGGATACGGAAACCCGCAAGCCGCGGCCGGGTGGCGTGTCGGCACGCACGAGGGCCCTGGAGGCGCGGGGCGGGCCCGCCCCGCGCCTCCAGGGCCCTCGCTGGTCGCGTCAGGGACGCGCCTCTTGCGTCGTGAAGGCGGCGCGCAAGGCGGTCGCCAGCTCGGCGACGTGCGGCTCGCGGAGGAGCGAGCTGTGCTCGCTCTCGATGCGCACCGTGGTGGTCGCACCGCGGAGCACGTCGTTCCAGCCGTCCACGTCGGGGTTGCCGTCGGCGAGCACGAACGTCGCCGTGCCGTCGTAGGGCGAGGGCGTGTGCCGCCGCGTCACGATCGTGGCCTGGTCGAAGAGGGCGTCGAAGTCCTTCTGCCCGCCGTAGCGGAGGACGCCGGCACCGTAGGCGCGGACGCGCTTGGCGAACTCCTCGCCCACCGGCACGCCGGCGGGCAGGATGCGCTTCGCCGCCCGGTCGAGCCCGCGCTTGAGTGCTCGGAGCGCCGGGTTGCGCACCGGGCTCTCCGCCATCCGGCCGAAGTGCAGCTGCGCCTGCTCGGTGCTGCTGCGCGGCAGGTAGCTGTCCAGGATCGCGACGTGCTCGACCCGCTCGCCGCCCTCGGTGAGGAGCTTCGCCACCTCGAGGGCGACGAGGCCGCCGAGGGAGTGCCCGACGAGCAGGTACGGTCCGCGGGGCTGGACGATGCGCATGAGCTCGACGGTGCGGCGCGCGGTGCGCTGGATGCTCCAGTCCGGGATCGCCCGTCGCTCGAGACCGTGCTGCTGGAAGGCGTACACGTCGTGCTCGGGCAGGTACCGGGACAGCGGCAGGAACGTCAGGCCGAGGGCTCCGGCCCCGCTGAGGCAGAACACGGGCGGGCGCCCGGGGACGCGGGCCTCGGAGACCTTGACGACGTCGGGGTGGCTCGGCAGCGACTTCGCCCCCGAGCGCACCCGTCGGGCGAAGGCGCGCAGGGTGGGCTGTTCGAGGAGCTCCGACGCGCGGAGGTCGACGCCGAGCCGGGCCTGCACGATCGCGAGCATCTCCTCGGCGGAGAGCGAGTCGCCGCCGAGCGCGGTGAAGTCCTCGTCGAGGTGCACGCCGCGGAGTCCGAGCACCTCGGCCCAGATCTGCCCGACGACGAGCTCCCACTGGTCGTACTCGCCCTCGACCATCTCGACCTCGAGCGACGGCGCACCGGGTAGCTTCGCCCGGTCGACCTTGCCGCGTTCGTTGCGCGGCAGTTCGGGCATCGGGACGATCGCCGCCGGCACCATGTACTCGGGCAGCGTCGCCCGCAGTGCGCGGCGCAGGGCCGCCGGCGCCGGGGTGCGGCGACCGGGACGGCCGACGACGTAGGCGACGAGGCGCGTGACGGCGGGCGGGTCGACGAGGGCGGTGACGACGACGTCGTGCACGTCCTCGACGGCACGGAGCGCCGCCTCGACCTCGCTCGGCTCGACGAGGTACCCGCGGACCTTCACGGCGTCGTCGTCGCGGCCGAGCAGGACCAGGCAGCCGTCCTCCTCGACGCGGGCGAGGTCACCCTGGCGCCACAGCGGGGTGCCGTCCTCGTCGACGGAGAGGTGCTCGCTCGTCTTCTCGGGCGCGCCCCAGTAGCCGGCGGTCATGCCGTCTCCGATGACCACGAGCTGGCCGGTCTCCCCCGTCGCGGCGGCGGTACCGTCCTCGCGGAGGACCCGGGCGGTCTTGCCCGGCGGCACGTACCCGGCCGGCACGACGCCGTTCGGGACGGCGTCGTCCGGACCGACCGGGAAGTACGAGACCGCCCCCATCTCGCTCGACCCGAACCCGTTCCAGAGGACCGTGCGGGCGCCGAGGACCGGGCGAGCGGCGTGCACGTCGGTGCCGGTGATCGGCTCGCCGACCGTCATGACGAGCCGGAGCCCGGCGAGCGCGGGGTGCAGGTCCGTGCCGCGGTCGCGCACGGTGGAGACGACCGACCGGAGCAGGTGCGGCGTGCAGACCACTGCGGTGACGTCCTCGGCGGCCATGCCCTCGAGGAGTCGCTCGGTCCCGAGGTCGCGTGCGTCGAGCAGGACCGCGGCGGCCCCGCTCAGCATGCTGTCGAGCGTGGTGAGGATGCCTGCGGCGAAGGAAAGCGGCAGCACGACGCCCACGAGGTCGCCCGGGCGGTAGTCGGCGCTCCAGGCACTCTGCTCGGTGTTCCGGAGGAGCTGTCGGTGCGTCATCGCGACGCCCTTCGGCAGGCCCGTGGAGCCCGAGGTGAAGACGATCGCGGCGGGGTCGGTGCCACCGGGGCGAGAGGTCGCTGCGGGGTCGGCGACGGTGCCGGTCGCGGTGCCGGCGGCGGTCGCGCTGCCGGTCGCGGCCTGCTCGGTGCTCGTCGCGATGAGGGCGTCGAGGTCGTGCACGGTGCCGTCCGGGCCGAGGACCGCGGCGGCGAGGTCCGCACGGGTGTCGTCGGCGAGCACCTCGGCGATCCCCGCGAGCGTGACGACGTGCTGCAGGCGTGCCTCGGGCAGGTGGTCGTCGAGCACGACGATCGTCCGCCCGGCGGCGATCAGCGCGAGCATGCCCACCACGGTCTCGGTCGTGTGCCCGGCCATGATCCCCACCGGGACCGACGCGCCGGTGCGCTCGGGTCCGACGCCGGCGCCGGTGCGGTCGTCGGGCCGGAGGACCTCGGTGAGCCGTGCGGCGAGCGCCCGGACCGTCCGGTCCGTCTCGGCGAACGTGCGGGCGGTCCCGGCACCGGCGAGCGCCGGGGACTCGGGGAACGCTGCGACGACGCGCGTCCACCGGTCGAGGACCGAGTGGTCGTCGGATGCCGGGACGGCCGGTTCGACCGTCCGGTGACGCGCTGTCGGGTGTGTCGGACGCATTGCTTCTCCCCTGGGTCGTGCGGGCCGGTGGTGCGCTGCTGGTGCTTGGAGGACGGTAAGCCGACCGGACGCCCCCGATCGAGGGGCCGAGGAGCGCCGTGCGGGGATCCTGCGGTTTGGCGCATCCTCGCGATCCGCCGTGGATCCCCGGTGACGGACCTATCGGTTCGCTGTGCGCTCGCGGGCGCGGACGGTGCGGCGGGACCGCCCGTAGCGGAGCACACCACGCCCGACGGCCAGGAGCTCGACCCAGCGCATCCGTCCGACCTCGCGGAGGAACGCGGCGTCGTCGAGCGGCGCGTCCGCGGTGCCGACGGCGACCGGTGCCGCTGCCGGGGTGACGGCCGGCTCGGCGGCGGTGCCCGAGACGAGGTGGCGCACGGCCCGCGGGGCGCGCTGCAGCGCCATCCCGAGCGTGCGGGGCTGCAGGGCGATCTTCGTGAGCCAGGCCCCGAGTCCGGTGCCGTAGCCCTCCGCCTGCTTCCGGAGCGCCGGGAGGTCCGCACGGTGCCGGTGCCAGACCAGCGCCGCGGGTTCGACGACGAGCGCGGCGCCCGAGAGCACGACGCGCGAGAACATGTCGATGTCCTCGCCGCCGCCGGTGACCGTGCCGACGCCGAGTGCCTCGTCGAAGCCGCCGAGGTCGGTGATCGCCGACCGCCGCATCGCGAAGTTCGCACCCGTGCCGTAGTCACCGACCGCGAACGGGAAGAGCGGCCGGTCGACGGGCGGTGCCGACAGGCGGTGCACGCGCGGCACGAGGTTGCGCGACCAGGTCACCCGTTCGTCGAAGTACCGCTGCGTGGGGGTGCGGAGCTCACCGCTGGCGACGAGTCCGCTGACGCAGACGACGTCGTCCCCGCGGGAGAACCCCGAGGCGACGGCACGGAGCCACGCCCGGTCGACCACGACGTCGTCGTCCGTGAACGCGACGATCTCGTGCCGCGCGGCCAGGACGCCGGCGTTGCGTGCGCTCGAGAGGCCCGGGACGGGTTCGCGGACGTACCGCACGCGGTCGTCGTCGAGGGCCTCGACGAGTTCGCGCGTCGACTCGTCGGAGGGCGCGTTGTCGACGATGACGACCTCGAAGTCGGGGTGGTCCAGGGCGAGCAGCGAGTCGAGGGCGGCGCCGAGCTGGTCGGCGCGGTCACGGGTGCACAGGACGACGGAGGTGCTCGGCAGACGCACCGGGATCGGCGGCTGCGGGACGGCGGGCAGGGCGGCGACGGCGGCACGGAGCGCGGCGACCTCGATCGTCTCGTCGGACACCGGCAGGTCGACGAACCCGAGGGGTGCCACGCCGTCGCGGACGAGGAGCCTGGCCGACCGGTGACCGGCGGCGTCGTGCAGCCCCACCGTGCCGGCGTCGTCCCCGGGGACCTCGGCGAGGTCGACGGCACCGACCCACACGGCACCGCCCCAGGTGGGGTCGACGGCGCTCGACATCGGGCGGGCGAGCTCGACGCGGGGCGGGAGCGAGCGCTGGATGGTGTCGGTCATGGGAGAGCCTGTCTCGTGTCGGGGGACGTGCGCGGTCGCAGCCGGCCATCCCACCGTCGCTGCGGGGACGGCGGGGGTCAACGAGCAGGCGGAACCGTGCGGTTTCTCCTCGCTCGACGCCCGCCACGCGTGCGTGATCCCGCAATGCCGCAGGCCCTCCGCACTTCCCGGTGACCGCTCTCCCGTGCGCCCTCGGCCCCCGGTTACCGTCGTGACACCCGCAAGGCCGCTGCCAGTCGCCGGCCCAGACCCGAAGGGACGCTCGATGCGTCAGTCGATCGCGGTGGTCGAGCAGTGACCGCCACCACGACCCCCACCAGGATGTCGCTCCGCCACGGAACCCGCGTGCTGCCGACCTCACCGGTGCCGTCCCTCGTCGCCGCGGGACTCGGTTTCGCCGGAGCCGCCCTCATCGCGGCCGACGCGTCCGGTCCGCTCCGCACGGCCGTCGTGCTCGTCGCGCTGTTGGTCGTCCCGGGTCTGCCGGTGGTCCGGTTGCTCGGGCTCCGCGAGCCGATCGGGCGCGCCGGACTCGTCGTCGCGTCCAGTGCCGCGATCGACGCGGTCCTCGGGCTCGCGATGGTCTGGACGGGGCAGTGGGTCCCGCTGCCCGCCGCCGGGCTCCTCCTGCTCGTCGCCGGGTGGGTGTCGCTCGGCCAGGGCGTCCAGACCGCGCGCACCGCGCCCAGGTCGGCCCGCGCGCGGTCGGCCCTGCCGACCGCGGTCCTGGTCCGCACCGTCGCCGCGTCGGGCGTCCTCGTCACCGGAGCCGCGCTCTGGGCGGTGGGTGTCGCGCAGACGGACTCGACCGGACTGGGCGAGTGGGGCCTCCTGGCTGCACTGCCCGCGGTCTGGTGGGCTGGCGCCGCACTGGTGTTCGTCGTCGCCCTGGTGACACTCGTCGACCGTCGCCACCACGTGGTGGTCCGCGCGGTGTCCTCGGGCGTCCTCCTGCTCGTCATGTACGGCACCTCGAACCTGATCGCCGCCGAGCCCCGACCGCCGTGGGTGTTCAAGCACATCGCGGTGACCGCGTACATCCTGCAGCACGGCGCCGTCGACCCGTCGATCGACATCTACAACCGCTGGCCCGGGTTCTTCAGCTTCAGCGCGTTCCTCGGCGCCGCCACCGGCACGCTCGACGCGGCGGACCCGGTGCGCTGGACGGAACTCGCGTTCGCCCTCGCCGACGGGGCACTCGTCCTCGGGATCGCACGGGCACTCGGTGCGAACGGCCGCTGGGCGTACGTCGCCGCGGTCCTGTTCAGCGCCGCGAACTGGGTCGGGCAGGACTACTACTCCCCGCAGGCGTTCGCGTTCTTCCTGTTCCTCGCGGCGGTCCTGGTCGCGCTGACCGTCCTCCGCGGCGAGCCCAACGTGATCGGGCGGTGGAGCGCGACGCTGACCGGCCGGCTGCTCCGTGCACGCCGCTCCCCCGTGGCCGAGGCGGTCGCCACGCCGACGCGGGCCGCCGTGGTCGCGGCGGTGGCGCTCGTCGTCGTCCTGCAGTTCGTCATCACGGCCTCGCACCAGCTGACCCCGTTCGTGGTCGTCGCCGCGTTCGTGCCGCTCCTCGTGCTCGGCTTCCTCCGCCCCTGGTGGCTCGCCGTCCCGCTGACGCTGCTCCCCCTGCTCTACCTCGTGCCGAACCTCGACTACATCCAGGAGAAGTTCGGTCTCACCACCGGCTTCGACCCGGTGAGCAACGTCACCGCCGCGTCGACGTCGATCGCCATCCCGTCGATCGCGACGACCCTGCAGTCCCGCGCGGTCCTCGGGATCACGGCACTCGTCGCCGTGTGCGCCGTCATCGGACTCGTCCGGATGGTCCGCGGTGGGCACGCCCGACGCGCCCTCCTGGTGCTCTGGCTGGCGGCCTGCCCGATCGTGCTCGTGCTCGGGCAGAGCTACGGCGGCGAGGCGAAGTTCCGCGTCGTCCTGTTCTCCGCGCCGTTCCTGGCGATCGCAGCCGTCCACGCCTTCCACGGCCGCCGGCTCCGCATCGCCGCCACGGCCCTTGTGTTGACCGTGACCACCGCGCTGTTCCTCGGTGCCACGTTCCAGACCGAGCAGGCGAACCAGACCGCACCGGCCGACGTGGCCGCGGCGAAGTGGCTCGACGGCCGGTTCCAGGCCGACGACACCCTCACGACCGTCGGCAGCTTCCCGTCGATCATCGGCGGGAACTACGAGAACTTCCTCCGCCACTGGGGCCAGGTCGACTCGCTGCAGAGCGAGGCCGCGTGGTTCCCGAAGGGCATGACGGCCGACGACCTCACCGGTGTCCTGCAGGACCGCGACCAGGGCGGACACTCCTGGCTCGTGTTCTCGGAAGCGCAGCGGGCCGACGCCGTGACCCGCGGGACGCTCACCGGCGCGCAGATCGACGCCATCGAGCGGTCCGTGGCCGACGAGGGCACCCTCCGCTACGACCGCGACGGAGTCCGGATCTACGAGGTGCGCGATGCAGCATGAGCCCGGGGCACGTCACCGGATGACCACCCGGCGGTCCTTCCTGCGCCGCGGCGTGACGATCGCCGGCATCGCGGGGGTCGCCGTGGTCGCCGGCACCACGGCCGTCGTGCTGCCCACGCGTGCCGGTGACTCGACCGCCCGCGCCGAACGCATGCCCACCGGGGCGCTCGAGTCCGAGGGGACGCGGTGGGTCCCCTACCTCGCACAGGACTTCGACCTCGACGCCGCGCTCGGCGAACTCCTCGCGGTGTACCCGCGGATGGCGGAGTACAGCGGGATGCGGGACACGTCGGGCAAGGGGCTCTACTCCCCCGACCAGGTGGTGTCGGTGCACGACTCGGTGCTCGACTTCCACCTCCGCAGCAACGGGTCCCAGCCCCTCGTGGCGACGGTCCTCCCCGCCGGCTACCGGGCGTACACGCACCAGCGCGTCTCGATCCGGTACCGCGCCGACGAGGTCCCCGGCTACAAGTTCGTCATGATCCTCTGGCCGCTGTCCGGCGACTGGAACGAGGGCGAGATCGACTGGCCCGAGGGGGACCTCACCGGCGACGTCCGCCCGGTGTCGGCGATCCCGGGCAGCTACGACCCCGCGACCGAGGCGATGACGTTCCTGCCCGAGGACCCGACGGTGGTGTCCGGCGGGCAGACCGACTGGCACGTCGCGACCGTCGAGTGGACCGCCGACGCGGTGCGCTTCTACTGGGACGACGAGCTGCTCGAGACGGTCACGGGCGCGGTGCCCACGACGCCGATGCGCGTGACGCTGCAGGCGGAGACGATCATCCACGACGCCGAGGTGCCGGCCGACGCATCCGGGCACGTGCTCGTGGACTGGGTGGTCGCGTACCGGAAGAGCAGGGCGCAGTCCTGACCTGATCGGCCGCCCTGGCGTGTCGGGCTGTGGCCTGGCGTGTCGGTTCGTCGCCTGGCGTGTCACGCGGCTTCTGCGCCCGAAACGGAACAAGCCCCCGGGAGATCCCGGGGGCTTGTTCTACGAGTGCTGGGGTACCTGGACTCGAACCAAGAACGACGGTACCAGAAACCGCTGTGTTGCCAATTACACCATACCCCAAAGGCCCGGAGGCCTTCGGTCCCGGTTGCCCGGGGCACGATCAACTACTGTACAGCATCCCGGAGGTCCGTGAGACCACCGACGAGATCCCGGTGCACCGCGGCGGCCGTGACCGCCCCGTGGCCGGCCGCCACGATCAGCTGTTCCGGTCCGGGTGGCGTCACGTCGCCCACGGCGTACAGCCCGGGCACGCTCGTCCGTCCGGAGCGGTCGACCACGACGAGCCCCTCGGCGTCGCGGCGGAGGTCCGCGTCGACCCAGTCCAGGTCGGCGTGCCACCGGGGCCGGACGAACCCACCCGTCCGCGGCTCCACGTGCCCGTCTGCGAGGCGGACGCCGGTCATCCCGGAGCGGTCCCCCTCGAGGTCTGCCACGGCCCGCTCGTCGACGCGCACGCCCGCTGCGGCCAGACGCGCACGGCCGGCGTCGTCGAGCGGCGCGATGCCGTTCGTGTACACGATGAGGTCGTCCGCCCACGCCGCGAGCAGCAGGGCGCGATCGACGACGTCGTCCGTCTCGCAGAGGAACGCCAACGGCTCGCCGGCCTTCTCGTAGGCATCGCACTCGACGCAGCTGTGCACCGCGGTGCCGTAGAACGCGCGGAGCATCGGGAGCGCCGGGAACTCCTCGCGCAGGCCCGTCGCGAGCACGACGGCACGGGCCGTCGCCTCGACCTCGGTGCCGCGCCAGGCACCGTGCACGAGCCACCGGTCGCCCTCCGGCGCGATCCGGTCCACGACCGTCTGCACGACCGTGGCCTCGGCGTAGGCCTCGACCTCTGCGCGCCCGAGCTTCCGGAGCTCGAGGGGTGAGACACCGTCGCGCGTCAGGAACCCGTGCGACCGCAGCGTGGCGGCGTTCCGGGGGCGGTTGGCGTCCACGAGGAGCACGGTGCGCTTCGCACGGACGAGGTTGAGGGCGGCGCTGAGCCCGGCCGGGCCGGCACCGACGACGACGACGTCGACCGTCAGCCGCTCGGCTGCGTCAGCCTGCCGGTCGGCCGCGTCACCCTGCCGTTCGGCCACGTCAGCGGTCCGCGAGGCGACGCAGGCGCGTGACGGTGGACTCCTTGCCCAGGATCTCCATCGACTCGAACAGCGGCGGGCTGATCCGTCGACCAGACACCGCGACGCGCAGCGGACCGAACGCCACACGGGGCTTCAGGCCGAGACCGTCGATGAGCGCCGCACGGAGCGCGCCCTCGATCGAGGCCGTCGTCCAGTCGTCGAGCGGCTCGAGCGCGGCGATGCTCGCGCGGAGCACGTCACCGGCGTCGGCCTTGAGGGTCCCCAGGGCGTCCTCGTCGATCTCGAGCGCGTCGTCCGACGTGAAGAGGAACGCCAGGAGCCCCGGTGCCTCGCCGAGGAGCTGCATGCGCTCCTGGACGAGCGGCGCCGCCTTCGTGAGGATCTCGAGCTGCTCCGGCGTCACCGGATCCGACACGATGCCCGACAGGTACGGCAGCAGCCGCCCGCGGAAGTCGTCGGCGTCCAGCAGGCGGATGTGGTCACCGTTGATCGCCTCGGCCTTCTTGTGGTCGAAGCGCGCGGGGTTCGGGTTGACGTCGGAGACCTCGAACGCCTGGACCATCTCGTCGACCGTGAACACGTCGCGGTCCGGACCGATCGACCACCCGAGCAGCGCGAGGTAGTTGACGAGCCCCTCGGGGATCATCCCGGCGGCACGGTGGTGGAACAGGTTCGACTCGGGGTCGCGCTTCGAGAGCTTCTTGTTGCCCTCCCCCATGACGTACGGCAGGTGCCCGAACACCGGGATGAACTCGGCGAGGCCGACCTCGTACAGGGCCTCGTACAGGGCGATCTGGCGTGGCGTCGACGACAGGAGGTCCTCGCCGCGGAGCACGTGCGTCACGCCCATCAGCGCGTCGTCCACCGGGTTGGTGAAGGTGTACAGCGGCTTGCCGTTCGGCCGGACGACCACGAAGTCCGGGAAGGTGCCCTGCTTGAAGGTGATCTCACCGCGCACGAGGTCCTCGAAGCTCAGGTCGCGGTCGGGCACGCGCAGCCGCAGTGCCGGCTCACGCCCCTGGTCGCGGAAGGCCTGGCGCTCGGCGTCGGTGAGGTCGCGCTCGTGGTTGTCGTAGCCCTGCTTCGGGTCACGCCCGGCGGCCTTGTTGCGGGCCTCCATCTCCTCGGGGGTGACGAAGGACTCGTAGACGTGTCCGGAGGCCTTGAGCTTCGCGATGACGTCCTCGTAGACGTCCGTCCGCTCGGACTGCCGGTACGGACCGTGCGGGCCGCCGGCCTCGACGCCCTCGTCCCAGTCGAGCCGGAGCCAGCGCAGTGCCTCGAGGATCTGCTGGTAGGACTCCTCGCTGTCACGGGCGGCGTCGGTGTCCTCGATGCGGAACACGAGCTTGCCGCCGGTGTGCCGCGCGTACGCCCAGTTGAACAGCGCAGTACGGATCAGTCCGACGTGCGGCGTCCCCGTCGGGCTCGGGCAAAAGCGGACACGGACATCGGAACCGGAAGCGGTGGTGAATGGCGCAGTCATGACACGACGATCCTACCGGCCCGGCACCGACCGCCACGAGAGGCTGTGGAGGACCCGCAAACGCAGAAAACCCCTGACCACGTGGTGGTCAGGGGTTCCCTGGTATTCGTAACGTTGAGTCCGGCGGCGTCCTACTCTCCCACAAGGTCCCCCTTGCAGTACCATCGGCGCTGAGAGGCTTAGCTTCCGGGTTCGGAATGTGACCGGGC
>NZ_JBIVBW010000013.1:0-39423 GCF_044746255.1 Curtobacterium sp. NPDC086286
GGTCACATTCCGAACCCGGAAGCTAAGCCTCTCAGCGCCGATGGTACTGCAAGGGGGACCTTGTGGGAGAGTAGGACGCCGCCGGACTCAACGTTGCAACACCAGGGAACCCCTGACCACCACGTGGTCAGGGGTTTTCTGCGTTTCCCGGCGCGTTATGATCGGCCGACGAACGAAGGGGACCGATGACCGAGCAGCTCGATCGAGCAGCGATCGACCCGGGTCCGGTGTGGCCGGTGTTGACCGATGCGACGAGGTCCGCCCTGCGCGAGATCCTCGTGCACGGTGTGCTCTCCCGTGCGGAGATCGCTCGGTCGCTCGGGCTGTCGCGGGCGAGTCTCACGCGGGCCGTGCGGACGCTCCAGGAACACGGGTTCGTGATCGAGGTCGGCACAGGGGTGCGTGGCGCCACCGGCCGGCCGTCCGAGCTCCTCCGGACGAGCGAGGGCGTGTGGGAGTTCGTGGGCGTGAAGCTCACGCAGGACCGCTTGTACGCGGCGGTCACCGACCTCGCGGGACGGGTGCTCGCCCTGCACGAGGAAGTGCTGCGTGACGCATCGCCCGACGCGCTCGTGGCCCAGGTCGGCGAGGTCGTCGACCGGCTCCGGGCAGCGTCGCCGGCGATCTGCTCGCTCGGCGTCTCGGTGCCGGGCGACGTGGTCACCCGTGACGGCGTGACCCTGGTCGAGGTGTCGCAGTTCCTCGGCTGGCGCGACGTCCCGCTGTCGGACATGCTCGAGCGCCGGACGGGGCTCGTGACCTTCACGGTGAACGACGTCGACGCGCTCACGGCCAAGGAGCACTGGATCGGTGCCGGCGCGGGCGTCACCTCGATGGCACTCGTCACGGTCGGGGCGGGCGTCGGGTTCGGGCTCGTCACGAACGGCGAGGTGTCGGAGGGCGCCCACGGTCGGTTCGGTCGCGTCGGGCACCTGCCCGTGTACGGCGGCGGTCCGGACTGCGGGGTCGGGCACGCTGGCTGCGTGTCGAGCTACCTGCCGAGTTCCATCGTGGCGCGGAACGCCGGACACGAGGACGCCGGGTACGACGCGGTCGTCGACCTGGCCCGCGCGGGGGACGAGCAGGCGCTCCAGGCCCTCCGCGACGCCGGCACGGCCCTGGGTGTCCTCCTGTCGACGGTGGTGACGCTGGTGGACCCGGAGACCATCGTGCTGACCGGCGATGGCCTGCCCGTGTACGACCTCGCCCGCGCCGAGGTGGACGCGGCGTTCTGGCAGGGCCTCCGCCCGTACGAGCCCGCCGCGACCATCGTCGTGCAGCCGTTCGAGTTCTCCGAGTGGGCGCGTGCGGCCGCGGTCCTCGCGGTCCGCCGACTCCTCCGCTTCTGACTTAGTTACCCGAGTTGACAAACGCCTTCGACGGGCGGGATGCTGGTCCGGTCCACCCGTCGAAGGAGATGTCGTGACCCCTGCTCGTTCCGTGCCCTGGCCCACCGAGGACCTGTCGTTCGGTGGTGACTACAGCCCCGAGCAGTGGCCGCGCTCGGTGTGGGACGAGGACGTCCGACTCATGCGCGAGGCCGGTGTGAACCTCGTCACGGTCGGGGTCTTCTCGTGGGGGCTCCTCGAGCGGTCACCGGGGGAGTACACCTGGGACTGGCTCGACGACGTGCTCGACCTGCTGCACGACAACGGCATCGCGGTGGACCTCGCGACACCGACCGCCGCCCCGCCGAACTGGCTGCTCACGGCGCACCCCGAGATCCTGCCCGTCGACGCGACCGAACGCCGCGAGCGTCCCGGTGGCCGGCTCGGCTGGTGCCCGGCCTCGCCGGTGTTCCGCGCGCACGCGGTCCGGATCGCCGGCGCCCTGGCCGAACGGTACGGGGAGCACCCCGCGGTCCGGCTCTGGCACGTGAGCAACGAGCTCGGCGGCGGGAACGGCCGCTGCTACTGCGATGTCTCGGCAGCCGACTTCCGCCGCTGGCTCCGCGCGCGGTACGACGACGTCGACGCAGCGAACGCCGCGTGGGGCACCGCCTTCTGGGGCCACACCTACACGTCGTTCGACGAGGTCTCCCCGCCGCGCGGCGTCGGTGGGGCGCCGAACCCGGGGCTCGCCCTCGACTTCGAGCGCTACTCGTCGGACGCGCTCCTCGCCCACTTCGAGGCCGAGAAGGCCGTCATCGAGCAGCACTCCGCGGCACCCGTCACCACGAACTTCATGGTGGGCGCCGGTTCCCAGGTCGTCGACTACGCCGAGTGGGCACGACACGTCGCGATCCCGGCGAACGACCACTACACGCTGGTCGACGACCCCGACCGCGCCGAGGACCTCGCGGCCGCTGCCGACCGCATGCGCGGGATGACCCGCGACGGCGGTCCGTGGCTGCTCATGGAGCACTCGACCGGGGGCCCGAGCTGGCAGCAGCGGAACCGGGCGAAGGAACCCGGCGAGATCCTCCGCAACTCGCTCGCCCACGTCGCACGCGGGTCGGACGGCGCACTCTTCTTCCAGTGGCGCGCGTCGACCGCCGGCGCCGAGCAGTTCCACTCCGCGATGGTCCCGCACGCCGGCACCCGGAGCCGCGTCTGGCGCGAGGTCTGCGCCCTCGGCCGCGCACTCCGCGCCCTCGGGCCGGTCCAGGGCGCCCCGGTCGAAGGTGCCCGCGTCGCGATCGTCGTGGACGAGGCGTCCGGCTGGGCGCTCCAGTCCGGGCTGAAGCCGCACCGGGGACTCCGGTACGGGCACGAGCTCCGTGCCTGGCACACCGCGTTCTGGCGCCGCCAGGTCCTGACCGACGTCGTCCCGCTCGACGCCGACCTGTCCGGGTACGACGTCGTGGTGCTCCCGACCCTCTTCGTCGTCGACGACGCGTCCGCGGCGCGGATCAGCGCCGTCGTGGAGCACGGCGCGACGCTCCTGGTGACCTACGCCTCGGGGATCGTGGACGAGACCGCGCGGGTCCGCACCGGTGGCTACCCGGGTGCGTTCCGCGACGTGCTCGGCGTGTGGTCGGAGGAGTTCACGCCGCTGCAGCGCAACGAGCGCGTCCTGCTCGACGACGGCACGGTCGTCACCGACTGGGCGGAGGACGTGGTCGTCGAGGACGCCGACGTCGTCCTCCGGCACGTCGACGGGCCGCTCGCGGGCCGCCCCGCGGTCACACGTCGCGCCGCCGGCGGCGGCGCCTGGTACGTCTCGGCGATGCTCGACGCGGACGGGGTGCAACGGATCGTGGACCGGATCGTCGAGGAGCGCGCGATCGCGCGGACCGTCACCGCGCCTCCAGGCCTGGAGGCAGTGCGTCGCGTCCGGCAGGACGGCACCGGGATCCTCTTCCTCCTGAACCACCGCACCGACGACGTCGTCCTGTCGGCTGCCGGGACCGACCTGCTCGACGGCTCCGGGCACGGCCCGGAGACCGTCGTGCCCGCCGGCGGCGTCCGCGTGCTCCTCGAGGAGGCGACGGCATGACCGTCGTGGACGGCGAGGAGGCGCGGGCAGCCGTGCCGGCGGCGGTGACGCGCGTCCACGCGCTGCGCGCGGCCGGGGTGGGTGTCGTCGTCGCGACCCGTGTCGACGGCCTGCCCGAGGTGCTGCACTGGGGGCGGGACGTCGGCGAGGTCGTGCCGGAGGACGCGGACGACCTCGTGCTCGCCGTCGCGCGGGCGGTCTCACCGAGTGCGTTCGACGCCCCGTGGCCGGTGACGATCCTGCCCACCGAACAGGACGGGTGGGAGGGGCGGCCCGGGATCGCCGGACAGGTCGGCGGTCGTCCGCTCGTACCGGTGTGGCGCGACGTCGTGGTGCACGTCGAGGGACAGCTGCTCGTGGTCGACGCCGCGTCGGACGAGGTGGCGCTGCACAGCGAGTTCGCCCTCGACGACGCCGGGGTCCTGCGGGTGCGGCACGCGCTGACGAACAGCGGCACGGCCGACGTCGAGGTGCAGGCGCTCGAAGCGGTGCTGCCGGTGGGGGAGCGTGCCGCCGAGGTGCTCGACCTCGCCGGACGGTGGACCCGCGAGCGGACCCCGCAGCGGCGGGCGATGACCGACGGGGTGCACGTGCGCGAGAGTCGTCGGGGGCGGACCGGGCACGACGCCCCGACCTTCACGGTGCTCGGGACCCCTGGTTTCGACGACACCACCGGCGAGCTGTGGGCGGTGCACCCGGCGTGGAGCGCGGACTCCGTGCACCGCTACGACCAGCTCGCCGAGGCCCGTCCCGTGCTCGGCGCGGGGGAGCTCCTGCGCGCGGGCGAGGTCGTGCTCCGTCCGGGCGAGACGTTCACCACGCCCGACACCGTCTTCGTCTGGACCGACGCCGGGCTCGACGGGGTCGCCGCCCGCCTCCACGACTCCCTCCGCGCGCGCCCCGGGCACCCACGGACCCCGCGTCCCGTCGTGCTGAACACCTGGGAGGCCGTCTACTACCGGCAGGAGCTGGAGCCGCTGCTCGCACTCGCGCGGGTCGCTGCCGACGTCGGTGTCGAACGGTTCGTCCTCGACGACGGCTGGTTCACCGGGCGCCGCTCCGACACCACGGCCCTCGGCGACTGGACGGTCGACGCCGACGTCTGGCCGCAGGGCCTCGGCCCGCTCGTCGCCGGTGTCCGAGCGCTCGGCATGGACTTCGGGCTGTGGTTCGAGCCGGAGATGGTGAGCCCGGTGTCCGAGCTCGCGGTCGACCACCCGGACTGGCTCCTGCAGGACCCCGGGCGCACCCGGACGTGGCGGCACCAGTACGTGCTCGACCTCGCCCGCGCGGACGTCCGCGAGCACGTGCTCGACCGGATGTCGGCGGTGATCGGCGCGCACCACGTCGACTTCGTGAAGTGGGACCAGAACCGCGACGTCGTGCAGACCGTGCACGCCGGCCGGGTCGGCCTCGACGCGCACACCCGTGGCGCCTACGCGGTGATGGACGAGCTCCGTCGCCGACACCCCTGGCTCGAGATCGAGGCGTGCGCGTCCGGCGGCGCCCGGGTCGACCTGGGCGTCCTCGAACGCGCCGACCGGGTGTGGGCCTCGGACTCGAACGACGCGATGGAACGGCTGCCGATCCAGCGGTGGACCGAGCTCCTGCTGCCGCTCGAGCTCATCGGGTCGCACGTCGGCCCGGAGGTGTCGCACACCACCGGGCGGCACCTCGACCTCGACTTCCGGATGGCGGTGTCGCTCTTCGGCAGCGCCGGCATCGAGACCGACGTCACGCGGTGCAGCCCCGCGGAGCTCGACCGGCTGCGGGAGTGGACCGCGCTCTACAAGCGGGAGCGGGGACTGTTGCACTCCGGGCGGCTGCACCACGTCGAGCTCGGGGACCCCGGGCTCGCGACGACGGCGGTCGTCGCGCGCGATCGGTCCCGAGCCCTCGTGCGGGTCGCCCGGACCGTGACGGGGCCGCGGTCCCTGGCCGTGCCGCTGCGCCTGCGCGGACTCGACCGGGAGCGCCGGTACCGGGTCGCACCGGTGACGGGGCTCCGGGTGCCGAAGGGGGTCGACGTGACCCGGACGCCGTGGATCGAGCGGGGGAGCGTGGAGCTGTCCGGCGCGGTGCTCGAGGACGTGGGGGTGCGGCTGCCCGCGCTGGCCCCGGGGACCGCGCTCGTGCTCGAGGTGCAGGCGACCGGCTGACCGGGCGGACGGGCCGGGCACGCGCCCAGCCCGTCCGCGGCTCAGGGCAGCAGATCGCCTGCGTGCCGGAGCACCAGGGGGCCGGCCAACGCCTCCACGTCGATGCCCGCCGCGCGCGTGACCTCGAACACCGCCGACTCGCCGGGCAGCAGCGACACCAGCCCCTCGTCGACCCGGGCCGTGGCGACCACCCGGTCCGGGAACAGCGCGAGGTCCCGCACGTACGCCGTCGCCGTGACCGTGACCCGCGCTCCCTCCGGCGTCGCCGCGGCGTCGACCGAGAACGGTCGACGTCCGAGGCGCTGGTCGACGACCTCCGCGAAGTCGTGCACCCGCCGCCCCGAGGCCGACCCGGTCACCACGAGCACCTCACCCGAGCGGTCCTGCGGCACCGCGACCTCGACGGGCAGCGTGATCCGGACCGCGTCCGCCGGGTCGACCGAGACGGTCGCCGTGGTCGTCGCGAGCACCGTGCCGTCGAACGCGCGGCGCTTGACGACGACCTCGTCGGTGACGGGCGCACCGCCGGCGTTCACCACGACGACGTCGAGGCCGTCGCCCGCCGTCGACCGCTGGACCGTGGCGAGGACCTCGCGGTAGGCCTGTCGGACCGCGTACCAGACCGGCTTCCGGTGCCCGGCGTGGTCGACGAGTGCCCAGGACACCACGGGCCAGTCGTCGTTGAGCTGCCAGACGACCATGCCGGTGTTGTCCGGCGTGCGGGACCGGAACCACTCCATGCCGAAGCGGATCGCGTGCGCCTGGTTGAGCTGCGCGGCCCAGTGCCAGTCCTCGATGGTCGTCGGCGCCGGGAGGTGCCCGCGCATGCCGTCGGCGAGCTTCCGGTTGCCCTCGCGCGCCTTCTGGTGCACGAGCATCTCGTGGCCGTCCGGGTCGAGCGGCTCGTCGTGGACGACCGCGGTGAGGGTCGACCACGCGGGCGGACCCTGGAACCCGAACTCCGCCACGAACCGCGGGTTCCAGTCGGCGTAGGCGCGGTAGTCGAGCCGGTTCCAGACGTCCCAGATGTGCACGCTGCCGTTCCGCTCGTCGTTCGGCGTCAGGTACTCGTCGAACGAGAACGGGCTCCCGGGGGTGTACGGCCGGGTCGGGTCGAGCTCCGCGACGATCGCGGGCAGCAGCGAACGGTAGTACCCGTTGCCCCAGGTGCGACCGACGAGCGCCGGCCGCCACCCCCACTCGGCGTACGCCACGAGGTTCTCGTTGTTGCCGTTCCACACCACGAGCGAGGGGTGGGGACTGAGGCGGGTGACGGCCTCGCGGACCTCGGGCTCGACCTCGTCGGCCAGCCAGGGCTCCTCGGCGTAGGCCGCGCAGGCGAACAGGAAGTCCTGCCAGACGAGGATCCCGAGCTCGTCGCACCGGTCGTACAGGTCGTCGGACTCGTAGACCCCGCCGCCCCAGATCCGGAGCAGGTTGACGTTCGCCTCGACCGCGTCCTCGATCCGCTCGGCGTAGCGCTCGGCCGTCATCTCGGTGAGGTACGCGTGGTCCGGGATCCAGTTCGCCCCGCGCACGATGACGGGCCGGTCGTTGACGCGCAGGAGGAACGGCGCGCCACCGGCGTCGGCAGCCGTGTCGAGGGTGACGGTCCGGAACCCCACCCGGCCGGTCCAGACGTCGTCGCCGACCTCGACCCGGACGTCGTACAGCGGCTGGTCACCGTGGCCGCGCGGCCACCAGACGGCGACGTCCGGGACCTCGAGCCGCACGACGGCGGAGCCGGTCGTGCGATCCGGGCCGGTCGCGACGGGGCGCGCGCCGACGACCCGACCGGCGGTGTCGGCGGGGTCGGTGGGGCGGACGGGAGGCGCGGTGTCGGAACCGGGGTGCGCTGCGGACGCGTGGTGCGGTGCCAGGGTGATCCGGGCCTCCAGTCCGGCACCCGCGTCACCACCCGCGGAGGCGACGGGCGCGCTGCCGATGGCCTGCGAGAATGCGCCGGAGGAGCCGGCGAACTCGACGTCGACGTGCGCCGTGAGCACGCCGGTGGTGCCGTCGACGTCGACGAGGGGGCGGACGGCCGCGATGCGGACGCCGCTCCAGGACTCGATGCCGATCGACTTCCAGATGCCGCTCGTCGCGACGTCGACGCCCCAGTCCCAGCCGAAGTTCGACGCGTTTTTCCGGAGCGCGTTGTACGGGTGGTGGTTGACGTGCGGGAGCTCGCCGCCGTGCAGCTCGGAGAGCCGGACGGCCGCGGGCACGGGCGCGTCGAACGTGACGACGAGCTCGTTCGCGCCCGGTCGGAGCAGGTGTCCGACGGGGAACCGGTACGAGCGGTGCTGGTTCGCGGTGGTGCCGACGACGATGCCGTTGAGCTCGAGCGTCGCGAGCGTGTCGAGACCGTCCGCGACGAGGTCGTGGCGGCGCTCCCCGGTGCCGCCGACCCAGTCGAACGTCCGCCGGTACCGCCAGACCGTGTCGCCGATCCACTGCGTCGCGGCCTCGCCGTCACCGTCGAAGGGATCGGGGATCCTGCCGGCGCGGAGCAGGTCGGTGTGCACGCAGCCGGGCACCACCGCCTGCACCGGGTCGCGGTGAGCATCGGCCTCCGGTGGACCGGCCACCGCCTCGAGGGTCCAGTGGCCGTCCAGTGTCGTGCGCTCCATCGCGCCTCCTCACGTCGTCGTGCAAGCTCTTGACCGGGTTAGTTTAGCCGTGTAACAATCGCGGTCACAACGACCAGGCCTGCGACGGAGCAGACCGAGAGGACAACGATGTCAACACCAAACCGTTCCCGGCGGCTCGCCATCGCGGCCGCGGCCATCCTCACCACCGCGGGACTCGCCCTCACCGGCTGCAGCTCGAGCGGGACCGCGGCGTCGTCCGACTCCGCGTCGACCCTGATCGCGTACACCGGACAGTCCGGCGACTACCAGATCAACTACAACCCCTGGTCGCCGTCGAACATCGGTGGCGTCGGGACGATCTACGAGGGCCTGTTCTTCATCACGAACGTGAACACGAAGGACCCGAAGCCGCTGCTCGGCACGAGCTACGAGTGGAACGCCGACGGCACCCAGCTGAGCATCACGCTCCGCGACGACGCGAAGTGGAGCGACGGGAAGCCCTTCACGGCGAAGGACGTCGTGTTCACCCTCGACATGCTCAAGAAGTACAAGGCGCTAAACTCCATCGGGTACGACGGCACCGCGAAGGCCGAGGGGGACGACAAGGTCGTCGTGTCCTTCGCGAAGCCGTCCTTCGTGCTCGGCCCGAACCTGCTCGGCAAGACCTGGATCGTGCCGGAGCACCTCTGGAAGGACATCGACCCGACCACCGACGTCGTGCGCAAGCCCGTCGGGACGGGCCCGTACACGCTCGGCACGTTCAAGGCGCAGGCCTTCACCCTCGAGGCGAACAAGGACTACTGGGGCGGTGCCCCGGCCGTGAAGACGATCCGCTACCTGTCGCTCTCCGGCAACACCGCGGGTGCCGACGCCCTGTCGCAGGGCTCGATCGACTGGCAGACCGGCCCCGTCCCGAACATGGACGACATCCCCGGCCACTACCAGGGCTACGACGGCATCACCGTCGGCCAGAACCAGATGGCCCTGCTGACCTGCTCGTCGACGGCGCTCGGCTGCTCGGGCCCGCAGACCGACCCGGCCGTGCGGCACGCCATCGCCGACGCGATCAACCGCAAGCAGCTCAACTCCCTCGCGTTCTCGAACACCGCCAGCGAGATCTCGCCGACCTTCGCACTGACGACGACGCAGAAGGACATGATCTCGAAGGACGTCTCGCCGGCCGTGATGCCGTCCGGTGCCGACACCGACGCCGCGGCCTCGACGCTCGAGGACGCCGGGTACGCCAAGGGTGCCGACGGCATCTACGCGAAGGACGGCAAGAAGCTGTCCCTGACGGTCGAGGTCGTCACCGGCTGGACCGACTACATCACCGCGATCGACACGATGACGCAGCAGCTCAAGGCCGCCGGCATCGAGCTCAAGGCACAGCAGTCGTCGTGGAACGAGTGGACCGACAAGAAGACAAAGGGCAACTACCAGCTCGCGATCGACTCGCTCGGCCAGGGCCCGACCGCGAACCCGTACTACCTCTACAACAACTACTACTCGACCGCGAACACCGCGAAGGTCGGCGAGGCGGCCCCGATGAACATCGCCCGCTACAGCAACCCCGAGGTCGACGCCGCGCTGCAGAAGCTCGCGACGATCAACCCGGAGGACACCGCGGCGACCCAGCCCGAACTCGACGTCATCCAGCAGCACGTCGTCGAGGACATGCCGTACATCCCGATCATGACCGGCGGCACGACGAGTGAGTTCCACGCCGCGAAGTTCACCGGCTGGCCGACGAAGGACGACCTGTACGCGTTCCCGGCGGTCTGGGCGAGCCCGGACAACGCCGAGATCTTCAAGGCCCTCAAGCCCGCCAAGGGCTGAGGCGAGGACTGCGACCGAGGAGCGCTCGTATGCACTACTTCCTGCGCAAGATCGGCTTCTACATCGTGGCCCTCTGGGCGGCGTTGACGCTGAACTTCATCATCCCCAGGCTCCTGCCCGGGAACCCCGTGGACATCCTGCTCGCCAAGCTCCAGCAGCGCGGCGGGCAGGTGACCCCGGCGACCCGGCAGGCGTACGAGCTGCTCCTCGGTGGCAACTCCTCGGAACCGATCCTCGCCCAGTACGGCCAGTACCTGGGCAACGTGTTCCGCGGTGACCTCGGGGTGTCGGTGAGCTACTTCCCGGCACCGGTGACCGAGGTCATCGGGAGCTCCCTGCCGTGGACGATCGCCCTCGTCGGCATCGCCACCGTGCTCGCCGCCGTCATCGGCGTCGCCCTCGGCGCCTTCGTCGGGTGGCGACCGGGCACCTGGCTCGACTCGTTCGTGCCGGCCACCACCCTGCTCGCCGCGGTGCCGTACTTCTGGCTCGCGCTGATCCTCGTGTACTTCTTCGCGACCGGACTGCACCTGTTCCCGGCCCAGGGCGGCTACGACGTCGTCCTCACACCGGGGTTCAACGGCGAGTTCCTCATGTCGGCGCTCAAGTACGGGGTGCTGCCCGCCGCGACGATCGTGCTCGCCTCGCTCGGCGGCTGGTTGCTCGGGATGCGCAACATGATGGTGTCCACGCTGTCCGAGGACTACATCACCACGGCGCTCGCGAAGGGCCTGCCGCACGGCAAGGTCCTCCGCAACTACGCCGCCCGCAACGCCGTGCTGCCGTCGGTCGCCGGGTTCGCGATCTCCCTCGGGTTCATCGTGTCCGGGTCCGTCGTCACCGAGCAGGTGTTCTCGTACCCCGGCATCGGGTCGAAGCTCCTGTCCGCGGTGACGAACAACGACTACGCGCTCATGCAGGGCATCTTCCTGTTCATCACCCTGGCGGTCCTCGGCGCGAACCTCGTCGTCGACCTGCTCTACGGGCTCATCGACCCGCGCACCCGGGCCCGGAGCTAGGAGGACACGACCATGACCAACATCCAACAGGAGACCGAACCCACCATCGGTGCCCTCACCGAGGAGGCCGAGGCCGGTTCCACCCGGAGCATCGCGACCGCTCGTCGTGGCCGGCCGAAGGGCGGCATCCGCCGGTTCCTCCCCACGCTGACGCCGTGGCTCGTCACGGGCATCGTGCTCATCGTCGGCGTCGCCCTGTTCGGGCTGCTCGGCCCGCTGCTCGTCGGCGACCCGAGCGCCATCCGCGACTCGGGCATGCAGCCGCCGAGCGCCGACAACCTGCTCGGGACGACGCAGACCGGGCAGGACGTCCTCGCCCAGCTCGCGTTCGCCACCCGGGGCAGCCTGCAGATCGGTCTCATCGTCGGTGTCCTCGCCACGGTGCTGTCGGCATTCTTCGGCATCCTCGGCGCGTACCTCGGCGGGATCATGGACGAGGCGTTCTCGCTCTTCTCGAACGTGTTCCTCGTGATCCCGGGCCTGCCGCTCGTCATCGTCATCTCGGGCCTCGTCCCGCAGGAAGCCCGAGGCCTCTGGACCATCGCCATCGTCCTCGCGATCACGTCGTGGGCCGGGTCCGCCCGGGTCCTCCGAGCGCAGACGATGTCGATCCGGAACCGCGACTACGTGTCCGCCGCACGGGTCGCCGGGGAACGACCGTGGCGGGTCATCGCGGTGGAGATCCTGCCGAACCTGCTGCCGGTGCTCGCGTCGCAGTTCGTGTTCGCCGTCATCGCCGCGATCCTCGGCGAGGCCGGGCTGTCCTTCCTCGGCCTCGGCGCCTCGAACTCGTCGACGCTCGGCACGATGCTCTTCTACGCGCAGAACGGCTTCGCGCTCGCCCAGGGCGCCTGGTGGTGGTTCGTCCCGCCGGGGCTCCTCATCGCACTGCTCGGCATGGGCCTCTCCCTCGTCAACTTCTCGATCGACGAGGTCATCAACCCGCGGCTCGCGAACGTGCGGGCGCAGCGACGGCGTGAACGTCGCGCACGTCGCGCGGCCCGCCGTCCCGGCCCAGGAGGCGCGGCTCGCCTCACCGAGACCACCACCGACTCGAAGGGGGTCGCCCGATGACCCGGGACGCCGTCCTCACCATCGACCACCTCGACGTCGTCTACGAGACCGAGCACCCCGTGCACGCCGTCAAGGACGTCTCGCTGACGCTCGCACCCGGGGAGATCCTCGGGCTGGCCGGGGAGTCCGGCTGCGGCAAGACGACGCTCGCCTACGCCATCACCCGGCTGCACAAGCCGCCGGCGAAGGTGACGTCGGGCAGCATCACCTTCCACGACCGGGACGGCAGCGACGTCGACCTGCTCGGCCTCGGCGACGAGCAGCTCCGTGCCGTCCGCTGGTCGAAGCTGTCGATGGTGTTCCAGGGGGCGATGAACGCGCTCAACCCGGTCACCACGATCCGGGCACAGCTCGACGACGCGCTCGTCGAGCACCGCCGCGGCATGCCCCGCAAGGAGCGTCGGGCGATCGCGGAGGACGCACTCCGCCGGGTCGGGGTCGACCCGTCCCGCATCACGGCGTACCCGCACGAACTCTCCGGCGGCATGCGGCAGCGCGTGATGATCGCGATGGCGATGCTGCTCGAGCCGCAGGTCATGATCATGGACGAGCCGACCACCGCGCTCGACGTCGTCGTGCAGCGGGAGATCCTCCGCGAGATCGTCCGCCTGCGCGACGAGCTCGGCTTCGCGGTCGTGTTCATCACCCACGACCTCCCGCTGCTGCTCGAGATCAGCGACCGGATCGCGATCATGCTCCGCGGCGAGGTCGTCGAGTGCGCCACCGCCGACACCATCCAGCACGACCCGCAGCACCCCTACACCCGGCGGCTGCTGCAGTCCTTCCCGAGCCTGTCCGGCGCCCGCGGCGACTTCATCCGCACCGGGGCGAGCATCGACGGCTCGGACCTCGACACCCAGGAGGTCGTCCGATGACCAGTGTGACCGTCAGCCACCTCGGCAAGGACTTCCACACCCGGAAGGGCCTGCGCCGGACCACCCTCCGCGCCGTCGACGACGTGTCGTTCGAGCTCCTGCCCGGACGCACCGTCGCCCTCGTCGGGGAGTCCGGTTCGGGCAAGTCGACGATCGCCCGGATGCTCGCGAAGCTGGAGAGCACCACGCGCGGCTCGATCGACGTCCGGCTCGAGGACGGCACCCCCGTCGTCGGCAGCATGTACCGGCGGCACGTGCAGATGGTGTTCCAGGACCCCTTCGCGTCGCTCAACCCGTTCCACTCCATCGAGCACCACATCGCCCGCCCGCTGCAGCTCCACCACCGTGCGCGCGGCGCCGAGGAGACCGCCGAACGCGTCCGGGAACTGCTCGGCCGCGTGAACCTCGACGAGGACTTCGCGTCCCGCCGCCCGCACGAGCTCTCCGGCGGGCAGCGACAGCGCGTCGCGATCGCCCGGGCCCTCGCACCCGGGGCGCAGGTGCTCATCGCCGACGAGCCCGTGTCGATGCTCGACGTGTCGATCCGGCTCAGCGTGCTCAACCTCATGGGGCGGCTGCAGCGCGAAGACCACCTCGCCGTGCTGTACATCACGCACGACCTCGCCACTGCGCGGCACTTCTCGGACGAGATCCTGGTGCTGTACCGCGGCCGGGTCGTGGAACGGGGACCCTCGGACGCGGTCATCCTCGACCCGCAGCACGACTACACCCGGCTGCTCGCCGAGGCCGCCCCCGACCCGGAGCGCACCGACCGCCGGGTGGCCTCGGGACCGGCGCTCGACCGCTCCACGATCGACAACACCACCTGCTACGACCACACCCTGGGGGACTGGGTGACGAGTTCGCCAGCACCGGTCGGGGCGGTCCGGGCCGGGACGCCGTGAGTGCGTTCGTCGACTGGGTCACGCCCGGGTTCTCGGCACGGTTCCGGATCGCGTCGGACCGTCCGGTCGCCCTGGTGTCGTTCGTGCCGACGGGCGGGGCGCTCGCCGACGGCCCCGACGACCCGCAGCCGCTCGTCGAGCTGACCACCGTCGGCCACGGCAGGTTCCCCGGCGGGTTCCGGCACGTCGACTCCACCATCGGCGCACGGCTCCGGTACGTGTCGCACGACGACGCCCCCGTGTCCGTGGGCGGGACCGGATCAGGGCCCGCGGACACGACCGGGGCGGTGGACGGGACCGACCTGTGGTTCCGGATCGTGCAGGAGGACGCGGCCACGCGCCTCCAGGTCGTGTCCGTGTTCCGCGTGCGCGACGGCGTCGGAGCGTTCCGGACGTGGACCGAGGTGTCGGCGCCGGAGGGCGAGCACGTCGTCGACTTCGTCTCGTCCTTCGCGACCGGGGCGTTCCTGACCGACTCCGGTGCGACGGTCGACGAGCTGTCGTTGACCCAGGCCGAGAACGACTGGGCAGCCGAGAGCCGGTGGCGCACCGATCCGCTGCGGTCGATCGGACTCGCCCGCATCGATCGCGAGGCGCAGCACCACCCGCCCCGCAGCCGCGCCGTCGTGCAGAACCGCGGCTCGTGGTCCACCGGTGAGGCGCTGCCGATCGGTGTGCTGCACGCTGCCGACTTCGCGCTCGTGTGGCAGGTCGAGCACAACGGGCCGTGGCTCTACGAACTGGGGGAGACCCGGCGGCACGCGTACGTGCTGCTGAGCGGACCGACCGACCAGGAGCACCAGTGGAGCGCCGTCGTCGGTCCGGGACAGCCGTTCGTGTCCGTGCCGGTGTCGGTCGGGATCGCCGGCTCGGTCGGGGGCGCGTTCGCGGTGCTCACCCGGCAGCGTCGGGCGTTCCGGCACGTGCGGGACGCCGATCGTGCCCTGCCGCTGGTCTTCAACGACTACATGAACACGCTCATGGGCGACCCGACGACCGAGAAGCTGCTGCCGCTCATCGACGCGGCCGCCGACGCCGGTGCCGACCTGTTCTGCATCGACGCCGGCTGGTACGCCGAGGGGCACTGGTGGGACACCGTCGGCGCGTGGGAGCCCGCGGCGTCGCGGTTCCCGACCGGGCTCGGGTCCGTCATCGACCACATCCGTTCGCGCGGCATGCAGGCCGGACTCTGGCTCGAACCCGAGGTCATCGGGATCCACTCGCCGCTGGCGTCGACCTTGCCGTCGTCCGCCTTCGTGCACCATCGCGGGGTGCGGGTCGCGGAGCACGGCCGGCACCTGCTCGACCTGCGTTCGCCGGATTCCCGGGCGCACCTCGACGCCGTCGTCGACCGGCTCGTCGGGACACTCGGCGTGACGTTCTTCAAGATGGACGACAACACGATGACGGGGCCGTTCGAGGGGCAGCTCGAGCACCAGCGGGCGCTGCTGGACTGGCTCGACGACGTGCAGGCCCGCTACCCGTCGCTGCTCATCGAGAACTGCGCCTCGGGAGCGATGCGCGCCGACTTCGCGATGCTGTCCCGGTTGCACATGCAGTCGACCTCGGACCAGCAGGACCCGGTGCTGTCCGCCACGATCGCCGCCGCAGCGCCCGCGGCGATGCTCCCCGAGCAGGCGGGGAACTGGGCGTACCCGGCGCCGTCGATGTCCGACGACCTGTTCACCCTGTCGCTCGTCAACGGCGTACTCGGGCGGATGTACCTGTCCGGGTACCTCAACGAGATGTCAGCGGCGCAGCTGGGTGTCGTGGCGGCGGCGATCGAGGCGCACCGGACCGTGCTCGCGGACGTCTCGTCGGCGCTGCCGGTGTGGCCGCTCGGGCTGCCCGGGTGGGAGGACACCTGGGTCGCGCTCGGCCTCGAGGTGCCGGACGGGGACCTGTACCTGTCGGTGTGGGCGTTGCCGGGGGCGTCGTCCTCGGTGTCGTTGCCGCTGCCGGCGCTCGTGGGGCAGTCGGTTGCGGTGTCGCCGCTCTTCCCGACGGCGATCGGGGCCTGGGAGGTCTCGTGGGACGCCGACGCGGGGGTGCTGCACGTCGACCATGGCGGGGCCACCCCGACGGCCCGGGTGTTCCGCGTCCGGCGGGACCCGGGCGTCCGGTCGGGCGGGGCCGGCGCGGGGCGCTGACCGGGGCGGGCGCCGGATGGCAGACGGTGCGTGTTCCGGGACGGGAGGCGCGGTGCGGGCTGGCGCCGCGCCTCCCGTCCGGTGGAGCTGGGTTTGCGGCGCGCCGCGGACGGGATCGTGTGGTCGCCTCTGACCGTTCTGGTTCGGGATCCCCGGGGATCGCGAACCGGAACGGTCACGCGCTCAGGCTGGTCCGATCGGTCGAGCGTCCACGTCTGCCGCGCCTCGTCGATGTCGAGCCGGAACTGCCAGTGCTCCCGCGGTGACTCCTGGTGGACGCCGTCGATGACGGTTCGTCCCCGTCGTCGGAGGGCGGCGATCTCCTGGGCGACTGCGGGACCGTCGGGGCGGGGTCAGCGGAGGAGGCCGAGCTCCATCGCGCGGGTCACGGCGCGCGTCCGGTCGTTGACGCCGAGCTTCTCGAACACGTGCCCGAGGTGCGTCTTGACGGTGGTCTCGCTGACGAAGAGCGTGCGGCCGATCGCCGGGTTCGAGTTGCCCTGCGCGACGAGCTGCAGGACCTCGAGTTCGCGCGGTGACAGTGTCGGCCCGGTCGTGGGCTTGCCGGTCGCCCGGCGGACGAGGGCAGCTGCAGCCGAGGGTGCGAGTGCCGTCCCACCGCGTGCCGTCGCGCGGAGGCCCGCGAGGATCTCCGACTCCGGCGCCGCCTTGAGCAGGTACCCCGCGGCACCGGCCTCGATCGCGGCGAGGATCTGGTCGTCCGACTCGTAGGTCGTGAGGATGAGCACGCGGACGCCCGGCTCGCGGGCGAGGATCCGCGCGGTCGCGTCGTCGCCGTCGAGGCCGGGCATGCGGAGGTCCATCAGGACGACGTCGGGTCGTTCGGCGAGCGTGATCGCGACCGCCGCCTCGCCGTCGCTCGCCTGCCCGACCACCTCGACGTCGTCGGCGTCCTGGAGCAGCGCGACGATGCCGGCGCGGACGATGGGGTGGTCGTCCGCCACGACGACGCGGATCACCGGTGCACCTCCGTCAGTGGTGCGTCGACTGCCGGGAGGCGCGGCTCGGCCCCGGTGGGCAGCGTCACCTCGACGACGGTGCCACGTCCGGCGTCGCTCGTGATCGCGCAGGTGCCGCCGGCGAGGGCGAGCCGCTCGCGCAGGCCCCGCAACCCGTGGCCCGCGGTCGGGAGGGACGCGTCGAAGCCGACGCCGTCGTCCGAGACCCGCAGGCCGACCCGGTCGGCTGCCACGTGCAGTGCGACCCGCGCCGTGGCGGCGTGGGCGTGCGCGCGGACGTTGGCCAGTGCCTCCTGGGCGGCGCGGAGCAGCACCACCTGCGCGTCGCGGTCCAGCGCGCAGTCCGCTGCCTCGACCGTGACCGGGACGCCGGTCTCGCGCGTGAACCGTTCGCCGAGGCGGTGCAGGGCGGCGCCGAGCCCGTCGCCCGCCACCCCGGCTGCACCCGCCGCGACGAGGGTGCGGGACTCTTCGAGCGCTGCGCGGGCTGACTCCTCGAGGATGGTGAGTCGCTCGTCGAGTCGGTCGACGCGTTCGGCCGCGAGGTCCCCGCGGGCGCGCTCGGTGAGCATGACGATGCCGGCGAGGTTCTGTGCGACGGTGTCGTGGATCTCGCGGGCGAGGCGTTCGCGTTCGCTCGTCACGCCGGCGCTGCGGTGGGCCTCGGCGAGGGAGTCCTGGGTCGCACGGAGTTCGTCGAGCAGGCGACGTCGTTCGTCGGAGAGCTCGGCGATCCGGGTGATCCAGAGTCCGAGCGCGCAGGCACCTGCGATGCTGACACCCTCGATGAGGACCGTGCTGACGAGGCTGTCCGGGCCGCTCGCGATCTGGAGCCCGATCCCCGCGGCGACGCCGATAGCGACCGAGACCACGACCGCCGTCCGTGTCCGGTCGATCTGGCACCACGCGACGGGGAAGAGGATGCACTGCACGAGGGCGGTGCTCGGGACGACCGCGGGGAGCACGAGCGCCGCGAGCACCAGCAGCGGGACGAAGCCGGCGGCAGCGCGGGGGACCTCGTAACCGCGCCACCCGTACGCCGCGTAGGCCACGGCGAGGACACCGAGCATCGCGAACGCCGGCCAGCGGTCCGTCCACGGGGACCACCCGAGCACGGTGATCACCGCGACGAGGGCGATCGTGACGCCGAACGCCACGTGCAGGCCCCAGTTGCGGTGCGCCGTGATGCGGTCCATGGCCTCAGCATCCCATCGCCCGGATGCCGCCGAGCGGTTTTCCACAGGCCGGATCACGCGTCCTTGCGATTCCACCGGAACGTCAGCAGGCAGGCCACCGCGCCCAGGACCAGCCACGCTGTCAGGACGAGGACTCCGAGGCCGAGGTGCCACGCGCCTCCTGGCTCGGCGGACGCGAACGCGTCGGGCAGGAAGACCGACCGCATGCCGGACGCCATCCACCGCAGGGGGAAGACGGACGCGACGTTCTGCAGCCAGTCGGGGAGCTGCGTGAAGGGGAGGTAGACGCCGGAGATGAACTGGAGGACCAGGACGATGGGGACGATGGTGGCGGTGGCGCGGCGGCCCTCGCGGGGGAGCGCCGAGATCGCGATGCCCAGGACGCAGCTCGTCGCGACCCCGAGGAGCATGATGCCCGCGAAGTGCGCCCACGCGCCGCCGTCGGTGGGCAGGTCCACGCCGAAGACGAGGCTCGCGATCGCCAGCAGCAGAGCGGTCTGCACGACCGTCGTGACGAGGACCATGCCGATCTTGCCGATGAAGTAGCTCACCACCGGCAGGGGTGTGCCGCCCAGACGCTTCAGCGTGCCGTCGCTGCGTTCGCCCGCGATGTCGACACCGAGGGACTGCGTGCCGGACAGCAGGATGCCCGTCGCGACCAGGCCGGGCAGGTAGTACGTGGCGTAGTCGACGCTGACGTTCGGGCCCGCCTGGATGTCCGGCGCGCTGCTGAACGCGACCGAGAACAGCGCCAGCATGACGATGGGGAAGAGGAAGGTGAAGAAGACGGCGTCGGGGGCTCGGAAGTACGAGCGGAGCTCGTAGCCGATGCGGTGCGCGCCGATCGTGGCGGCGTTCGTGGTGGTCGTGTTCGTCGTCGCGGTGCTCATCGGTGGCCGACCATTCCGAGGTAGACGTCCTCGAGGGACGGGCGGATGACTTCGAGGTCATGCATGGGTTCCGGGGTGCTCCGGATCAGGGCGGTCGGTTCGTTCGTGCGCCGTTCGTGGGGTTCGCCGCCGTCGTCACGCCACCTGACGCGTGGGGTGCGGGCCTCGGCGCCGCCGATCTCGTCGATCGGGGCGATGTCGAGCAGCCTGCCGTCGGCGATGACCGCTGCCCGGTCGGCCAGGTTTGCGGCCTCGTCGAGGTAGTGCGTGGTGAGGAGGATCGTCGTGCCCTCGCGCTTGACCTCGTCGATGAGGTCCCAGAAGCGGCGCCGGGCCTCCGGGTCGAAGCCGGTCGTGGGCTCGTCGAGGAAGAGGACCTCGGGGCGGCCGATGATGCCGAGGGCGACGTCGACGCGGCGCCGTTGGCCGCCGCTCAGTCTGCTGATGCGGGTGTTGCGCTGCGGCTCGAGCCCGGTCTTCTCGAGGAGTTCTTCGACGCTGCGGTGCCGCGGGTACAGGGTCGTGAAGTGCCGGAGCTGTTCCGCGACGGTGACGTTGGGGGACTCGGCGCTGGTCTGCAGGACGATCCCGATGCGTGCGTTGTGGCTGCGGCTCGTGCGGGCGGGGTCGTGGCCGAGCACCCGGACGTCACCGTCGGTGCGGGTGCGGTAGCCCTCGAGGATCTCGACCGTGGTGGTCTTGCCGGCGCCGTTCGGGCCGAGGAGCGCGAAGGTCTCGCCGCGGGGGATGTCGAAGGAGACGTCGTCCACGGCGCGTTTGCCGGTGGCGTACTGCTTCGTGAGGTGGTGGACCTCGATGGCGGGGGTGTCGGGCATGGGTCCAGCCTGGCCCCTGGGTGCGATCAGGGGATCGGCCGGTGCGGTGGTCGTCGCATCCTCCGATCGGAGGATGGCCCGCCGGACTGGAGGCGCGGCGCGCCCTGGGCGTGCACCGGTCGTCCACAGGCCGGTTGCGTCCGGCAACGTGCGTGATATGTTGCCGGTGGGGGCGTCGCGGTGGGTGCGACGTCGGAAGGGGGAAACGATGGCCGACCTGCGGGTCTCGTACAGCACGCTCGACGGCGTGTACCACGCCCTGGAGTCGGCGACGAAGACGTTCGACGGGGCCTCGATGCCGGAGGACGGCGGGGCCTTCGGCGCCGATGACGTGGCCGCGGCCTTCGCGACGTTCCGTGCCGCGCAGCAGCGATCGGCCGCGTGGCTGGGCGACACCAGTCGCACGCTCGGGCAGTACGCGCACGACACGAAGTCGCTCGTGCAGGACGCCGACGACGACCTCGCGGGCAAGGCCGGGGGTGCGGGATGACGGCCGACCCGCTCGCCGGCGACCCGGCCGCCGTCATGAAGCTCTCCCGCGCACTCGCCGACCGCCAGGATGACCTCCGCACCGGAGCCACGACGGTTGCTCGTGCCGCCGATGACGCAGCCGACTGGGAGGGCGCGTCGAAGGACCGGTTCTCCGCCACCGTCGGCACGATCGCACCCGCAGCACAGCGCATCATCGGTCGACTCGACGCCGCCATCGACGTGCTCGGTACCTACGCCGACGAAGTGCAGCGGATCCAGGACGAGGCCGAGCGCATCCGTGCGTCCCAGTTGACCACCGCCATGGACTCGGCCATCACCGCCCTGTCCCTCTCCGCGGCGAAGCTAGCCGTCTCGGCGAAGGACGCTACCGATGCCGACGCGCGACAGGCTCGCCGGCTGCAGTCCGACGCGGACGACCTCGCAGCGACCGCATCCCGTCTCGATGCCGAGTGGGATGCACTCGTCCGACGACGGGCCACGGCGGACCGTGCTGCGTCGGCCGGGTTGTCCGCCACCGACGTCCTCGGCGTGGCGCCTTCGTACTCGGGGACGCTCGGCAGGATGAGCGACGCCGACTTCCTCGCTGCCGTCGCCGGGATGCCGCCCGAGGTCCTGGCGGCGCAGGACCGGTCGGTCGGTGATCGGCTCGCCGGGATGCCGCCCGAGACCGTGCAGGCGTGGTGGGACGGACTCGGTGGTCGGGGGTCCGCCGGCGAGCACTCGGCGGCGCAGGACGCGCTCATCACGGCGTTGCCGGCGGTGATCGGGAACCTGAACGGCGTGCCGTACTGGGCGCGGGACCAGGCGAACCGGTTGAGTGCGCAGCGGGCGTACGCGCAGGCGAGCGGCGCCCTGCGCGATGCTCAGGACAAGTACGGGAAGGCGGTCGGGCGGGCTGCGCAGGCTGCCGCCCAACGGGAGCTGATCTCGGCGCAGGAGCGGTACGACCAGCTGAAGAACTTCAGCGCCGGCGCGCGTACCCAACTCGACCTGGTGGACCAAGTTCCGCGGCAGATGATCACGTTCCACGACGGTGCGCCCCCGCTCGGTGCTTTCTCCGTCGGCGACCTGGACACGGCCGACGGCGTGTCGTTCCTCGTGCCGGGCATGGGGTCATCGCTCGCTGACACGACCCAGTACATGCGAGCCGGAGCGAACGTCCTGGCGACGCAGCAGCAGGTCGGGGCCGACACAGCGATCGTGTCGTGGATCGGGTACGAGGCGCCGCCGAATGCAGCCAGCACAGGCAACCTCGGCGTTCTGGGCGAGACGTACGCTGACCGTGGGGCATCCAAGCTCGCCTCCGACCTGGTCGCCTTCCGCGCTGTACGGCCCGACGCGCAACTGAACGTCATCGCGCACTCGTACGGATCCACGACGACGGCACTCACGCTCGCCCGGAATCCCGATCTCGGTGTCCACTCGTTCGTCACCCTCGGCTCCGCTGGGATCCCGTCCTCCGTACCTGACGCGGCAGCCACGCACGCTGACCACATGTACGCGGCCCAGGCAGCAGAGAAGGGCGACATCGCCTACATCGGACGGAAGTACAGCTTCCCGCACCGGCTCGACCCCGCCGACGGTTTCGACGGGGTGACGAGGATCGACACAACCGGGACACACCGCGTGAACATCCACGGACTCACCGCGGGACAGGGATCAGGAGACCGAGGGTACTTGGACATCGGTACCCCTACGCTGTCCGATGTGGCGGAGGTGACGCAGCCGTGAGGGTGCAGTGGAAGACGGAGATCGTCATCGTCGTGGGGGCGCTCGTCGCCCTCGGCGTGACGGCATGCGCTGGAGGGGGCCAATCGATGCCGACACCGAAGGAAGCCAAGGCCGCGGCCGTGGAACTGCTGCTGAAGACCGAGGCGGCAGTCGACGTGCCGTGGCCGGAGACACCGGAACCGTCTGCCGAGAAGTGCCCGGGCGGCGTCCGCTTCGGCTACTTCGTGCCGGTGAAGACCGAGACGGATGCCCGATCGGTCGCACAGACGTTCCAGCGCCTGTGGAAGTCCGAGGGGCTGACGGTCGAACCGTCGCAGAAGGACTTCGGCGGCGAGGGCGGGATCCTCTACTCGGCGACGGCCGATGCTGACGGGGCCGCAGGTGCCGCCTACCAGGTGAACGCGACCTCGGTCGTCGTGCGGATCACGTCGCCGTGCGCCAGCGGGTCCGTCGACGACTACGACGAATGACGTGGGTGGTGTGAGCCGCCCGGGCCGAGCCCTCGCGGCGCTCGCCGGTGCTGCCAGCCTCGCGCTCTCCGGGTGCGGGACGACGAGAGCGGGACAGCCCATGACGATCGAAGAGGCACAATCGCAAGCGATCATCGAATTCCGGTCGGTGCTCGCGCTGGCCCCGGACACGTGGCCGCAGGAGGTGCCGAAGGCGGCCGCGTACGACTGCCGGATCGACGGGGCGCGGGCCGTGCAGTTCGGGTACTACGTCGAGGTGGACGCGCCGGACGATCCCGGGACGCTCGTGGCACAGGCAGGTGAGCACTGGGAGCGCGAGGGCTACGAGTTGTCGAAGACACAGACGGAGATGGACCCGGAGACCGGTCAGGTCTACGCCGTGGTGGCGCGAGCCGACGGCAAGCCCCGTGCTTCGATGGCAGCCACCAAGGTCCGCGCGCACGTCAACGTGGACTCGCGCTGCGTCCTCGGCGACCCGGACGACTACCGGTGACGGCCGGGGAACCCGAGTCCACCGCCGGGGAGAGCGCGACGGCTGACGACCTGCGGCTCCGGCGCAACCGGCTGATCTTCGGGATCGTCGTCGCGCCGATCGGAGTCCTGATCGCACTCTTCCTGTCGTTCGTGGTGCAGATCAGCTCCGCGTGGCGATCGACGAGCGATGGCGGGGCTGCGGCCGGACCGCAGATCGTGGCGATCGTGATCGGCCTGCTCGCCACCGTCCCAGCGCTCATCGCCGGGATCCGAGCGCTCCGTGATCGAGTCCTCGAGGTGGCGGCATCGGGAGCGACGGTGGTGGCGGGCGTCGGCTAGCTCGCCGTCGTGCTGCTCGTCATCGTCCCGTCGTTCGAGATCCTCCCGCGCGCTGCCCGCGATGCCGACAGGTACGCACAGCAGCAGCGGCAGGAGGAACTCGACGACCTGGACTCGGGCTACGGGCCCGGATCGGCCGAGGAAGCGGGTCAGGAGATGCAGGAGTACGTCGACGATGCGCTGCAGCTGCTCGACGTGGCGCCGAGCGCCGTACGGACGAGCACCTGGTCCACGAGCGGCACGACCGCCGCGGGCAACACCTGTCGGGCCTTCCACGAGCGCATCCGACTCGGAGACGTGGTCGACCGTTCGAGCACCGCGGAGACCCTGCGGACGGCGTGGACGGCCGAGGGCGACCACACCGGGTTCGATGAGCGGAACGGCCACCTCGACCTCAGCGTCTACTCCGCCGACGCCACGATCTCGTGGCTCAGGACCGACAACGTGCTCCTCGTCGAGAGCGACTGCATCCCGTCCGGGGCGCCCTGACGGGCAGCGATGTGCCCTCAGCGCAGGCGCGTGGACGCGATCCCACCGTCGACGTCGAGCGTCCCACCGTTCACGAACGCCGCCTCGTCTGACACGACCCACCGGACGGCGCGGGCGATGTCGACCGGCTGCACCGGCACCCCCGCGGGCGTCCCCTGCGTCATCGCCGCGAGCACGTCCGCCGAGTCCGCGTTCCCCGGCGTCGCCGTGGCCCCCGGCGCCACCGTCACGACCCGTACCCCGCGGTGCCCGTACTCGGCCGCCCACGCCCGGGTCAGCTGCTCGACCGCGGCCTTCGTCGCCGGGTAGAGGCCCATGAACGGCACCCCGACCCGGGCCATCCACGAGCCGATGTTCACGACGACGCCGGACCCGCGCGCGGCCATCCCCGGGGCGAGCGCCGCCACGAGGACGTGCGGTGCCCGGACGTTCGTCGCGAGCAGCGCGTCGACGGTTTCGTCGGACAGGGACTCCGTCGGACCGCCGGGGTAGACGCCGGCGTTGTTCACGAGGACGTCGACGTGCCCGCCGAGCAGCTCTCGGGCCGCGGCGGCGAACGCCCGAACGTCGGGAGCATCAGCGGAGAGGTCCGCCACGATCGGGAGGGCTCGGCCACCCCGGCGCTCGATGTCGTCGACGACGGAACGCGTGCGGACGGCGTCGCGGCCGTGCACGGCGACGGTCATGCCGGCGGCAGCGAGTTCGCGGGCGATGGCCTCGCCGATGCCGCTCGAGGCGCCGGTCACGAGTGCGGTGCGGACGGTGGTCTGGTCACGGGGTTCAGTGGTCATGCATCGATGCTCGACCCCCGGGCAGCCCCGCACCTTGCCCGTTCCAGCGGAAATCTTGCCGGATTCCGCACGAGTTCCTCGGCGCCGGGAGAACTGCGTAGCGTGGGCACGTGGACGATCGCACGGCGCAGCACCTCGACCGCGCGGTGGAAGTGGCCTCGCGGCACGCCGCCGTGCTCGACCGGGCGTCCACCGTCGACACCGTCGCCCGTCCCGCCTCGGTGCAGCGGGCCGAAGCACTGGGCCTGACCGTCTCCCGCGTCCACGAGCCGACCGGACTCTTCGACCGGCGGTACGTCCCGTCGTTGTCCGTCGTCCTCCGCGGCCGGAAGCGTTCGATCGTCGGGGACGACGACCAGGTCTGGGGCCGCGAGCGGTTCATCATCACGCCCGTGGACCTCCCCGTGGTCGCCGGGGTGATCGACCCCGCCGGCAGCGAGGGCTTCGTCTCGGCGGTCTGGAAGCTCGACGCGGTCGTCGTCGGCGAGGTCGTGGCGTCGATGTCGAGCACGACCACCAGCACGAGCCGCACGGACCTCCCACGACTCGGCGAGTGGACGACCCCGCTCGCCGATGCCTTCAGCCGACTACTCGCGCTGCTCGACGCCCCCGAGGACATCCCCGTCCTGTTCCCCCTCGTCTCGCGCGAGATCGTCCTCCGCCTGCTGCAGACCGCGCAGGCACCACGCATCACCGCCGCACTCGACCGAGCCGGAGCCGACGTCGGACTGGTCACGGCGGCGACCGCACTCCTGACCGGGCAGATGGACGAACCGTGGACGATGGAACGCCTCGCCCGCGAACTCCGGGTCAGCGAGAGCACCCTCTTCGCCCGCTTCAAGCAGGCCACCGGCATGTCACCCGCGCAGTACCTCAAGCGGACCCGACTCGGGGAAGCGCGTCGCCGCATGGTCCTGCACGCCGACACCGCCGCCCGCGCCGCGGCCGCCGTCGGCTACCGCAGCGCCTCCCACTTCTCGCGGGACTACCGCGAGGCGTACGGCCGGCCCCCGGCCGCCGACGCCGTGGTGGCGCGCGAGCAGCTGGCGCTCGCCCCCGCCGTGTAGCCGGCCCAGTGCCGGACTGGAGGCGCGGGTCGGCGGTGATCCGCGCCTCCAGTCCGACGGATGGTGCGTCCCGACCACCGCCACCGGCCCGCTCGCTGGGTGCGGCCGAGCGTCGTCCGGTAGACCGGAACGGTGAAGGTCGTAGGAGTCGAACAGTTCGGAGGGCCGGAGGCCCTCGCCGTCCATGAGGCGCCGGAGCCGCACGCTGGTGCGGGGTCCGTGCGGATCCGGGTGCAGGCGTTCGCCGTGAACCCGACCGACACCGGTGTGCGCGCCGGTCAGCGGGACAGCTCGCAGGCCTCGGCGCCGTACGTGCCGGGGATGGACGCCGCCGGGGTCATCGACGAGGTCGGGCCCGACGTCTCCGGGTGGGAGGTCGGCGACGAGGTCATGGCGATCGCGCTGCCGCTCAGCGCGCACGGGGGTGCGTACGTCGAGGAGCTCGTCGCGCCGGTCGGGTCGTTCACGCGGATCCCTCGGGGGACGTCGCTTCCGCTTGCATCGACGGTGCCGATGAACGGGCTGACGGCGTTGCAGATCCTCTCGCGGGCGGGGCTCGCTCCCGGGCAGACGCTCGCCGTGACCGGGGCTGCGGGGTTGCTCGGGAACTACGTCGTGCAGCTCGGGGTCGCTGCTGGACTCACCGTCATCGCCGATGCTGCGCCCGCGGACGAAGCGCTGGTCCGGTCGCTCGGGCCGGCGCACATTGTGGCGCGTGGGTCCTCGTTCCCCGTCGCTGTGCGCGAGCTCGTGCCGGACGGGGTCGATGCGCTCGCCGATGCTGCGGTGCAGCGGGCTTCGGTGGTCGATGCCGTCCGCGACGGGGGAGTGTTCCTCGACGTGCGGGGGTGGGAAGGGAACGGGGCTCGTGGCATCCGGTTCGAGCAGATCGCCGTGTTCGCGGAGTACCGGTCGTTCGAGAAGCTCGAGCAGCTGCGGCATGCGGTGGAGAGTGGGACGGTGACGCCGCGGGTTGCGGAGGTGCTGCCGGCCTCGCGGGCTGGGGAGGCGCATGAGCGGCTCGAGGCTGGGGGGACGCGGGGACGGTTCGTGTTGACATGGTGATACCACCATGACGATGTTGTATTTGTGATATCCGTAATTTCAGATTGCCGGGCAGTTCTGCTTTGCTCCTTGCATCGTCCCGAACGGGGCGAGTGAAGGAGAACATCATGAAGAAGCGCACGATGCAGCTCAGTGTCGCTGTGGTCGCGGCCGCGATCATCCCGGCACTGACCACCGCGGGGGTCGCGCACGCAACCGTCGACCGCGGAACGATCACCAGTGGCAGCGCCGCGGTGGACGGCACCACGAAGCGTGCCGCGACGGAAGTGGTCGGCGGAGGGTTCTGGTCCTACGGCGTGGACAAGACGGATGTGTGGTCCCTGTACGACCACCAGAAGCTCGTGCACAGCACAGCGGTGAAGTCGTCGGGCAAGACCACGTCCTCGGGCAGGGTCGCCAAGGGCAAGGTCGCCTACGCGAGCCGCGGGAAAGCGCTCTTCGGCAACTCGTCGTTCTGGAACATCTACTGATCCGCGGCTTCGCGGCTGCCACGGTGATCGCCGTGGCAGCCGCGGTGCTGATGGCGGCGGCGCTGGCCGTGTTCGCAGTCGGGAACGTGGAAGCGGCCGGTCTCGCTTCGGGGCGTACCGCGATCGACATCACGGATCTGCCCTTCGGGCCGGAGAAGCCCGAGCACATCGCGATGCTCGAAGGAGCGGCAGAGCGTCACGGCGTCGACCTCGCACTGGTGACGCCGGACCGAGATGGCACGCCGGCGGCGTTCGACGCCTACATCCTGAACGGTGCGTTCGAACCACCGACGTTCTGGGCGAGGTCGACCCCACACCGGAGCAGTGACGTCCGTGACGCGGTGATCACGTGGACCTACGCGCTCGACGGTGCTCCCGACGACGTCGACGCACTGTTGCGGACGTTGCATGAAGACGGATTCGTGTACTCCCCGGCATCCGTCAGCCCGCGCGGAGCGCTGCTCGCCGCGCTGTCGAGTCCGGGGATCGCCGGAGCTGTGCTGGCGGTGATCGCTGCCGTGCTGATCGCCCTCACCGCTGAGTCGCGGCACAGGGATGCACGCACTCGCGTGCGGCTCCTGAACGGCTGGTCACGTCGTGCGGTGGCGATTCGGGAAGGCATCGAGTCACTCGCCCTCGTCGGCACGTGCGCAGTGCCCACGATTGCGGTTCTGGCCGTGTTCGTGATGGTACGCGGCGCCTCTCCCACAGTGGTCCACCTGCTCACCACGACGGTCGCCATGCTGATGGTCGGTCTCGCGTCGACCGTCGCCGTCGCGCACGTCGGGATCATGCGACTTGCCGGACGGCTCGGATCCGTGAGTCGTGATGCGCGCTCACGGACCATGCTCGTCGCCACCATCAGCATCGGACTCGTCGTGCTCACGACTGCGACCGGTTCGTCCGTCGCGAGCCAGCTCCAGACGAGCCGCCACCTCGAGCGGACGCTCGCGGCCGAGGTCTCGACCGGAGACGACGTCACGCTCGGGATCGGGTTCGCGAACGAGGCCCAAGACGACGCACTCGGCGCGATCGGCGCTGAGGCGCTCGAACGTGGCACTGCCCGGATGGCGATGACGAACTTCCTGCAGAACGCGCTCCTCGTCTCCGACGACGGCCAGCGGGGAGTTGCGCGAGCGTCTCGGGACGGTGCCACAGTCCTCGTTCCGAGACGGCTCGCAGGCAGCACCTCGCCGATCACAGCGGCTGTGGAAGAAGCCTTCGCCGATGGTTGGGCGGTCGATGACACCGCGCCGGCACGAGCAGTCCCGGTCGCCGTCCGCGTGGTACCGAGCACTGCGGATCTCGTGCGGTCCGCGGAGCGCTGGGTGACGTGGGGCCTGCCCCGGAACGACGCGAGCGACGATCTGCCGGTCGTCGTGCTCCACACCATCCGAGACCTCGCCCCGAATCGGATCGGTTTGGCCGTCCACAACAGTGAAGTGCGCTTCGGCGATCGTGAGGCCCTCGTGTCCGCGCTCCGCAACTCGAGCGCGATCGACGTCGTCACGCAGATCAACCGCGTCGGTACGACCATCGCCGACGACCTCGCGAGGGTGCGGACCGAGCGCTCCGTCCAGATCGGCGCGGGGATGGTGATGGTCGCATCCCTGCTCCTCGCCGCCGTCCAGCTCGCGGCGGACCACCGACGTCGCACGGCCCAGCGGTGTCGACTGCGGATGATCGTCGGACGGGGGACCTCGGGGATCCATGCTCCGTTCGTCGTCGCCTGCGCGGTCGTGACCGGCGCAATCTCTCTGCTGACGGTTCTCGCGCTCCTCGACGGTCAGGGTCTCCGCGCCGCGGTGTTCGCCGGACTCACCACGGTCGGCGCGACGGTCGGACTCGTCGTCGCGGCCCTTCTGCTGACCCACCGACACCGCGAGTCCCTTCGGCCACGGCCGAGACTGTTGCATCCTCGAGATCGGATCACACGATGAAGCACGTTCCTCTGGTCGCGGTCAGCGGCCTCTCGTACGACCTCGGAACGCGCACGCTGTGGCGGGACATCGACTTCGAGGTTCCTCCGGGCGGGGCACTCGCGCTCCGTGGTGCGTCCGGCGCCGGGAAGACCACGCTCCTTCGATGCCTCGCCGCGATGGAGCGCCCATCGAGCGGCAGCATCGTCATGGCCGGGATCTCGGTCGATGAAGCCTCGAGGCGCGAACGAACGCGACTGCGCCGGACCGTGGTCGGGTCCATCGTCCAGGATCATGCCGTCGTACCCGAGTGGACGGTCGAGGCGAACTTGCGGGTGCTTCGGCTCGATGGGGTCGGCAGGGCGGAACTCGACATGCGGATCGGACAGGCCTTGCGAGCCGTCGGACTCGGTGGCCGGTGGCGTGCTCGGGCGGAGACGCTCAGTGGCGGCGAACGGCAGCGCGTCGCTGTGGCGCGGGTGCTCGCACAGCGCCCGCTCGTGGTCCTGGCGGATGAGCCGACGGCGTCGTTGGATCGGGAGAGCGCGGCGCGAGTCCGCGCGGGACTCGATGCGTTGCGGGCGTCGGGGAGTGCCGTCGTCGTGGCGACGCACGATCCCGAGCTCGTCGAGTGGGCAGATGGCACCCGTGACCTTGATGCGGCCTGACCTGCACGCGACGACCGGGCGCTCGACGCACGCGCTCGGGCGGTCCGTCCGGCACATCGACGACGTGGACGAGCCCAGCTGAAGCCGCCGAGCGCTCAGCGACTGCTCCGGACCCCGACCCACAGCCCGTCCCGCGCCCGCGTCATCCCCACGTACAACTCCCGCCGGCCGCGCTCTCGCCGCTCCCGATCCGTCTCGGACGGCTCACCCGTCACCGGATCCAGCAGCCGACGGTCGACGTGCGCCAACAGCACCTGCTTGAACTCGAGCCCCTTCGCCCGCTTCACGGTGCCGACCCGTACGGCGTCGGACGTCCTGCCGGAGTACTCGTCGAGCATGATCACCGGGATCCCCGCCTCCCGCAGGACACCCCGGACGTCGTCCGCGTGCCGCTTCGTCGCGGTGAGGATCCCCACGTCACCGTGCCCCGTCCCGATCAGCCGGAGCACCTCGCTCAGCCGCGCGATCATCGAGCGGTCGTGCTCGGCCCGGCTCGAGAACCGGTGGAACGCCGGCGTGGGACCGGAGCGCGAGACGTCGGACACTGCATCGCCGACACCGTCCACGCCCTCGATGTCGACGAACTGGTCGTCCGCCACCATCTCCTTCGCGAACTCGAGGATCGCCGCCGTGTTGCGGTGGTTCACGTCGAGCACGACACCGTGTCCGGAGAGGCTGATGCCGACCTCGCCGAGCGTGTAGCCGCCCGGGTAGATCGTCTGCTGGCCGTCCCCGATGAGCGTCAGCCCGTCGGCTCGGTCCCCGACGAGGTGGTGCATCAGCGAGACCATCGCGCACGACAGGTCCTGCGCCTCGTCGACGATCACCGCGTCGTACCGCTCGAGCGGCACCGCCGCGACTGCATCGCGCGCGAGCAGGACGATGTCCTCCCAGTCGTGCGCGCGCCGCTCGCGCAGGCCGCGCGAGTACGCCTCGTAGAGGTCCCACACCGCCTGCCGCGTCTCCACGGGCAGCGCGTGCTTGCGCCCGACGCGCGCCAGGTCGGCGTACTCGTCGAAGCGCGTCAGGCCGCGCCCCTTGATGACGTGCTTGATCTCGTCCTCCCAGTAGGAGCGCGAGAAACGCGAGGACCGCAATGGACTGGAGGCGCGGATTGCGTTCCAGGCGTCGTCGAACGCGAGTCGCGCCTCCCGTCCGGGTGTGCGGAACGCGATCCCGCGTTCCTTCAGCAGGCGCGTGGCGAACGCGTGGACGCCCATGAAGTCGACGCGACCGACCATGTCGGGCGCGAGGCGCCCGAGGAGCGACTCGAGGACCTTCGGCAGCGTGCCGATGTACGTCGTGAACAGAATGCGGCCGCCGGTCGAGCGGGCGAGGTACGCCGCGCGGTGGAGGCCGACGACGGTCTTGCCGGTGCCCGCGGCGCCGCGGATGCGCGCCGGGCCGTTGAAGCTGCGGCGGATGAGTTTTGCCTGGGCGGGGTCGAGGAAGGCCATCCAGTCCTCGATGGGTGCCTCGAGGACGCCGTCGAGGAGCTGGTCCGTGAGCTCGTCGTCAAGCGTGGGGATCCTCGGCGCGGGTTCGCGGGGGAGGACGGCTGCGGTGACGACGATCTGCGGCGGTGCCGCTGCGTCGTCGCCGATCACGGGGAAGTGGATGAGCATCGCGGCGAGGACCTCGTCGACGCGTGATGCCGAGAGCCGGGCGCCGCGCTTGGTGATGTGGCCGACGAGGTCGTGCGTGCCGATGACGTCGACGGAGGCGACGCGGGCGTGCATGCGCTTCTGGCCAGCGAGTGCGGCGACGGCGTGGACCTCGCCGGGTGCGAGACCGATGTCCGCGAGGGCGGCCTCGGTGCTGTACGCGAGGTCGGCGAGGCGGGCGATGTCGTCGGTGACGTCCTCCTGGCCGCGGGTGATCCGGTCGCCGTGGACCGCGACCTCGCGCCAGGCCTTCGTGTCCACGATGAAGACGCCGGCGCGGCCGACGACGACCATGTCGACCTGGGCGGTGCGGCTGCCTGGCCAGCGGCGGTCGGCGAGGAGGTGGTAGCCGATGCCGGCGAGTGGGGCGAGGAGCTGGGCGGTCTCGCTCTCGGTGCGTTCGGCGATCTCGAAGCGGGCGGCACGTTGTTCGGCGTCGTGTGCCTGGCGTCGGAGTTCCTGTGCGTGGCTGCGCTGGCGGCGTGCTTCGACACCTGCCGATTCCCCGGCGATCGTCATGGTGGTGTCCCTCGGGGAGTTCCTGGTCCTCGGTGCCGCTCGTCGTCCCCGGGACGAGTGGTGTTGAACCATCCTCGTGGGTGGGGAGGTGGGGCGGGAGTACCCGTTGTGGGGTGGCGGGCGGACTTCCGCATCGATTGTGCGGTTCCGCAAGTCCCTCACGTGGGGCGTGGAATCCAGCTGGCTTCTGTCCCTAGGATTCAGACGACTGAGGGGATACACATGGACGTGCGTGAAACGACGCTGCAGGAGCTGCTCGGGGGCCCGAAGCAGTACCTGGTGCCGCTGTACCAACGGCCGTACGCGTGGCAAGGACGCCAACGTGATCGCCTCTGGAGCGACATCCTCGAACTCGCCGAGACACGCCGGACGAACCCGGGTGCAACGCACTTCATGGGGTCCCTCGTGCTCTCGACCGGCGCCATCGTCCCGACCGGCATGGAGTTCCTGGTCGTGGACGGTCAACAGCGGTTGACGACGTTGTCGATCCTGCTGTGTGCGCTGCGCGACTACCTCCGAATCCACCAGAAGGAACAGCCGATGCTCGCGGAGAGCATCCACGAACAGTACGTGGCTGATCGGTTCAAGCCGGGCGACGCACGATTGAAGCTCCTGCCGACACAGGCGGACCGCGACGCCTTCCGCGCTGTCGTGGACGGTGCTGTCGGCGCTGATTCGGATTCCGGCGTGGGGCAGGCCTATTCGTTCTTCCGCCGAGCACTCGAGCTCGCAGATGATCCGGACGACCCACATGACATCGAGCGGATCCGCGAGGCTGTGCTCGGCGGCCTGACATTCGTGTCGATCACCGCTCGCGACGAGGACAACGTCTACCGGATCTTCGAGTCGCTCAACAACACCGGACTCCGACTCACCCAGGGAGACCTGGTGCGGAACTACCTGTTCATGCGGCTCGGATCCCGAGGCGAGTCCGTGTACTCGTCCTGGTGGCTGCCGATGCAGCGACGCCTGACCGGGGACGACCTCGAACTCATCTTCTGGCTCGATGCGGTGGCTGACGAACCGCTGCTGAAGCAGGGGGACATCTACAGCTACCAGCAGGCTCGCCTCGCGAAGATGGAGGACGAGCAGATCCTTGAGGAGATCGAGCGGTTCAGCCGCCTGTCCGAACAGCTCGCCGTCATCCGAGATCCGTCGCTCGAGCCCGAACCGGCCCTCCGGAAACATCTGCAGCACCTCGCGGAGTGGGGATCGACGACCACTGTGCCGCTCACGCTTCGCCTGCTCGCCCGCCGCGCGGCCGGCACGAGCAGCGCGGAAGAGGTCACCGGCGCGCTCGCCGCGATCGAGTCGTACATCGTGCGGCGGACGATCGGCGGTCGACCTGGACAAGGCTTGAACCGCACGATCCTGCAGGCTTGTGGAGTCATCGACGACCGCCCGGTCGACCGCGTGCTCCTGGACTACTTCTCGACGGGCCGGAAGTACTTCGCAACCGACGACCAGGTGCGTGACGCCGTCCGGACCCAGCCGTTCTACCTCCGTGGCCTCCGCACGCAGCAGAAGCTCATCCTCAAGTGGGTGCAGGAGGAACGCAACCCGAAGGAGCTCGTCGACGTCGAGAAGTCGACGATCGAGCACATCCTTCCCCAGACTCTGACGCCTGAGTGGCGAAGAGCACTCGAGGTGGACCTCGGGGACGATGAAACATTGGAGGAGGTCCACGAGCAGCTCGTCCACCAGCTCGGGAACCTCACGCTCACTGGCTACAACTCCGAGCTGAGCAACCGGTCGTTCGCCTCGAAGCAGGAGGAATACCGGAACAGCAGTTACAGCGCGCTCAATCAACGCGTGCTCGAGGCAGCAGTCTGGGGCCGCGAGCAGATCCGTGCGCGTGGCGATTGGTTCGCTGACCGGATCGTCGAGCAGTGGTCCGGTCCGGACGAACGTGTCCAACCCGAAGCGACCGGTCGCGACTGGTCGATCGTCCACCAGGCGATCATGGCGATCCCCGCTGGTCGGTGGTCGTCGTACGGCGATGTGGCAGCGCTCATCGGGACTCACCCGGTACCGCTCGGCAACCACCTCAGCAGCGTTCCGGTCGCGGGTGCGCATCGCGTCCTGCAGGGTGGAGGAACAATCTCACCAGGCTTCCGTTGGTTGGAGGCCGACGACGATCGCGACCCGCAGGCCGTTCTCGAGTTGGAGGGTCTGCAGTTCGGGTCGAACGGCGCAGCCGATGAGTCTGCTCGGATCTCGACCGCCGGCCTCGCCGAACTCATCGGGCTGGTCGCAGACGGTTTCGAGGGCATCGACACGACTTCCGACCGCTCGTTCCTGGGGCAGCTCGCAACCGCAAACCCGCCGAGCATCGTGCACGGCGTCACGGAACTGTTCGACGCTTGGAAGGAACTCGGAGGCACCGTCGAGTACGGCTCGAACCGGGAGATCAGTGCCTTCATGACCGCGCCACGGCGAGAAGGCGCCGAGAAGTCGCACTGGCCGTTCACGGTCTACCCGATCAGCGGCACCGTCGAGGTGGTGTTCCAGTACCTGCGCGACCGACCGCCGTTCGACGATGTCGTCCTCCGGGAGGAGTTCCGGGCGCGACTCGACGCCGTACCGGGAATCAATCTTCCCGCTGCCCGGATCGACAAGCGGCCGTCGTTCCCCATCGAGGTACTCACCGAGCCTGCCCCGCGTGAGCAGGTCGTCGAAGCACTGCGATGGTTCATCGGGGAACTACCGGGGGTAGCCGCGACAGAGGAATCTGCAGCATGACGATCACCGCGCCAGATCTCGCCCGAGAGCTGCACGTCGACCCGAAGCGCCTTCGCGCCTTCCTCAGACGAGTAGCCACAGATCATCGCCTCGGCGAACGGTGGGCGATTGATCCCAATCTGGCTGCACTGGCGCGAGAGCGCTTCGGCCGATGAACGACCAGTACCAGGAGACCAAGATGGACGACCAGATCGAGATCATCAGCGACGGTGACGGCCTCGCTGTCTTCGGCGAGCCCGCGGCTGTCGAACAGTTCCTGCGCGGCCAGGGTTTCGCTGATGACGCCGCCCGACCCGCTCAGGAGCTCCCGACGGGTGCTCTCGGAAGCCTTGCGCAACTCACCGCGGCTGGCATGGCGAGCTCGGGACGCTGGGTGCAGCTGACCGAGGAGTCCGCCGCGATCGCACGGAAGCTGCCGCTCATGAGGAACAGCGAAACCGGTCTCTTGATGGGTATCGCGACGACGACCGGCGGGCAGACGAAGCACATCCTGCAGTTCGCTTCGGTCGGCTCGATGCTCAACCCCACCACCATCGCCAGCATCGGCACGATGATGAATCAGATGGCGTTGCAGAAGTCCATCGACGAACTCGCCGACTACCTCGCCGAGATCGACGAGAAGGTCGAGGATGTTCTCCGCAACCAGCAGGATGCCGTACTCGCTGACATGATCGGTGTCGACTTCGTCATCGATGACGCGATGACCGGCCGCGCGTCGTCAGGCCGAGTCGACGAGGCGACCTGGTCCAAGGTGCAGGGGACCGGCGCCACGCTCGCGCGGACGCAGGCATACGCGCTCCGCCAGCTGGATGGCTTGGCGAACAAGCTCGAGAAGAAGATGAAGCTTGGTGAGCTCGCTGATGCCACCGAAGCGATCGAGCCGAAGGTTCGCGAGTGGCTGGCCGTCATCGCGCACTGTCTGCAGCTGCAAGACACCCTAGATGTGCTCGAGCTCGATCGTGTGCTCGATGCGGCGCCGGATGAGGCCACTCAGAAGCGGCTCGCGCTCCGTGCCGTTCGTGAGAACCGCCTCGAGCGCATCGCGGGGAGCACCGGCACATTGATCGAACGGATGGACGCCGCGGTGACACGGGCCAACACGAAGGTTCTGCTGCAGCCCGTCCCGGCCAGGGCGGTCGTACGGGCGAGCAACGGAGTCGGAGCCGCCGTCGGGCAGTTCCATGGGCGGGTTGGTATCGACCGCGAACACACCGAGACCGCCGCCAAACGGTGGCTCGCGGCGCTCGGCGAGCTGCGCGATAAGACTGTCGAGGAGGGGACGGAGGGGATCGTCGCAGCGCGCGCTTTTGGTTCGTCTGCGCTGGAGCGCGCGCGGCTCGCTACAGGTCGGGTTGCATCCGAAGTAGCGGAGCGAGCGCTGCGCGATCAACAGAGAGACAGCGAACATCCGCGAAATGGACAGTAAATGACATCTCGGCATGCTGCTGCGATGAAGCTGTGCAACCGCCCGAGCCTCGCCATCGATCTGACCGATGCTTTACCATCATCTATATAGCTGTACACCAGTTAACAACTGATAACTAAGCAAGCGGAGGCGACCTTGGGGGGCGCCTCCGCTTGCTCGGTCATTTAGCGATGTCGAGCAGGAGCCGGTTGAGGCATATCAAATTGTGGATACTCAAATCCGTAATGAGTTTATGCGTCGTTCTGCAGAAGATTGTCAAGAGCTGCTACCTCAGGAGGTGCAGATGCGCCGATCGATGCACGGATCGACTCGATGTCCGATAGGGACGCCCATCGCTGCATGAGGGCAGTGCTCACACGATTGCTTATTTTCCTGCGCTCTTCCAAGTCACGGCTGAACGGGAGATCAAGTTCCTTCCATCTATCACCCAACGTGGGCAGCGTGGTGTCAACGAATACCCGATTCTCAATTTGGCGTCGAACTTCATCGAGGCTGAGTAAGTAAAGAAGGTAGAAGGCGTCAAGGCGCTCATCTAGGACTCGAAAAATGAGAATCTCCCGTGTGAGTGCTACGTCTACGTCGGAGGGTCCAACCATCGCGCAGTCACCAATTCGGTAACTTCCACGGGCGACCATCACAATGTCGCGGACTTCCAATGGATGAGAACCCACTAGGGCGTCGAAAATGTCTCCCGGGATACGGGCAGTCGGATCCTTATAAATTTCCCAGTTGATAATGTCTTTGACTCTAATGTACGGAAACGTCCCAAGGCCCTTGTATTTCGCTTCCGGACTTCCATGACCTGCACGAACTTCCAACCAGCCCTTGTCGATCAGTTCCTGAACCGTCGTGGCTTCGACGGTGGGATCAGCTTCGATAGATGCAGCAATATCTCGTTCTGGCCAATAGTATCGGGGGATAATTATGCCCCGCTCAAGGACTCTCTCGGCAGAAACCTCGAATGTGTACTTCAGGCGCTCCTTCTCGCGAAGCTCAAAAGTCACTTCTTCCACATCGTCCCATACTTCGTCGGTATGAGTTCCGGTCGAAGGGTCCCAACGGTACATGGTCCTTCCGATATGATCATGCCCCATTTGCTCTGCGGCACCCATAATCATAGTACTTTGCTGCGGGCGATCTTTTTGGATGAAGATTGCGATGCACTTCGCATTATTGAACGGGCGGAAGGTATTGTGAGGAAGGTCAATTGCGCCAAGAATGTTGTGTTCTCGAAGGAGCTGAATCACGTGTCGGTTCGAGGGTGCATGGAAGAACGATTCCGGCAAGACAATTCCTAGACGCCCGCCTGGCTTCAGAAGTTGAAGGCAACGTTCGATAAAGAGTGTTTGCGGGTTCTGCTTGTCCTTTAGCTTGCTGCCGCGCGTGAAGGTTCCGTCTTTGTTTTTCTTCCAGGTATACGCGAGGCTATACTGCGACAGCTTCTCGGCTCCGGTGACCCGGATATCTTTTCCGAAAGGCGGGTTCGCAAGTACCACATCAAATTTCCCTAACGTGACGTGGGATTGGACGGTGGGGGGCCATGCAAACGGCCGCTCTAGCGAATCCGTTGAGAAAATGCTTCCCTTTCCATCACCCATGATGGCCATGTAGGCCTTCGCCACTTTGCTGAGAAGCTCGTCTTTCTCGATCCCATAGAGGGTCTTGATTGCTACCGACTGCTTTTCCTCTGCAGTAGCAGCCTCGCTCCAACCGAGCTTCTCTCCTTGGGCCTCCACCTCCGCCCACTTGTGACGAAGTGTCTCGACTAGGAAGCCGGCAGCCCCGCAGGCCGGATCGATGACAAGCTCGTCTCGCGAAGGATTAAGGTATTCCACCATTGCGCTCACGACGTTGCGCGGAGTAAAAAATTGGCCTTGAGACCCCTTCAGGGTCGCACCAATAAATGTCTCAAATGCTTCTCCCACGGCGTCGCGAGGGGATCCCAGCAAAGAAAAGGCTTGAAGCTCGCCCACGGCAAATCTGAGGCTCGCAGGATCAAGTGTTAGCTTATCGTCCGAATCAAAGACCTCATTGTATTTCGCTTTCACTCGCGCAAAAAGCTTCGCTATCCGCTCATGAATCATCTCCGAAGATTCGTCGGCGGCCGCGCGAAATTCAAGGAGGCCCGCATCTGCAGTGAATCGCTCGTCATATATCTTGCAGAAGACAAGGTTGATCAGTTGAATTGCAAGGACTTCATCTCGAGAAGTGCCGACAACATTCGCACTGAGATGATTTCGCATCGACCGGAATACGGCCTTAAGGTCGCGAGGCACGACCAGATCAGACTTAGTGTACTTTCCAATCGAGCCGATGCTTTCGCCGAAGCGCGGAATGTTCGGTAGTTGTCGGAACTCGACGCCATCGTTAGTGACGTATTTTTCCCAGAATGTTCGCTCCTGACCATTCGTCCAAACTCCCAATTGAGCGGACGAAAGGCGCATATAGTCCTTGAGTTGGTCCTCGCCGTCATTGCGATCGCGCTTTTTTGCCTCAACGATGATGCGAACATCATTTGGTAGCTTTGACTTAGTATCGAATACCGCGATGTCGACCGGATAAGATTTCGTGGTGTCAGAGGGGCTGCTCTTTACCCGGAACTGTGGGCGGGTGGTTATGTTCTCGCGAGGGTAACCATAGTCATTCACGAGGGCGCGTGCGAATGGTTGAGTAGCCTCAACTTCTTCGGGTGTCGCTCGCACTGGGATGCCCGACACAAAATCGTGGATATATCCCTCAGGGGGATTGGTCGGCGAGATGTCGTGAGTCACAGCACCATTCAACCACGCGAGGGTCCTTATTCCGATCGCGATTCGAGCGGTGTCGCCGCCTCTCGCGGGTTAAGGTAGGTGCCTCGGTCAGGCGGTCGGCGAAGTCCTCGGCCGGACCGTCGTGCCGGGTCAGTGCCCGGTCGTCGACGACGTCCACGTGCAGGACCCGCGCGCCGCTGACGGCGGGTTCGAGGCCGGCGCGGACGACCTCGACCTCGGGCAGTTCGGGCACGCGGTCAGGCCGCCCGGCCGGAGAGCTGCGTCCACGCCTGGAGCGCCGCTGCCATCTCGGCGGTCTTCTTGCTCGACCCGGTGCCGGTGGAGACGTCCTCGCCCTGGAGCACGACCGTGGCGTGGAAGGTCTTGTCGTGGTC
>NZ_JBIVBW010000014.1:0-7392 GCF_044746255.1 Curtobacterium sp. NPDC086286
CAGCGGCGCGCGGGTCCTGCACGTGGACGTCGTCGACGACCGGGCACTGACCCGGCACGACGGTCCGGCCGAGGACTTCGCCGACCGCCTGACCGGTCGCACCATCGCCGCCGCGGTCCGTCGTGGCAAGTTCCTCTGGATGCCCCTGCATCCCGAGCACGAGGGCGACCGACCCGAGGCCCTCGTGGCCCACCTCGGCATGAGCGGTCAGATCCTGCTCGGCCGTGGGCGCGAGGCGGCGAAGCACCGACGGATCCTCCTCGACGTCCAGCCCACCGGCACCGACCGCGACGGCTCCCCGGAGCCCCCGGTCGAGCTCGAGTTCGTCGACCAGCGCACGTTCGGCTCGATGGCGATCGACGAGATGGTCCCGACGATCGACGGGGCGCCGGCCGGTTCCGCCGGACACGTCGACGAGGTCGATCCCGACGCCGTGTGGCGCCGGAGCATCCCGAAGCAGGTGTCGCACATCGCACGCGACCCGCTCGACCCCGCGTTCGACGACGACCGCTTCATCGCCGCCGCCCGGAAGCGCTCGAGCGGCATCAAGCGGGTCCTGCTCGACCAGGGCGTCGTGAGCGGCATCGGGAACATCTACGCCGACGAGTCCCTCTGGGCGGCCAGGCTGCACTACGACCGCCCGGCCGAGCGGCTGACCCGCGCCGACCTGCACGGCCTCCTGTCCGAGGTGCGGCACGTCCTCGGCCGTGCGCTGGAGGACGGCGGCACGAGCTTCGACGCGCAGTACGTCAACGTGAACGGGCAGTCCGGGTACTTCTCGCAGCGGTTGCACGTGTACGGGCAGCATGGGAAGCCGTGCCCCCGGTGCGGCACCACGATCGTGCGTGAGGCCTTCATGAACCGATCGAGCCACATCTGCCCCGTGTGCCAACCACGCCCACGCCGTCGCACGCGTTAGCCTGACGCCCAACCAGAGCATCCGGAGACCGCATGTACTTGAAGAGCCTGACCATCAAGGGGTTCAAGTCCTTCGCGCAGCCGACGACGTTCGCGTTCGAACCGGGCGTCACGTGCATCGTCGGCCCGAACGGCTCCGGCAAGTCCAACGTCGTGGACGCCCTCGCGTGGGTGATGGGGGAGCAGGGGGCGAAGACCCTCCGTGGCGGCAAGATGGAGGACGTCATCTTCGCGGGCACCTCGACGCGCGGTCCGCTCGGCCGTGCGCAGGTGCTGCTGACGATCGACAACGCCGACGGCCTGCTGCCGATCGAGTACTCCGAGGTCACGATCTCCCGCACGCTCTTCCGCAACGGTGGCAGCGAGTACGCGATCAACGGCGAGAACTGCCGTCTGCTCGACGTCCAGGAGCTCCTGAGCGACACCGGCCTCGGTCGTGAGATGCACGTCATCGTCGGCCAGGGCCAGCTCGACAAGGTCCTGCACGCGACGCCCGAGGACCGCCGCGGCTTCATCGAGGAGGCCGCCGGCATCCTGAAGCACCGTCGGCGCAAGGAGAAGACCCTCCGCAAGCTCGACGCGATGCAGACGAACCTGACGCGCCTGTCCGACCTCGCGGGGGAGATCCGCCGCCAGCTGAAGCCCCTCGGACGACAAGCCGAGGTCGCGCGCAAGGCCCAGTCGGTCGCCGCGGTCGCCCGTGACGCCAAGGCCCGCATCCTCGCCGACGACGTCGTCCGCCTGCGCCGCGAGCTCCACGAGCACCAGGAGGTCGAGGCCGGCCGCAAGTCCGAGCGCATCGTGCTGCAGGAACGGCTCGACCAGACCCGTGCCCGCCAGCAGCACGTCGAGCAGAGCATGGTCGGCGACGACGTCGACCGGGCCCGCACGGTGGTGCACCGGCTGGAGAGCGTGCAGGAGCGGCTCCGCGGCCTGTCGAGCCTGGCGAACCAGCGCCTGATGTTCCTCGCCCAGCAGGCCGACGCGCCGCAGCAGGGTCCCACGATCACGCCGGAGCAGGTGCAGGGCGTCCGGAACGAAGCGGACCGGCTCGAGGCGCAGGCGGCGGAGATGACCGGCGGCACGGCGGTGGCGGCGCAGCGGGTGCAGGCGGCCCGTGCGGCGCTCGACGCCCTCGACGAACGGATCGCCGCCCAGGCAGCCCTCGTCTCGCAGCACGACCTCGAGGCCCAGCGCCTCGGGTCCGCGGTGGACGTGGCGACGTCGAAGCGCGGCTCCGCGGTGGCGGACCGGGAACGGCGCGAGCGGGCGCTGGCCGAGGCGGGGGAGCGGTCCGAACGGGCGGCTGCGGCCCTCGCCGAACTCGGCGCCGATCCGTCCGAGGGCATCGACGAGGACGCGCTGACCGCCGCGCTCGAGACCGCCCGCGAGCAGCAGGAAGCGGCCCAGGCGGCGCGTGACGAACTCCGTGACCGCCTGCACGCCCTCGAGCGCGAGCGGGACGCCCTGGACGCCCGTGTCGCCGCGCTCGGCATGTCGATCGACGTCCGTGACGGTTCGCAAGCGCTCATCGAGGCCGGGCGCGACGGCATCGTGGGTCGCCTCGCGGACCGTCTCAGCGTGACGCCCGGGTTCGAAGGGGCGATCGCGATCGCCCTCGACGGGCTCGCCGACGCCGTCCTCGCCGACGACCGGTCCGTCGCGCTCGATGCCGTCGCGCACGCCCGCACCGAGGACATCGGACGCATCGACGTCGTGGTCGCGGACGCCGACGCCCCGCCGTCCGGACTGCCCGAGCGGCTCCCGGCCGGTGTCCGTCGCGCACTCGACCTCGTGCAGGGTCCGCCGGCGATCGCCGCGATCCTGCGGGACACGCTGGTCGCGGACACCGACGGGGTCGACCTGGAGGCGGTGCTCACCGCCGCCCCGCAGGCCACGGTGGTGACGCGGTCCGGTGACCTCGTCCGTGCGGTCCGCGTGACGGGCGGCGGGGAGCGCGTGACCTCGCGCATCGAACTCGTCGCGGAACGCGACGACGCCGTGACCCGCCGCGACGCGATCGCGCGCGACGCCGAGGACGCGGCCACGCGCCTCCAGGCCGCCCGCACCGCCGTCGAGGACGCACGTCGCGCGGCGGACGACGCGGACGCTGCCTCGCGCGCCCACGCCCGGGCGAAGGCGGAGTACGACCGGACCAGCGCGTCGACCCGCGCGAAGGTGGAGAACGCCGCCGCCGAGGTCGAGCGACTGCGCGCAGCCCTCGCCGAGACCGACGGCGCCGTCGAGGCTGCCGAGGCGGCCCTGGCCGAGGCGGAACGTGCGCGCCAGGAGTTCGCCGACCGTCCGCGCCCCGTCGTCGACGCGTCCGAGCGCCCCGGGCTGCAGGACGCACTCGAGGCCGCACGCGCCGCCGAGATCGAGCAGCGCATCCAGGTCGAGACCGTCCGCGAGCGTGTCCGGGCGGAGCGGACCCGCGCCGACCAGCTGGAGCGGCAACTCGAGGCCGAACGCGCCGCAGCGGCGGAGGCCGCACGACTCGCCGTGATCCGCCGTGGCCAGATAGCCGTCGCCGAGGACGTGCTCGCCGACCTGCCCGGGCTGCTCGGTGCCGTCGACCGGTCCCTCGCCGAGGCGCGCGTGCAGCTCGCCACCGAGGAGGCCGAGCGGTCGAAGCGGAACACCGAGCTCCAGACGATCCGGAACGAGGAGCGCGAGCTCCGCGACCGCCTCCAGTCCATCACCGACGGCGTGCACTCGCTCGAGATGGAGATCTACGAGAAGAAGTTGCACGTGTCCGGCGTGCTCGACCGGGCGCAGAGCGAGCTCGGGCTCGTCGAGGCCGTGCTCGTCGCTGAGTACGGGCCGCACGTGCCGGTCCCGGTGGACGTCCTGATCGACCCCCGGGTCCTCGCGCGGAAGCACCGCGACGCCGAGCGCGCGGCCGCTGCCGCCGCGGCGGAGACGGTCCTGGACGGCGCCGTGCCGGAGGCGACGGTGGAGGACGGGGCCGAGCCGCGCCTCCAGTCCGACGACTCGCCGACCGACGCCGATTCGCCGACCGACGCCGACGACGACCTGGTCGAACTGGTCGACGCCGAGTCGACGCTCCCGGGCGGCCCCGCCCTGCCCGAGTTCGACGCCACCGAGGACGTCGACCCCGCCGACGTCGAGACGGTGCCGTACGTCCGCGCCGAGCAGGAGCGACGGCTCAAGGCGGCCGAGCGGGACCTCGGGCAGCTCGGCAAGGTGAACCCGCTCGCGCTCGAGGAGTTCCAGGCGCTCGAACAGCGTCACGCGTTCCTCGCCGAGCAGCTCGAGGACCTGCAGAAGACCCGGACCGACCTCATGACGATCATCGACGAGCTCGACCAGAAGATGCAGACGATCTTCGAGTCCGCGTTCGACGACACGAAGGAGGCGTTCGACGTCATCTTCCCGATCCTCTTCCCCGGCGGCTCCGGGTCGATCACGCTGACGAACCCCGACGACCTGCTGAACACCGGCATCGAGGTGCAGGTGAAGCCCGCCGGCAAGAAGATCGACCGGCTGACCCTGCTGTCCGGCGGCGAGCGGTCCCTGGCCGCCGTGGCGTTGCTCGTGGCGATCTTCACCGCCCGACCGTCGCCGTTCTACATCATGGACGAGGTCGAGGCGGCGCTCGACGACGCCAACCTCGGGCGGCTGCTGACGGTGTTCGAGCGGCTGCGGGCGTCGTCGCAGCTCATCGTGATCACGCACCAGAAGCGCACGATGGAGATCGCCGACGCGCTGTACGGGGTCTCGATGCGGCAGGACGGCGTCTCCGCCGTCGTCGGCCAGCGCGTGCAGAAGCGGTCGCCGGAGCCGGAGCCGGAGCCGGCGGTCGCGTAGGCCCGAGTCCGAGACTCGGCTCCGCGGACAGTTTCGTGCCCTCGCGGCCGCGAAACTGTCCGCAGGGCCGAGTCTCGGCGCGCCGCCGGCTCCCGCGACCACACGACGGACGGGAGGCGCGGTGCCAGCCGGCACCGCGCCTCCAGACCGTCAGGCGGTTGCGACTAGTGCGCGTCGGCCTCGACGGCCTCCTTCGGCTCGCCCGTCGGGGTGAGCCCGCGCTCCTGGCGACGCTTCGACACCACGAGCGACGCCACCGTGGCGACCGCGATCGTCAGCATGATGAAGCCCAGCGAGAACCAGATCGGGATCTCCGGAGCCCACTCGATGTGCTCGCCGCCGTTGATGAACGGCAGCTCGTTGACGTGCATGGCGTGGAAGACGAGCTTGACGCCGATGAACCCGAGGATGACCGCGAGGCCCTGCCCGAGGTAGATGAGGCGCTCGAGCAGTCCGGCGATGAGGAAGTACAGCTGGCGGAGCCCGAGCAGCGAGAACGCGTTCGCGGTGAACACGATGAAGGCGTCCTGGGTCAGCCCGAAGATCGCGGGGATCGAGTCGAGCGCGAAGAGCACGTCGGTGAGGCCGATCGCGACCATCACGAGCAGCATCGGCGTGAAGAGGCGCTTGCCGTCGACCTTCGTGGTGAGGCGGTCGCCGTCGTAGTGGTCCGAGGTCGGGATGACGCGCTTGAGGATCCGGATCAGGCGGGAGTCACCCTCGTCGCCACCGTGGTCGTTGCCGCTGCGGGCCTGCGACCAGGCGAGCCAGAAGAGCAGCGCGCCGAACAGGTAGAACACCCACGAGAAGTTGTCGATGATCGTGACGCCGAGGGCGATGAAGATGCCGCGTGCGACGAGGGCGATCGCGACGCCGACGAGCAGGACCTTCTGCTGGAACTCCTTCGGCACGGCGAAGCTCGTCATGATGATGAGGAAGACGAACAGGTTGTCGACCGACAGTGCCTTCTCGGTCAGCCACCCGGCGAAGTACTCACCGCCGGCCTGTCCGCCGCCGAAGACGAGGATGCCGACACCGAAGAGGATCGCGAGTCCGACGTAGAACGCCGACCAGAACGCGGATTCCTTGATGTGCGGGACGTGCGGGGTGCGCACGTGCGAGAAGAAGTCGAACACCAGCAGCGCGAGGATGCCTGCGATGGTGAGGAGCCAGACGAAGAGTGGGACGTCCACGGGTTTCCTTCAGGTCGATGGGCGCAACCAGGTGGTGGGTACGCCGAGGCCTGAAGGTCTCTTCCGCCGCGCTCCGCACTGGGTGCTGACCACGACCGGCGCCCCGGGCCCGGATCGTTCCGGACCGTACTGACGGGGACACCGAGGAGGAATACTCCCCTTCGTGTCCCCGAGCGTACCGGGCGCCGCCCACATGCGCCGCGCTCTAAGCTGGGAACATGGCGAGTTCCTGGTCACTGTCCTCCCGGCTGCGCGGGCTGTTCCAGCGCAAGACGATCGACGAGACCACGTGGGAGGACCTCGAGACGGCGCTCATCGGTGCGGACTTCGGCCCGGACATCGCCGACGAGATCATCGAGGACCTCCACGCGCGCGTCGACCGCTACGGCACGACGGACCCCGCCGATCTCCAGCGGATGCTGCGCGAGGTGCTCGAGGAACGGCTGTCGAAGCTCGACACCACGCTGAAGCTCAGCAACCGGCCGGCGGTCGTGCTCGTCGTCGGGGTGAACGGCGTCGGCAAGACCACCACCATCGGCAAGTTCGCGAAGTTCCTCAAGACGTACGACCGCACGGTGCTCGTCGGTGCGGCGGACACCTTCCGCGCCGCCGCGGTCGAGCAGGTCGCGACGTGGGCGCAGCGAGCGGGCGTCGAGGTCGTGCGACCGGCCCAGCCCGGGCAGGACCCGGCGTCGGTCGCGTACCAGACGGTCGAGAAGGCCATCAGGGACAACACCGAGATCGTCGTCATCGACACCGCCGGCCGACTGCACACCAAGGCCGGGCTGATGGACGAGCTCACCAAGATCAAGCGCGTGGTCGAGAAGCAGACCGAGATCGCCGAGGTCCTGCTCGTGCTCGACGCCACGACCGGCCAGAACGGCCTCGCGCAGGCGCAGGCGTTCATCGAGGGGGCGGGCGTCACCGGGCTCGTCATCACCAAGCTCGACGGTTCGGCCAAGGCCGGGTTCGTGCTGAGCGTGCAGGAGAAGACGGGCATCCCGATCAAGCTCATCGGCCAGGGCGAGGGCATCAACGACCTCACCGGTTTCACCCCGCACGTGTTCGTGCAGAACCTCGTGGGCTGATTCCGGGTACCGTCTGCGCAGTACAGGGATCGTCCAGGTACACGGAAGGAGCCCTCACATGCCCGCTCTGCTGATCATCGCGATCATCGTCGGCCTCGTCCTGCTCTTCAGCGGCATCTTCGTCGGTGCCCTGAAGTTCCTGCTGTGGGTCGGGATCGTCCTCATCATCCTGGCCGTCATCGGCTGGCTGCTCAGGAGCATCCGCGGTCGCGCGTAGCGACCGACGCGTCCGTCACGGACGCATGCGCGGAACGGGAGGCGCGGGGGCCGCGGGCCCCCCCCCCCCCCGCCCGCCGCCCGCCCGGCCCCCCCCCCCCCCCGCCGGGGGCCCCGGCCGCGCGGCGAGGCGGTGCGACCGGTGC
>NZ_JBIVBW010000014.1:7402-34071 GCF_044746255.1 Curtobacterium sp. NPDC086286
CCCGGGGGGGGGCCGCCCCCCTGGAGCACACCGGGGGGGGCGCCCGGGGCGCGCGCACGCCGCCCGTGTGGGGGTGGGGGGGGCGGGGGGGGCCCCCCGGGGGGGGGGGGCGGCCGGGGGGGGGGGGGCCCGGGGGCCCCCCCGCCTCCCGTCCGTCGTCCGTCCGGTCCCACCGCTCAGACGGCCTGGCGACCCGGCGTCGCGTCGAGCAGGTGCGACAGGTGCTCCGGCACCGTGCCGCCGCGGGCGACCGTGGCACGCGCCCAGAGGCGCCCGGCCCGGTAGGACGACCGGACCAGCGGCCCGGCGAGGACCCCGGCGAAGCCCATCTCCTCGGCGACCTCGCGCAGGGCGACGAACTCCTCGGGTGCGACCCACCGCGCGACCGGCAGGTGCCGCGGCGACGGGCGGAGGTACTGCGTCAGCGTGATGATGTCCGTGCCGGCGTCGTACAACCGCTGCAGGGCGTCCTCGATCTCGATGCGCTCTTCGCCCATGCCGAGGATCAGGTTCGACTTCGTGACGAGCCCCGCGTCGCGTCCCTGTGTGATGACGTCGAGGGAGCGCTCGAAGGTGAACGCCGGGCGGATGCGCTTGAAGATGCGCGGCACGGTCTCGACGTTGTGGGCGAAGACCTCGGGGCGGGCGTCGAACACCTGTCCGAGCTGGTCCGGGCGGCCGTTGAAGTCGGGCACGAGGATCTCGACACCGGTGCCGGGGGAGTGCTCGTGGATCTGGCGGATCGTCTCCGCGTAGAGCCAGGCGCCGCCGTCGGGCAGGTCGTCGCGGGCGACGCCGGTGACCGTGGCGTACTTCAGGCCCATCTCGGCGACGGAGTCCGCGACCCGGCGGGGCTCGTCGCGGTCGAGCGGCTCGGGCTTGCCGGTGTCGATCTGGCAGAAGTCGCAGCGGCGCGTGCACTGCGAGCCGCCGATGAGGAAGGTGGCCTCGCGGTCCTCCCAGCACTCGAAGATGTTCGGGCAGCCGGCCTCCTGGCAGACGGTGTGCAGCTGCTTGCTCCGCACGAGGCCGGACAGCTCGCGGAACTCCGGGCCCTGGGTGGCGCGGGTCTTGATCCACGCCGGCTTGGTCTCGATCGGGGTCTCGGCGTTGCGGGCCTCGACGCGGAGCATCCGGCGGCCTTCAGGGGCGAGGGTCATACGAGGGTCTCCTGTCGTGCGGACGTGGTGGCGGGCGTGCCCGCGGCGCTGCTGATCCGGTGTCCGGAGTGCATGCCCCGCTCGGCGGCGCGGAGGCGGTCGAGCACCACGGGGACGATCTCGTCGACCGTCACGGTGCGACCGGCTGCGCGGCTGAGGGTCGTCACCCCCGCGTCGCTGATCCCGCACGGCACGATCGCGGCGTAGGCGTCGAGGCTGTTCGTGCAGTTGATCGCGAGGCCGTGGCTCGTCACCCCCTCGGCGACGTGCAGGCCGATCGCGCCGACCTTGGCGTGCGGGGCACCGGCCGGGCCGGGGACCCAGGCGCCGCTGCGTCCCGGGACCCGCTCGGCGAGCACACCCACGGCGGCCGCCGCCTCGACGATGACCTGCTCGAGGTCCCGCACCCAGGCGACGACGTCGAGTGGCTCGGCCAGCCGGACGATCGGGTACGCGACGAGTTGCCCCGGTCCGTGCCAGGTGATCCGCCCGCCGCGGTCGACGTCGACCACGGGGGAGCCGTCCGTCGGCAGGTCGGACGGTTCGGTGCGGCGCCCGGCGGTGTACACGGACGGGTGCTCGCACAGGACGACGGCCCCGGGAGAGCGGCCGGCGACGACGTCGGCGTGGAGGGCCCGCTGCAGTGCGAGTCCCTCGGCGTGGTCCAGCAACCCGGACGGGCGCACGATGTCGAGTTCCGGCATGCGCGCCAGGCTACGACAGTTTCTGTACTCCGTCCAACAACGACGTCGAGGGGTGTTCGAAGCTCACGGCACGCGGACGTCCTGCCACGTTGCCGTGCGGAGCTCCTCCTCGTACAGCGCACGAGCCCGTGACAGGTGGCGTCGTTCGACCGCGAAGACGTGCACCGCGATGCCCGCCCACAGCACCCCGGGGAAGAGCGCGAGCACGACGTCCTGCCAGTCGGTCGCACCGGCCAGTTGCGAGACGGCCGGTGCGAGGAACAGGACGGCCAGGACCGCGGAGAGCCACGCGAACCAGCTGGTCCGGTCCACGAAGTGCGCGAGCCACCGGACCCGCCGTCGGGTGGGGACGCCGACCGGCTCCGGACCCCCTCGAACCCACTCCCGCAGTGCCCGCTGGATCGCGTACCCGCCGATGGTGGCCCAGGCGACGACGACGAGGACGGTCACGAGCACCCCCGCGCCGATGCCGACGGCCACGACGGTCGACACCGGGATCGCGAACCGTGACGCGAACACGGCGGCGGCGAACCCGCAGAGCAGTGCGACGGCAGCGGCACGGGCCCAGCCGCCGAGGTCGATCTCCCGGAGGTGCATGCGTCGGACAGTAGTCCGGGGCTTGACCTGAAGCGCGGTTGAGGGTGTCGGGTGGGGCCATGCACATCCGCCAGGTCCAGCTTGCCACCCGCTCCCTCGACGACACCGTCCGCTTCTACGAGCGACTCGGGTGCGCCGTGCTCGCCGACGACGACTCGGTCCGGGTCACCGTCGGGTCGTCGCAGCTCGTCTTCCGCGTGCTCGACGGGATGACCGGGGCGCACCACCTCGCGTTCACGATCCCGACCGGGACGTTCGCGGACGCGAAGCGCCGGGTGGCCGAGGTCGCGACGGTACTCGGGGCGGACGGTGTCGACGAGTTCGAGGGGCCGGCGGGCTGGGACTCGCGGTCGGTGTACTTCGAGGGGCCCGACCGGCAGCTGCTCGAGCTCATCGAGCGACGGGAGCTCCCCGACGCCGTGCCGGCCGCCGGGCGGGCCGCGCCGGCCGACGGACAGGCCGCGCCGGCCGACGGGCACCGCGCGCCGCTCGCCCCGCTGCTCGTGTCGGTCAGTGAGGTCGGCATCGCCGTCCCGGACGTCCCCGGGGCGGTCGAGGCCCTCCGCCAGCACGGACTCGACCCCTACGCCGACCCGCCCGGGCCCGACTTCGCCCCCGTCGGCGACGTCGACGGGCTGCTCATCCTGGTGTCGTCCGGTCGGCAGTGGTTCCCGACCCTCGACCGAGTCCCGTCGTCGGCTCCGGTGGTGGTCGATCTCGGGCTCGGCACGACGGTGGAACTCGCCGAGGGCGTCCTCCTGCGGTGAACGGGCGAGAGCGTCCGGGCGGGGCCTTGTAGAATCGACGGATCATGGCGCAATTCGGTTCACTCTCCGATCGGCTGACCGAGACCTTCCGCAACCTGCGGAGCAAGGGTCGGCTGACTCCGTCCGACGTCGACGGCACCGTCCGCGAGATCCGGCGGGCGCTCCTCGACGCCGACGTCGCGCTCGAGGTCGTCAAGGCGTTCACCGCAGCCGTCCGCGAGCGGGCCCTCTCCGACGAGGTCAACCGCGCGCTCAACCCGGCGCAGCAGGTCGTCCAGATCGTCAACGAGGAACTCGTCGGCATCCTCGGCGGCCAGCAGCGGCGTCTCGAGTTCGCGAAGCGGCCCCCGACGGTCATCATGCTCGCGGGCCTCCAGGGCGCCGGCAAGACCACGCTCGCCGGCAAGCTCGGCAAGTGGCTCAAGAAGGACGGCCACACGCCGATGCTCGTCGCGGCGGACCTCCAGCGTCCGAACGCCGTGCAGCAGCTGCAGGTCGTCGGCGAACAGGCCGGCGTGCACGTCTTCGCGCCGGAGCCCGGCAACGGCGTCGGCGACCCGGTCAAGGTCGCGAAGAACGCCATCAAGGCCGCGGTCGACCAGCAGTACGACACCGTCATCGTGGACACCGCCGGTCGTCTCGGCGTCGACGCCGAGCTCATGAAGCAGGCCGCGAACATCCGCAAGGCCGTCGACCCCGACGAGGTCCTCTTCGTCATCGACGCGATGATCGGTCAGGACGCGGTCAACACCGCCCGCGCCTTCCAGGAAGGCGTCGACTTCACCGGCGTCGTCCTCTCGAAGCTCGACGGCGACGCCCGCGGCGGTGCGGCCCTGTCGGTCGCCAGCGTGACCGGCCGTCCGATCATGTTCGCCTCCACGGGCGAGGGGCTCGACGACTTCGAGCCGTTCCACCCGGACCGCATGGCGAGCCGCATCCTCGACCTCGGCGACATCCTCTCCCTCATCGAGCAGGCGCAGGGTGCCTTCGACGAGGAAGAAGCGCGCAAGGTCGCCGAGAAGATCGCGAGCGACTCGTTCACGCTCAACGACTTCCTCGAGCAGATGCAGCAGCTCCGCAAGGCCGGCTCGATCAAGGGCATGCTCGGCATGCTCCCCGGCGCCAAGGGCATGCGCGAGGCGCTCGACAACTTCGACGAGCGCGAGATCGTCCGCACCGAGGCGATCATCCAGTCGATGACCCCGCAGGAGCGCGAGCTGCCGAAGCTCCTCAACGGCTCCCGCCGCCTCCGCATCGCCAAGGGTGCCGGCTCCACAGTGACCGAGGTCAACGCCCTCGTGAACCGGTTCGAGCAGGCCGCGAAGATGATGAAGACCGTCGCCCGCGGTGGCGTCCCGCAGATGCCCGGCATGGGGCCGATCCCCGGCATGCACGGCGGCAAGAAGCAGCAGCAGGGCGGCAAGAAGAAGTCCAAGGTCGGCAACCCGGCGAAGCGTGCGGCGCTCGCCGCGGGTGCGGCCGCGGCGCCGCAGCAGGCGCCGAAGGGGTCCGGTCTCGGGCTCGGCGGCGGCAAGGGCGGCAAGGCGCCGACCGAGGAAGAGCTCGCGTCGCTGCAGAAGTTCCTGGGTCGCTGACGCGGCTCGCGATCGCACTCCCGCACGTCCCCCAGGACTGGAGGCGCGGTGCCGGCCGGCACCGCGCCTCCCGTCCGTCGGACGGTGACGGTCAGAGCGAGTCGCGCAGCTCGGTGACCAGGTGCCGGACGACGGCGCGCAGGTCTCCGCCGTTCTCCTGCGCGACCTGCAACTGCCGCTGGTAGGAGGCGCCGTCCGCGATCATCGTGTCGAGGTGGTGCAGCTCTTGCTGACACCCGAGACGGTCCGCCACCGGGTCGAGCCGCTGCACGAGGTCGTGCACCTCGTCGGTCACGAGCCGCTCGTCGCCGGCCGCGTTCGTGATGATCTCGGCCTCCATGCCGTACCGGGCCGCGCGCCACTTGTTCTCGCGGACGAACCAGGGCTGCATGGTCGGCAGGGTCTCGCCGGCGTCGAGCCGGTCGGACATCTCGGTGACGAGGCACTGGACGAGCGCGGTCACGGCCCCGACCTCGTGCAGGGTCGAGATGCCGTCGGAGACGCGGTTCTCGAGGGTGCCCCAGCCGGGCGACGGGCGGATGTCCCAACGGAGGTCCTTGACGCCCTCGATGACGCCGGTGCGGGTGAGGTCGTCGACGACCTCCTCGAAGTTCGCCCACGCGCCGAGTGCCGGCGGCAGGCCACCGGTCGGCAGCTGCTGGAACATCAGCGCGCGGTTCGAGGCGTACCCGGTGTCGGTGCCGGCCCAGAACGGGCTCGAGGCGGTGAAGGCCTGCAGGTGCGGCACGTACGCGAGCATCGCGCCGAGGATCGGCAGCGCCTTGTCGCGGTCGTCGATGCCGACGTGGACATGCACGCCCCAGATGAGCATCTGACGGCCCCACCACCGGGTGCGGTCGATGAGGGTCGTGTAGTGCTCGCTGTCCGGTGTGATCTCCTGCTGGTCCCACACGGCGAAGGGGTGGGTGCCGGCGCACATGACCTGCGCGTCGAGGGGTTCGGCGGCGTCGACGACCTCGCCGATGATGCCGGACAGCTCGCTCGTGGCACCGCTCACCCGCGAGTGGACGCCGGTGACGACCTCGACCGTGTTCGTCAGGAGCTCCTCGGTCACCCGGTCGTGGTCGCCGAGCCGCTGCTGCACCGCCTGGATCACGGCGGGGGCACGCGGGGTCAGGTCGCCGGTGTCCCGGTCGACCAGGGGGAGCTCCCACTCGACGCCGATGGTCGACGGGCGGGACTCGGTGAAACGGATGTCCATGCTGTACATCCTGCCCGGCTCCTTGTCGGACACGCACAAGGAACCGCACTCCCGGTCGTGCGGATCCGATTCACAGACGATCCACACCGGGCGTACCGTAGTAACGCTCAACAGGGAAGAGGTAGGCATGCAGCTGGTCGTGCGCGGGACGAACGCACCGCTCGTCGGAGAACTCGACATCCCGGTCTCGAAGTACCACGCGCACCGCGCGCTGGTGCTCGCGTCGCTGGCGAAGGGGACGAGCATCGTCTCCGGCATCAGTGCGACCCGGCAGGTCGAGTGGACCGTGGGCACGCTCCGCGCCCTCGGCGTCGACGTCAAGCGTCGCGGGAACGAGTACCACGTCACCGGCCTCGGCGGTCGGTACGAGGCCACCGACGTCGTCGACCACGGCTCCCGGGGCGCCGACGGGCTCCTCAACATGGGCTCCTCGGGCACCACGCTCTACTTCATGACGGGGCTCGCGTCGCTGGCGGACAAGCCGATGACCCTCTCGGGCATGAAGTACTTCCAGCGCCGCCCGATCAAGGCCCTGCTCACCTCGCTCACCCAGATGGGCATCGAGCTCGAGGCCACGAACGACTGCCCGCCGGTGACCGTGCAGCCGAAGCGTCCGCGCGGCGGCGACGTCCAGATCGCCGGCACCCTGTCGCAGTGGATCTCCGGCCTGCTCCTCGTCGCGCCCTTCGCGGAGGAGGAGACCCGGATCCACATCACCGGCGGACGGCTCAACGAGCAGCCGTACGTCGAGCTGACCGTGCGCATGATGCGCCAGTTCGGCCTCACGGTCGAGGTGTCCGACGACTGGCTCGAGTACCGGATCCCGGCGAACCAGCAGGCCACCCCGCACGACTACGTGATCCCGCCGGACATCGGCTCGGCCGCGTTCGGCATCGCTGCGGCCGGCATCCGCGAGTCGAACGTGCTGCTCCGCGGCATGACGGCGTTCACCACCGCCCAGACCGACCACCCGGAGAGCGAGTTCCTCGACCTCGCCACGGCGATGGGCGTCCCGATGCGGATCGACGAGGAGACCGGCTTCGTGCGCATCGAGCACGACGGCTCCCCGCTGCGCCCCCTCGACATCGACTGCCAGCCGATCCCGGACCTGCTGCCGATCCTGTCCACGATGGCGACCTTCGCCGAGGGCACGACCCGGCTCTGGAACGTCGCGCACATCCGGTTGAAGGAGTCCGACCGCGTCGCGGCGATGCTCCAGCTCAACCGACTGGGCGGCCGCGCCGAGCAGGGCGCCGACGAGCTGCGCGTCACCGGTGTCCGTCCGGGTGACCTGCACGGGTCGCCGATGTCCTCGTTCAACGACCACCGCGTGCTCATGTCCCTGGCCGTCGCCGCGTCGAAGGCCGACGGCGTCTCCGCCCTCACCTACCCGCGCGCCTACCGGATCTCGTACCCGACCTTCCTCGAGGCGATGAACTCGGTCGGCCTCGACATGGAGGTCGGCGACGGCGCCGAGGCGCAGATCGCCCGCGACGACCGGATCGACGCCGCCGAGGCCGCTGCGGAGAGCACGGACCTGGGGGATGAGCAGGAGACGGTGACGAGCGCGCTGCCCGAGCTCGCCGGCGTCGACGCCGACCCGCTCGTCCTCAGCGAGAAGGTCCGCGCACTCTCCCAGCAGGACCCGGACGGCCTCGCCGTGATCGAGGTCGGCGGCCCCGAGCCGGTGAACACGACGTGGCGCGAGCTGCAGGACGAGGCCGACAAGGTCTCCGCCCTGCTCCTCGAGCTCGGTGTCCGCACGGGCGAGTCCGTGGCGATGCAGCTGCCGAACTGGCGCGAGTTCGTCTCGATCACCCTCGGTGCGATCCAGATCGGTGCCGTCGCGACGCCGATCATGCCCGTGTTCGGTCCCCGCGAGACCACGATGACGCTGGCCCGGTCCCGCGCCCGCGTGGTCTTCCTGCCGAACGTCTTCCGGAAGCGTCGCCCGGCGCTCGAACTGCTCGAGGTCATCGACGAGGCGAAGGCCCAGAAGCGCCGCCTGTCGGTCGAGCACGTGGTCGTGCTCCGCTCCGAGGCACGCGGGCAGGCGGACAGCCCGACGAACCAGCCGCCGCTGCCCGCCGACGCCGCCGACCGCGTCGCCGCGAGCGAGTGGAACTGGCGCTACTTCGACACCGCGCTCGACTCGGTCCAGGTGGACGTGGACCAGATCCTGTCCCACGCGCCCGGCCCGGACGACGTCTGCCAGCTGCTCTTCACCTCCGGCACCACCGGCGAGCCGAAGGGCGTGCAGCACCCGCACCGGACGCTCGGCCTGGCGACCGCGATGCACGTCGCGCAGTCCGGCCTGACGAGCGAGGACCGGATCTACATCCCGTCGCCGCTCGCCCACCAGACCGGGTTCCTGTACGGCATGCTCCTGGCCTTCCGGCTCGGCGCACCGCAGGTCATCCAGCCCGTGTGGGACGGCACCGTCGCGCTCGAGCAGGCGTTCGGCGCCGCGAAGGCCACGTTCGTGCAGTGCGCGACGCCGTTCCTGACCGACCTCGTCGACCTCGTCGAGGCCGGGGCCGGACAGCCCGAGTCCCTCCGGATCTTCGTGCCGACGGGCGCCGCGGTGCCCCGTGCCCTGGCCCAGCGTGCCGCGACGGTCCTCGGCACCGCGATCCTCGGCGCGTTCGGTACGAGCGAGACCTGCCTCGGGGCGCTCTCCAGCCCGACCGACGACCCGGCGGACGCCTACGGCCACGACGGTCGCGCGCTGCCCGGCATCCGGATCCGCATCGTCGACGACGAGGGGCACGAGCTGCCGGCGGACACCGAGGGCAACTTCGAGCTGCACTCGCCGACGATGTTCGACGGGTACCTCGACCGGCAGGACCTCACGGACGACGTCTTCACCGAGGACGGCTGGTACAAGACCGGCGACCTCGCGAAGGTGGACGCCAAGGGCTTCCTGTCCATCACCGGCCGCGTCAAGGACGTCATCAACCGCGGTGGCGAGAAGATCCCGGTCGTCGAGATCGAGAACCTGCTCTACCAGCACCCGCTCGTCACCGACGTGGCGATCGTCGCGATGCCGGACGCCCGCCTCGGGGAGCGCGCCTGCGCGTTCGTCGTGCCCGCGGCCGGTGCGGAGCAGCTCGACTTCGCCGCGATGCAGCGCGCGCTCGACAAGGCCGGCGTGAGCAAGTACTACTGGCCTGAGCGTCTCGAGTACATCGCCGAGCTGCCGCGCAACGCGGTGGGCAAGGTCCAGAAGAACGTCCTGCGCGAGCAGGCAGCCGCGCTCGTCGCGACGAAGGAGAACTGACAGATGACGATGGTCATGGAGCCGCAGACCGAGGCCGCCTTCCAGGAGCTCAAGGCCGAGGTGACCGAGTGGGTCCGCGGTCGCGGCGAGGAGTGGGCGGAGGAGATCGAGCGCACCGGACAGGTCGCGCCCGAGCTGTTCCAGGAGCTCAAGGACAAGGGGTGGCTGTCGCTCGCCGCCCCGGCCGAGCTCGGCGGACGGGGCATCCCGTTCTCGCGCTACCTCGAGATCATGGAGATCGTGTCGCGCTCGCACGCGTCGATCCGCATGCTCGTGCACGTCATCAACGGCACCTGGCGCGCCATGCAGCCGTACGCGACGCCGGAGCAGCTCGACGAGGTCGTGAAGCCGAGCGTCGCCGGTGACAAGCTCGTCGCGTTCACGCTGACCGAGGCGACCGCGGGCACGGGTGCCGACATCCGCACGACCGTCCGCCGCGAGGGCGACACCTACGTGATGAACGGCGAGAAGCACCTCATCACGTTCGGCGTCAAGGCCGACTACTGGCTCATCGCCGCGCGCCTCGAGGGCACCACGGGCCAGGACGGCACCGTCGCGTTCCTCATGCCGAACTCCGGCCTGCCCGGCGCCGAGGTGATCGACGACTCCGACACCATGGGCATCCGTGGCACCGACCACGCGATCCTCCGCTTCACCGAGACCCCGATCCCGGCCTCCGCCCGCCTGGGCGAGGAGGGCCAGGGCCTCGAGGTCGCACTCGGCGGCTTCCTGCTGCCGAGCCGCGTGTCCGTCGCGATGAGCGCCGTCGGCCTCGCCGAGCGTGCGAACGAGCTCGCCGTCGAGTACGCGAACAAGCGCGAGACGTTCGGCAAGAAGCTCTCCAGCCGGCAGGCGATCCAGTTCTACGTCGCGGAGAACTACGCCGACATCGCCGCCGCGCGCGCCCTCGTCCTCGAGGCGGCCCGCGCCTACGAAGAGGGCCGTCCGGACGCCGGCACGCTGTCCAGCGCCTCGAAGATGGTCGCCGTCGACATGCTCGCCCGCGTCACCGACAAGGCACTGCAGGTGCACGGCGGCCAGGGCTACTGGAAGCGCAACGCCATCGAGCGCGTCTACCGCGACGCGCGCGCGCAGCGCTTCGAGGAGGGCACCAACGAGATCCAGAAGCTGGTCGTCGGCCGCGCCGTCGTGACCGGCCAGGCCGGGTTCTGACCCGCAACCACTCCATGGCCTGGAGGCGCGGTGCGGGTCCGCACCGCGCCTCCAGGCCCTGACAACGCAAGGAACACATTGGCTGCAACCACTGCTCCCATCGCCCTCATCACGGGTGCCTCCCGCGGCATCGGCCGCCTGCTCGCGCAGAAGCTCGGCCAGCGCGGCGTCACCGTCGTCGTGACGTACAAGGGCAACGCCGACCTGGCCGAGGAGTCGCTCGCCGACGTCAAGGCCGCGGGCGGCGACGGGATCACGGCGCAGGTCGACATCGAGCAGCCCGAGTCGATCGACGCGCTGTTCGACCTCGTCCGCGACACGTACGGGCGTCTGGACTACTTCGTCGCGAACGCCGCCGCGAGCGCCTTCAAGCCCGTCGCGGACCTCAAGCTGCACCACCTCGACCGCAGCTACGCCACGAACGCCCGCTCGTTCGTCCTCGGTGCGCAGCGTGCCGCGCAGCTCATGGACAAGGGCGGCCGCATCGTGGTGGTCACCTCGTACGGGTCGCTCCGCGCGTTCCCGACGTACGCCGCGCTCGGTGCCGCGAAGGCCATGAGCGAGTCGTACATGAAGTACATGGCGGTCGAGTTCGGGCCCCGTCAGATCACCGTGAACGCGGTCAACGGCGGGCTCATCGACACCGACTCGCTCGAGTACTTCTACACGAAGGTGCCCGGTCAGGCGCCGATCGACACCGTGTTCGAGAAGCTGCCGCTGCAGCGTCCCGGCACCGCCGACGACATGGCCGACGCGGTGGACTTCCTGCTCTCCGACAAGGCCGGCTACATCACGGGCCAGGTGCTGTCGGTCGACGGCGGCCTGACCGTGATCGCCCCGCCGTTCTGGGCGGACACGACGTCCCCGCTGCGCGACGCGGTCCTGCCGCCGGCCGACGCTGCTGCCGACTCGGCTGCCGACACGGCAGAGTAGGCGCATGAGCACCGTCGCCATGCCCGACCTCGCCGTCGTCTCCTCGCCGTGGACGCTCGGCCCACTGACCCTGTCGAACCGGGTGGTCATGGGGTCGATGCACACCGGGCTCGAGGTGCACGACGACGGCGGGGCCGGCATGGCGGCGTTCTACCGTGAGCGCGCCGCGGGCGGTGCCGCGTGCATCATCACCGGCGGCATCGCGGTGAGCGACGAGGCCCGGGGTGGTCCGGACTTCGCCGTGTTCGGCGTCGGGGGAGCGGACGAGCGGTTCCGTACCGCGGTCGACGCCGTGCACGACGCCGGTTCGGTGATCCTCGCGCAGCTCTTCCACGCCGGGCGGTACGCGCTCGCGTCGGGGATGGTCGACCGGCACGGGGAACCCCAGCGCGTGGTGGCCCCGTCCGCGTTGCCGTGGGCGGCTGCCCGTGGCGTGGTGCCGGTCGAGCTGACCGCCGCCGAGATCGAGCAGACCATCGAGGACTTCGCGGACGCCGCCCGGTCCGCGCGGGACATCGGCTTCGACGGCGTCGAGATCATGGCGTCCGAGGGCTACCTCATCAACCAGTTCCAGTCGCCGCTGACGAACCTGCGCGACGACGAGTGGGGCGGGGACGCGGTCCGGCGTCGTCGGTTCACGGTGGCGGTCGTCGACGCCGTCCGCAGGGCGGTACCGGACCTCGCCGTGACGATCCGGCTCTCCGGCGCCGACCTGATGCCCGGCTCGTCGACCGACGACGACGTCGACGCGCTCGTGCACGAGCTGCTGCCCCTCGGCCTCGACGGGATCTCGGTCGGCATCGGCTGGCACGAGTCCCGCACGCCGACCGTGCAGGCCGCAGTGCCGCACGGCGCGTGGCTCGCGTACGCCGCCCGCATCGCCGGCGTCGTCCGCGCTTCGGCGTACCCGGACGTGAAGGTCATCGCGTCGAACCGGATGACGGACCTGCGCGACGGTGAGGCCGTGCTGGCCGACGGGCTCCTGGACGCGGTCGCCCTCGCGCGCCCGTTCCTCGCCGACCCCGCGATCGTGAACCGGTCGCTCGCCGGCGCCTTCGACCTCGTCAACACCTGCATCGGCTGCAACCAGGCCTGCCTCGACCGCTCGATCGTCGGCCAGCCCGTGTCGTGCCTGGTCAACCCGCGCGCGGCCCGCGAGGTCGCCTTCCCCGCCCGTCCGACGACCGACCCGAAGCGCGTCGATGTCGTCGGAGGTGGCCCGGCCGGGCTCGCCGCCGCGGTCGACGCCGCTCGTCGCGGCCACACCGTGACCCTCTGGGAGGCGTCCGACCGGCTGGGCGGACAGTTCGACCTCGCCGCGCTGGTGCCGGGCAAGGAGGACTACGCGGCGACGGTCCGCGCCGCCCGCGCCGAGCTCGAGGACCGCGGCGCGACGATCCACCTCGGTCGGGCCGCCACGGCCGCGGACCTCACCGCGAGCGAGGCCGTGGTGCTCGCCCCCGGTGTCGTGCCCCGGACGATCGACGTCCCCGGTGCCGACCTGCCGCACGTCCGGTCCTACGAGCGGGCGCTCCGCGAGGGCGTCCCCGCCGGGACCGTCGCGATCATCGGCGGCGGTGGGATCGGCGTCGACACGGCGGCGTTCCTCGTCGAGTCGCCCGACGAGGCCCGGCGTGCCACCGAGTTCGGCGTCCGCTGGGACCTCGACGTCGCGGACACCGTCGTGGGGGACGTGCCGCAGCGGCTCCCCGTGGCGACCCGCACGCTCCGACCCGGCGGCGACGTCACCGTCCTCCGTCGCTCGGGCAAGTTCGGGCAGGGCATCGGCATCACCTCCCGCTGGGTGGCGATCGGCCGGCTCCGGGACGCCGGCGTGCGCCTGGTCGGCGGCGTGCAGGAGTACCTCCGCATCGAGCCCGGTGTGCTCTGGATCCGCGACGAGCACGGCGAGGAACGCGGCGTCCCCGCGGACAACGTGGTGGTCTGCGCCGGGCAGGAGCGGGCGCTCGGAACGGATGCCGAGGCGGGCGCAGGGCCGTCCGACGGACTCGAGCCGGGCCTCCTGGCAGCCGGTGTGCCGTACGCCGTCGTGGGCGGCGCACGCGACGCCCGGAGCGTCGACGCAGTGCGTGCCACGTCCGAAGCGCTCGAAGCGGTTCGACGACTCGCACCCTGACGGCGCGTCCCGACTCGCTTCTCGCTCGGAAACCTGCAAGAATGAACGGTCGAATCGTGTCCGCTCGACCCTCTATCCAGCGGATCACGGTCTCATCGAGCTTCCACCGTGTGTGCCCCCACGCCCGCGGTCCGGTTCAACCACAACAACACGCAACAGGAGCATTTGTGGCTGTCAAGATCCGTCTCAAGCGTCTCGGTAAGATCCGGGCGCCGTACTACCGCATCGTCGTCGCCGACTCGCGCACCAAGCGCGACGGTCGCGTCATCGAGGAGATCGGTCAGTACCACCCGACCGAGGAGCCCTCGGTCATCAAGATCGAGTCCGAGCGTGCGCTCTACTGGCTCGGCGTCGGCGCGCAGCCGACCGAGCAGGTCGCGGCCCTCCTCAAGCTGACCGGCGACTGGGCCAAGTTCAAGGGCGAGAAGGACACCGAGTCCAAGGTCAAGGTCGCCGAGCCCAAGCAGGCGTTCGTCGTGGACTCCTCCAAGAAGGCCGTCCTCAAGCCGAAGTCGGAGAAGACGGCCCCCGCCGCCGCTCCGGCCGAGTCGGCCGACGAGACCGCAGAGACGACCGAGGCGTAATTCCTTGCTCGAATCCGCGCTGACGCACCTCGTCAAGGGGATCGTCGATCACCCGGACGACGTGCGCGTCGCCAGTTCCACCTCCGCGCGGGGCGAGGTCCTCGAGGTGCGTGTGCACCCCGAGGACCTCGGCCGCGTGATCGGTCGCGCCGGACGGACCGCAAAGGCGCTGCGCACCCTCGTCTCGGCTCTCGCCGACGGCAAGCGGGTGCGTGTCGACGTGGTCGACACCGATTCCTAGGGAGACGACCCAGCTCCGTGTGGGTCGCATCACGAAGGCGCACGGGCTCAAGGGCGGCATCAAGCTCGAGCTCTACACCGACGACCCGGATCGTCGGTTCACGCCCGGAGCCGTGTTCACGCTCCAGGTCCCGGACGACTCGCCCTGGGCCGGCAAGACCATCGCGCTCGACGAGCTCCGCTGGTACAACGGCCACCCGGTCGCCTTCTTCGAGGGCATCGGGGACCGCACCGCAGCCGAGACGCTCGCGCGGGCGATCCTCTGGGTCGAGCAGGACGCCGACGCCGAGACCGGTGAGGACGACGCCTGGTACGACCACCAGCTGGTCGGGCTGACGGTCCTCCGCGACGGCGTCGAGGTCGGTACCGTCGCGCGGGTCGACCACCTGCCGGCGCAGGACCTCCTCGCCATCGACACCCCGTCGCGGGGCGAGGTCCTCGTGCCGTTCGTCTCGGCGATCGTGCCCGCGGTGGACATCGCCGCCGGCACCGTCACCGTGACGCCGCCGACGGGCCTGTTCGAGGACCCCGAGGACACGTCCCGACCCGAGACCGTGACGGACTAGCGCGCGTGCGCATCGACATCGTCACGATCTTCCCGGAGTTCTTCTCCGTGCTGGACGTCTCGCTGCTCGGCAAGGCCCGCTCCGGCGGCCTGCTCGACCTGCACGTGCACGACCTCCGCTCGTGGACGACCGACCGGCACCGCACCGTCGACGACACCCCGTACGGCGGGGGAGCGGGCATGGTCATGAAGCCCGAACCGTGGGCGCTGGCGCTCGAGTCGCTGTTCCGGCCCGACGGCTCGTCGACCCTGGTGGTCCCGACGCCCGCCGGCACGCCGTTCACGCAGTCGATCGCGCGCTCGCTCGCGTCGACGTCGGACCACCTCGTGTTCGCCTGCGGGCGGTACGAGGGGATCGACGCCCGGGTCTTCGAGTGGGCCGCGGCGCACGCCACGGTCGTCGAGCTCTCGCTGGGCGACTACGTGCTGAACGGCGGCGAGGTCGCTGCGATGGCGATGATCGAGGCCGTCGGGCGACTCGTGCCCGGAGTCGTCGGCAACCCCGAGTCCCTCGTCGAGGAGTCCCACGAAGACGGGCTGCTCGAGTACCCCTCGTACACGAAGCCCGCGTCCTGGCGTGGCTTCGACGTGCCGGACGTGCTGCTCAGTGGGCACCACGCCCGCGTCGGTGCGTGGCGGCACGAGCAGCAGGTGGAGCGGACGCGGCGCGTCCGGCCGGATCTGCTGCCGGACGCGTAGCGCGCGGCTGGCGCTGCGTGCGGCTGCCGCTGTGCGCGGCTGCGCGCGGGCGGCTGCGCGCGGGCGGCTGCGCGCGGGCGGCTGCGCGCGGGCGGTCGGACGCGCGCTCCGCGGAAGCGACAGCAGTGCGCCACCTGCTGGCGGGCGTCTGTCGCTCTCGCGGCACGGACCGCGCCGCACGGGTGCGACCTGTCGCTTTCGCGGCTTCGGCGCCGGCCGCGCACTGCGAGACAGGAGGCGCGGGAGCGGCCCGCACCGCGCCTCCCGGCCCTGATGTGACCACCTGGGCTCGGTGCGCCGCCGGCTGCGGACCGTCAGGCGGTCGCGTCGGCGCGCTGAGCGCGACGCAGGGTGAGGACCTCGGGACCGGCGTCGGTCACGGCGACCGTGTGCTCGACGTGCGCGGCGCGCGAGCCGTCGACGCTCTTGAGCGTCCAGCCGTCGTCGTCCTGGAACAGGTCGGCGGTGCCCTGCATGAGCCACGGCTCGATCGCCACGACCAGCCCCTTCTGGAGCTTGAGACCGCGCCCGGGCCGGCCGTCGTTCGGGACGTGCGGGTCGCCGTGCATCGTCCTGCCGACGCCGTGCCCGCCGAACTGCAGGTTCACGTCGTAGCCGGCGTCCTTCGCGACGCGACCGATCGCGTACGAGACGTCGCCGAGCTTGTTGCCCGTACGGAACTGGGCGATACCCGCGGTGAGCGCGCGCTCGACGGTGTCGATCAGGCGCTGGTCGTCCTCGCGCGGGGTGCCGACCTGCACCGTGACGGCGGAGTCCGCGACCCAGCCGTCGACGCTCGCGGCGAAGTCGAGGCTCACGAGGTCGCCGTCGACGAGCACACGGTCGTACGGCAGGCCGTGGAGCGCCGCGTCGTTGACCGAGGTGCAGAGGTGCTTGCCGAACGGCGACTTGCCGAACGAGGGGTGGTAGTCGACGTAGCAGCTCACCGCGCCGCGGTCGGCGATCATCCGTGCGGCCACCCGGTCGAGGTCGAGCAGGTTCACGCCGACGTCGACGGTGTCGAGCAGTTCGTCGAGGACGTCGGCCACGAACCGACCGGCGGCGCGCAGGCCGTCCAGCTCGGCGGGGGTGCGGAGTTCGATCATGGGACCATCCTCGCGCGTTTTGCGGACGTGGGTTGCTGTGGCAAGATGGGTAGCCGTGCCCTGGCTGGACTCTGCCACGGGGGAGTCGCCGACACCGGGCACACACCTTCACTTACCGAATTCGATCCGCGGCGACCCGTGTGCGTCCGCAGAGAGTGACCCAATCATGAGCCAGCTCCTCGACCACGTCGACGCAGCGTCGCTGCGCACCGACGTCCCGGACTTCCGCCCCGGCGACACCATCAAGGTGCACGTCAACATCATCGAAGGCACGCGCTCGCGTGTCCAGGTGTTCCAGGGCGTCGTCATCGGACGCCAGGGTCACGGCCTCGGCGAGACCTTCAAGGTCCGCAAGGTGAGCTTCCAGGTCGGCGTCGAGCGCTGGTTCCCGGTGCACTCGCCGATCATCGACCACATCGAGATCGTCACCAAGGGTGACGTCCGTCGTGCGAAGCTCTACTACCTCCGCGAACTCCGCGGCAAGGCTGCCCGTCGCAAGATCAAGGAGAAGCGCGACTCCTGATCGCCTTCACAGTGAGCGTCCGCGAGCCGGACGCCGCTGTCGGCCCCTCGTCCATGTACGGTTGTGCATCGACGGGGGGCTTTCCGTTTTTCGTGGACTCCTGCGGTCCGCGACGGGATCCTGTGGTTGAACGAGAGCGGAAATGACGGACACGACTGACGAAACCGGGCGCCGGCCCCGTGTCGAGAAGAAGCGGAACGGTGTCCTCACCTTCCTCCGCGACCTCGTCATCATCTTCATCGCGGCGTTGCTCGTCTCGTTCCTCGTCAAGACCTTCCTGATCCGGTCGTTCTACATCCCGTCGGCGTCGATGGAGAACACGCTGCAGATCAACGACCGGGTGATCGTCAACGAGCTCGTGCCCGACGTGGTGTCCCTGAAGCGCGGCGACGTCGTCGTCTTCAAGGACCCGGGCGGGTGGCTCACCGGGTCCGAGGTGCCGAGCGTGACGCCGACGACCCAGCCGGCGAAGGCCATCGACTGGCTCCTCACCCAGGTCGGCCTCGGCACCGGCGACAGCGACGACCACCTCATCAAGCGCGTCATCGGCCTGCCCGGCGACAAGGTGTCCTGCTGCAACGACCTCGGGCAGATGTCCGTGAACGGCGTGCCGATCAAGGAGCCGTACCTCAAGCTGCCCACGGGGGAGACCCGCGCCTCGGGGACCGACTTCTCGGTGACCGTGCCGAAGGGCACCATCTGGGTGATGGGCGACAACCGCTACGACTCGAAGGACTCGCGGTACAACGGCGACACCCCGTCGAAGGGGTTCGTGCCGCTGTCCGACGTGACCGGCCGTGCCTTCGTCATCTCGTGGCCGTCGAGCCGGTGGACCTGGCTGGACGACCACCCCGAGGTGTTCGCGGGCGTGGAGGAGCGGGAGAAGTGACCGCCGTCCGGCCGTCGCTCCGGCTCGAGAAGAAGCTCCTGGCCGATGGCCGGGTGACCGTCATCGGGATGGACGAGGTCGGTCGCGGCGCGATCGCCGGGCCCGTCGCCGTCGGGGTCGCTGCCGTGACGCTCGACATCGGCCGCGTGCCCCAGGGGCTCGCCGACTCGAAGCTGCTCACCGCCGCTCGTCGCGAGGCCCTCGACCCCGTCGTCCGCCGGTGGACCCGGACCGCGGTGGGGATGGCGTCCGCCTCGGTGGTCGACGAGCAGGGCATCGTGCCGGCGCTCGGGCAGGCCGGTGCGTCGGCGATCGGGGCCCTCGTGGCGGATGGCCTCTCGCTCGACGGGGCCGTGGTCGTGCTCGACGGCTCGTTCGACTGGCTCACCCGTGCCGTCCCCGTGACGCTCCGGCTGCCGTCCGACCCGCTCGAGGTCGTGGTGCGGGTCAAGGCCGACCGGGACTGCGCCTCGGTCGCTGCGGCCTCGGTCGTGGCGAAGGTCGCTCGTGACGCGCTGATGACGGCTGCGCACGACGAGGCGCCGCACTACGCGTGGGCGTCGAACAAGGGGTACGGGTCGACAGCGCACTACGACGCGATCCGGTCGGTGGGGGCGCACGCGCTGCACCGGAAGAGCTGGTTGCACCAGGCGTCGAGCGTGGCGCTGGACGGGTTCGCCGAGTTGGACGCGCTGGCGGGCTGAGCGCGTTCGGTCGCGCGTCGGGCTGCGGGTCGGTCGCGCGTTGTCGTGTGGGTCCGTCGCGCGTTGTGGTGTGGGTCGGTCGCGGTGTGTCGTCGGTGCTCCCGTCGCCGTAGACTGTGGGCGCGATGGATGACGACGAATTCGACGACTACGACCGCGAGGTCGAACTGGCCCTGTACCGCGAGTACCGCGACGTCGTGTCGCAGTTCCGGTACGTGGTCGAGACCGAGCGACGTTTCTACCTGGCCAACGAGGTGGAACTCGCCCGCCGTGACACCGAACACGATTTCTACTTCGAATTGACGATGAACGACGTCTGGGTGTGGGACGTCTACCGTTCCGACCGATTCGTGAAGTCCGTCCGGGTGCTGACGTTCAAGGACGTGAACGTCGAGGAACTCACTTCCCGCGAACTCGAGCTGCCGAAAGAACTCGCGCTCGACGAGTGATCTTCACTTCTTTTCGGCGAATCTGAGAATCGCCGAGACAATTGTGCCGGAATGCATTCCGCCCGCTAATGTGAAGGGGATTTCCCGTCCCCTGCACAAGGAGCACGCCATGGCACAGAAGGTCACCGTTCAACTCGTCGACGATCTCGACGACACGCCCATCACCGCCGGCTCGGGTCGGACCGTCGAATTCGCCTTCGACGGATCGTCGTACGAGATCGACCTGACCGACGACAACGTCGACAAGTTCCGTGAGGCGATCTCCGACTACGTCGCCGCTGCGCGCAAGGTCTCCGGCCGCCGTTCCGGTGGGACTGCTCCGAAGGCGGCGCCGAAGCGCGGCAACTCGGAAGAGCTCGCCAAGATCCGTGAATGGGCGAAGGAGAACGGGTACGAGGTCTCGACCCGCGGGCGTATCTCCACCCAGGTGCAGGAAGCGTACGCAGCCGCACACTGAGTGCCCCTGCTGCAGGACCCCGGACGGCTTCGGCCGACCGGGGTCCTTCCTTGTCCTCCACAAGTCGTCGTCCGCCGGTTCCCGTCCACAAATCGTCGAGGTGCGACTTGATGGCGCTTCGATTCCCGGGATCGTCGTGGCGGAGGCAACGACATGGAACGAACACCGCTGCGGAACAGCAATCTCGGACGATTCGGCGAAGAACAGGCCGCGGAATGGCTCGAACGCCACGGGTTCCGCGTCGTCGAACGCAATTGGCGATGCGCCCGCGGGGAGATCGACATCGTCGCGTGGCAGTCCTGCACGCTGTGCTTCATCGAGGTGAAGACCCGGTCGGGGAACGCGACCGGCCATCCGTTCGAGGCGATCACGGCCTCGAAGGTCACACGACTGCGCCGCCTCGTGCCGGCCTGGTTCGCGGACCATCCCGAGGTGTCGGCGCGGATGATCCGCATCGATGCCGTCGCCGTGCACGTCGACGGTGACCGCGTCGGGGTCGAGCACGTGGCGGGTGTGCTGTGACGACGGACATCGGGCGCGCGTCGGCGATAGCGCTCGTCGGGGTCCAGGGTCGTGTGATCGAGGTCGAGGCACACCTCACGAGCCAGCTGCCCGGCTTCAGCATCATCGGTCTGCCGGACGCGGCCCTGGGCGAAGCGCGTGAGCGGGTCCGGTCAGCCAGCGCCGTCGCCGGCTGTCCGCTCCCGGCGCGGCGGATCACCGTGAACCTCACCCCGGCGTCGATCCCGAAGCGTGGTTCCGGGTTCGACCTCGCCATCGCCATGGCGGTCCTCGGGGCCGAGGGCATCGCGCCGCAGGTCTCCCGCGACGTCGCGTACATCGGCGAGCTCGGACTCGACGGGCGGGTCCGGCCCGTGCCCGGGGTCATCCCGATGGTGATCGCCGCGCGGGACGCCGGCATCCACACGGTCGTCGTGCCGTTCGGCAACGTCGAGGAAGCCCGGATCGTGCCGGGCGTCGAGGTGATCGGCACACCGTCGCTCCGGGCGAGCGCGATCACCGCCGGTGCGCTCCTGCCGCCGATCGAGACCGACCCCGTCCTGCAGCCCGCCGTGGCAGAGGTCCGTCCGGACGTGCACGACCTCGCTGACGTGATCGGCAACGCCGTCGGCGTCCGGGCGGTCATCGCGGCCGCGGCCGGAGGACACCACGTGTTCCTGCTCGGCCCGCCCGGTGCCGGCAAGACGATGCTCGCCGAGCGGCTGCCGGGGCTCCTGCCGGACCTCGACCCCGAGGCGGCGCTCGAGGTCGCGGCCGTCCGCTCCGTCAGCGGGCTCGGCAACCAGTCGTGGAGCGTGCGACCGCCGTGGGAAGCGCCGCACCACTCGTCGTCGGCGATGGCCCTGATCGGCGGGGGCTCGGGGCTCCTCCGCCCCGGGGCCGTGTCGCGGGCCACGCGCGGGGTGCTCTTCCTCGACGAGGCGACCGAGTTCCCCCGAGCGGTCCTCGACGCACTCCGCCAGCCGCTCGAGTCCGGTCGGATCACGATCCACCGCAGCGTCGGCAGTGCTGAGTTCCCCGCACGGTGCCAGGTCGTGCTCGCGGCGAACCCCTGCCCGTGCGGCAACGCGGGGACCCGGGGTGGCCCACTGTGCTCCTGCAGCCCGAGCACGGTGCGGAAGTACCTCGGCCGTCTCTCCGGACCGCTCCTCGACCGGATCGACATCCGCGTGGCGGTGCCCCGGGTGACGACGGGCACGATCCGCTCGGCGGAGGGCACCGCGCCCACCACGGCCGAGGCGGCAGCGCGTGTGGCCGCCGCCCGACGTCGGATGGCCGATCGGCTGCACGGCACCGGCTGGGCCTGCAACGCCGAGGTCACCGGGCCGTGGCTCCGGTCGGAAGGTCGGGCAGAGCCGGGCGCGACGGCACCACTCGACCGGGCACTCGACTTCGGCACGCTGACGATGCGGGGGTGGGACCGGGTCATGCGGTTGGCGTGGACGATGGCCGACCTCGACGACGTCGAGCGTCCGGGCTCCGCCGAGGTCCGGCGCGCGCTGACGCTGCGGAGCGCGCTGTGAACGCGCCGTCCGGCGAGGACACCCTCGCCCGGGTCGTCTGGAGCGTCCTCGCCGAACCGGGCGACGCCGTCGCGGGAGAACTCGCCGCGGCGCTCGGACCGGCCGAGTCCCTCGCGCTGGTCCGTCGTGCGGCCGCGGGCGGCGCGAGCGAACTCCTCGAGCAGGTCGCTGCGGACGCATCGTTCGCCGACGGCCCCGACCGGGTCCGCGCGGCGCTCGAGTCGGCGTTCGACCGGTGGCGACCGCGCCTCGGGGGAGCGGACGACCGCGCCGTCGCGGCCATGGCGTCCGCCACCGCGGTCGGCGCGCGCCTCCTCGTCCCGGGCACGCCTGAGTGGCCGAGCGGGTTGGAGGACCTCGGGCCGCACGCGCCGTTCGTGTTGTGGAGTCGTTCGGAGCTGGACGACCCGGTCGGCGCAGCCGGCTGCCGCGGGGCGCTCGCGATCGTCGGGTGCCGGGCGAACACCGTCGCCGGGGCCGAGGCAACGGCGGAGATCGCCTCCGTCGCGGCGGACGACGGCGTCGAGATCGTGTCCGGCGGCGCGTACGGCATCGACGCCGTGGCCCATCGGGTCGCCGTCGCCGCGGGGACCCCCACGACGGCGGTGCTCGCCGGCGGTGTCGACCAGTTCTACCCGGCGGGCAACCACGACCTGCTGCGCAACGTGCTCGGACGGGGCCGGGTGCTGTCCGAGTCGCCACCGGGGACCCGGCCGACGCGGTGGCGCTTCCTGCACCGCAACCGGCTGATCGCTGCTCTGTCCGGGGCGACGGTGGTCGTCGAGGCCGCTGCTCGGTCGGGGGCGCTCAACACCGCCCACCACGCGCTGCACCTCGGTCGTCCGGTGTTCGCCGTGCCCGGTCCCTTCGCGTCGGCCGCCTCGGTCGGGTGCCACCGGTTGATCGCCGACGGCAACGCGCAGATCGTCGTCCAGCCCCGCGACCCGGTCGCAGCGGCGTCCGCGGTCGTCGTCCACGACGCGCCGCCGGTGGCGGAGGTCCTCGTCCTCGGGACCCGGTCGGATCCGCACGTCACGCGGGCGCTCGACGCACTCGACCGGCGGCCGCTCCCGGTGGAGGAGATCGCCCGTCGCAGCGGGCTCTCCGTCGACGACACGGCGGACGCCCTCGCCCTGGCGCAGCTCGAGGGGCTGGTGGTGGCACTGGCCGAGGGATGGTGCCGTCGATGACGGACGTCGGACCTACGCTGGGCGGGTGACGGAACGCACCGGGGAACGGCTCGCAGTGGCGGTGGACGCGTTCCTCGCGCACGCCCGCCACGGCCGCGGACTCAGCGAGCAGACCGTCCGCGCCTACGCCAACGACCTCGAACAGCTCGTCGCGTTCGCCACCGCCCGCGGAGTCGATCGGCTGTCGGACCTCGGCCTCGAGCTGCTGCGCGACTGGCTGTGGGACGCCGACCACCGGGGCCTGGCTCGGTCCACCATCGCTCGCCGGTCGTCGTCGGTCCGTGCGTTCACCCGGTGGGCGAGCGAGTCCGGGTGGATCGCGTCCGACCCGGGCGTGCGGCTCCGGGCGCCGAAGGGGGCGTCGCACCTCCCGCGCGTGGTGTCGTCCGACCAGGTCCGGACGATGCTCGACGGATTGGCCGCTCGGGCTGCGACCGACGATCCCGGCGCGCTGCGCGACCTCGCGGTCGTGGAACTCCTGTACGCGGCGGGGATCCGGGTGAGCGAACTCGTCGGCATCGACGTGCGGGACCTCGACCGGGGCCGGCTTACCGTCCGGGTGCTCGGCAAGGGCGGGAAGGAGCGCGTCGTGCCGTTCGGGGTGCCCGCACGCGATGCGCTCGAGGCGTGGCTCGACCGTGGTCGCCCGGCGTTGCTCGCCAGCGCGCAGGCGGGCGACGGCCGCGCGGCGGGTGACGGCCGCGCGGTGGGCGACGGCCGCGCGGTGGGTGACGGCCGCGCGGTGGGTGACGGCCGCGCGGTGGGTGACGGCCGCGCGGTGGGCGACGGCCGCGCGGTGGGCGACGGCCGCGCGGTGGGCGACGCTGCCCGGAACGCCGCGCCGGCTGCGGACGCGCTGTTCATCGGAGACCGCGGTGGTCGGCTCGGCGTCCGTGGCGCGTACCGGATCGTCGCTCGGCTCCTGCAGGACCTGCCGGGCGAGGGCCCGAGCGGTCCGCACACCTTCCGGCACACGGCGGCGACGCACCTGCTCGACGGGGGAGCGGACCTCCGTGCCGTGCAGGAGCTGCTCGGGCACGCCAGCCTCGGGACGACCCAGATCTACACGCACGTCTCCTCCGCACGGCTGCGCGAGGTCTACCGCACGGCCCACCCCCGCGCCTGACCGGACTCACCCCGTCCAGGCGGCCTCGGGCAGCAGCACCGGCCACGCCGCCGCGGGCAGGTACGGCGTCGGATCGACGTACCGGTCGTCGAGCCGTGCGCCCAGGTGCAGGCACGGGTCCGCTGCCGGACAGTGACCGACCGACACCGCGCCCACCGCGTCACCCTGCGCCACGGTGTCGCCCGTCGCGACCCTGGGTGCGACGGAGTCCACCGTGCTCCGGAGCCCGCCGCCGTGGTCGATCGTCACGACCCCGCGTCCGGCGACCTGCCCGGCGAACGTCACCGTCCCGTCGTCGACGGCCACCACCGCGGTCTCGAGCGGTGCCGCGACGTCGACCCCGCGGTGGCCCGCTGCGTAGTCGTCCGCCGGGGCCTCCCACGGCCGGCCGACCACCCGGCTGCCGGTCGGCCACACCCACGGTGCCTCCGCCGTCGCAGGCGTCGGGCGGTCACGGGCGACGTCGTTCCGGACCGGCGATGACGTGGCGATGGGTGACCCGGTCGCACGGGAGTCGATCCCGTGCTGCAGTGGGCACAGGAGCAGCAGGAACGCGACGACGACTGGACCCGGGTGACGGAACGACATCCGCCCAGCATCGCGTTGCGTGGCGCCGATCGCGCCGAAGGCGACCCGTCCTGTGGACGGTGACCCGCGCCTCCTGGACCGTGGAGGGGAAGCGGGAGCGATCCGGACGAGCAATGCGACACTCCACCAGCGGTTCGACGCGCGGAATGTCGAAAGACTCGTGGATCCCACCGCCCACCCGCCGCCCGCGCGCCCGGTTGGCCCCCGCGCCCGATCCGGGAGTACAGTCGGGGCCGCTCCGGAACACGCAACGCCGCTCGGACGGCGAACCAGCCGACCGCCGGGGCACCGTGCAGCATCCCGCACGGCGGCGGGAAACCTGGAGCATCGTGTCGAACGCGACAACGCAGCACGGCGAAGACCGTGCCTTCAAGGGGAAGGTCACGCTGTTCGCCATCGCGGCAGCGGTCGGCGGCTTCCTCTTCGGATTCGACTCGTCCGTCATCAACGGTGCGGTCGAGGCAATCAAGGGCGAGTTCGGCCTGTCCGAGGCCGCGAGCGGCTTCGCCGTGGCCTCGGCGCTCATCGGCTGCGCGTTCGGCGCCTACTTCGCCGGCCGCCTCGCGGACCGCTGGGGTCGCACGCGCGTCATGTTCTGGGCCGCCGTCCTGTTCTTCGTGAGCTCGATCGGCAGCGCGTTCGCGTTCGCCACCTGGGACCTCGTGATCTGGCGCCTCGTCGGCGGTCTGGGCATCGGCACCGCGTCGGTCATCGCGCCGGCGTACATCTCCGAGGTCTCGCCGAAGGCCATCCGCGGTCGCCTGGCCTCGTTCCAGCAGCTCGCGATCACGCTCGGTATCTTCGCCGCGCTCCTGTCCGACCAGCTCTTCGCGGTGACCGCCGGCGGCGCCTCGGAGCAGGTGCTCGGCCTCGCCGCGTGGCGCTGGATGTTCCTGGTCGGCGTGATCCCCTCGATCGTGTACGGCGTCCTCGCCATCACGCTCCCCGAATCGCCGCGCTTCCTCCTCGCCAAGGGCAGGACGGACGACGCGCGCGAGGTGATGGGCAAGATCGTGCCGCGCGACACGGTGAACACCAGCCTCGAGGAGATCCAGGACGGCATCAAGAAGGAGGCCAGCGAGAAGAAGGGCTCCATCCGGGGCAACCGCTTCGGGCTCCAGCCGATCGTCTGGGTCGGCATCATCCTCGCGGTGCTGCAGCAGTTCGTCGGCATCAACGTGATCTTCTACTACTCGACGACGCTCTGGCAGGCGGTCGGCTTCAAGGAGGACCAGTCCTTCCTCATCTCGACCATCACCTCGGTCGTGAACGTCGCCGTCACCTTCATCGCGATCTTCACGGTGGACAAGCTCGGCCGGAAGCCGCTGCTCATCGCGGGTTCGACGGGCATGTTCGTGTCGCTGCTCATGGTCGCGATCGCGTTCTCGCAGGCGACGATCGTGAACGGCGAACCGAACCTCCCCGGTGCGTGGGGCGTCATCGCGCTGATCTTCGCGAACCTCTTCGTCGTGTCGTTCGGCGCAACCTGGGGTCCGCTCATGTGGGTCCTGCTCGGTGAGATGTTCCCGAACCGCATCCGTGCGACGGCACTCGGCATCGGGTCCGCGGCGAACTGGATCGCGAACTTCCTCGTCACCATCACGTTCCCCGTCCTGTCCGGCTTCAACCTGACCGTGACCTACGGCATCTACGCGCTGTTCGCCCTGCTCTCCCTCTTCTTCGTCATCGCGAAGATCCCGGAGACCAAGGGCCGCTCCCTCGAGGAGATGGGCATCACGGCCGAGGGCGACACGGTCGACGCCAAGGCCTGACGCGCCAGCGTCACCACCGTCCAGGAGGCGGGGGGGGGGGGGGCCCCCCCCCCCCCCCCCCGGGGGGGCCCCCCCGGGACGAGCCCGTTAACCACAGGCGGGCCGGGCCCCGTCAGTACGGGGGACCCACCCCCCCCCCCCCCCGGGCCCCCCCCCACCCGCGC
>NZ_JBIVBW010000015.1:0-12204 GCF_044746255.1 Curtobacterium sp. NPDC086286
ACGGTCTTGCCGGGGGTGTTCTTGCCGGTGACGGTGATCTTCTGTCCCTTGGTGTACTCGGTGGGGGACGTGAGCCGGAGCGCGGGCTCGGTCGCTTCGTCCCGCGCCGTGAACTCGTGCCGTTGGTCGCTGCCGTTCGCGGTCAGCACGAGGGCCAGGCGGTCCTCCTTCGCCTGGTCGGCGGTGATCGCCAGGGACCACTTGCCGGCGGCATCGGCCGTCACCGGGTCGATCGGGCCGATCAGCGCGATGCGCACACCGATCTCGGCCTTTGGCTTGGCGGTGCCGGCGATGGTGAACGCTTCGCCCTTCGTGTACGTCGTTCCTGACGTGATCACCACTGGTGCGGGTTGTTTGGCCGGATCGGCAGTGAAAGTGACCGACTCGAAGTGGTCGAGGTGGGTGCGGAATCGCAACGTGAAGCGGTCGCGGTTCGTCGCGGACTCGTTGAGAGTGTGTTTCCACGTGCCGTCGGCGCCGGTCGCGACGCTCTTCGTGACACCGTGCTCGTTGGTGATCTCGAGCGTCGTCGAGCGCGGTGCGGTCCCGGTGATCGTGAAGGCGTCGCCCTTGCCGTAGGTCGTGTCGGACGTGATCGCGAAGGGCACTGCCTTCTGGTCGGGGTCCGGCGTGAAGGTGATCGTCTGGTGCTCACCAGCGACCGTGCGGAAGCCGAACGTCAGGCTGTCGAAGCGAGTCAAGTACTCGTTGAGCTGGTACGACCACTTGCCGTCCGCATCGGTCTTCGTGTTCCTCGTGAGCTCGAGGTACTCGGGGAAGACGTCGATCGTGCTCGAGCGGGGTCCGGTACCAGTGATCGTGAAGGGCTCTCCCTGCACGTACTCCGTACCGGAGGTGACTGCGAAGGGGACGGGCTTGGTGCTCGGCTTCCCCGCGAGCATGACGGTCTTGGCGTCGCCACTGTTCGGTCGGAGTCCGAGGACGAGCTCGTCGACGTCGGTCGCGCGGGCACCCAGCTCGTACGCCCAGGTCCCGTCCGCGCGGATCCCGATCACCGCGGGGACGCCACCGGAGATCGAGATCTCGAGCGGAGTGGAGCGTGGGCCCGTGCCGGTGACCGTCAACGGCTCGCCCTTCGTGTACGACCGGCCCGACGTGACAGCGAGTGCGTCGGGATCGGCCTGCAGGGTGACACTCTCGTGCTCGCCGAGGTGGTTGTCGAGACCGACCGCGATCGAGTCGGTGTCCGTGAGCTCCGCGTCGAGCGTGTACGACCAGTTGCCGTCGGCATCGGTCTCGGCAGTGGCGCTGCCCCTCGGCACGCTGATGGCGACACCGGTGTTCCGTGGCGCGGTACCGGTGAGGGTGAACGGCTCGCCACGCGTGTACGTCACTCCGGAGGTGACGGCCAGCGGGACCGCCCGCTGGTCGGGGTCGGCGGTGAACGCGATCTCCTTGAACTCGCCCAGGTGCGTCCGGAAGCGAAGGGCGAGGCCGTCAGCGTTCGTTGCGTACTCGTTGAGCATGTAGGACCACTTGCCGTCAGTCGAGGTGTCGACCAGGGTGGCGAATCCGGCCGCGGAGACGACCTCGAGCTTGCTGGAGCGTGGCGCGGTTCCGGTCACCATGAACGGTTCGCCCTTGATGTACGTCGTGCCGGAGGTGACGGCGAAGGGGACGGGTTCGTTGTCGGGGTCGACGGTGAAGGTGACGGTCTCGAACGCACCGAGGTGGCTGCGGAAGTGGTAGGTGAGGCTGTCTTTCCGCGTGGCGGAGTCGTTGAGCTCGTGGGCCCACTTCCCGTCGGCGTCGGTCTTCGCGGTGCGGCTGAAACCGGTCTCGGCGGAGATGATCTCGATGGCGTTCGATCGGGGCCCGGTGCCGGTGACGGTGAACGGTTCGCCCTTGATGTACGTCGTGCCGGAGGTGATGGCGAAGGGGACGGGTTCGTTGTCGGGGTCGACGGTGAAGGTGATGGTCTCGAACTCGCCGAGGTGGGTGCGGAAGTGGTAGGTGAGGCTGTCGTTCCGCGTGGCGGAGTCGTTGAGCTGGTAGGACCAGTTCCCGTCGGCGTCGGTCTTCACGGTGCGGCTGAAACCGGTCTCGGCGGAGATGATCTCGACGGTGCTGGATCGAGGCCCGGTGCCGGTGATGGTGAACGCTTCGCCACGGATGTACTTCGTGCCCGACGTGATCGAGAGCGGTACGGCCTTGTCGTCGCGGTCGACGGAGAAGGTGATCCGCTCGAATTCGTCGTCGATGGTACGGAAGTCGAAGGTGAGGCTCTCGTTCCGAGTCGCGAAATCCGTCAGAGGGTACGACCACTTCCCGGCCGCGTCGGTCTCGGCGCCCCTCGGGAAGCCAGGATCGTCGGAGGCAACTTGAATGGTGCTGGACCGCGGGCCGGTGCCGGTGATCGAGAACGGCTCACCCTTGATGTACTTCGTGCCGGAGGTGATCGAGAACGGCACCGGAGCGGCGCTGGAAGCGACATCGAGCCGGTGGGGCGAGGCGTGCGCCGTGGCCGGGACGATGACGGGCGCGACGATCAGAGCGAGGCCGAGTGCGCCGATCGAGCAGGCCCGGATGGAGTTGGGGAACATGGAACATCCTTCGTGTACGGATGTTCAATATGACATATTGCAGACGGGTGATGCTTGGAACATAGCGATCGCGATCACTCTCGATCGGCCTTCGCGATCAGACCGGCAGCGCCGCCTCGATCGCAGCGATCACCTGCGGCGCATCCGGCTTCGTCGTCGGGCGGAACCGCGTGACCGTGCCGTCCGGGGCGACCAGGAACTTCTCGAAGTTCCACGTGACCCGCCCGGCCTTGCCGTCGGCGTCCGGGGTCTCCTTGAGCGCCTGGTAGAGCGGGTGGGCGCTCTTGCCGTTCACCTTGACCTTCTCGGACATCGGGAAGGTGACGCCCCACGTGGTGGAGCAGTACTCGTCGATCGCCTTGGACGAGCCGAGCTCCTGCAGGAACTGGTTGCTCGGGAAGCCCAGGACCGTGAAGCCGCGGGGCCCGTACTCCTTCTGGAGCGCCTCGAGCTGCTCGTACTGCGGAGCGAGGCCACAGCGCGACGCGACGTTCACGACGAGCACCGCCTTGTCCGCGAACGCCCCGAACGTGGTGTCCTCACCGTGCAGCGTCGTGATCGCGATGTCGTCGAAGCGTCCCATGTCCCAAACGTTATCCCCAGCCCTGCTGGTTCGCAGGGTCGTCGTCCAGCCAGACCGTAGGATCGTCCCCATGTGTGGAATCGTCGGCTACGTCGGCAGCAACAGCAGCCAGGACGTCCTCCTCGGTGGTCTCCGTCGGCTCGAGTACCGCGGCTACGACTCGGCGGGCATCGCCGTCGTGGACGGGTCGCACGAGCTCGCGTCCGCGAAGAAGGCGGGCAAGCTCCAGGCCCTCGTGGACGAGCTGGAATCGCACCCCATCGCCGACGGCGGGACGGGCATTGGCCACACGCGCTGGGCGACCCACGGTGGCCCGACCGACGGCAACGCGCACCCGCACCTGGCCGACGGCGGCAAGCTCGCCCTCATCCACAACGGCATCATCGAGAACTTCTCCGAGCTCCGCGCCGAGCTCGAGGCCGAGGGCGTCGCGTTCCTCAGCGAGACCGACTCCGAGGTCGCGGCACACCTCGTCGCCCGGTCGTTCCGCGCGACGGGTGACCTGACCGCCGCCATGCAGCAGGCCGTGCAGCGGCTCGAAGGGGCGTTCACGCTCCTCGTCGTGCACGCCGACCAGCCCGGTGTGGTCGTCGGCGCCCGTCGCAACTCCCCCCTCGTGGTCGGCCTCGGCGACGGCGAGAACTTCATGGGCTCCGACGTGGCCGCGTTCGTGGCCTACACGCAGCGCGCCCTCGCCATCGGGCAGGACGAGATCGCCACGATCCGCCCCGACGGCGTCGACGTCATCCACTTCGACGGCACCCCGGCATCGCCGAGCGAGTTCGAGGTGAACTGGGACGCCTCCGCGGCCGACAAGGGCGGCTGGACCTCGTTCATGGCGAAGGAGATCAGCGAGGAGCCCGAGGCCGTCGCCAAGACCATCCTCGGCCGCGTGCACGACGGTGCCGTGACGCTGACGGACCTCGACCCGATCGCCGACCGCCTCGCGCAGGTCGACCGGGTCATCGTCATCGCCTGCGGCACCGCGGCCTACGCCGGCATCCTCGGCAAGTACGCGATCGAGCAGTGGGCCCGCGTCCCGGTCGAGGTCGAGCTCGCGCACGAGTTCCGCTACCGCGACCCGGTGCTGAACGACCGCACGCTGGTCGTCTCGATCAGCCAGTCCGGCGAGACCATGGACACGCTCATGGCCGTGAAGTACGCCCGCGAGCAGGGCGCCCAAGTCCTGTCGATCTGCAACACCCAGGGCGCCACGATCCCCCGTGAGTCCGACGCCGTGATCTACACGCACGCCGGGCCCGAGGTCGCCGTCGCGTCGACCAAGGCGTTCATCGCGCAGGGCGTCGCGCTCTACCTGCTCGGGCTGCACCTCGCCACGCTGCGGGGCACGCTCACGGCCGAGCAGATCGCCGAGCAGGTCGCGGAGCTCGAGGGGCTCGCACCGAAGCTGCAGCAGACCATCGACGACGCGTCCGGCATCAAGGACCTCGCCCGCTGGATGGCCGACACCCGGAGCGTCCTCTTCCTCGGCCGCCACGTCGGCTACCCGATCGCGCTCGAGGGTGCCCTCAAGCTCAAGGAACTCGCCTACATCCACGCCGAGGGCTTCGCCGCCGGTGAGCTCAAGCACGGCCCGATCGCCCTGATCGAGCCGGGGCAGATCGTCTTCGTGATCGTCCCGTCGCCGCGCGACCCGCGGTCGCTGCACCCCAAGGTCGTCTCGAACATCCAGGAGATCCGCGCCCGCGGCGCCCGGGTGATCGCGATCGCGGAAGAGGGCGACGCCGCCGTGCTGCCCTTCGCCGACGAGGTGCTGCGCATCCCGCTCGCGACGCCGCTGTTCGAGCCGCTGCTCGCGGTCGCACCGCTGCACATGTTCGGCATGGAGCTCGCCGCGGCCAAGGGCCTCGACGTCGACCAGCCGCGCAACCTCGCGAAGTCGGTCACCGTCGAGTAGTCGCACGATGATCATCGGCATCGGTGTCGACGTGGTCGACCTGGAACGGTTCGAGCGGGTGCTCGACCGGACGCCCGCGATGCGCACGCGCCTCTTCACCCCGTCGGAGCTCGTCCGCGACGGGGAACCGCGACCGATCGCGTCGCTGGCCGCGCGGTTCGCGGCGAAGGAAGCGCTGATCAAGGCGTTCGGGTCGAGCGCCGGGCTGAGCTGGCAGGACCTCGAGGTCGTCTCCGACGACCAGCGGAACCCGTCGCTGACGCTGCGCCAGGGGGCGCGCCAGGTGGCGGACGGGCGCGGGGTGACGAGCGTGCACCTCTCGCTCTCGCACGACGGAGGGATCGCGACGGCGTTCGTGGTCCTCGAAGGAACAGGGGCATACAGGTGAGCGCGTTCACCGGCATCACGGTCGATCGGGAGGCGCTGATCGCCAACTACGCGACCGTCGCCGAACAGGTGGCACCGTCCGGCGTCATCGCGGTCGTCAAGGCCAACGGCTACGGCCACGGCGCAGCGGAGTCCGCGCAGGCCTTCGTGGACGCCGGCGCGGAGTGGCTCGGCGTCGCGGACATCGACGAGGGGATCGCCCTCCGCCACGCCGGCATCGACGAGGGTGTCCGGATCCTGGCGTGGCTGCACGCCCCCGACGAGGACTTCCGTCGCGCCGCGCAGTACGGCATCACCCCGGCGGTCTCGAGCGTCGACCAGCTCTCCGCCGCCGCCGACTCCGAGGTCCCCGCGGTGCACATCTGCGTCGACACCGGCCTGAGCCGCAACGGCGCGGTCGAGTCCGAGTGGTCCGAGCTCTTCGCCACCGCCGGTCGCCTTGCCCGCAGCGGCAACCGCACCCGCATCGAAGGCCTGATGTCGCACCTGGCGAACGCCTCCCGCGCCGACGACCTCGACCAGGACGCCGCCCTCCAGCGGGCGCTCGACGGTCTCGCTGCGAACGGCATCGTTCCCGACATGGTGCACCTCGCCGCCAGCGCCGCGAGCCTCGCAGTCGCGGAGACCCGGCACGACGTCGCCCGGGTCGGCCTCGCGCTGTACGGCCTCAGCCCGTTCCCCGACCGCACCTCGGCCGACCTCGGGCTCCGCCCCGCGATGCGCGTGACCGCCGCGGTCCTCCGGACGGTCCCGGTGCGAGCTGGCGAGGGCGTCAGCTACGGCTACACCTGGCGTGCGACGACGGACACCCGGCTCGCGGTGATCGGGCTCGGGTACGCGGACGGCTTCGACCGCGACTTCGGCAACCGCGTCTCGGTGCGGATCGGCGACCGCACCTTCCCGGTCGTCGGTCGCGTGGCGATGAACGCCATGCACGTCGACATCGGCGACGCCGACGTCCGGATCGGCGACGAGGCCGTGCTCTGGGGCGACCCGGCGAACGGCGACCCCGCGGTCGAGGACTGGGCCGCCGCAGTCGGCACGATCAACTACGAGGTGGTCGCCCGGGTCGGCCGCAGCGTCGAACGGAGGACCTCGTGAACGCGCCGCTGCGCCGAGCCCAGATCGACCTCGACGCCTACCGCGCCAACCTCGACCTGGTGCGCGAGTGGATGGACCCGGTCGAGCTCATGGCGATCATGAAGGCCGACGCCTACGGGCACGGCCTCGAGCCGATCGCCCTCGCCGCGGTGGACGCGGGCATCCGGTGGATCGGCGTGCTCACGGTCCCCGCTGCCCTGCGTCTGCGGTCGATCGGCGTCGGCGAGGACGTCCACCTCTTCACGTGGCAGCACGACCCCGCGCTGGACTTCCGCGACGCGATCGACTCCGCCGTCGACCTCGGCGTCTCGAACGTGCCGGAGCTGCAGCGGGTGATCGACGCCGTCGACCAGCGTCCCGCCCGGGTGCACCTCGGCTTCGACTCCGGCCTGCACCGCGACGGTTCGACGCCGGACGACTGGCCCGCCCTCGTGGCCCTCGCCCGCGACGCCCAGCGTGACGGGCGCATCGAGGTCGTGGCCGCCTACACGCACCTCGCCGAGTCCTCCGACGACGAGGACGCCTCCGCCGTGGCGCTCTTCGACGACGCGGTCGAGCAGGCCGACGACCTCGGCCTCGACATCCCGACGGAGCACGTCGCCGCCTCGCTCGCCGGGCTCGAGCGCAAGGAGTTCCGCAAGGACATGGTCCGGATGGGCGCGAACCTGTTCGGCATCCCCGGTGCCGACGGCGTCTCGGCGGCCGACCTCGGCCTCGAGCCCGTGATGACCCTGACCGCGTCGGTCGCGAAGACGAAGCGCGTGCCCGTCGACACCGGTGTCTCGTACGACTACACGTACCGCACCACCGCCGAGACCACCCTCGCGCTCGTCCCGGTCGGCTACGCGGACGGCGTCCCGCGGTTGGCGCAGGGCCGCATCGAGGTCGCGATCGGCGGCACGCGCTACCCGATCGCCGGTCGCGTCGCGATGGACCAGTTCCTCGTGGACGTCGGCGACGACGACGTCCGGGTCGGTGACACCGTCGTGCTGTTCGGCACGGGTGAGCACGACGAGATGACGGTCCTCGAGTGGGGCGACGCGCTCGGCACCATCGGCGAGGAGATCGTCTGCCGGATCGGCACCCGGGTGCCGCGCGTCTACGAAGGGCACCGGGTCGAGGGCCACGTCGCCGAGTACCTCCGGGGCGAACGGTGACCGACTCCCACGTGCTGCTCGACACCACCGCCCGGACCACCGAGGAGATGGGTGCACTCGGTGCCCGGCTCGCGGCCGTCCTCCGTGCCGGTGACCTCGTCGTCCTGACCGGTCCGCTCGGCGCTGGCAAGACCACCCTGACCCGGGGGCTCGGCGCAGCGCTCGGCGCCCGCGGGCAGGTCTCGAGCCCGACGTTCGTCCTCGCCCGGACACACCCGACCTCGGCCGGGCCGGACCTGGTGCACGTCGACGCCTACCGGCTGTCCGACCCGGTGGAGCTCGACGACCTCGACCTCGACTGGGACGCCTCGATCGTCGTCGTCGAGTGGGGGCGTGGGTTCGTCGACGGCATCTCGGACAGCGTCCTCGACGTCGAGATCGTCCGCGCGACCGGTGCCGACGACTCGGTCGCCGGTGACGACAGCACCCCGGACGACCTCGACCCGGACGACGTCCCCGACGAGCCGCGCCGTGTGGTCGTCACCGCCTCCGGCCCGCGCTGGGCGGACGCCGTCCTCTGACCCTGCGGTCCTGCTGCCGTCCAGCCGCCCTCGCGAAGATGCAGTGTGCCGACGCTCATCGTGACCGCCCACCCCGACCCCGACTCCTTGACCCACCACGTCGCGCAACGACTGCGGGGCACGTTGCCCGAGGGGACGGCGGAGATCGCCGACCTCGCCGCCGAGGGCTTCGACCCGCGCTTCACCCTCGCCGACCGCTACACCTACCGGACCGGCGAGGACGCCCCGACGGACGTCGCCGCCGAACAGCAGCGCATCGACCGGGCCACCGACCTCGTCCTGGTGTTCCCCGTCTGGTGGTGGTCGCTGCCGGCGCTGCTGAAGGGGTGGATCGACCGCGTCTTCGTGAACGGGTGGGCGTTCGACGTCGGCGGCGACGAGGGCATGCGCCGGAACCTCGGTCGGCTCACCGTCCACCTCGTGCCCGTCGCCGGGGACGATGCCGGTGTCTACGACCGGCACGGGTACCGCGAGGCGCTGCAGACCCAGCTCGAGCACGGCGTCGTCGACTTCTGCGGAGCGCGCCGCGGTGCCACCGTCTTCGTGCACGAGTCCGAGCACGAGGACGCGGCGGTCCGCGAACGAGGAGTCGCCGCTGCCGTCGAGGGTGTCCGGCGTGCGGTCGTCCGGGACGACGAGCACTGACCGGGACCGCCACCGGAGTGGCGCTCGATCGGCATCGAGCAACCGCGCCGCCGCTTACGATGGGACCGTGCTGCTCGCGATCGACACCTCCGCCGGAACCTCGGTCGCCGTCGTCGACCCGGGCAGCGGGCAGGCCCTCGCGACCCGCAGCACCGAGGACAGCCGCCGCCACGCCGAGGTCATCGGCCCGTTCCTCGCCGAGGTCCTCGACGAGGCCGGCATCACCCCCGCCGACGTCACGGGCGTCGTCGCCGGCATGGGGCCGGGGCCGTTCACCGGCCTCCGCGTCGGCATCGCCGCAGCCCGCACCTTCGCCGCGGCACGCGGCGTCCCCGTCCTCCCGCTGGTCAGCCACGACGCGGTCGCGGCCGACCAGGACGGACCCGGTCCGTTCGTCGTCCTGACGGACGCGCGTCGGCGCGAGGTCTACTGGAGCGCCTACGGCCAGACCGGCACGCGCGTCGCAGGTCCCGGACTCGCCAAGCCGGCAGACCTCGACGAGGCGATCCGCGCCTCCTGGCCTGACGCCGTGGGCTGGAACCGCGTGACGGCCCTGTCCATCCCGGCCTGGAGGCTCGGCGCGCTCGCCGCAGACCGGCTCACCTCCGGCGCGCCCTTCGCCGAGGACGCGCCTCTCTACCTCCGCGATCCGGACGTCACGATGCCGGGTGCGCCCAAGCGGGTGAAGCAGTGACGCTGCCCGACGGGTTGCGCCTGCGGCGCGCCCACCCGCAGGACCTCGACGACGTGATGTGGCTGGAGCACGCGTCGTTCCCGACCGATGCCTGGTCGGCGTCGCAGATGTCCGGCGAGCTGTACTCGCCGCACGGGTACTACGTCGTCGTCGAGACGACCGAGGGCGGGGCGCCGACGATCGTCGGGTACGCCGGGCTCTCCTCGTTGGCGGGCAACCCCGTGGCGGACGTCCAGACGATCGCGGTCGCGGCGGACCAGCGGGGGAAGGGCCTCGGTCGGGTGCTCTTCACCGAGCTCCTCGACGAGGCGCGGCGGCGTGGCGTGCACGAGGTCTTCCTCGAGGTGCGCGCCGACAACCCCGTGGCCCAGGCGATGTACACGGCGTTCGGGTTCGAGCGGATCGCCGTCCGCCCCCGCTACTACCAGCCCGACGGTGTGGACGCGTGGGTGATGCGGGCGGAGCTCGTGACGGCTCCCAGCGTCGGGCCGTCCGGCGTCGGGCCGTCCGGCGTCGGCCCGTCCGGCGTCGGCCCCATCGGACAGGAGGCCCTCGATGGCTGAACCACTCGTGCTCGGCATCGAGACGAGCTGCGACGAGACCGGTGTCGGGATCGTGCGTGGCAACACCCTGCTCGCGAACGTCATCGCGTCGAGCATGGAGGAGCACGCGCGGTACGGCGGCGTCGTCCCCGAGGTCGCCGCACGGGCCCACCTCGAGGCGATGACCCCGACGCTGACCGCTGCGCTCGAGCAGGCCGGCGTCACCCTCGACGAGCTCGACGCCGTGGCGGTGACCGCGGGGCCGGGCCTCGCGGGGGCGCTCATGGTCGGGGTCGGCGCCGCGAAGGCCCTCGCGGTGGCGACGGGCAAGCCGTTGTACGGCGTGAACCACCTGGTCGGGCACGTCGGCGCCGACGTCCTCCGGTCGGACGGGTCCGAGATCGACCTGCCGACGGTGGCGCTCCTGGTGTCCGGCGGGCACACGTCGCTGCTGCTCGTGCAGGACCTCGTCGGCGACGTGGAACTGCTCGGCGAGACGATCGACGACGCCGCGGGCGAGGCGTTCGACAAGGTCGCGCGGCTCCTGGGGCTGCCGTACCCCGGCGGCCCGCAGATCGACAAGGCCGCGGCGGACGGCGACCCCACCGCGATCCGTTTCCCCCGCGGCTTGACGCTGCCGAAGGACATGGCCGCGCACCGCTACGACTTCTCGTTCTCCGGACTGAAGACCGCCGTCGCCCGGTGGGTCGAGCGCTGCCGTGACGAGGGGCGCGAGGTCCCCGTGGCCGACGTCGCCGCCAGCTTCCGCGAGGCCGTGGTCGACGTGCTCCTCACGAAAGCGCTGCGTGCGTGCGCGGACACCGGCGTGCACCGGCTCCTGCTCGGCGGCGGCGTCGTGGCGAACGCCCGGCTGCGGGCCGTCGCCGAGGAGCGCTGTGCTGCGGCCGGTGTCGAGCTCCGCATCCCGCCGTTCGACCTCTGCACGGACAACGGGGCGATGATCGCGGCGATCGGCGCCCGGCTCGTCGCCGAGGGGCACGCGCCGAGCGACCTCGGGATCGCGGCGGACTCGACGCTGCCGGTGACGACCGTCCAGGTCTGACGCTCGCGGGCCGACGCCGTTCCGCGTCCGGTCTGCGTCGTGCTCGCGTCCGGCCCGCAGGGGAGTGTCTGTGGGAGGATTCACATGAGGCGCCGACGACCGTGGCGCCGAGAGGGGTGGACGGTGTCCGATCAGAACCAGTGGCCGAAGCCGGGCGAGACGCCGGACAGCAACGCATCGTCGGTGCCGTCGAGTGCGGCCCAGCCCGAGTCCGGGCAGCCGCAGCAGTACGGCGCGTCCGCTCCCGAGGCACCGGCGGCAGCGCCGAACGACCCGTGGGGGCAGTCCGGACAGCAGGCGCACCCGGGTTACGGCGCCCCGCAGGGTTCGAACCCCTACGCCGCACCGCAGAACCCGTACGCGGCGCCGCAGCAGCCGCAGAACCCGTACGCCGCGCAGCAGCCGCAGAACCCCTACGGCGCGCAGCAGCAGCAGAACCCCTACGCCGCGCCGCAGAACCCGTACGCGGCCCCCGGCCAGCAGAACCCGTACGCCGCCCCGGGCCAGCAGAACCCCTACGCGGCCGCGGGCTACCAGCCCTACGCGCAGCGCCCGAAGACCAACACGCTGGCGATCCTGTCCATCGTGTTCGGCCTCGGGGCCATCCCGCTGTTCTTCATGGCGATCCTGCTCGGTCCCGCCGGCGCGATCCTCGGCCACCTCGCCCTCGGCCGCATCAAGCAGACCGGTGAGAGCGGGCGCGCCCTGGCACTCACCGGTGTCATCGCCGGCTGGGTGATGACCGGTGTGTGGATCCTCTGGATCATCGGGCTGTTCGCGTTCGCCTCGATGGGGAGCTCGTACTCGAACTACGACGACTACGGGTCCGGCGCCTTCATCGGCTGAGCACGGTCTCGCACCGTACAGAGGGGCCCGCCGACCGTGATGGTCGACGGGCCCCTCTGGCGCAGTGCCTGCGGCTGACCGCTACTTGCCGGTGAAGGTGTGGGTGATGGTGTCGGTGCCGGAGGTGAACTTCCAGGTGACACTGTCGGTGGTGTATGTGCCGCCGGTGGTGAAGGTCCAGTC
>NZ_JBIVBW010000016.1:0-1521 GCF_044746255.1 Curtobacterium sp. NPDC086286
GGCCGCATGGTCTGGTGGTGGAAAGATTTTTTGGTTGGGGATGGACTCGCGGCCTATCAGCTTGTTGGTGAGGTAATGGCTCACCAAGGCGACGACGGGTAGCCGGCCTGAGAGGGTGACCGGCCACACTGGGACTGAGACACGGCCCAGACTCCTACGGGAGGCAGCAGTGGGGAATATTGCACAATGGGCGAAAGCCTGATGCAGCAACGCCGCGTGAGGGATGACGGCCTTCGGGTTGTAAACCTCTTTTAGTAGGGAAGAAGCGAAAGTGACGGTACCTGCAGAAAAAGCACCGGCTAACTACGTGCCAGCAGCCGCGGTAATACGTAGGGTGCAAGCGTTGTCCGGAATTATTGGGCGTAAAGAGCTCGTAGGCGGTTTGTCGCGTCTGCTGTGAAATCCCGAGGCTCAACCTCGGGCTTGCAGTGGGTACGGGCAGACTAGAGTGCGGTAGGGGAGATTGGAATTCCTGGTGTAGCGGTGGAATGCGCAGATATCAGGAGGAACACCGATGGCGAAGGCAGATCTCTGGGCCGTAACTGACGCTGAGGAGCGAAAGCGTGGGGAGCGAACAGGATTAGATACCCTGGTAGTCCACGCCGTAAACGTTGGGCGCTAGATGTAGGGACCTTTCCACGGTTTCTGTGTCGTAGCTAACGCATTAAGCGCCCCGCCTGGGGAGTACGGCCGCAAGGCTAAAACTCAAAGGAATTGACGGGGGCCCGCACAAGCGGCGGAGCATGCGGATTAATTCGATGCAACGCGAAGAACCTTACCAAGGCTTGACATACACCGGAAACGGCCAGAGATGGTCGCCCCCTTGTGGTCGGTGTACAGGTGGTGCATGGTTGTCGTCAGCTCGTGTCGTGAGATGTTGGGTTAAGTCCCGCAACGAGCGCAACCCTCGTTCTATGTTGCCAGCGCGTTATGGCGGGGACTCATAGGAGACTGCCGGGGTCAACTCGGAGGAAGGTGGGGATGACGTCAAATCATCATGCCCCTTATGTCTTGGGCTTCACGCATGCTACAATGGCCGGTACAAAGGGCTGCGATACCGTAAGGTGGAGCGAATCCCAAAAAGCCGGTCTCAGTTCGGATTGAGGTCTGCAACTCGACCTCATGAAGTCGGAGTCGCTAGTAATCGCAGATCAGCAACGCTGCGGTGAATACGTTCCCGGGCCTTGTACACACCGCCCGTCAAGTCATGAAAGTCGGTAACACCCGAAGCCGGTGGCCTAACCCTTGTGGAAGGAGCCGTCGAAGGTGGGATCGGTGATTAGGACTAAGTCGTAACAAGGTAGCCGTACCGGAAGGTGCGGCTGGATCACCTCCTTTCTAAGGAGCATCTGGCTCGTCGTGTCCTTCGGGGGACGGTGGGTCCAGGCGCCGGATCGAGACGAACGTTCTCGCCGGTAGCTCATGGGTGGAACATTGACAGTGCAGTCGGGAGCGCAGCTTCTGACCTCAGTACGCCGGGGCCTTCGTGGTTCGGGTTGGAACGGGTTGGGGGTGAGCGGT
>NZ_JBIVBW010000016.1:1618-4800 GCF_044746255.1 Curtobacterium sp. NPDC086286
TTTGGTGATTGTTCGAGTCGATCGCAATTTTAATCTTTGTGGTCAAGTTTCTAAGAGCAAACGGTGGATGCCTTGGCATCTGGAGCCGAAGAAGGACGTAGAAATCTGCGATAAGCCTCGGGGAGCTGATAATCGAGCTGTGAGCCGAGGATTTCCGAATGGGGAAACCCCGCTGGGCGCTTTTGTGACCTGGTGACTCCCGCCTGAATATATAGGGCGGGTAGAGGGAACGTGGGGAAGTGAAACATCTCAGTACCCACAGGAAGAGAAAACAACATGTGATTCCGTGAGTAGTGGCGAGCGAAAGCGGATGAGGCTAAACCGATCATGTGTGATAGCCGGCGGGCGTTGCATGGTCGGGGTTGTGGGACACGTCGCTCAGTTCTGCCGGACTGGGGCGGTTACAGCGCATCATAGTCGAACCGGTTTGAAAGCCGGGCCGTAGTGGGTGCCAGCCCCGTAGACGAAATGGTGTTATGGCCGGATGTGTATCCCAAGTAGCACGGGGCCCGAGAAATCCCGTGTGAATCTGTCAGGACCACCTGATAAGCCTAAATACTCCCAGATGACCGATAGCGGACAAGTACCGTGAGGGAAAGGTGAAAAGTACCCCGGGAGGGGAGTGAAATAGTACCTGAAACCGTTTGCTTACAAACCGTCGGAGCCTCCTTGTAGGGGTGACGGCGTGCCTTTTGAAGAATGAGCCTGCGAGTTAGTGATATGTGGCGAGGTTAACCCGTGTGGGGCAGCCGTAGCGAAAGCGAGTCTGAATAGGGCGATTCAGTCGCATGTCCTAGACCCGAAGCGAAGTGATCTATCCATGGCCAGGTTGAAGCGACGGTAAGACGTCGTGGAGGACCGAACCCACTTCAGTTGAAAATGGAGGGGATGAGCTGTGGATAGGGGTGAAAGGCCAATCAAACTTCGTGATAGCTGGTTCTCTCCGAAATGCATTTAGGTGCAGCGTTGCGTGTTTCTCGCCGGAGGTAGAGCTACTGGATGGCCGATGGGCCTCAACAGGTTACTGACGTCAGCCAAACTCCGAATGCCGGTGAGTGAGAGCGCAGCAGTGAGACGGTGGGGGATAAGCTTCATCGTCGAGAGGGAAACAACCCAGACTACCAACTAAGGCCCCTAAGCGTGTGCTAAGTGGGAAAGGATGTGGAGTTGCATAGACAACCAGGAGGTTGGCTTAGAAGCAGCCACCCTTGAAAGAGTGCGTAATAGCTCACTGGTCAAGTGATTCCGCGCCGACAATGTAACGGGGCTCAAGCACACCGCCGAAGTTGTAGATTTCGCACACTCGATAAGCCTTCGTGGTTCAGTCGTGCGGAGTGGTAGGAGAGCGTCGTGTGGCGAGTGAAGCGGCGGAGTGATCCAGCCGTGGACGCTACACGAGTGAGAATGCAGGCATGAGTAGCGAAAGACGGGTGAGAAACCCGTCCTCCGAAAGACCAAGGGTTCCAGGGCCAGGTTAATCCGCCCTGGGTAAGTCGGGACCTAAGGCGAGGCCGACAGGCGTAGTCGATGGACAACGGGTTGATATTCCCGTACCGGCGAACAACCGCCCAAGCTAATCCAGTGGTGCTAAGAGTCCTAACCCGCATTGACCGGATCCCTTCGGGGTGATGGCGTGCGGTCTAACGCTCGACCCCATGCTGGTGCGGTTAGCGTATGAACAGGTGTGACGCAGGAAGGTAGCTGAGCCAGGCGATGGTATCCGTAAGGTGATCCTGGTGTAAGGATGTAGGGCTGACGATAGGCAAATCCGTCGTCTGTATGCCTGAGATCCGACGCGTACCCGTAAGGGGAAATCAGTGATCCTATGCTGCCGAGAAAAGCATCGACGCGAGGTTGCAGCCGCCCGTACCCGAAACCGACTCAGGTGGTCAGGTAGAGAATACCAAGGAGATCGAGAGAATCGTGGTTAAGGAACTCGGCAAAATGCCCCCGTAACTTCGGGAGAAGGGGGGCCGGACACGTGATGCGGACTTGCTCCGCTGAGCGTTGAAGGCCGCAGAGACCAGTGGGAAGCGACTGTTTACTAAAAACACAGGTCCGTGCGAAGTCGCAAGACGATGTATACGGACTGACGCCTGCCCGGTGCTGGAAGGTTAAGAGGAAGGGTTAGCCTTTGGGCGAAGCTCTGAATTTAAGCCCCAGTAAACGGCGGTGGTAACTATAACCATCCTAAGGTAGCGAAATTCCTTGTCGGGTAAGTTCCGACCTGCACGAATGGCGTAACGACTTCCCAGCTGTCTCAACCGCGAACTCGGCGAAATTGCACTACGAGTAAAGATGCTCGTTACGCGCAGCAGGACGGAAAGACCCCGTGACCTTTACTACAGCTTGGTATTGGTGTTCGGTGTGGCTTGTGTAGGATAGGTGGGAGACTGTGAAGCGGGCACGCTAGTGTTCGTGGAGTCATTGTTGAAATACCACTCTGGTCACTCTGGATGTCTAACGTAGGACCCTGATCGGGTTCATGGACAGTGCCTGGTGGGTAGTTTAACTGGGGCGGTTGCCTCCCAAAGAGTAACGGAGGCGCCCAAAGGTTCCCTCAACCTGGTTGGCAATCAGGTGGCGAGTGTAAGTGCACAAGGGAGCTTGACTGTGAGACTGACAGGTCGAGCAGGGACGAAAGTCGGGACTAGTGATCCGGCAGTGGCTTGTGGAAGCGCTGTCGCTCAACGGATAAAAGGTACCTCGGGGATAACAGGCTGATCTTGCCCAAGAGTCCATATCGACGGCATGGTTTGGCACCTCGATGTCGGCTCGTCGCATCCTGGGGCTGGAGTAGGTCCCAAGGGTTGGGCTGTTCGCCCATTAAAGCGGTACGCGAGCTGGGTTTAGAACGTCGTGAGACAGTTCGGTCCCTATCCGCTGCGCGCGTTGGAAATTTGAGAAGATCTATCCCTAGTACGAGAGGACCGGGATGGACGAACCTCTGGTGTGTCAGTTGTTCTGCCAAGGGCACCGCTGATTAGCTACGTTCGGACCGGATAACCGCTGAAAGCATCTAAGCGGGAAGCCGTCTTCGAGATGAGATTTCCATGCACCTTGAGTGTGAGAGGCTCCCAGCAGACTACTGGGTTGATAGGCCGGATGTGGAAGCGGGGACTAACGACCCGTGGAGCTGACCGGTACTAATAAGCCGAAGACTTGACAACACAACTATTTCC